>NZ_JBFPKN010000019.1:0-164473 GCF_040948805.1 Paraburkholderia sp. BR13439 | reverse complement strand
TAGTGGACCTGAAAAACCGACTTTGCAATGTCAATCCCCACTGGCGTAAGCTTCACGACGGATCCTCCGGTTTGCCTGGAAACTTCGTATTTTCCACGTGGGCACATCGATGCCGTTGGCCCGTGAGAATCCACCTCCCTTTGCGCTCACATTCACGGGTGGGACGCGTTCATTTCATTCCCTGCTCCATGTGCTGCCCGGCGGGTCCCATCGTTTCCGTCACTATGGGCTGCTCGCCCACCCGGTGCGCCGCGCCAGTCTCGCGAAGGTCCGGGATCTGCTGAACGTCGCACCCGAGGTCAACACGCCACCAAACGAGACGTTCATCCAATTTGCGACTGTCTTCATCTGCCGGCATTGCGGTGCACCGATGATCATCATCGACATCCTCGCGCGCAGCGCCCCGATCCGCGCACCGTCGATGCGCCCGACCTCGATTGGGCTCGTCTGGATCTGTGAGGAGTGAGGGCTGTTCCAAATGCGTGAGAAGCTCATGCAAGCGGTTGGTTGTTCGCGGGCGAGCAAAATCTCGCTCTCTGGTGTCGCAAGGCGGCACAGAAAAGTGGGGAAGACCCGGCAGCAGCCTGGGGGGGCGACGCATCGCGAGAGGCGCGTCTCCGTAGGACATGCGTGGCGAGCACCGAATCAGCCGAAGGAGTGCGAAGCCATGTTTGATCGTACGAATTTAATCTGTGCTCCCATGACATCGTCCAGAATCCACGCCGATGCGCTACCTTGACGAATCAATTGAATGACGCAACTGGATTCTTCTCCAATCTCCGCTGCCTAAGGCAGTGATGCTGGAAGAGGGGCACAGCTATCCAACAATGCCAAGGACGAACGCATTTACTGCCAACAGCAATAGAATCAGCATCGCAGGCAGATAGCGTATGGCGATTGATCCAGCATCGCGTTTGCGCGAACCGGTCGTCGGGTTGAATCTTGCGGTTTTTCTCATTTCGAAGAGTCCTCAAAGCGGCGCGCGACGACGCACCCACTTCAGCGAGGCGCGCGGGGTCTGACGTGAAAGCCTCGAAGGCGGGGCAAGCAACAATAGAGTCAGCCGGGTTGTCAGCGGTCGAGACTTAGGTCGAGCACGGGTTTGAACGCAAGCGGGTGCGCATTGATGAGCGCAGCCAGTCGTTCGATGCCGCGATCGATCTGCTGCGGCGATACGGTCGCGAAGGACAGGCGCAGGAAGTGGTGAAGCGGATCGCGCGCAAAGAACGGCGCGCCCGGGACGAATGCGACGTCGACGGCAAGCGCGTCTTCGAGCAGCGCGGCGCTGTCGATGTCGGGCGGCAGCGCGAGCCAGATGAACATGCCGCCCTCGGGTACGTTCCAGTGCACGCCTTCGGGCATGTGCTCTTCGAGTGCAGATAGCATCGCTTCGCATTGCTCGCGATAGAAGCTGGCAAGTCGTGGCACATGGGTTTCGAGAAAACCGTCACGCACGGTCTCGTAGACGATGCGTTGCGAAAGCGTCGAGCTATGCAGATCGGCCGCCTGCTTGACCTGCACGAATTTTCTCTGGAACGCGTCCGGCACGATCATGTAGCCGACACGCAATCCAGGCGCGAGGGCCTTTGAGAACGAGCCCAGGTAAATAACGTTGTCGGGCGCCATCGAATGGATGGATGGCAATTGTCTGCCATCGAACGCGAGCGCCGCATAGGGATCGTCCTCGACGACGATGAGCCCCGTGCACTGCGCAATCTCCGCGATCTTCCTGCGACGCTGGATCGGCAGACGTGCACCCGTGGGGTTCTGGAAGTTCGGTTGCAGATACAACAGCGTGGCGCGTTCGGGTTCGATGTATTCGAGCGCGTTCGACACGATGCCGTGTTCGTCCGTCTGCACGCTTACGAATTCGGGTTCATACAGCGAGAGCGACTGCAACGCGCCGAGATACGTCGGACGCTCCACGAGCACCGCGCTCTGCGGATCGACGAGTACCTTGCCGATGAGGTCAAACCCTTGCTGGGAGCCGCTCGTGATCAGCACATTCGACGGCGAGACGGGGTGCTGGCTGGTCGAGTGCTTACGCGCGACCCATTCGCGCAAAGGTGCATAGCCTTCGGTCGCGCTGTACTGGAACGTGTCGGCACAGGAAGCATGTGTCGCCCGAGCGGATGCATCGCGTAGCGCTGCAAGCGGAAAGGAGGCGGGTGACGGAACGCCGCCCGCAAACGAGATTATCTCGGGTCGTTCGGTAAGCTTGAGAATTTCACGAATCGCCGAACTTTTCAGCGACCGCGCACGTTGAGCGATACGCCGCTCGGCATGGGACAACGTATTTGCCATCTGATTGCTCCTTGAAGAGCGTCATCGTAGACAGCAGTAAAAAGATGAAAAAGCCCGCCAAGGAAGTAACACTGTTTTCGCATGGAAACGATAGGGACGACGACTTAATCTGGCCTTTTTCGCTTGCTTCCGCCGCTGCACGCGCTGAGTGCGAGACTGCGGGCGCCGGGCGTGCTCCTCAGAAATGCCCGTAAGGCGCGAACTGGTTGTCTTCCTCGTTCCAGGGTGCGTCGCTTCAAGGACTACCTGGTTGCGACGTTTGCGGAAGATGCGCCGGCGTTCCACGCGCCACCAGGCCATGGGAAATGTCGGCGCTCCGGTGCGGGTGCGCGACCTTCGGCGTGACGGGGAATCGGAATTCCGCATCCGCCGTATGCTCGAGGGCGAGTTCGAAGAAAGCCTGACTGCATGGCGAAAGCGAACGCCCCTTGAGCCAGACCAGATTCAGCGCGCGCTCTATTCGCATGTCGGCCACTTCCAGTGTGCGGAGTTCGCCACGAGCGATTTCCTCAACGATACTGAGCGAGGATACATAGGCTATGGCCTGTTGCGCGACAAGCATGCGCTTGATGGCCTCGGTGTCGCTCACCGATATCGAAGGTATCATCTCAAGCCCGGCGCGCTGATACGCGGATTCGACTACCGCTCGTGTACCCGAACCCGGTTCGCGCAGGATCACTATCTGTGCTGCAAGATCGCGCGCGAGCAGTCGCGCGTTGCCTTGCCGATATCCGTGCGCGGCTGCGAGCACGATTTCGTCGGAGCCAATAAATTGCGCATGCAGGCGCGCTTCGTCATATGGACCCTCGATGAAACCAAGCGTGAAATCACCGTTGCCGAGGCCGCTTACGACTTCCTGTGTATTGGTCACAGCCAGTTCGATGCTGACCTTCGGATATAGCGTAGTGAATGCCGCGATCATCTTCGGCACGAGATACACACCGAGTGTTGCGCTCGCGCCTATTTTCAGGTGTCCGGCGCTCAGTCCAGCGACTTCCTTTAATTCGGATCGCACCGCTTCTGCGAGGGTAAATATCCGTTCCGCGTAACCGAATAACAGTTTTCATGCATAGGTGAGGGCCACGCCTCGGGGTAGCCTGTCGAACAGCAGAACACCGAGTCGCTCCTCCAGTACCTTGACCTCGCGGCTAACAGCGGGCTGGCTCACCCGCAGGCGCAAAGCGCCGCCGCTCAAGCTGCCGGCGCGGGCAACTTCGTAGAACGCAAACAGATGAGTGAAATTCATTGGCAACGGCCCGCGAAAATCGCCGTGGCGGATCCATGGCCAGAGATCCCATGACTGACGGTTTCCCACGCGATGGCCACGATGGTAGCGGCGTTCCGTTTTCCTTTAAAGGATCTCGCGACAACAAACTGATTCCTGCAGGAATCGATCATCTTAAAAGGGCGTGCCCGGTCTTGGGAAACGAGTTGGGTATAACTCAAAGTCAGAGCATGGGTGCCTATTTTGTATTTTTCAGCATGCCGAACGACACACAGCCTAGTCGCTCTATTTAACCGACTGGTGTCGATATGTCGTCTCTTCCCCAAATCGCCCAACATCCCGTAGCAAGAATCCGGTTTGCCCGGGTTACCTTGCTGGACTGATTCCCGGCGTCGCGCTATGTATCGGCGTGTGCGTGATCGCATGGTTACTGCAAACGCTGCAAGCGCGTTTGTTCGGTCATGTATGGCTCGAATCACTCGTGCTCGCGATCCTCGTGGGCGCGCAGGTCCGTATCGTTTGGACGCCCGGCGAGCGTTGGGCAAGCGGAGTAACGTTTAGCGCGAAACCTTGCTGGAAATCTCCGTCATGCTGCTCGGTGCATCATTCACGGCCGCCACGCTGCAAGAGAGTGGCGTCAAATTGCTGTCGGGCATCGTTGTGATCGTCCTCGCGGCCATCCTCGTGAGCTATGGGATCGGACGCGCACTGAGGTTGCCGCGGCGCATGGCGCTGCTGATCGCACGAAGCCGACAATGAACCATGGCACCAGCTTCGATCCCGCATACGCTTTCGTTTGTCTGGAAGGCCGTCGACGGATATCGAATGCCGGGCGCCATGTCAGAGGAGTGTCGTTGATGTTTCCGTACGTCGAGTCATTTTTCGATCTTTGGGCGGTACGATCAGCCACATTGTCCACGCCGGATACGGCTCGCCGTGCGCCGTCATCGATCCAGTTCTCGATTTCGATGCCGCATCCGGGCAATCGTCCACGCATTCGATCGAGCGCCTCGTCGCTTTCGTCGAGAAGAAGCGCCTCGAGGTTCAGTGGATACTCGCGACGCACGCGCATGACGATCTTCTTTCGGGGGCGGCGGTGCTCAAGCGCCGCATCGGCGGAAGAATCGGTATTCCCCGCAGCATCGTCGACGAACGGTCAATGTCTTCTGCGACGTTCGACCCGTGGGGCGAGCACCGGTTTAGCCTCCATTGAACGATGCGCCGCAGGCTGTCCACGGGCGGCCATGACCATGCACGCGCATGCCTTTTCAGGTCTCCGCCTTCTGATGGAGACTGCGCAGCTTGCCCGGCGAAGTCCCGAACCGTCGCTTGAAGGCCCGCGCAAATGCGCTTTCAGAGTCGTAACCGACCGCCATTGCGACCTTCATCAGGGAGGCACCAGTGGCGGTGAGGCGTTGCCGGGCCAGCCCCAGGCGTACTTCCGTGAGGAAGGCGAGCGGAGCTATTCCGGCAGCCTTCTGGAACGTGCGCACCAGAGTCGCCCGTGAGACATGCGACTCAGTGGCAAGCTCATCCAACGTCCAGCCGTGGGCCGGATCGCTCAACATCGCATTGACGGCCCGAGCAGACGCAGGCGTAGCGAGTAGCTTTACCAGATCGCTGGACGATCGCGCCTGCTCGAAATGAGCGCGCAGCATAACCACGAATAGCGCGCTGGCGAGGTCGGTGGCGATGGCCGCTGCTCCTGGAAGGGCGGACTTTAGCTCCAGTTCGATCATCTGCACCAGCGTACTCGGACGGCTCAGCAACTGGTCCGTGCCGAAGCGGAGCAGGATGGTCCCAGGCAGCGCCGCGACAACCAGGTTGCTGGAGACCTCTTCGAAGAGCAGGCGGCCGCAGATCAGCTCGGTGTCAGTTTCGTCAGCGGTATTGGTCTTGATCCTGATTGCGTTGTTGGATTCGATGCGGACCCGCGCATCTGGGTTGCGGTCCCCGCTGACCGAGCGCACGACATGGGCATCGCCATGAGGGAGCAGCAGCACCTCGCCCGCTTCCAACTCGAAGCACTCTCCGTATTGCAGTTCCAGGCGGCAGCTGCCCTTGGTCACAATATGAAACTGGGCCCAGCCGGGCGATTCCGCTTCGTGCACGGCCTTCCATTGCGAAGCGAAACGGCACACCTCCTGCAGTTCCGGCCGCACCCGCAACAGCGGCGCGATGACGCTCAACGAGTCGCGGGCTGGTAGGCTGACAGAATGCGCAGTGTCGCGCTCGTTGAGCCGTTCGGCATTCGAATTGCGTCGCGCGGACATAACTCATTTCCTTCTGATAGCTACGATGGTTGCACTTATACACAACAGGAAAATTTCATGCATATGCACGACTGGAAACAGTACCGCCAGCAACTTGTCGGCGGCGTCGGCGGCTTCGGCAAGCTCGACCCGGACACGGTCAAAGGCTGTATCACCCTAGGTGGCGCAGGTCAGAAGACCGAGCATCTCGGCGACAAGACGCGCGAGCTCATCGCCCTGGCGGTTGCCATCAACTTGCGCTGCGACGGCTGCATCGCAGTGCATACCGCCGCCGCCCGCGAGTTCGGCGCGACGAAAGAGGAGATCGCCGAAGCCCTCGGCGTCGCAATGGCCGCCAACGCTGGAGCAGCCATAGTTTATTCAACCCGCGCGCTCGATGCCTTCGACACCACTGACAAGGAGCAGGCCAACGCCTGAGTACGGAACATGGACCACTATTTCCGCCCCTTGCTCGTCCGGCTTGCAGGTTCGAGCCGCTTTGGCAGTCACTTGATGCGTATTGCCATTGCCATCGTCTTCCTGTGGATCGGTGCCTTGAAGTTCGTACCCTACGAAGCGGACAGCATCACGCCTTTCGTGGCGAACAGCCCGGTGATGTTCTTCTTCTACGAACACCCGAAGGAGTACAAGACCCACTTCACTCACGAGGGCGAGCTGAAGCCGTCCGAGCGGGCATGGCAGACGTCGAACAACACTTACTCCTTGTCGGACGGCCTGGGCACCGTGGAGCTCACGATCGGCCTGCTCACGCTGGCCGGCCTTTTCTCGCGACGGTTGGGTTTCGTGGGGGCCGTGCTGGCTTTCCTCACTCCCATCGTAACGCTGTCGTTTCTGTTCACCACGCCAGAGGCCTGGGTGGCCGCGCTGGGCGACGCCCAACACGGCTTCCCCTACTTGTCGGGGGCGGGACGGCTGGTGCTAAAAGATGTCATGATGCTGGCCGGCGCTCTGCTGGTGATGGCCGACAGCGCCCGGGCGTTGCTTAAGGCGCCCCAGTCCAGCTGAGATGATTCCAATCATCGCAAGGCTACGAACCGCCTTCATTTCGTTCACGCCGGCGAAGCTGCCGGCCAACTGCGCATTAGTTGCTGCCACGCGTCGCCGACCTGAATGTCAAGCGCGTGTGGAGCACTAGTGTGCTTGCTATCAAGGTTCGCATGAGCGCTCGTCGACGCCGCGAGCACCACCGGCGAATCCATCTAGGAATCCCAATCCGCTTGCCCACAACATCGGCTCCAGGACAATCCGATCGTCCCGTGCGCTGTGAATACCGACTGAAGCTTGTCAGCTATCAAAAGGCGCGTGCTCGATGAGATCGCACAGGTTTGGGCAGGAGAAGCCGTGCACGTGGCGGTGTCCGATGTCGACGAGCCCCGTGCCAATCGCGGTATGAGGCTTGCGGGCTACCACCGCGGTCAATGCTTCGATGAACGCCGCCTTCATGCCCGCGCGCGGATACAGCTCCAGAATTTCGTCGACGAGCGAGGGCGTGATTTCGTCGAGACGAAGCCCAAAAATGTCGACATGTGTGCCGAAATGAATCAGTGCAACTTCTGGTTGCTTACGGTCCGCAATTCCTGCTGACGTGTGCAGCGCAATCGCATCCCAAACCAGATCAACCTTGTCGGTAGGGTAGTGGTTGGTTTCGAGAAAGCGACTAGCGGCATCTGCGCCGTCAACTTCGAATCGCTGCTCACCGGCGTATTCAGGCGTCAGTCCGAGGTCGTGCAACATGGCTGCGAGATACACCAGCTCCCGGTCATATTTTAATCCGCGTTTTTTTCCGATGAATTCGGCGAACCACCATGTCCGGTACACGTGATGCAGCAACGCGGGCGAATGGATCTTTTCGACCAGGGACGCCGCTCTGTGTGCAAGTTGGGAGTCCGGGGCGGTGACTCCTCCAACCGTTACTGGGCGTTTCATTGCTTCCTCTCTTCCATGGTGGGATTGCAGTTCAGGTCGTTCCCCCGCGTCGGGGAGAACGCCACACACGTGCGACGCGAATGATGGACATGTCGTTCGTCATAACACCCAGTTTTCCATATTTCACTTCAACTCCACCCAAAGAGGGCGACGTCGAGTTTGATTGCGCGAACTTGTCTGTGCGTCACCCTGACGCCCGCGCCGCTCTTCAAAACCGCCACGCCATCGTTTCGGCTAGCATGCACTGCCCGTCGGAACGTCAACGCCTGGTGCGAAGTATACGCCTTCGTGGAACCTGGCCTGCAGCGCAAGGCGCTTTGCCTGCTCGCGCGTCAGACCGCGAGTGGCACAGGCATTTATGCTTTCTCGCCGTGTCCTTGTTCACAGCTGTCTGTCGCTGCAGGTGCGTTGCTGCCCGTACCAAGCAGCGCAAGAATCAGGATTGCAATCGAGCGTCGCGTCGAATTTCCTTTCCGATCTACTCTTGTTTACCGCACGGCGGGGCACCGGGGGAGGAGGGCGGTTCGCGTACTCCCGACCGCGCGTGCGCCTGTGCGACGGCGGCACGACAGCATCGCCGGGTCGCGGCAACCGGCGGTCCAACTCGTCCAGTGCGCTCGCGGGCACCGTCTGCGCAAGCAGTTCATGTTCGCCTTCCACTGACTGTTGCACTGTCATGTTGAAGAGTCCCGCGAGCCATCCGCGTGCGCTTGTGTCGGACACCTGTTCGACGACCTTGATTTCCGTCACCATCCACGATTGAGGCGTAGCCAGAAATCCCGGCCGAGTTCGCTTCGATCTGATCCAGCTCGGCTTGCGATGCGCGTGCCGACCGCAGTGCTGACGCGAGCGTCTCATTCGCATCGAGGGCTTTTGCCGCGTGCTCGCGCAACCGCCGTCTGAAGTAAAACACCTGGTTCGGTCTTGCGTTATTCCGAATTTCACCGAGTATCCGGGAAAGTTCGGCGCGAGCCAGAAGCTGCCGCTGGCGCGCATTGCTTTCGTCAGCGAAGCGATACTCGAACAGTTGCATCCATTCGTCCTTCTGTGCCTCGATGGCATTGGTGAACGCGGAAACGGTGCGAAACTCGATATCCGCGAAAGAGACGCGGTGTTGCAGGTGTCCGCCTTGCGAATGAGCCGCGCACGATCAATCGAGCCCGACTCGTAGACGTCAGCGTTGACGGTTCCGAAATCGACCAAAGGCATACCGAGGCTAGGGGCGTGGTTTAACTGGTCCGACAGACTTCCGGTGAGTCCCGTCGAAGGTTGACTCGGCGTCATGACGCTCGACATCAGTGTGCATCATTCCGAATCCTGCAGAGGGGCCGACGCGCACAGAAACACCATCGTTTGCCGTCAGCAACTTGCTGGTGAAGCCACCTTCGGCGGCAAGACCGTACCCGCGACTCTGATGATCGATTCGGAGGAAGTCGATGGCCACGCTGTCGTCTTCGTCGAAAACGGCCGCCAACCTGTTCCATGTATCTTCTGCATTGCCGGGGACTTTTCGGAATGATCTGGCATCCTGCGGCAATGTGCTGATCCGCCGCCGCAGATCATCGAGCCGCTCTTGTTCCAGCCGCGATGATGGCCTGGCATTCGCATTGATCAACCGCCGCGCTTCGTGCGCGATATGCACCAGCGCCACCTTGTCGATCACATGACCCTCGCGACGCTCAAGCGGTACTGTCTTCCAATACAGCAGCGTGGCCATCCGAAGCGCCATGTCGAAGCGATCGTCGGCCGTGCCGGCTTCGAGGAGGACCTCGGGCTTAAGCAGGCGGCGGGCGATGCAGTCAAGTACCGCGTCCAGCCGCTGGTTGAC
Source organism: Paraburkholderia sp. BR13439 (assembly GCF_040948805.1). NCBI lineage: Bacteria > Pseudomonadati > Pseudomonadota > Betaproteobacteria > Burkholderiales > Burkholderiaceae > Paraburkholderia > Paraburkholderia sp. BR13439. The sequence goes on along the minus strand of NZ_JBFPKN010000019.1, from coordinate 154,917 downwards.
CTCGGGGATAACCTTCGACCACTGCGGCCGGTTTATCCCTTGCGCGCCGTGACGGAGTTGCCGGAAGGCCGACTTGTTTCCCGGCATGGGTTTGCGGGCAGAGCAAAGATGCCTCCGTCTCCGCCAGCAATGGTGGTGAAACCCCGCAGAGTCTAGGCTGTGCGGGGTTTTTGTTTTTCGGCGACCGCTGTTTCGTTTCCTCTCACTGCCAGTTATGCAGGCATCCTGATCACTGCATGGCGCTCTGAACCCGGGTCGCTTAGAACGCGTGCCGCAACCCCACCATGCCGACGAACTGAGACGGGCCCGACGACGGCGTCGTGTTCTGCGAGTCGCCGACCACCGCGATCGCGTCGGCGATGGTCACGCCGCTGCCCGACGCGATCAGCGACTTGCCACCCGCATGCTGATAGGCCTCGAGCGCGTACAGCGTGGTGCGCGTCGACAGGCTATAGGTCTGTTCGAGAGAGATCTGATGATAGTGCGCCGGGTCGGTGATGCCATTCGCCTGGCTTGCCTGCGTGAAGCTATAGCCGCCGCCGACGGTCACGCTCGGTGTGATCCGGTACGTCGCGATCGCGCCGTACGTGTTGAACACGGCCTTGTCGAAGAACAGCGAGCCGTGGCCCGGCGCGTACTGCACATTCGAGTAGTTGACGCCCACCATCAGATCGTGCCACGTGTAGCGGCCCGCCGCGGCGAACAGCTGCGCGCTGCGCGCGCTCGCATAACCGTTGTTGACCGGCGAGTTGATCGCGAAGCTGCCGAGCGCCGCGCTCGTCGCGATGTCCTTCAGCTTCACGTAGCCGGCTGCGAGCGATACCGGCTGGAAGTCATAGCGCAGTGCCGCGCTGAACAGGCTGCCGTTCGCGACGCTGCCGGGCACGCCACCGAGACCGTACTGCGCACTTGCCTGCAGGCCCGCGATCGTCGGTGATAGATAGGTAACCGAATTGTTGAAGCGCAGCGTCGTGTCGAGGGCGTCGAGATCGCCCGGGTGCGCGCCGGTCGCGCCGGTCAGCACGCCGGTCGGTCCGAGTGCGCCGACCATCTGGAAGTAGGGCGTGTACTGGCGACCGAGCGTCACGGTGCCGTAGCGGTCGTTCGCGAGGCCGACGTAGGCCTGGCGGTTGAACAGGTAACCCGCGGTACTTTGCGCGCCGGTCAGCGAATTGAAACCGCTCTCGAGCCGGAAGATCGCCTTCGTGCCACTGCCGAGATCTTCCGAGCCGAGCAAGCCGAACTTGCTCGCCTGCAGATTGCCCTGGCTCATGTAGAAGTTCGAATGCCCCTTCTGGTTGCTGGCATAGGCGAACGCATTGTCGACGACGCCGTACAACGCGACGCTGCTTTGCGCCGACGCGCTGGTCGATAACGCGGCGCCCGCGAACGGCAGGCAGCAGAGGACGAACGCGCGGGTGCGCGCGCGCTGGCTGATTTTCATGATTGGGACGTCTCCAGACTGAAGGGACGGCCTGATCCCTCAGGCCGGTGCGGTGTGTCGTTCAGTGCCTAGTAGCGCGAGTCGGTGCTGTGTGTCAGTGCGGCAGCGAAATCGTCAGGCAGCGCCAGCCGTTTGCGGTGTGGTCGGCATCGAGCGTGCCGTTCGTGCAGGCGATCGCGCGTGTCTCATGCATTGGCACGAACACACGCACTTGCAGCTGCGTGCGATGCTTCCATTGCGGACGCTCGAGCGTCACGCGCAACGTGTTTGCGTCACCCGTCAGCGTGACGTTCCAGCGGCCTTGCTCGCCATTGCGCCAGGCTTCGGTCTCGCCGTCGTCCTCGATCGAGCCGCCTTGCGCGGTGCCCGCGCCGGCATGTGGCACCGCGAGGAATGCGCGCTCGTCGGCGGGGCGGCCGAAATGCTGCTCGGCGATGTTGAGCGGAATCACGCTGCCTTCGCGCAGCAGGAACACCGGACGCTCGATAGGCGCGGGCAGTGTGACGGTCTGGCCGCCGTCGAATGCTTCGCCGCTCCAGTACGACACCCAGCGCGAACCGGCGGGCAGATACACGTCGCGCGTGCTCCGGCCCGGATCGACCACCGGCGCGACCAGCATCGACGAGCCGAGCATCATGTCGTCGCCGTCGACGAGGCAGCGCGGATCGCGCGGAAACTCCGCGAACAGCGGCCGCAGCACCGGTTCGTACGCGCTATGCGATTGCCACAGCAGCTCGTACAGGTAAGGGATAAGCCGATAGCGCAGCTTGATCAGGTCCGCCACGTGCCGCGTGACTTCCAGATGCATCCACGGCTCGTTGACGGTGCCGTCGTCGTTCCACGAGTGAATCGAAAAGCGCGGCAGGAATATGCCGAACGCGACCCAGCGTGCGAACAGCTCCGGCTGCGGCGCCGGACCCGAGAAGCCGCCGATGTCATGGCCGCTATTCGACACGCCCGACATCGCGAGCCCGAGGCCCATCTTCAGATTGAAGCGCAGCGTTTCCCACGACGTGTAGTTGTCGCCCGACCACGTCTGTACATAGCGATGCATGCCCACGCCGCCCGAGCGCGATACGAGGAACGGACGCATATCGGGCGCATGCTCGCGCTGCGCGTCGTGCGACGCGCGCATCATCAGCTGCGTTTGCAGCACCTTAGCCTGATGTGCCGGATACGGCTTGCCAAAGCCGCGCGCAATTGCATGCGGCGACCAGATCTCGAACTCGTTGTTGTCGTTCCAGGTGGCCGCGATGCCATATTCGAGCAGCGCGTCCTTCACGCGCGCCTTCCACCAGTCGATCGTCGCGGGATTCGTGAAGTCGAGATACGCGCCGACTTCGTCCCAGAACTGCACCCATGCGGGCCCGCCATCGCGCGCTTCGATCAACAGGCCGGCCTGCGCGACGTCGTCGAACGCGGGGTGATCCTGCAGCAGACACGGTTTGATGTTCGCGCATAGACGCACGCCGTGATCGAGATAGCTCTGTATGAAGCCTTCGATGTCAGGAAACTTCTCGCGGTTCCAGTTGAACACATAGCGCTTCGGCCCGATCGACGTATAGCCCGATGACAGATGGAACGAGTCGCACAGCACGTCGTGCTCGCGGCAGCGCTCGATGAATTCGCCCATCTGCTGTTGTGCGTCCGGCGCGTCGGTGTAGCTCATCGTCGAGCCCGAGTAGCCGAGGCCCCACTTCGGCATCCACGCGGGACGTCCGGTGAGCCACGTGAAGCGGCGCACCGCGTCGAGCGGCGAGCCGGGCGACGCGATGAAGTAGTAGTCGAGATCGCCATGCTCGGCGATGAAGTGCCGATAGCGACCGTGATAGTTGTCGAGCTCACGGCCCATGTCGAAGCGGCAATCGGCGAGCGTGTCGTAGAACAGGCCAAAGCCGGTCGACGTCTGCGGCTGCCACGTCACGTAGAACGGGATGTGTTTGTATAGCGGGTCCGTGGTGCGTGCGCTGTAGCCCATCGCGTCGATGTTGCGCATCTCGTAGCTTTGCTGCGCGCGATCGAGCGAGCCGGCACGCTCGCCGAGGCCCACGTACATTTCGTCGCGGCGCCGCTCGACGTAGTGATAGACGCGCGAGTCCCACCAGCCGAAGTTGTACGCCTGGGTCTTGCGATCGCTCATTACGCGATGCCACATGCCTTCGTGCAGGATGTCCCATGCGCAGGCGCCGCCTTCGAGCGCGACGCTCACGCGTACGCGCGCCGTTTCGATCGCCACGTGGCCGGCTGCTTCGTTCACCGTGAACGGCGGCGGCGTAAAGCCACTCAGGTCGCGGCGCTCGCGGCCTTCGAGCGGCACGTCGTCCGCGCCGGGCGCGATCGCCCACGTGCGCGGACCGTGCATTTCGCCGTCCGGCAGCACGAGCACGCGGATGATGTCCTCGGCGAGCACGAATAGCTCGATGCGGCAATTCGGCTGCGCGCTCAGCACGACCGGGTTGGCCGCGGGGTTGCCAGCGTTGGAGGCGAGTGCGAAGCGCGGCGGATGTTTGAGATTGATCTGTGAACGCATGACGAGTCTTCGAGGGAGGTCAGGTAGCGGTGTTGACGCTCAGGTCGGCGCGGCGCGCGCGGCCGTGGCGCGGCACACCGCGCATCAGGATGATCAGCAGCGCCGCGCCGATGATGTCGAACGCGCCGAGCGCGCCGAACAGCGGCGTGTAGCCGATCGAATCGGCGAGCGCGCCGACCATCAGCGAGAAGCCGAGGCCGCCGATCCACGCGGCCATGCCCGCGAAGCCGGCGACGGTGCCGACCTCGCCGGGATCGAATACGTCGGCGGCGAGCGTGTTGACGAGCGCCGAGATCATCTGGTGCGCGAAGCCGCCGACGCAGAAGAGGGCGATCGCCTGGTACGGCGACGCGACGAGACCGATCGACGCCGGGCCGAGCATCATCAGCGCGCCGAGCACCACGCCCGAGATACGCGACCAGATCAGCGGCACGCGAAAATGCTTCATCAGGAACGGCGACAGATAGCCGCCGAACAGGCCGCCGAGGTCCGCGGCGAGAAACGGCAGCCACGCGAACAGAGCGATTTCCTTCAGATCCATATGACGCTGCGTGGCGAGATAGAGCGGAATCCAGAAGCTAAACGTTTGCCACGCGGGTTCGGCGAAAAAGCGTGCCTGCGCGATCGCCCAGAAACGGCGCGTGCCCAGTACTTCACGCACGCTCGCGCGGCGGGCCGCGGGCGGTGCCTGGCCTTCGACGATCGCTGTGCGCTCGGCGTCACTCACGCGCTTGTGCTCGGTGGGCGAGCGGTACAGCACGAACCATGCCGCGGCCCAGAAGAAGCCGAGCGCGCCGGTCACTGCAAACGCGCTCTGCCAGCCGTAGCGCAGCGACAGGAACACGACGAGGGGCGGCGCGAGCAGCGAGCCGAACGAGGTGCCCGCGTTGAAATAGCCGACCGCGACGGATTTCTCGCGATCGGGAAACCATTCGGCGACGACCTTCATGCCGGCCGGAATCGCGACCGCTTCGGACAGACCCATGAAGCCGCGCAACGCGGCGAGCGAAAACCAGCTGCCCGCGAAGCTATGGAACACGCCGGTCAGCGACCACAGGCACGCGAACAATGCGAAACCGAGGCGCAGGCCGATCAGATCGATGATGAGGCCGCAGACGGGCTGCATCACCGTATAGCCGACCTGGAACGCGCCGACCACGTACGAGTACTGCCGCGTGTTCATGTGCAGCAGCTTCATCAGCTCGGGCGCCATCACGCCGAGCGCGTTGCGCGACAGATAGTTGACGATCGTCCCAACGCAAACGAGGGCGATGATCCACCAGCGCAATCCCTTGATCGTTTTCAAAATCAGTCTCCGTAGCGCATTGAGCGGTTGCCTCCGAGGCGGCGCTCGGAAATGCGCGAATTCGAACATTTATTGGTCTTCAAGGAGGTCATCCTACCACTTGGAACCCGGCTAGATATTCGGGAAAACCAGAGCACACGCGGCATTTTTCATTGATTTTTCGAGATAATTTGGTAATCTTTCTCAGAATTTTTGAGAGGTGATCGGATGACTGCGATCCGAAATGCGAGCGTGAATGTTCTTTCGAACATGAAATGTTCGTTTGCGGTAAGCCTGACAGACCTCAGCCGCCGGCCCCGCCGGAAGCGTTTTTTTTAGCGCCGTATGGCGGATGTAACCAGACATTACGCCGCAGCCGGTCAGGCGATTTTCAGCATCAGTTATTACAAAGTTGAAATACGCGTGTTCCTGCCTTGCGTTATATTTCCGCCAACAAAACATGTTCGTACAAAGGTGATCAATGAAGTCCGTTCGTCTTGTTCCGCTTATGCTCGGGGTGTTCACGTTGGCTGCATCGGGTGCCGCGATGGCCGCGGGGCTCAACGTCGGAGTCAATATCGGCATTCCCGCGCCGGTCTACGTCGTACCGGCTCCGGTCTACGCACCGCCGCCGCCTCCGCCGCCTCCCGTCGTCTATCAGCCGGCTCCCGTGTACTACGGCGGTCCGCAGATCGTGATCGGCTGGCATGGCGACCGTTACTGGGATGGCAGTCGCTACTGGGCGCGCGACGACTGGTATCGCCACCATCCGCCGGGCCACGGCGACTATTGGCGCGGTCACTACGACCAGCATCGCGGCTGGCACTGAGCCGGCACCGCGGCGCGCTAACTGGCCGCTGCGACATCAGAACCGCCCTTCGAGGGCGGTTTTTGTTTTCTGCGCTGAAACATCGATAACTGATGCGTTTCGTCGCAGTGGCCCGCCGGATCGCGCAAGCTAATTGGGTAGAATTCCCCACATCGCCACTGCCCACTTACCAGCACGACTCCATGACAACTGGCTCGCGACGGGTTCAAACGCCTGAGGGACTTCGACACAGCGTGCTCCACGGACCCTTGCGCGCCGCGTTCGCCGTCGCGCTGCTGTGCGCGAGTCTGCTCGCCGCGCCGCATGCGCATGCCGTCCATGCGATCGCGCAATACGGCGAGCCGAAATATCCGGCGGGCTTCAAACACTTCGACTACGTCAATCCCGATGCGCAGAAAGGCGGCACGCTCGTGCTCGCGAACCCGAGCCGTCTGACGAGCTTCGACAAGTTCAATCCGTTCACGCTGCGCGGCAATGCGGCGCCGGGCCTCGAATTGATGTTCGAGAGCCTGACGATCGGCAGCAGCGACGAAGTCGCGTCGGCTTACGGGCTGCTCGCTGACGACATCGTCGTCGCGCCCGACGGCCTGTCGGTCACGTTCCGCATCAATTCCCGCGCGCGCTTTTCGAACGGCGAGCCCGTGACCGCCGACGACGTCAAGTTCTCGCTCGATACGCTGAAGAGCCCGCAGGCCGCGCCGCAGTTCGCATCGCTTTTCAGCGAGATCAAGGGCGCGGTCGTCGTCGATCCGGCCACGGTGCGCTTCGAGTTTCGCGAGCGCAATCGCGAGTTGCCGCTGCTCGCAGGCAGCATGCCGGTGTTCTCGCGCAAGTGGGGGTTGAAGCCCGACGGCAGCCGCATTCCGTTCGATCAGCTTGCGTTCGAAAAGCCGATCGGCAGCGGGCCGTATCTGATCGACAGCTTCGACAACGGCCGTACGATCACGTTTAAGCGCGACCCGAACTACTGGGGCGCCGATCTGCCGGTGCGCGTCGGCATGAACAACTTCGATCGCATCGTCTACAAGCTGTATGCGGATAGCACCGCGCGGCTGGAGGCGTTCAAGGCGGGCGAGTACGACGCGCTGGTCGAATACATCGCGCGCAACTGGGTGCGGCGTGACGTCGGCAAGAGGTTCGACAGCGGCGAGTTGATCAAGCGCGAGTTTGCGCAGCACAACGGCACCGGCATGCAGGGCTTTTTCCTGAACACGCGCCGGCCGCTGTTCCAGGACGTGCGGGTGCGCAAGGCGCTCGATCTCGCGCTCGACTTTCAATGGCTGAACCGCCAGCTGTTTTTCAGCCAGTACACGCGCATCGATAGCTATTTCGCCAATACCGGATGGCAGGCGAAGGGGCTGCCGTCGCCCGGCGAGCTCGCGCTGCTCGAGCCGTTTCGCGCCCAGCTCGACCCGGCGGTATTCGGGCCGCTGCCGAAGCAGGCCGATACCGATCCGCCCGGCTCGCTGCGCGCGAATCTGCTAGAGGCACGCGATCTGCTGCAGCAGGCCGGCTGGACCTATCGCGACGGCGCGCTGCGCAACGCCGAGGGCGAGCCGTTCCAGTTCGAGATACTCGACGACGCGGGTTCGGCCTCGTCGATGGAGCCGATCATCGCGACTTTCACGCGCAATCTGCAGAAGCTCGGCATTACCGTGAACTTCCGCACTACCGACTTCGCGGTCTATCAGAAGCGGCTCGACGCATTCGATTTCGACGTGACGACGATTCGGATGCCCGACGTCCAGGTGCCGGGCTCCGAGCAGATCACCCGCTTCGGCAGCAAGGCCGCCGATACCCCCGGCTCGGACAACGCGATCGGCCTGAAGTCGCCGGCCGTCGACGCGGTGTTGAACGCGCTCGTACACGCGCAAACGCGCGAGCAGCTGACCGACGCTGCGCACGCGCTCGACCGTCTGCTGATGCATGGCTACTATGTGGTGCCGCACTGGTACAGCGGCACGCATCGCGTCGCGTACAAGCGCGGACTCGCGTGGCCGAAGACTTTGCCGCTGTACTATGGCGCGGAGGGCTGGATCACGACGATGTGGTGGTACGAAGATCCGCAGGCGCATGCGCACACGGCCAGCGCCGACTGATCCGCAGACCCATCGCCCCCACCAACGCGTTCGCACTGGAACACCGCCTATGTGGAGCTACATCCTCAAACGCCTGCTGCTGATGATCCCGACGCTGCTCGGCGTGCTGACGCTGACCTTCGTCGTGATCCAGTTCGTGCCGGGCGGTCCCGTCGAGCAGATGCAGCACGAGTTGCGCAAGGGCGCGGAGGGCGCCTCGCCGTTCGGGCTGCGTTCGCATAGCGGCGTCGATGCGCAGCAGATCGCGCAACTGAAGCAGCTGTACGGCTTCGACAAGCCGCCGCTCGAACGCTACGGGCTGATGCTCAAGCGCTTCGCGACCTTCGATCTCGGCCAGAGCTATTTCCGGCATCAGAGCGTGTGGTCGCTGATCGTGTCGAAGCTGCCAGTGTCGATCAGCATCGGCCTGTGGACGTTCTTTCTGACCTATCTGATATCGGTGCCGCTCGGCATCGCGAAGGCGGTGCGCAACGGCTCGCACTTCGATATCGCGACGAGCCTCGTCGTGCTGGTCGGCTACGCGATTCCGGGCTTCGTGCTCGGCGTGCTGCTGCTCGTGCTGTTCGGCGGCGGCACCTTCCTGCAGCTGTTTCCGCTGCGCAACCTCACGTCCGACAACTGGGGCCAACTGAGCCTCATCGGCAAAATCCTCGACTATCTGTGGCATATCACGTTGCCGATCACGGCGTCGGTGGTGGGCAGCTTCGCGGTCGTCACGATGCTGACGAAAAACGCATTCCTCGACGAAATCCGCAAGCAGTACGTGCTGACCGCGCGCGCGAAAGGTTTGTCCGAGCGGCGCGTATTGTGGAAGCACGTGTTTCGTAATGCGCTGCTGCCGCTGATCGTCAATTTCCCGGGTGCTTTCATCGGCGCGTTCTTCACCGGCAGCCTGCTGATCGAAACGCTGTTCTCTCTCGACGGGCTCGGCTTGCTGTCGTATGAATCGGTGATGCGGCGCGACTATCCGGTCGTGCTCGGCACGCTGTATCTGTTCACGCTGATCGGCCTCGTCACGCGACTGATCTCCGACCTGTGTTACGTGTGGGTCGATCCCCGCATCCAATTCGAACAACTGGAGCGCTGATGAATCGAGCCCGCCTTTCCGCCGATGCGGCGGCACGCACCGAACCCGCGCGCGCACTGATGTCGCCGTCGCCGGCGCGTCGCGTGTGGCAGCGGTTTCGCCAGCAGCGTCTCGGCTACTGGAGCCTGATCATCTTCGTCGTCGCGTTCGCGGCGAGCCTCGTGGGGCCGCTGTGGTCGAACGACAAGCCGGTCGTCGTGCGCTATGACGGTCATCTGTATTTTCCTCTCGTGAAGACCTACGCCGAGACCACCTTCGGTGGCGACTTCCCGACGCCGACCGATTACCTCGATCCGTACATCCGTCACCGCTTCGACGCGCCGGGCAACTTCGCGCTGTATCCGCCGAATCATTACTACTACGACACGCTCAACTACTTCTCGAAGGCGCCCAACCCGGCGCCGCCGTCGCGCGAAAACTGGCTCGGTACCGACGACCGCGGCCGCGATCTGTTCGCGCGTCTGCTGTACGGCTTTGGCGTGTCGGTCGTGTTCGGCCTCGTGCTGACCGTGATCAGCACGATAGTCGGCATCGTCGCGGGGGCGGTGCAAGGTTACTTCGGGGGGCGAACGGATATCGTCGGGCAGCGCTTGATCGAAGTCTGGAACGCGATGCCTCAGCTTTATCTGCTGATCATCTTTTCGTCGATCTTCGAGCGCAGCTTCGCGTTGCTGATCGTGCTGCTGTCGCTGTTCAACTGGATCGGCCTGTCCGATTACGTGCGCGCCGAATTCCTGCGCAATCGCCAGCAGGACTATGTGCGCGCCGCGCGCGCGATGGGCCTGTCGCATTGGCAGATCATGTGGCGTCACGTGTTGCCGAACAGTCTGACGCCGGTCATCACGTTCCTGCCGTTCAGCATGAGCAGCGCGATTCTCGCGCTGACGAGTCTCGACTTCCTCGGCCTCGGCGTGCCGCCGCCGACGCCGAGCTTGGGCGAATTGCTTGCTCAGGGCAAGGCGAATCTCGACGCATGGTGGATCTCCATGTCAACCTTCGGCGTGCTGGTGGCGATGCTGTTGCTATTGACCTTCATGGGCGACGCGCTGCGCAACGCGCTCGACACGCGTATCTCCGATGCGATACACGCCGGAGGTGGCCAATGAGCGCGCTGCCGCAAATCGATCCGCCATCGACGGATATGCCGCTGCTCGAACTCGACCATCTGCGCGTTGCGTTCGGCGACACGGTGGCGGTCGACGACGTCACGCTCGCGATCGCGCGCGGCGAGCGCGTCGCGCTCGTCGGCGAGTCGGGTTCGGGCAAGAGCGTGACCGCGCTGTCGGTGCTGCGCCTGCTGAACGACGCGCAGGTGAGCGGCGCGATCCGCTTCGATGGTGAAGATCTGCTCGTGAAGAGCGAGCGCTCGATGCGCGGCCTGCGCGGCTCGGACATCGCGATGATCTTCCAGGAGCCGATGACCGCGCTCAACCCGCTGTACACGATCGGCGACCAGATTGCCGAGACGATCGTCGTGCATGACGGCGTCAGCGTGGCCGAGGCGTGCCGGCGCGCGGTCGCGTTGCTTGCGCGCACCGGCATCACCGAACCGGAGAAGCGCGTCAACAGCTATCCGCATCAGCTGTCGGGCGGCCAGCGGCAGCGCGCGATGATCGCGATGGCGCTCGCCTGCCGGCCGCGCCTGTTGCTCGCCGACGAGCCGACCACTGCGCTCGACGTGACGATTCGCGCGCAGATCGTCGAACTGCTATTGGAGTTGCAGCGCGACGAAGCGCAAAAGCGCGGCATGGCCGTGCTGCTGATCACGCACGACCTGAACCTGGTGCGTCACTTCGCGCAGCGCGTCGCGGTGATGGAGCGGGGCGTGCTGGTCGAAACCGGCACGGTCGAGCAGGTCTTCGAGGCGCCGCGCCATCCGTATACCCAGCGGCTGCTCGCCAGCCGGCCGCAGCGCGAGGTCGCGCCGGTGCTGCCGATTTCGCCGGTGCTGCTCGAAGCTCGCGACGTGTCGGTCGACTTCAAAACGAAGCTGCCGGGCCTGCGCGGCTGGTTCGGCGCGGGGCGGTTTCGTGCGGTCGACTCGGCGAACGTGTCGGTACGCCAGGGCGAGACGCTCGGGATCGTCGGCGAATCAGGGTCGGGCAAGTCGACACTCGCGATGGCGCTGCTCGGTCTGCAGCGCACCGCGCACGGCGAGATTCAGTTTCAGGGCAGGGCGCTCGCGAGCTATCGCGGCGCAGAAAAGACCGCGCTGCGCTCGAATATGCAGGTTGTCTTCCAAGACCCTTTCAGTTCGCTTTCGCCGCGGCAGACGATCGAGCGGATCGTCGGAGAGGGGCTCGCGCTGCATCGGCCGCAGATGACGCCACAGGCGCGGCGCGACAAGGTGCTCGCGGTGCTGCGTGAAGTCGGCATCGACCGTACCGCGCTGTATCGCTATCCGCATGAGTTTTCGGGCGGGCAGCGGCAGCGCATCGCAATCGCGCGCGCGCTGGTACTCGAGCCGCGCGTGCTGATCCTCGACGAACCGACCAGCGCGCTCGACGTCTCGATTCAGCAGCAGGTGCTCAAGCTGCTCACCGGTTTGCAGCACAAGTACAACCTCGGCTTCGTGTTCATCAGTCACGATCTGGAGGTGATCGGGGCGATGGCGCACCGCGTCGTGGTGATGCAAAACGGATCGATCGTCGAGACCGGCGAAGTCGAGAAAATTTTTGCGGCACCGGCGCATCCTTACACGCGAAAGCTGCTGAAAGCGGCGCTTGATCGTTGATTTTTCACCGTTTCACCAATTGAGTGCGCGTCGCGATTGATTTTTTCTATTCCTTTTGACACGCAAATACTTACTGGCTAGTATCGACCAAACTTTTTCGTAGACGTCTGATTTTTTGGCAAAAACTACCGACCAATGCAGCACAGAAACTTCACCCAGGCTTGCACGCGCGTCGTCGCCGGGATGTTCATTGGCGTCTTGATGGCAGCAGCTCCCGGCGCATTCGCCGATGAAGTAAGCGGTTTTAATCAGAATGCCTCGTATCCGGCCACCAACGGCTCGGATCCTCTCTCCCTCCTCACTCCGCAACCCAAGGCTGCTAGCACCGAGAGCAGCGGCGCCAAATCATTCCTTTCCGGTATGGCCGGCAAAGCGGGTGACGTGGTAGTCGGCGCGCTGAACATGATCGGCGTTCGCTACCGTTGGGGCGGCAATACACCAGATTCAGGGCTTGATTGCAGCGGTTTCGTGCGCTACGTGTTCCAGGACACGCTCGGCCTCGCGCTGCCGCGTCGTGCCGAGGAAATGAGCCGGATGGGCGAGAAGGTGCGCGTCAGCGACCTGAAGCCGGGCGATCTGGTGTTCTTCAATACGATGCGCCGCACGTTCTCGCACGTCGGCATCTATATCGGCGACAACAAGTTCGTGCACTCGCCGTCCACCGGCAGCACGATCCGCGTCGACGACATGGACGACGGCTACTGGGAAAAGCGCTTCACGGGTGCGCGTCGGATCGAGACCTCGTATCAGGCCGACGATCTGCGCAAGCGCGTGACCGCGACGATCAGCGGAAATAACTGATTCCGCGCTGAGTCCGGCGATAAAAAAGCCTGCTTCTTTCGAAGCAGGCTTTTTGCATTTGATGCGCGAATTTTGCCTTGGTGGCGCACGGCGACGGTGCGCCACGAAGTTTTCAGGCGCCCATGCGGCGCGCGGCGAGCTTGCGCTGCAATTCGGGCATCATCTTCGCGACCGCTTCCTCGCCGGCGAGGATCGCCGCGTTGCGCTGCGAGAAATCACTGCCGCTCATCGCCGCGAGATTCGGCCGGATCACCACGTCGGCGTACTTGTCGAGCTCGTAGGCCTTGATCGTCTGGCCCATGATCGTGAAGGTCTGCATCAGCACGTCGAACGAGCTCGTGGTGAGGCCGGTCTCCGGCCGCTGCGAGATATCGACGGCGATGACGAAATCCCCGCCCATCTTGCGCGCGAACGACGCCGGTACGGGGCTCACGAGACCCCCGTCCACATACTCGTGGCCGCCGATCTTCACCGGCTCGAAAATCGACGGTACGCTGCACGACGCGCGCACCGCGGTGCCGGTGTTGCCGCGCTGGAACAGGATCGGCTGGCCGGTTTGCAGATCGGTCGCGACTACGCCGAGGGGCCTCGCCATCTTCTCGATCGGGCGGTTGTTCAGCGTCGTGTTCAGGTAGTTCTGCAGCGCGACGCCCTGCAGGAAGCCGCGCGTACGAAACGGCATCGCCCAGTCGCTGATCGACGCTTCGTCCATCGACAGCGCGAGCTTGTTCAGCGCGAAACCGTTCATGCCCGACGCGTACAGCGCGCCGACCACGGAGCCGGCGCTCGTGCCGGCGATCAGGTCGATCTGGATATTGCGCGCCTCGAGCGCCTTGATCACGCCGATGTGCGCAAAGCCGCGCGCGGCGCCGCCGCCGAGAGCGAGCGCGACGCGAACCGGTTTCTGCTGCGCTTTTTCAGGCGGCGCAACGGCGGGCGTCGCGGTGATGGGCGCGCCATTGAGTTGGCCGTTGGTCGTGGTGCAGGCGGCAAGCACCGCGGATGCGGCCGCCAGCGAAAAGCTGCGGCGGCTCAAACTTGGGGATGAGGGTTTCAACGAGTTCTCCAGCTACGGCGCGGGCGACGCAGGCGGCGTCGCGCGTACCGCGATCAGGCTGAGGTCAGGCCAGGCGTATCGCCGGCGGCGATTCCGCGCGCTGGAGAGTGTCCCGTTCCTATCGGATCGATGTGCGGGGCAAGCCCTTATATCAGCGCGCGCACATCTTAATGCAAACGATCGGCGCGCGCGGTCCGCTGTAATGAAACGTTGCAGAGGAAGTATTCGGAACTGGGGCCGCGTCTTTTCAAGATGAGTTCGGTGAGCGGAGGGAAGGTGCCTGCGCAGGTGTCCGGACGCCGTTTGCCCATGCGCCTCAGGCCGTTCGGACGAGGGCGGCAACCCGCGGGCGGAAGGTATAATTCGCCTCTTGCATCTATTTCCCTCGTGGCCGTGCGCGACATCGCGCGCAGCATGGGCACGCTTCGCTGCCGCGCTTCGCAGCCATGTTCGCTCGAGCGCCGGCGCCTGTTTTCCGAGTAACCGCTAATGACCACCTCCGTTCGTACCCGTTTCGCACCGAGTCCCACCGGCTTCATCCACCTGGGCAACATCCGCTCCGCGCTGTATCCGTGGGCGTTCGCGCGCAAGATGAAAGGGACCTTCGTGCTGCGGGTCGAGGACACCGACGTCGAGCGCTCCACCACCGAATCCGTCGACGCGATTCTCGAGGGCATGGCATGGCTTGGTCTCGATTTCGACGAAGGCCCGTTCTACCAGATGCAGCGCATGGACCGTTACCGCGAAGTGCTGAAGCAGATGCAGGACGCCGGGCTCGTCTACCCGTGCTACATGTCGACCGAAGAGCTCGACGCGCTGCGCGAGCGTCAGCGCGAAGCGGGCGAAAAGCCGCGCTACGATGGCACGTGGCGCCCGGAGCCGGGCAAGGTCCTGCCGGAGCCGCCCGCGGGCGTGACGCCGGTGCTGCGCTTTCGTAATCCGCTGACCGGCGTGGTCGCGTGGGACGACGCGGTGAAAGGCCGCATCGAAATCTCGAACGAAGAACTCGACGACCTCGTGATCGCCCGTCCGGACGGCACGCCGACGTATAACTTCTGCGTCGTCGTCGACGATCTCGACATGCGCATCACTCACGTGATCCGCGGCGACGACCACGTCAACAACACGCCGCGGCAGATCAACATTCTGCGCGCGCTCGGCGGCGAGCCGCCGGTGTATGCACATCTGCCGACCGTGCTGAACGAGCAGGGCGAGAAGATGAGCAAGCGCCACGGCGCGATGAGCGTGATGGGTTATCGCGATGCAGGGTATCTGCCGGAAGCGGTCGTCAACTATCTGGCGCGCCTCGGCTGGTCGCATGGCGACGCGGAGATTTTCACGCGCGAGCAGTTCGTCGAGTGGTTCGATCTCGAGCACCTCGGCAAGTCGCCGGCGCAGTACGACCATGACAAGCTGAACTGGCTCAACGCGCACTACATCAAGGAAGCCGACAACGCACGCCTCGCCGAACTGGCGATACCGTTCTTCGCGGAGCTCGGCATCGACGAAGCCACACTCGCGCAAGGTCCGGATTTGACGGGCGTGGTGGGCCTGATGAAGGATCGTGCGTCGACAGTGAAGGAAATTGCGCAGAACTCCGCGATGTTCTATCGCACGCCGGCACCCGATGCCGAGTCGCTTGCCCAGCACGTGACCGACGCGGTTCGTCCGGCGCTCGCTGATCTGGCCGCTGCATTGAAGACGGTCGAATGGACCAAGGAGGCGATCGCCGCCGCGCTGAAGGCTACGCTCGGCGCGCACAAGCTGAAGATGCCGCAGCTCGCGATGCCGGTGCGTTTGCTGGTGGCGGGTACGACGCATACTCCGTCGATCGATAGCGTGCTCATGCTGTTCGGTCGCGACGTCGTCGTTGGCCGTATCGAAACAGCGCTTGGCTGATCAGCTGCGGGCGTGCGTGACAGGGTTTCGCACGCCTTCGGAAAAATCGCATGTAATTGCTCAAAGGGTATTTACAAACCGCAGATCGCCCTCTAGAATCTCGTTTCTCTGATGTGCGCGGGGGTATAGCTCAGCTGGGAGAGCGCTTGCATGGCATGCAAGAGGTCAGCGGTTCGATCCCGCTTACCTCCACCAACACAGCAGAGAGAAGTTAAAGTGGTTAAGAAGTCTGAAAGTTGTAGAAAAAAAGACTTCACAAATCACTGAAACGTAGTTAAAATATCGGTCTTCGCAGTTGACGTTAAAAAGCTCGGCGAATTAACTGAAAAGTTAGGGCGAGCTGAATAAGTCGAAAGCGAATTAAGACGGATCTGAAAAGATTTTGTCCCCTTCGTCTAGAGGCCTAGGACATCACCCTTTCACGGTGAGTACAGGGGTTCGAATCCCCTAGGGGACGCCAAACATCAGCGTCGCTTTAGTATTCGAGTAGTAGTAAAGCAGCGCAGCTTGCAGAGAATTAACCGACGCTCGCAAGCAGGGTGTAAAGACTGGAGTGGTAGTTCAGTCGGTTAGAATACCGGCCTGTCACGCCGGGGGTCGCGGGTTCGAGTCCCGTCCACTCCGCCAGACAAAGCCCGTTCATACGTACCTGAACGGGCTTTTTCATTAAAGGTGTAAGCAGTACGTTGTCCCCTTCGTCTAGAGGCCTAGGACATCACCCTTTCACGGTGAGTACAGGGGTTCGAATCCCCTAGGGGACGCCAGAACATCGGCGTCGTTCGGTTGGAAGTTTGAACGGTGCAGCAGGCTGTGAGCATGGCTCGCAGACTGCGATGCAAAATCTGGAGCGGTAGTTCAGTTGGTTAGAATACCGGCCTGTCACGCCGGGGGTCGCGGGTTCGAGCCCCGTCCGCTCCGCCAGATTTGAGAAAGCCCACTTCACAAGAAGTGGGCTTTTTTTATTTCGGCTGCCCGTTGCCGGCCGCCTCGCGGAAAGGTCGGGACAAACAGCCATTGCCAGCGCGCGCGGCCTGTTTTACCGTTGATCCGACTCATCCTCGCGGTCCTGCCATGTTCGATCCAACCGAAGCCCCGTCACCGTTTCATCTGCGCACGGCAAGCATGGACGATTTCGAGTTTGCCGAGGCGCTGACCCGCAACAACATGGGCGGCTATTATCGCCGGCATCATCTGGTCTGGCGCAGCGATCTGTTTCTCGGCAGTTGGCGGGAATCGGAGAATTTCATTCTCGAAGTGGATAGGGTGCCGATGGGCGTGCTGCGTATCACCGAGGAGGGTGATTCGCTGCATATCCGCGACGTGCAGATTGCCGAAGGATATCGGCGGCTTGGCGCCGGTACGTTTCTTCTCGACATCTCGCATCAATGGGCGCGCGAGCGGGGGCTGCGCGAGTTGCAGTTGCGCGTGTTCGTCGATAATCCTGCTGCGCGGCTCTATCAGCGCAAGGGCTATAAGCTCGCCGGGCCGCGGCTCGCGCAGCTAGGCGCAATCCGTCATCTGGCGCGGCGGGTTTGAGGCCGGGTCTGCGTGGATCGCCGACTCGCACCGCCACGCATCGAAGTTCACCGCTCGGCAACATCGGCCGAACCGGCTTGATCCTGTGCCGTTTCATCATCCGCTTGCGCATCATCATGCTCGCCGTTGCTTGCGCGATGCTCGGCGCCTCGGTCGATAAACGCGCGTGGACTCGCGCCGAACGCGCGCCGGAACATCGCGGAGAAGGCGCTTTGGCTCTGATAGCCCAGTTCCTGCGCGACATGCGACAGCGGCCGTCCCTGGCTCAACAAGGGAATGGCGCGCGCGAGGATCGCCTGCTGACGCCACTGCGAAAAACTCACCCCCAGCTCCTGACGAAACAGCCGCGCGATCGTCCGCGTGCTCGCGCCGACCGTCGACGCCCACTGTTCGAGCGGCTCGCCATGCATCGGGTCGGCGATCACGGCCTCGCACAGCGCGCGCAGGCGCTTTTCGCTGGGCATCGGCACGGACAGCGGCAACGGCTCGGAGCGCGTCAGTTCATCGAGAGCGAGCGCGCCGAGCAGTTGCTCGCGTGCGGCGGACAGGCCAGGCGTATCGAGCGCGGCAATCACCTCGCGCAACAGGTTCGATACTTCGACGACGCGCGGCGTATCGAGCCCGGCCGGCACCGTACTCTCAGTGATGTACAGCGTGCGCAGGAACGCATCCTCGACGGCGACCACTTCGTGCGTGACATGCGGCGGCAACCAGATCGCGCGCGATGGCGGCACCATCCACGTCGTGCCCGTTGTCGCGACGCGCAGCACGCCGCGCGACGCATATGCGACCTGCGCCCATGCATGCGTATGACGCGCGATATGCCAGCCCGCCGGCATCGGCCGCGAGCGCACGCGGATCGGATGGGTGTCGTTCGGCGCGAACTCGGGCGGTATGTCGGCGAAACGCACGCGGCTCAACGGGTTAGACTCGGCGGACGAGGGCATGGCAAGGTCGATTCGGATAACGGAGCCGGCAAGGGCGAAACGCGGTCGAGGCCATTCACCGGCGCGGGTTCCAAGCATTGTAGATCGTGCCTGGTTGCTGATGCCGTCGGGCCACCGTTGCATAATGTCCCGATGGCCCCCGAGCCACCAACCTCACCTCTGACCACGGAGACTCAACGACGATGCAGACCGTCTTTGTCTATGGCACGCTGCGTGCCGGTGAAACCAACGACATCAGCGAAGCCGCCGCGCGCAACGACCTCCCCGCGCCAAGCCTGCTCGGCAGCACCACGGTGCGCGGCCATCTGTTCGATTTTGGCGACTATCCGGGTCTCGTCGTCGACGAAGCGGGCGTCGACGTGGTAGGCGACGTCTATGAAATCGACGATGCGCTCGTCGCCGTGCTCGACGAAATCGAAGCCGTATATCCGGGTGTCGACGAGCGTTTTCTGGCCCGCGAGGTGATGGTCAAAGTAGACGGAAACGTCGTGAATTGCCGCTTCTATCCGGTTGTGCCGAACGCGGTAAAAGGGCTGCCCGAAATTCGTTCGGGAGACTGGGTCAAACATCGGCGCACGCGCTGAGCCGGTGCGCGCAAGCGGCCAATAGAGCAGCGCGCCACGTATGTCCGCGGCGCGCCGTCATTCAAGCTGATGCGATCGCCAGGCTCGAGCAGGCACGAGGCGCCCGAGCCCGCGTCATCGACACCATCAAATCTCTTCGTAAAGCGGCAGCGTCAGAAAATCGGTGAACTGCTCCGCGGTCGACATCTGCTCGAAGATCTGCGCGGCGCGCTCATACGGCTTCGTATCTCCGCCCACCGTCTGTTTGACCTTGTCGAGTTCCTGCCCCGCGAGCGCGCGCACCAGTTCGACCGTCACCTTGCGGCCGTCATCGAGCTTGCCCTTCGGCGAGCGGATCCACTGCCACACCTGCGAGCGCGAAATCTCGGCGGTGGCCGCGTCTTCCATCAGGTTGTGAATCGGCACGCAGCCATTGCCCGCGAGCCACGAACCGAGGTAGTGGATGCCGACGTTGATGTTGTTGCGCAAGCCCGCTTCGGTGATCGGCGTTTCCGGGCGGAAGTCGAGCAGATCGGTCGCGGTCACGAGCACGTCGACGCGCTGCTTGTCGATCTGGTTCGGCCGGTCGCCGAGCACCTTGGCGAACTCTTCCATCGCGACCGGCACGAGACCCGGATGCGCGACCCAGCCGCCGTCGTAGCCATCGCCGGCGTCGCGCGCCTTGTCCGAGCGCACGCCGGCCATCGCCTTGTCGTTCGCGGCCGCATCGTTCTTGATCGGAATCAGCGCGCTCATGCCGCCGATCGCCGGCGCGTTGCGGCGATGGCAGGTCTTCAGCAACAGCAGCGCATACGCCCGCATGAACGGCGAGGTCATCGTGATCTGCGAGCGATCGGCGAGGCAGAAGTCGCGGTCGCTCTTGAACTTCTTGATCGCGGAGAAGATGTAGTCCCAGCGGCCCGCGTTCAGGCCCGAGCTATGTTCGCGCAGCTCGTACAAGATTTCGTCCATTTCGAACGCGGCGACGATCGTCTCGATCAGCACCGTCGCGCGAATCGTGCCACGCGGCACGCCAACGGCTTCCTGCGCGGCGACGAAGATGTCGTTCCACAGGCGCGCTTCCAGATGGCTCTCCATCTTCGGCAGATAGAAGTACGGGCCCGAGCCGCGCGCGATCAGCTCCTTCGCGTTGTGCACCATGTACAGCGCGAAATCGAAGATGCCACCCGACACGCGCTTGCCGTCGACTTTCACGTGTTTCTCGTCGAGATGCCAGCCACGCGGACGCACGATCAGCGTCGCGGTCTTTTCGTTGAGCCGGTACGACTTGCCGTTCTGTTCGAGCGAGATCGTGCGGCGCACCGCGTCCTTCAGATTGATATGACCGGTGATCTGGTTGTCCCAGCTCGGCGCATTCGAATCCTCGAAGTCGGACATGTAGGAGTCCGCGCCCGAATTGAGCGCGTTGATGATCATCTTGCGCTCGACAGGTCCGGTGATCTCGACGCGCCGGCACTGCAGATCCTGCGGCAGCGGCGCGATCTTCCAGTCGCCTTCGCGCACGCTCTTCGTGGCGGCGAGGAAGTCGGGCCGCTCGCCCGCGTCGAGTTGCTTCGAACGTTCGACGCGCGTCTGCAGCAACTGCTGACGACGCGGCTCGAACGTACGGTGCAAGGCCGCGACGAGTTCCAGCGCTTCGCGGGTGAGGATCGCTTCAAAGCCGGGCTTGATGTCGCCGGTGATTTCCATGCCTTGCGGCAACGACAGCGGATTAGCCATGTTTTCTCCTTGGTCGGTCAGATTGCAAAAGTGCGCAGGTTGAAAACGGGAGTGGGTTCCCGAAAGCGAGGGGGCGTCATACGCGCGGGCTGGCGCGCTTGCGGCCGCCACTGCCATGAGTTTTGGGTTGACGGCCGCCGCCCGAGCGCGACGACGTCGAGAGCGTCTGCAGAAAGCCCAGCAGATCGTTCATGCCGCCGCCGGTGCCATGCGGGCTCACGCCAAGCTCTTCGACGGGCAGGTTCTGCCGGTTCAGCCAGAACGTCGTGAAGCCGAACCACGTCGCGCCCGCGACGTCCCAGCCGTTCGCCGACACGAACACGATCTCGCGCGCGGCCACGCCGAACGCATCGGGGCCGAGCGCATACGCGGCGGGCGCGGGTTTGTACGCGCGCACCGCATCGACCGACAGCACATGATCGAAGAGGGCGCTCATGCCGGCGCTCTTGACCGCGATGTCGAGCATTTGCGGATTGCCGTTGGACAGAATCGCGAGCCCGAGTCTGAGCCCGCCACGCGGCGCGGCAGCGGGCTCGCGCAACGTGCGCAGCACCGGCACCGCGTCGGGAAACGCCGATAGGCACGCGTATTCGTCCATCAGACGCTTTTCGGCCGAGCGGCCGAGCGTGAGCTGCAGTCTTTTCGCGGCGAAGCGCAGTGCGTCGAGCGTGATGTCCCAGAACGGGCGGTAGTGTTCGCCGGGGGCGTCGCTGCGCGCGGCGAGCGTGCGCAGCTGCGTGTATTCGATCTGCTTCTGGCGCCAAAGCTGCGACAGCGCGTCGCCGTGTCCGGGGAATAGTTGCTCCGCTGCGGCGATCACCGAATGCACGTCGAACAACGTGCCGTAGGCGTCGAAAATCACAGCTCGCGGTGAGGGTGTCGTTGTGGCCGACATTGCCATGCGCTCCTGTCAGAGGTCGGGATCGATTGTATTGGTGACCTTAGGTGCTAAAAATAGGCTAAAGATCACTTGATCTTTTACTTTCATATACCTAATCTCGCACACAACCCTCACTCTTGCGCCGATTTCATTGGTTCGCACGGCGCGCATCGTTCATGGACCGTTTCAAGCAGATCGAGACCTTCGCCACCGTCGCGGCCAAAGGCAGCCTGTCCGCGGCGGCGCTCGCCGAGGGCGTCGCTCCCGCGATCATCGGCCGGCGCATCGACGCGCTCGAGGAGCGCCTCGGCGTCAAGCTCTTGGTGCGCACGACGCGCAAGATCACGTTGACGTTCGAAGGCTCGGCATTTCTCGAAGACTGCCAGCGCATCCTTCACGACATGCAGAACGCCGAGGCGAGCGTGTCGGCGGGCGGCGTCAAGGCGAGCGGCCATCTGCGGCTGTCGGCGCCGGCCGGCTTCGGGCGCCGGCACGTGGCGCCACTGGTGCCCGCATTCACTGTCGCGCATCCGGACGTGTCGATCACGCTCGATCTGTCCGATCGTCTCGTCGATCTCGTCAACGAGGGCTTCGATTGCGCGGTGCGGCTCGGCGAGTTGCCCGATTCGTCGCTGGTGTCGCTGAAGCTCGCCGAAAACCGCCGCGTGTGCGTCGCGTCGCCCGCGTATCTGAACCGGCGCGGCGCGCCGCACAGCCTCGCCGAGCTCGCGCGCCACAACTGCCTCGCGCTCGGCGCGAGCGCGAACCAGCAGCGCGGCTGGATGTTCCAGCACGACGGCAAGGTCGTGTCGATCAAGGTGTCCGGCACGATGGAATGCTCGGACGGCGCGGTGCTGCACGAATGGTGTCTCGCCGGACACGGACTGGCGTGGCGCTCCTGGTGGGAAGTCGGCGCGGACCTCGCGGCGGGGCGCCTCGTCACGGTGCTCGACGAATTCGCCGCGCCGCCGATCGGCATCCACGCGGTGTTCCCGCAGCGCCGTCATCTGCCGCTGCGGGTGCGGCTGTTTCTGGACTTTCTCAAGCATACGTACGGCGAACCCGGTTACTGGGACTGACGCGCCAATCTCCAGACGGACGCAATTACCCGCATTCATACGCATTACAATCGTTCCGGGCAGCCTGCACCCTGGGCTTTGTTGGACGCTGACGCCGTGCAGCGCGCTGCCGGCGACGGAGGGCATCATGTTCAGGCACATCCTGGTTCCGACCGATGGTTCAGATCTTTCACGCAAGGCGATAGCGGGCGCGATCGATCTGGCGCAGGCCGTGGGCGCCCGCGTGACCGCGTACGCATGTCTGCCGCAATATCCGTACTCGCCGTTCTCCGATGTCGCGGTCGAACCACCCGGCGAGTTCCTGCAACGCAGCGAGCGCGAAGCGCGCGTGCATCTGCGCGAAGTCGAGCATGCGGCCCACCGCGTCGGCGTCCACGTCGAGAGCCGCACGAGCGTGCATCCGGCGCCGTATCTCGGCATCATCGAAGCGGCCGAGCAGGGCGGCTGCGACGTGATCTTCATGGCGTCGCATGGGCGGCGTGGGCTCGGAAGCCTGTTGATCGGCAGTGAAACGCAGCGCGTGCTCACGCATACGAAAATTCCTGTGATCGTCTATCGCTGATTCGCTTTGCGCCGCCGGCGGCGTGCCGGCATCCGCGGCCTTCAAAAAAAACGCACCGGCGGCGAAGCCGGCGCGTTCAGGTTCGCCGCACGCTTGCCGTGCTGGCTTCTCTCAGACCCCGGCCGCTGGCATGCGCACTAATGCTCCTGCCAATCCGGTACGGCGCGGTTCCCCCTGTGTCGGCGGCACTCTGACGGTGCCGCTCGACATTTGCCAATCGTTGCTGCGTTCAGGCCACGGGATTGCGTGACCCGACCGGCTGGTCTCAGGCGACCTTCTTGTCGAAGAACTGCTCGTTTTCCGTCGAACCATGCAGCGCGGTCGTCGATGCTTCGCGCTCGACCGTCTGCGTGACGGCGTCGAAGTAGCCGGTGCCGACTTCGCGCTGGTGCTTGACCGCGGTGAAGCCCTTTTCGGCCGCCGCGAATTCCGCCTGCTGCATTTCGACGAATGCGGTCATCTGGTTGCGCGCATAGCCGTACGCGAGGTTGAACATCGAGTAGTTCAGCGCGTGGAAGCCGGCCAGCGTGATGAACTGGAACTTGTAGCCCATTGCGCCGAGCTCGCGCTGGAACTTCGCGATCGTCGCGTCGTCGAGGTTCTTCTTCCAGTTGAACGACGGCGAGCAGTTGTACGACAGCAGCTGGTCCGGGTACTCCTTGTGGATCGCGTCGGCGAATTTCTTCGCGAACTCGAGGTCCGGCTTGCCGGTTTCGCACCAGATCATGTCGGCGTAAGGCGCGTACGCGAGGCCACGTGAGATCGCCTGTTCGAGGCCCGGCTTCGTGCGATAGAAGCCCTCGACGGTGCGCTCACCGGTCAGGAATGGGCGGTCGTTGTCGTCGATGTCCGAGGTCACGAGGTCGGCGGCTTCCGCGTCGGTGCGAGCGAGCAGCACGGTCGGCACGCCCGACACGTCGGCGGCCAGACGCGCGGCGGTCAGCTTCGCGACGGCTTCGCGGGTCGGCACGAGCACCTTGCCGCCCATGTGGCCGCACTTCTTGACCGAGGCGAGCTGGTCTTCGAAGTGCACGCCCGACGCGCCCGCTTCGATCATCGCCTTCATCAGTTCGAACGCGTTCAGCACGCCGCCGAAACCGGCTTCCGCGTCGGCCACGATCGGGGCGAAGTAATCGACGTAGCCTTCATCGCCCGGGTTCTTGCCTTCCGACCACTGGATCTGGTCGGCGCGCGTCAGCGTGTTGTTGATGCGCTTGACGACGAGCGGCACCGAGTTGGCCGGATACAGCGATTGGTCCGGGTACATTTCACCGGCGACGTTGGCATCGCCCGCGACCTGCCAGCCCGACAGATAGATCGCCTTCAGACCGGCCTTCACTTGCTGCATCGCCTGGTTGCCGGTGAGCGCGCCGAGCGAGTTGACGAACGGCTCGCTGTTCACTGCGGCCCACAGCTTTTCGGCGCCGCGCTTTGCGAGCGTGTGCTCGGGTTGCACCGAGCCGCGCAGACGCACCACGTCTTCGGCCGAGTACGTGCGCTTGACACCCTTCCAACGCGGGTCCGTTTCCCATTGTTGCCTGAGTTGCTGCACTTGCTGTTCGCGGGTCATTGTCATGATGTGCTCCTTCGATGCCAGTTATGGAGGATGGGTGACTCTGTCTTCTCGAAGCGTAGGGCCAGCAGAGGCGTTCTGTTTCGTGAAGTCTTATATAAGAGTCTAGGCAAATCGATGGACGCACAATAGACGCCCCAAAGCGTTTTTCCAATATTTATTTTTTCATGAAATCAATAGGTTAAATCCTACGTTTCGCGATGAGAAACGATATTTTCCCTGTTGCAATAGTCCTTCTTGTGCTTTGCAGCAAGATTTTTTACGACGCAAAAAATTTTTTTACATCGTGAAATTTGGGGCGGGCAGTCGATAGGCGAAAAAAAACCGGCGCCTGAGCGCCGGTTTCTTCTGATGCCACGGTCGGCGCGAAGCCGTCCGCGGGTCTGATGGCTAGCGATTAGCTGCCGCGACGTGCCGAACGGGGACCGTCGTTGCGGCGCGCGCCGTAACCGTCACGCGAACCGTAACCGTCGCGCGAACCATAGCCGTCACGCGAACCGCCGTGGCTTTCGCGCGAGCCGTAGCCGTCACGCGAACCGCCGGCCGACTTGTTGCCCCAGCCGCCGCCGTTGCTGTTGCCGTTGCCGTTGCCGTTGCGCGAGCCACCGTAGCCGCCCGGCTTGCCCGAGCCGCTGCCGAAGCGGCGGCCGTTACCGCCCGGACGACCGCGGCCACCGAATCCAGGACGGCCGTTGCCCGAAGGCGGCGCCTTGCGCGGCTCGAAGCCTTCGACGACGTTGACCGGCAGCGGCGTGCGCACGAAGCGCTCGATGCGCTTCAACGCGCCCTGTTCGGCGTGATGCACGAGGCTCACCGCGATACCCGAGCGGCCCGCGCGGCCGGTACGGCCGATACGGTGCACGTAGTCTTCGGCGAACTTCGGCAGGTCGTAGTTGAACACGTGCGTGATGCCCGGGATGTCGATACCGCGAGCGGCGACGTCGGTTGCAACCAGCACGCGCACGCGGCGCTCGCGCAGCGCGCGGATCGTGCGGTTACGCGCGCCTTGCGGCAGGTCGCCGTGCAGGGCGGCCGATTCGAAACCGGCGTCGGCCAGACGGCCTGCCAGCTGGTCGGCGTCCATCTTGGTTGCCGTGAAGACGATCGCCTGATCGAGGCCGTCGGCACGCAGCAGATGGTCGAGCAGACGGTCCTTGTGATCGCGGTCGTCGACGTAGTGGACGGTTTGCGAGATGTTGGTGCGCTGCTCCATGCGCTGGACGATCTCGATACGCTCCGGGTCCTTCAGCAGACGGCCGGTCAGCGAGCCGATCTTGCCGTCGAGCGTGGCCGAGAACAGCATGGTCTGACGCGTAGCCGGCGTCTCGGCGACGATCGTGTCGATGTCGTCGATGAAGCCCATGTCGAGCATGCGGTCGGCTTCGTCGAGCACGAGGATCTGCAGTTGCGACAGATCGATGCGGCCGCGCTCGAGGTGGTCGATCAGACGGCCCGGCGTCGCAACGAGGATTTCAGGGTTCTTCGCGAGCAGCATCAGCTGCTGGCCATAAGCGACGCCGCCGAGAATGCTGACGGTGCGCAGGCGCTTGAGGTGCTTGCCGTACGTCGCGGCGGCGGTCGTGACCTGCATCGCGAGTTCGCGGGTCGGCGTCAGCACCAGCATGGTCGGACGTGCGACAGGCTGCGGACGGCGGCCGCGGCCACCGTCGGCCGGGCGCGGTTCGCGCGGCTGGCTCGCCTGGGCCTTTTGCAGCTGCGCGAAACGCTCGATGGCGGGCAGCATGAAGGCGGCGGTCTTGCCCGAACCGGTCGGGCTCGAAACCAGCAGATCGCGGCCGGCGATACCAGCCGGCACAGCGCGTTGCTGCACCGGCGTGGGGTGCTCGTAGCCAGCGGCGGTCAGCGCGGAGACGACTTCCGCGGACAGGCCGAGCGACGCGAAGCTCGGCTTGGCGTCAGCCTGCGCGGCGGCAGGGGGAGCGGCGGGCGCGAGACCAAGTGCTTCGTCGGCGATGGCGTTCAACGGGCTGCTGGGGGTGTTGCTCAAAGTCATGTGAATCCTTGAAAACGATCCTGGGTGGTTCATCGGATGAAAAACGTCAACGCCAATCGGCATACCCAAGTCGTCGGATTCAGCGAGCAAAAAAGCAGCGAGCAAATCGAAAAACGGGGGCAACTCGCGACAATGAAGGCGAGTTTTTCGTTAGAAGCTGTATCGGATGCGACATGCCAACATGGCGGGTCGCCAGCCTGGGACTTGAGCCCGTAGTGGGCTAGGCAGAAGGGGACAGGTTCTAAACTGGATTGGAGCAAACGCTATGGGACGCTGCGCCGCGAGGACCGTTGGAAAAAACGGGCGAAGCAGTGAAGCGCAGGGGCATTATAGCGGCCTTTGCTGCACTGCGCCACCATTCAGGCAATTCCGACAGAAAAAAGCGCCGGAATGCAGTAGGGAAGTGAGATTGGCGCGCCGGAGACTCAGGCCGCGGCGCTGCTCTTCAGCGATTCGACGAGCTCGACGTATTGCTGCTTCGCAGCGTCCTGCGCGGTGCCCTTGAGCGCCGCCCAAGCTTCGTACTTGTATTTGCCGACGATGTCGGTGAAGCCCGGCTTGTCGCCGTGCACGTCGCCTTCGCTCGCCTGCTTGAAGAGCGCATACAGACGCAGCAGCGTCAGATTGCCCGGACGCTCGGGCAACTGCTTGACGTCCTGCTGGGCTTGTTCGAACTGGGAGTTGATATCGGTCATGGTGGTTTGGCCTGCGTGGCGGGATAGATGAGATCGGCTGAAAATCATAACAATTGACCGCCGCCGCAGGGCCGAGGGCTTATTCCAAACCGGGCGGCCGCGAAGGGGGGCAGCGTGGTCGCGCAAACCACCATTCACGCGCACCGCGCCGATTACAATACGGTCCATGACTCAAACAGTGCTCCTTGCAATCGATACATCGACCGAATTCTGTTCGGCGGCGCTCGTGTCCGCGTCCGTCGATGCCGCCGGTCAGCCCAACGCCGAACCGCGCGTCTGGGTTCGTCACGAACAAACCGGCGCGGTGTCCAGTACCCGCCTGCTGCCGGCGATCCGCGAACTGTTCGACGAAGCCGGCCTCACGTTGGCGGACTGCGACGCGATCGCGTTCGGCTCGGGTCCGGGTTCGTTCACCGGACTGCGTACGGCGACCGGTGTCGCCCAAGGCCTCGCGTTCGGCCTGAACCTGCCAGTCGTACCGATCGGCACGCTGCTCGCGTGCGCGGAGAGCGCCCGCCTGCGCGATCCGTCGACGACGCGCGTGCTGGCGGCGCTCGACGCGCGCATGGACGAAATCTACTGGGCCGACTACGCGTGGGACGACGCGCAACACGAATGGCGCACCGTTCACACGGCGTCGCTCGATGCGCCCGAGCGGATCGCGCTGCCCGACGTACCGTTCACACTCGCCGGCAACGCGGCAGCCGCGTTCGGCGAGCGATTGCCGGCGGTCGCGGCCGCGCAGCGCGTCGATGGCGAGGCGTTGCCGCATGCGTTACCGCTCGCGTACGCGGCGCTGCGCGCGTTTCATGCGGGTCGCACGGTACCAGCCGATCAGGCCGCGCCCGAGTACATCCGCGACAAGGTCGCGCAGACGACCGCCGAGCGCATGGCCGACAAAGCGGCGAAATCAGCCAAAGCGGCTCATAGCGCCGTGCAGTCCGCACAGAGTGCGCCCAACGGCGCGGCTGGCCAGCCGTCCCACGACGAGGCGCGCCCATGAGCGGCGTGCTGCTCACGGACCGCTACATGTCGCCGATGACCGAAAGCGACCTGGACGAAGTCGCCGCGATCGAGAAGCTAGCGTATGAGTTTCCGTGGAGTCGCGGCAACTTCGGCGACTCGCTGCGCAACGGCTATTTCGGCGTGTGTCTGCGTCACGTGACGGGCACTTTGATCGGCTATTGCGTGCTGATGCCGGTCGTGGATGAAATGCATCTGCTGAATCTTTGCGTCGCTCCGCAAGCGCAAGGCGCCGGCGCGGGCCTCGCGCTGCTGCGCGAGGCGGTGCGCATCACGCACGCGGAGAAGCTCGACGGGCTGCTGCTCGAGGTGCGGCCGTCGAATCATCGGGCAATCCGGTTGTACGAGCGCTTTGGCTTCGCATCGATCGGCCGGCGCAAAAATTATTATCCGGCGCGGCATCGCGCCCGGGAAGACGCGATCGTGATGCGTCTGTCGTTTGGCACGGAGGGCGAAGATGGCGCTGCATGAAACGGTGCTCGAAGAATTTGGACTCGCGCCGCTGTGGGTGCGTCGCGGACTCGCCGCGCGCGAGGCGGAGGCCGGGCAGGGTGATGCGTCGCAGTCGCTGGGGGAACACGCAAACGACGAGCGACGCGCGGAGCCGGCGCCGCAGACCGCGCGCGAAGCGCTGCGCGCAACCGCCGACGCGCAGCCGCAGCAAGCGCCGCGTGAACCCGCACCGCGCTTCGACGAAACCGCCGCGCGCCGCGAGACATCACAACCGCAACCGGACTTTTCAGCCCCGCCAACTTTCGACGCACCACCCGACGACGACTTCGCGTGGTTCGACGATCCAACGGCATCGGCCCCCGCCCCGGCCGAAGCACGCCGCGACGCGCCCGCGCTGCCGGCTATCCACACGCTCGACTGGGACGCGCTCGCCGAGCGCGTCGCCGGATGCGAGGCCTGCCGGCTGTGCGAGAAGCGCACGAACACGGTGTTCGGCGTTGGCGATCGCGAGGCCGACTGGATGCTGATCGGTGAGGCGCCCGGCGAGAACGAGGACCGTCAAGGCGAACCGTTCGTCGGCCAGGCCGGCAAGCTGCTCGACAACATGCTGCATTCGCTCGCGCTCGCGCGCGGCACCAACGTGTATATCGCGAACGTGATCAAGTGCCGGCCGCCTGGCAACCGCAATCCGCAGCCGGATGAGGTCGCGCGTTGCGAACCTTATCTGCAACGCCAGGTGTCGCTCGTGAAGCCGAAGCTGATCGTCGCGCTCGGCCGGTTCGCCGCGCAAAGTCTGCTGAAGACCGAGGCGAGCATTTCGTCGCTGCGCGGCCGCGTGCATACGTACGAGGGTGTACCGGTGATCGTCACCTATCATCCGGCCTATCTGCTGCGTAGCCTGCCCGACAAGGCCAAGGCATGGACGGACCTGTGCCTTGCGCGCGCCACGTGGCTCGCGAACGGCGGCGCGCCGTCGAACGAATCAAAGTGACGATCCCCGAGGGACCGGCGGCGCGCATGTCCGCCGCGTCTGTCAGCCGCGCGGCGCTTCTAGATACGTTGCTGGGTTTGCGTGACGATGCTTCAGTCGATGCGCTGCGCGATCCCGCCGTCCGCGATCTCGCCTGGCTGCTGCTGAGTCCCGATCTGTTGCGCCCTCAGCCTCCCGCGGGCGCGCTCGCCGATCCATTCGACACACCGCAGGAATTGCAGGCCACGCTCGACTGGCTGCACGCGCTCGATGCCACTCCAGAACCTCTGCATCAGGATCTCGCGGCAACGCGCATCACGCGTCTTGGCCGCTACGCCGAACGCCTGCTGGGCTTTTTCCTTCGTCATGGGCCGGGCACGCAACTTATCGCAGCGGGTGTGCCGCTACGGCACGCGGGCCGCACGCTCGGTGAATGCGATTTCCTCGTGCGCACACGCGAGGGCGCGCGACTGCATTGGGAACTCGCGGTGAAGTGCTATCTGCATGCGGGCGATCCGAATGGGGCAGAGGGGGTGCGTCTCGCCGATTATGTCGGCCCCAATCTGAAGGACCGCTTCGACCTGAAGCTCGCGCATCTGCTCGATCATCAGTTGCCGCTCAGCGCACGCGAGGAATTTGCAACGACGGGCTATACGGGCGCGTGGACGCCGCAGATGTTCGTCAAAGGCTGGCTGTTTTACCGGCATGGCGCCACGCCCACCGATTCTGCCGAACTCGATCCCGCGCATGGCCGCGGCTGGTGGGTTACGCATCGCGACTGGCCGGCTTTCGAGTGCGCGCACACGCACAAGTGGCGGCTGTTGCCGCGGCTCGAATGGCTCGCGCCGCAGTATCGAATGCAAGCCGGCGCGGACGACTCGAGCTATGTCGACGCAACCGCGCTCGCCGCTCGAATCTCACCGCAATACGGCCCGACGATGGTTGCCGGATTCATCGAAGACAACACGGGACGTCTGCTCGAGCGCTCGCGCGGCTTTATCGTGCCCGACGACTGGCCCGAGCACGCGCGGCGTTACGCGAAGCAATAGCGTCGCTCACCACCACCGATGAAAGTGATGCACCGGCCCCACGCCGTGGCCGACGTCGAGCCGCTCGCTCGCCTGCAGCGCACCGGTTAGATAAACCTTGGCATCGGCCACGGCGCTAGCGAGATCGTCGCGCTGCGGAATCAACGCCGCGATCGCCGACGACAACGTGCAGCCAGTTCCATGCGTGTTCTTCACCGGCACGCGCGGACCGCCGAGACGCAGCGTGCCGCTTTCCTGCACGAGCCAGTCGGGGCTATCGGTCGCGCTCAGATGGCCGCCCTTCATCAGCACCGCGCGCGCGCCGAGCCCACGCAGCGCTTCGCCTTGCTCGACCATGCCGGCTTCGCCGGTGGCGGGCTGCGTGCCGAGCAACGCGGCCGCTTCCGGCAGATTCGGCGTCAGCAGATCGGCGAGCGGCAGCAGTTCGTCGCGAACCACCGCGACCGCATCGGGCAGCAATAGCGCGTGATTGCTCTTCGAGATCATCACCGTGTCGAGCACGATGTGTTTGGGCCGGTGACGGCGCAGCGCGTCGGCAACCGCGCGCGCGATCGGCGCGTTCGCGAGCATGCCGATCTTCACCGCGTCGATGCGGATGTCGTCGAACACCGCGTCGAGTTGCGCGGTGATGAACCCCGGGTCCGGCGCGTGGATCGCGGTCACGCCGCGCGTGTTCTGCGCGGTCAGCGCGGTGATCACGCTCGCGCCATAGGCGCGGAGCGCGGAGAAGGCCTTCAGATCGGCCTGGATGCCGGCGCCGCCGCCGGAATCGGAACCGGCGATCGTCAGCACATTGGGAATCGTTTGAGTCATGGTCGAGCGAGGAAGAAGAAGAAGGGCGCGCTCGTGCGTGTCGCGGCCGGCCCGGCGCGGTTGATCAGTGCTTGGCTTCGCCGATCAGCGCGACCGAATCGAACGCGCGCTGGTTCGCCTGGTGGCGTCGCATGACGAGCCACATCATCACGCACACGAAGGTGCCGAACAGCACGATCACGACGGTAACCGGCACGTCGAGCCACACGAGCACCGCGTACAGGCACAGCATCACGAGCACGGACAGATTCTCGTTGAAGTTCTGCACGGCGATCGAATGGCCTGCCGACAGCAGCACGTGCCCGCGATGCTGCAGCAGCGCATTCATCGGCACGACGAAAAAGCCCGACAGGCCGCCCACGAACATCAGGAAGATATACGCGAAGATCAGGTAGCCCGACACGTGCATGCGGCCAAAATAAATGCCCCAGTGCGGGGGAAACAGATCGCGCGTATAAAACGCCATCAGCATCACGGAGATACCCATCATGATGCCGACCGGCAAGACCGACAGCGACTTCTTCAACGGCACACGCGAAGCCGCAAAAATCGCGCCGCCCGCGACGCCCACCGCGACCACCGCCTGCAGGATCGCCGCCTCGGACAGCGACATGCCCAACGACACCTCGGCCCATTTCAGCACGATGAATTGCAGCGTCGCGCCCGCGCCCCAGAACAACGTCGTCACAGCGAGCGAAATCTGTCCGAGCTTGTCACGCCACAGCACGAGAAAGCAGTCGGCGAAATCGGTGATCAGACGGATCGGACCGTGTTCCTGGCGCGGATAGCGCGCGCCGGTGTCGGGAATGCGCAGATTGAATAGCGCGGCGACCACGTAAATGCCCATGATCACGAGCATCGCGGCTTCCGCAGGCGTGTTCACGGTGGGGACGTGCCATTTGAGAATCGGCGCGGCGATGTGCGGGCTGATCAGCGCGCCGCCGAGGACCGTGCCGAGAATGATGGAGCCGACCGTGGTGCCTTCGATCCAGCCGTTCGCGGCGACCAGCCGGTCAGGCGGCAACAGTTCGGTGAGAATGCCGTATTTGGCGGGCGAGTAGGCCGCCGCGCCGAAGCCGACGATGCCGTACGCAATCAGCGGATGCGCGCCGACCAGCATCGTGATGCAGCCGACCACCTTGATCGTATTGGTGATGAACATCACGCGTCCTTTCGGACGGGAGTCGGCGAATGCGCCGACGAAGGCGGCAAGAACGACGTACGACAGCACAAAAAACAGCTTGAGCAGCGGCGTCATCCAGTTCGGAGCGTGAAGATCTTTCAGCAGTGCGATAGCAGCGATCAGAAGCGCATTGTCGGCCAGCGACGAAAAAAACTGCGCGGCCATGATGGTGTAAAAGCCTTTTTTCATCTGATGCGATGCTGTCCTCGCTGCGGTCCGTCCGCCCCGGCCGTTTGTTATGCGTCCGGGCTTATGCCGATCGAAATGGGTTGTGCGCACGGCTTTATATCATGAAAATAGATGGATTCAGACTAGCAGAATCCTTGATCGCACCGCCCAGCGGGCCGCAGAGCGCTGAAAACGCCTTGTAAGCCGCTGATTCGCAAGTGTCTTTTCGAAAAAATCCCATGCCGCGCCCCCTTTCCGCCACGATTCATACCGCTGCTCTCGCCAATAACCTCGCAGTCGCGCGGCGCTATGCGCCGAAATCGAAAATCTGGGCCGTCGTCAAGGCTAATGCCTACGGGCATGGCCTCGCGCGCGTGTTTCCCGGATTGCGCGCGACGGACGGCTTTGGGTTGCTGGACCTCGAAGAAGCGGTGAAGTTGCGTGAATTGGGCTGGGCAGGCCCAATTCTTCTGCTGGAAGGCTTTTTTCGGCCGACCGACATCGACGTAATCGACCGCTACAGCTTGACCACGGCGCTGCATTGTGACGAGCAGCTGCGCATGCTCGAAATGGCGCGCCTGTCGAAACCGGTCAATATTCAGTTGAAGATGAACACCGGCATGAACCGGCTCGGCTATACGGTCGAAAAATTCCGTGCCGCATGGGAACGCGCGCGCGCCTGCCCAGGGGTCGGCCAGATCACGTTGATGACGCATTTTTCGGATGCCGATGGCGAGCGCGGCATTGCTCATCAGATGGAGGCGTTCGAGCGCGGCGCGCAGGGCATCGCCGGTGCGCGCAGCCTGTCGAATTCGGCCGCGACGCTGTGGCATCCAGAAGCGCATTTCGACTGGGTGCGTCCCGGCATCATCCTGTACGGCGCGTCGCCGTCCGGCGTGACGGCCGCGATCGACGGCACCGGCCTGCAGGCCGCGATGACGCTCGCGTCGGAACTGATCGCCGTGCAAACGCTCGCCGAAGGCAGTTCGGTCGGCTACGGGTCCACGTTCACCGCGCGCGGGCCGATGCGCATCGGCGTGGTTGCGTGCGGTTACGCGGATGGCTATCCGCGCGTCGCGCCGGAAGGCACGCCGGTGATCGTCGATGGCGTGCGCACGCGGATCGTTGGACGTGTGTCGATGGACATGCTGACCGTCGACCTGACCCCGGTGCCGACCGCCAACGTCGGCTCGCGCGTGGAACTGTGGGGTACCGCGCTGCCCATCGACGACGTCGCGCAAGCCTGCGGCACGATCGGCTACGAGCTGATGTGCGCGGTCGCGCCGCGTGTGCCGGTTCGGGCGGAGTAACGCGTGGCGAAAGCGAAGACGTTGTACATCTGCGGCGAATGCGGCGGACAGTCGCCGAAGTGGTCCGGTCAATGCCCGTCCTGCCAGGCGTGGAACACGCTCGTCGAATCGGTCGCCGAGGCGCCGTCCGGTCACCGTTTCCAGTCGCTTGCGAAGAGCACACCAGTGCGGCGCCTCGCCGACATCGACGCGTCGGACGTACCGCGCTTTTCCACCGGCGTCAGCGAATTCGACCGCGTGCTCGGCGGCGGCCTCGTGCCGGGCGGCGTGGTGCTGATTGGCGGCGATCCGGGCATCGGTAAATCGACGCTGCTGTTGCAGTCGCTCGCGGAAATCGCCGCGGACAAGCGCGCGCTCTATATCAGCGGCGAAGAATCGGGCGCGCAGATCGCGTTGCGCGCGCAACGGCTCGCACTGCTCGAACCTGGCTCGAAGGCGAGCGAACTACAATTGCTCGCGGAAATCCAGCTCGAGAAAATTCAGGCGACGATCACCGAGCAACGGCCCGAAGTCGCCGTGATCGATTCGATCCAGACCGTCTATTCGGATGCTTTGACATCGGCGCCAGGCTCGGTTGCGCAAGTGCGCGAGTGCGCCGCGCAACTCACGCGCATCGCCAAGCAGTCGGGCACCACGATCATCATGGTCGGGCACGTGACGAAAGAGGGCGCGCTTGCTGGGCCGCGCGTGCTCGAACATATCGTCGATACGGTGCTGTATTTCGAAGGGGATACGCACTCGTCGTACCGTCTCGTGCGCGCGATCAAGAACCGCTTCGGCGCGGTCAACGAGCTCGGCGTGTTCGCGATGACCGAGCGTGGTTTGCGCGGCG
This sequence comes from Paraburkholderia sp. BR13439, assembly GCF_040948805.1. NCBI lineage: Bacteria > Pseudomonadati > Pseudomonadota > Betaproteobacteria > Burkholderiales > Burkholderiaceae > Paraburkholderia > Paraburkholderia sp. BR13439. Next base: position 119,762 of record NZ_JBFPKN010000019.1, on the reverse strand, counting down.
TCGCGAATCCGTCGGCATTGTTTTTGTCGCAGCACGAACAGTCGGTGCCGGGGTCCTGCGTGCTCGTCACGCAGGAGGGCACGCGGCCGTTGCTTGTCGAAGTGCAGGCGCTCGTCGATTCGGCCAACGCGCCGAATCCGCGCCGCCTCGCGGTCGGCCTCGAACAGAACCGGCTCGCGATGCTGCTCGCGGTGCTGCATCGGCACGCGGGCATCGCCTGTTTCGATCAGGACGTGTTCCTGAACGCGGTGGGCGGCGTGAAGATCTCCGAGCCCGCCGCAGACCTCTCGGTACTGCTCGCGATTCATTCGTCGATGCGCAACAAGCCGCTGCCGAAAGGGCTCGTCGTGTTCGGCGAAGTCGGCCTCGCCGGCGAAATCCGGCCGTCGCCGCGCGGTCAGGAACGCCTGAAGGAAGCGGCCAAGCTCGGCTTCTCGGTGGCGGTGATTCCGAAGGCCAATGCACCGAAACAGCCGATCGAAGGCTTACAGGTCGTTGCGGTCGAACGGATCGAACAGGCCATCGACCGCGTCCGCACGCTCGAATAGACGGGGGCGGGGACGGCTCGCCGGTACTTTGTGCGCTTGCGGTCCGTAATGCCCTGTAAATATCGCCATATTGGCTGTAACCTGGCCGCCATGCCTTTTTCCTAAGCTGTAACGATATGCATCCCTTCTGATGCTCGAAAAAGGATCGCGCTTTGAAACAGTCACATGAAACCGCTGCCGACCACCACATCCAGGTGCGCGGCTGCCGGGTCTCCGCACCGATTCATCAGCCTTGGGGCGGCGCTTGCCGAATCGTCGAGTGGATCGACACCGCCGGGCAGATCTCGCGGCGGGTGGTGGCCGAAGACGTGACAGCCGCCGAAGTGCGCGCCACGATCAGCCGCCATGTGGAAGGTCGCAAGCACTTGCTGTACGACGACGAGAAATCGCCGCGTCAAACGTTGCCGCGACAGACGGCGACGCGGCGTTGACGGTGGCGGTTCAGGCCCCGTCGTCGTCTGAGTCGGCGGCGCTCGCGGCCACCGCCGCATACGCGTGCGGATTGAACAGCGGATGCTGCGCCGCTTCAGCGGGCGTGAGCACCGGCGACACGCAGCAATCGAGCGATTCCAACGATTCCACCCATTCGCCGAGCGTGCGCGTCGCGATCACCTCAGCGAGTTCCCGGATGAGCGCCAAGGCATCGGGACCGCCGATCGCCTGCCCCAGGCTCCAGTGACGCGTCGCCCATTCGGGCCGGTCGAGCGCCATGCACAGCGTTTCCCAGAACTTCAATTCGAGCGCGCCGACCGCGAGCCAGCGCTCATCGCTCGTGCGGTACAGGTTGTAGCAGGGCACGCCGCCATTCAACAGACCACTGCCCGCGGCGGGCGCCGCCCCTTCGTTGAGCAGCGAGACCTGCGCGACGAAGTTGTGCGCATAGCTCGTGTGCGTCATCGATACATCGACGAAGCGGCCCGCGCCGCCTCGCGCGACATGCCAGAGCGCGGCGAGAATCTGCGTGACCGCGCTCAAGGCGCCACCGAGCAGATCGGCGATCTGGAAGTTCGGCAGGATCGGCGCACCGTCGCGGCTTGCCAGTTGATCGAGCACGCCCGCATAGCCGATGTAGTTCAGGTCGTGACCGGCATGGTCCGCAAATGGACCGCTTGCGCCATATCCGCTGATCGCGCAATAGACGAGCCGCGGATTGGCTGCGCTGAGCGTCGCGTAACCCAGGCCGAGTCGCTCCATCACGCCGGGCCGGAAGCTCTCGATCAGCACGTCGGCTTCGGCCGCGAGCGCGCGCAGCACGTTGCGTCCCGCTTCGGATTTGAGGTCGAGGCGCGTCTCGCGCTTGCCGCGATTGACCATCCGGTAAAACGCACCGGGCCGGCCCGCGACACGATCGCTCGACGATTGCATCATCGTGCGCGTCGGGTCGCCCGCGCCGGGCGCCTCGATCTTCAGCACATCGGCGCCGAGCTCGGCGAGACGCAGCGCGGCCGCCGGCCCCGGCAAGAGGCGCGTGAGGTCGAGCACGCGGAGTCCTTGCAACGGTGGCGGCACCTCGGTTGCCGTTGCAGCTGCGGGTCCAGACACCGATGACGCGGACGACGAGTTCGCAAATGACAAAGCCAAGCTCCCGTGGATGCCGGCGCGGCCCGGCCGTTGCGTGCCGCTAGCCGATCTGTTCGAGTTCCTCGTGCGTCTCGAGCCATTCGGCTTCGAGCGTATCGAGGCGCGCGTTCACGTCTGCCTGACGGCGGATCGCCTCCGTCAGTTTGTTCTTCTGCTCCGGCTCATAACTCGCGGGATCGGCGACGAACGTATCGAGCGTCGTCTTCTCCGCGTTGAGCGCGTCCATTTCCTTTTCGATCTTCGCAATACGGCTTTGCAGCGGCTTCTTCAGATGCGCGAGCTTCTGCCGCGTTTCCGCTTCGAGGCGACGCTGCTCCTTGCGATTGACGTTGCCGTCGCCATTTGCCGCGCCGCTGGACGCTGCGTCCGACGCACCGGAAGCATTCGCCTTCAACGCCGCGCGCTGTTCGGCCGCATGCTGCAGCAGCCAGTCGCGATAGTCGTCGAGATCGCCGTCGAATTCCTGCAAACGATGCTTGGCGACCAGCATGAACTGATCGGTCGTCGCGCGCAGCAGATGGCGGTCGTGCGACACCAGAATCAGCGTGCCTTCGAATTGCGCGAGCGCCATCGTCAGCGCGTGGCGCGTTTCGAGATCGAGGTGGTTGGTCGGCTCGTCGAGCAGCAGCAGGTTCGGCTTCTGCCAGATGATCAGCGCAAGCGCGAGGCGTGCCTTCTCGCCGCCCGAGAACGGCGCGATCTTCGCGGTCGCCATGTCGCCGGAAAAGTTGAAGCTGCCGAGGAAGTCGCGCAGCTCCTGCTCGCGGGTGTCGGGTGCGAGGCGCGCGAGGTGCTGCAACGGCGTGTCGTCCGGGCGCAGCGTTTCGAGCTGATGCTGCGCGAAGTAGCCGATGCGCAAACCCTTGCCTTCGCGCACGTGGCCGCTCAACGGTTGGAGCGTGCCCGCGAGCGTTTTGATCAGTGTGGATTTGCCCTGGCCGTTCGCGCCCAGCAGGCCGATGCGCTGACCGTTCTGGATCGACAGCATCACGCGCTCGACGATCGGAATCTCGCTGCCGTCTTCGGCGTGATAGCCACAGCGCACGTCTTCCATCACCATCATCGGATTCGGCGCGGAGTCGGGCGTACGGAACTCGAACGTGAACGGCGACGCGACGTGCGCGGGCGCGATCAGCTCCATCTTCTCGAGCGCCTTCACCCGGCTTTGCGCCTGACGCGCCTTGGTGGCCTGTGCCTTGAAGCGGTTGATGTAGCTCTGCAGATGCGCGACCGTGCGCTGCTGCTTTTCGTACGCGCTCTGTTGCAGCGCGATCTGCTGCGCGCGCAGCACTTCGAATTGCGAGTAGTTGCCGCCGTAGCGCTTGATCTGCTGGTTCTCGAGATGCAGCGTGACATTGCAGACGGAATCGAGAAACTCGCGGTCGTGCGAGATCACGATCAGCGTGCCGGCATAGCGATTGAGCCAGTCTTCGAGCCAGACGATCGCGTCGAGGTCGAGGTGGTTGGTCGGTTCGTCGAGCAGCAGCAGGTCGGAGCGGCACATCAGCGCCTGCGCGAGATTCAGCCGCATGCGCCAGCCGCCCGAGAAGCTCGTGACCGGCTCACGGGTCTGGTCGAGCGTGAAGCCGAGGCCGAGCAGCAACGCTTCGGCGCGAGCCGGCGCGGTGTAGCCGTCGGCGTCGGCGAACGCGGCGTGGGCTTCGGCTTCGGCCGCGCCGTCGTGCGCCGCGGAGGCCGAAGCGATGCGCGCCTCGATGTCGCGCAGCGCGGCGTCGCCGTCGAGCGTGTAGGCGAGCGCGGTTTTGTCGACGGCGGGGGTTTCCTGCGCGACGTGGGCGATGCGCCAGGTCGGCGGGATCGAGAAATCGCCGCCGTCCGCATGCAGCTCGCCGCGCAGCACGGCGAACAGCGTCGACTTGCCGGCGCCGTTCGCCCCGACGAGGCCGGCTTTTTCACCGGGGTTCAACGTGAACGTGGTGTTTTCGAAAAGCGGCTTGGTGCCGCGCGCGAGGCTGAACTGATTGAAGCGGATCACGACGTGGCCGGCTGAAGAAAACCGCTATTTTAGACTGCCCGGCGGGTTGCCGGGCGCGCGGCGCCGATCGCCCGGCTGTCACATCGAGCGCAGCCGCCATCGGCCATTCGGCTGACTGTATCGGCAGCGCTTTTGGCATAGACTGACGGCTTTCACGGGAGGGCACATGACATCGATCTATTCGTTTTCGGCACGCACGCTCGGCGGCGAGGAAGCGAGTCTCGCGAAGTACCAAGGCAAGGTGATGCTGATCGTCAATACCGCGAGCGAATGCGGGTTCACGCCGCAGTACGCAGGCTTGCAGAAGCTGTACGACGCCTATGCGGCGCGCGGGCTCGCGGTGCTCGGCTTTCCGTGCAATCAGTTCGGCAAGCAGGAGCCGGGCGACGCCGCGCAGATCGGCAGCTTCTGCGAGAAGAACTACGGCGTGACGTTCCCGATGTTCGACAAGATCGACGTGAACGGCCCGAATGCGCACCCGCTATTCCGTTACCTGACGATCGAAGCACCGGGGCTGCTCGGCCTCGAAGCGATCAAGTGGAATTTCACGAAGTTTCTGATTGGCCGCGACGGCAACGTGGTCAAGCGCTATGCGCCGCTGACGAAGCCCGAGGCGATCACCGAGGATATCGAAGCGCTGCTGTAACAGGAGCGCTTTTACAGGATCGGCGAAAAGAGCCGCGCGACGTGCATCAGCATGCGTCGCAGCGCGTTCGACTTGCGGTACTCGTCGCGGTCGATTTCGCGCGACTCGGCGAAGTCGTCGAGCAGCATCGTTTCGACTTCGAGCGCGAAGCCGCGGTCGACGGTCAGCACCATGATCTCGAAGTTCAGACGGAACGAGCGGTTGTCGAGGTTGGCGCTGCCGATCGCGGCCGCGTTGCTGTCGATCAGTACGACCTTCTGGTGCAGGAAACCCGGCTGATAGCGGAAGATGCGAATGCCCGCGCGTAGCGAGTCGTATGCGTATAGCTTCGACGCCGCGAACACCACGCGGTGATCGCGCCGGCTCGGAATCAGGATGCGCACGTCGACGCCCCGCAGCGCCGCGAGCCGCAGCGCGGCGAACACCGCCTCGTCGGGCACGAGGTAGGGCGTCGTGATCCAGATCCGCTCGCGCGCCGCGTTGATCGCTTCGACGAAAAACAGCGAGCAGGTCTCCTGTTTGTCGGCCGGGCCGCTCGGCAGCACGATGCAGTGCATGTTGTTAGCGGGGCGTTCGATGGTGTCGTGGGCGTCGTGCTGTTCGACGGATGGGACGGCTGATTCGGCGGCCGGCAGGTCGAACTCGGGCAACTGCTGCGTGGCCCAGTACCAGTCCTCGATAAAAACGAACTGGATGCTGGCGACCGCCGGGCCGCGCACCTCGATGTGCGTATCGCGCCACGGCGACAGCGGCGGCTTCGCGCCCAGATATTCGACGCCTACGTTGTGACCGCCAATAAACGCGCGCTCGCCGTCGACCGCCACGATCTTGCGGTGATTGCGGAAGTTCAGTTGCAGACGGTTGACGAAGCGGCGGTTCGTCGCGAACGGCTGCATCTCGATGCCGGCCGCGCGCAGTGCCGCGACGTAGCGGTGCGGCAGATCGAAGCTGCCGATGCTGTCATACAGAAAGTACACGCGCACGCCTTGTTGCGCTTTCGCGATCAGCGCGTCTTTCAGCATGTCGCCGAGCGCGTCGGCGCGCACGATGAAGAACTGCACGATTACATAGCGGCGCGCGTTCTGGATCGCGTCGAAGATCGCCTCGAAAGTCGCCGTGCCGTTGATCAGTGTGCGCACGGTATTGCCGGGCAGGAATGGCATGCCGCCAAGGCGGGTCAGCGACTGCACGAGCCGCGAGCCGAGCTGCTGCGTCGGCACCCCGGCCGACGACGCGTGCGTGTCCCACAACTGCGGATGCGCGCGTGTGCGCAGCAGCTCGTTCTCGACGCGGCGCGCGTCCGCGTAGCCGGCGAACTTGCTGCGGCCAAGGAACAGGTAGGGCACAAGCGTCAGATAAGGCATTGCGACGAGCGACACGGCCCACGCGATCGCCCCTTGCGAGGTGCGGGTATGGAGGATCGCGTGAGCAGCCGCGATGATGCCGAGAATGTGGGCAAGGAGAACCAGCGGGCCGACGTGAAGCAGGTCGAATGTCATAAGCTCGCGAACAGTTGGCGAAGCGCCGTGATTCAGGAAACGGAGGCGGGCACAGGCTCGCTTCGTGGTCTGCGGCGAACGCGTCGGGCAACGAATTCAGACTGCGGCTGCGGCGCCTTGGAAAGCGCCAAAAACGGGCTAAAAACCCGCGCTAAAAAATAGCGCAAAAACTCGTACGAATAAACCGTGTGTGCTGCGGCGCGCGGCGCGCGCGTCACTTGCGAAATCCGCTGCAAGCGGCGCCGCGCGCGTCGCGCGATCAAACGGACAGCACGCCGCACTCAGACCGGCAAGTCGCTGGCCTGAATCAGGAACACGTTGTCGTCGCCGGCGCTGGTGGACAGCCACACGAGGTCCAGACCGCCGAACGCCGCCTCGACGTGCTCGCGTTCATTGCCGATCTCGATGACGAGCACGCCGTCTTCGGTCAGCCAGTTGCGCGCGTCGGCAATGATCCGGCGCACGATGTCCATGCCGTCCGCGCCACCCGCGAGTGCCATCTCCGGCTCGTGCTTGTATTCGGCCGGCAACTCCTGCATCGACTTCGCGTTTACGTACGGCGGGTTGCTGATGATCACGTCGTAGCGGCGCTCGGCGAGCGGCGCGTACAGATCGCCTTCGAACAGCGCGATGCGGTCGTCGAGGTGGTAGTCGAGCACGTTGCGCGTCGCGACTTCGAGCGCGGGCGCGGACAGATCGACCGCGTCGACGTCGGCGTTCGGGAACGCGTGGGCGGCGAGGATCGCGAGACAACCGGAGCCGGTGCACAGCTCGAGCACCGCGCCGACCTGCTCGGGGTCCTCGACGTACGGCTGCAGGCCGTCCTGCAGCAGCTCGCCGATGAACGAGCGCGGCACGATCACGCGCTCGTCGACGTAAAAGTGATAGCCGTGCATCCACGCTTCCTGCGTGATGTACGCGGCCGGCACACGTTCGGCCGCGCGTCGCTCGATCACGTTCAGCACCGCCTCGATTTCGGCCGTGGTCAGGCGCGCATCGAGAAACGGCTCGAGCAGGTCGAGCGGCAGGTGCAGCGTGTGCAGGATCAGATAGGCGGCTTCGTCGTAGGCATTGGCCGAGCCGTGGCCGAAAGACAGCTTGGCCTCGCTAAAACGCGACACTGCATAACGCAGCAGGTCGCGGACGGTGCAAAAAGGAAGCGTCATCGCAAGGTTCCTGGTTATGCGATCAGTTGTTCGAGCACGCGACGATACACGTTCTTCAGCGGCTCGATATGGGCGACTTCGATATGTTCGTCGATCTTGTGGATGCTCGCGTTAAGCGGACCGAACTCGATCACCTGCTTGCAGATGCGCGCGATGAAGCGGCCGTCCGACGTGCCGCCGGTGGTCGACAGCTCGGTGTCCACGCCGGTCTCGTCCTTGATCGCCTGCGCGAGCGCGCTCGACAGCTCGCCCCGCGCGGTGAGAAACGGCAGGCCGCTCACGGTCCAATGCAGTTCGTATTCGAGGCCGTGTTTGTCGAGAATCGCATGCACGCGTTTTTGCAGGCCTTCGACGGTGCTCGCGGTCGAGAAGCGGAAGTTGAACATCACGTCAGCATGGCCGGGGATCACGTTGGTCGCGCCGGCGCCGCTGTGGAGGTTCGACACCTGCCAGGTGGTCGGCGGGAAATATTCGTTGCCTTCGTCCCAGCGCTCGGCGACGAGTTCGGCGAGCGCGGGCGCGAGCAGGTGCACCGGATTCTTCGCCAGATGCGGATAAGCGATATGGCCTTGCACGCCCTTGACGATCAGCTTGCCCGACATCGACCCGCGCCGGCCGTTCTTGACCATGTCGCCGAACCGCTCGCTCGACGTCGGCTCGCCCACGATGCAGTAGTCCATGCGCTCACCGCGCTCCTGCAATGCTTCGACGACCTTGACGGTGCCGTCGGTGGCGGGACCTTCCTCGTCGCTCGTGATCAGGAACGCGATCGAGCCGCGGTGCCGAGGGTTGGCCGCGACGAACTCCTCGCTCGCGACGACGAAGCCGGCGATCGATGCCTTCATGTCCGCCGCGCCGCGGCCGTACAGCTTGCCGTCGCGCTGGGTCGGCTCGAACGGCGCCGAGTGCCATTGTTCGAGCGGGCCGGTCGGCACCACGTCGGTGTGACCGGCGAACGCGAGCAGCTTGCCCGCGGTGCCGTCGACGCCGCGCTTGACGGCCCACAGGTTGGTCACGCCGTTGGATTCGATCGTCTCGTGTTCGAAGCCGAGCGCGGCCAGGCGCTCGATCAACAGACGCTGGCAATGCTGGTCGTCAGGCGTCACGGACGCGCGCGCGATCAGTTGTTCGGTAAGGGCGAGGGTGCCGGACATGGATTCAGTACAAGCCACTTTGAAATGAAAAAATGCCGGCTCGCGGTGAGCCACCGCAGCCGGCAACAGCCTTTGAACGACGCGACGCGAGGCCGCGCGTCTTACTGCCTTGTGCCTGAGTCTGGCGCTCAGGCAAACAGCGCCGCGTACTCGTCGGCGGAAAAACCGAGCGACTTCACGCGCCCGTTCACGACCAGCACGGGCCGCTTGATCACCGACGGCTTGTGGATCATCAGTGCGATCGCGCCCGGCTGCGTTTCAGCGGCCGCCTTCATGTCGTCGGACAGCGCGCGCCACGTCGTGCCGCGGCGGTTCAGCAGCGCGTCGAGCTTGACGTCCTTGAGCCAGTCCTGCACGAGCGGCTCGGTCACGCCGGCCTTCTTGAAGTCGTGAAACTCGAACTCGACGCCGTGCTCTTCGAGCCACACACGTGCCTTCTTCACGGTGTCGCAGTTCGGAATGCCGTAGACGACGGTTTTGGTGCCGCGCGCCATCAGTCGCCTCGCAGCAACTCGTTCAGGCCGACCTTCGCGCGCGTTTTCGCGTCGACCTTCTTGACGATGACCGCGCAGTACAGGCTGTGCGTGCCGTCCTTCGACGGCAGGTTGCCCGCTACCACGACCGAGCCCGCCGGAATGCGGCCGTACGTGACTTCGCCGGTTTCGCGGTCGTAAATCTTGGTGCTCTGGCCGAGGTACACGCCCATCGAGATCACCGAGTTTTCCTCGACGATCACGCCTTCGACGACTTCCGAGCGCGCGCCGATGAAGCAGTTGTCTTCGATGATGACGGGGTTCGCCTGCAGCGGCTCCAGCACGCCGCCGATGCCGACGCCGCCCGACAGGTGCACGTTCTTGCCGATCTGCGCGCACGAGCCGACGGTGGCCCACGTGTCGACCATCGTGCCTTCGTCGACGTACGCGCCGATGTTGGTGTACGACGGCATCAGCACGACATTCTTCGCGATGAACGAGCCGCGGCGCGCGATCGCGGGCGGCACCACGCGGAAGCCGCCGGCGGCGAAGTCTTCAGCGGTGTAGTTGGCGAACTTCGACGGCACCTTGTCGTAGAACTGGCTGTAGCCGCCGGCCGGCATCGGCGCGTTGTCTTCCAGACGGAACGACAGCAGCACGGCCTTCTTCAGCCACTGGTTGACGACCCAGTCGCCGTCCTTCTTTTCGGCGACGCGCAGCGCGCCCTTATCGAGTTGCTCGATCGCGTGGGCGACGGCTTCGCGCACTTCGGCCGGCGCGGCTTTCGGCGACAGCTCGGCGCGGTTGTCCCAGGCGGTATCGATGATGCTCTGAAGTTGTTGCGACATATGCGTGATTTTCTGAAGGGTTGAAGTCTGGAGACGGGGATGCGGTGCGGCTCGGGTGCGGCTCAAGCCGCAGCGAGAGACCGGCAGAATTCGACGATCCGCTGCGCGCCTGCCGTGCATTCGTCGACGTCGGCGACGAGCGCGAGGCGCACGAAATTGCGGCCGGGGTTCACGCCGTGCGCGGTGCGCGCGAGGAACGAGCCCGGCAGAACCGTCACATTATAGTCGGCGTAGAGGCGCTGGGCGAACTCGGTGTCCGTGAGGCCGGTGCGCTCGACATTGGCCCACAGGTAGAACGCGGCGTCGGGCAGGCGCACGTCGAGCACGTCGGCGAGCATCGGCGTGACGGTGGTGAACTTCTGCAGGTACTTCGCGCGGTTCTCGCGCACGTGCGTCTCGTCGCTCCACGCGACCACGCTCGCGCTCTGGTACACGGTGGAGAGCGCCGCGCCGTGGTACGTGCGATACAGCAGGAACGACGTCAGAATCGACGCGTCGCCGGCGACGAAGCCCGAGCGCATACCCGGCACGTTCGAGCGCTTCGACAGGCTCGACAGCATCACGAGGCGCTCGAAGCCGCGGCCGAGCTGGTGGGCCGCTTCGAGACCGCCGAGCGGCGGCTTCGACTCATCGAAATAGATTTCCGAGTAGCACTCGTCCGACGCGATCACGAAGCCGTAGCGGTCCGACAGCGCGAACAGTTCGCGCCAGTCGTCGAGCGTGAGCACGGCGCCGGTCGGGTTGCCCGGCGAGCAGACGTACAGCAGTTGCGTGCGCGCCCAGACTTCGGCGGGTACCGCCGAGTAGTCGCACGCGAAGTTGCGCGCCGGGTCGCTGTTGACGAAGTACGGCTGGGCGCCGCCGAGCAGCGCCGCGCCTTCGTAGATTTGGTAGAACGGGTTCGGACAGAGTACGATCGCAGGCTCTCCGTCGGCATCCCGGCGCGGGTTCAGCACCGTCTGCGCGAGCGCGAACAGCGCCTCGCGCGAACCGGACACCGGCAGCACCTCGGTCAGCGGATCGAGCGGCGGCAGGTTGTAGCGTTGCGTGACCCACTTCGCGATCGATTCACGCAGCGGCGCCGAGCCAAGCGTGGCCGGATAGGCAGCGAGGCCGCCGAGCGAAGCGATGACGGCGTCGCGGATCAGCGGCGGCGTCGGATGTTTCGGCTCGCCTATGCCGAAGCTGATATGCGCGAGGCCGGCCGGCGGCGTGACGTCCTTGAAAAGCAGGCGCAGCTTTTCGAACGGATAGGGCTGAAGGGAGTCGAGTAGCGGATTCACGGACGAGTTGGCCTGATCGGAATGGACGCGGATGAAAGTCGGGACGACCGGGCACGCGCGCCGGCGGGCGTCGGTGCATCAAACATGAATCGGCGTCCCTGCGCGCGATGGACTGGCCGGCGGCGAGCCGGCCACCAGCGGCGGCGAACGGACGATTATAGCGTGGCAAGCCCGCGGGCCAAGCGGGAGGTTGCCGCGCGGCGCGGCAGCAATCCGCGAGGCGGCGCACCGGCGCGCCGCGGCGGGAACGGCGCGAATCCCCTACGGTTCGCGTAAAAGAATTTGCAGGAGCAGCAATGTACGCAGCAGAGCAGCACACGGCCGGCTGGACCCTCATCCGACCCACCCACGGCGCCCGTCGGAGTCCGGCCGCATGACCAACTGGCTTCGCAACGGCTGGCCGACGCTCGCGATCATGCTGGGCGCGTCGGTCTGGGGGATGGTCTGGTACCCGCTGCGCGTGCTCGCCGCGCTCGGCGTGACCGGCACCGCAGCGAGCGCGCTGACGAGCGGCACCGGCTGCCTGTTCGTGCTGCTCGTGCGGCATCGCGCGCTGAAGACCGTGCGATGGCACTGGCTGCTGCCGGCGCTCGCGCTGGCCGCCGGCGTCACGAATCTCGGCTTCGTGTGGGGCGCGATCCACGGTCAGGTGATGCGCGTGCTGCTGCTGTTCTATCTGACGCCCGCGTGGACCGCGCTGTTCGCGCATTTCATCCTGCATGAGAGGCTCACGTGGTCGGGCGCGGCGCTGGCCGCGCTGTCGCTCGCGGGCGCGATGACGATGCTGTGGTCGCCGCGGCTCGGCATTCCGGTGCCCGGCAATCCCGCCGAATGGGCCGGGCTCGCCGGCGGCATGGGCTTCGCGATGAGCAATGTGCTGATCCTGAAGACGAGCCGCGTGCTGCCGGACATGAAGCCCGAAATGCGCACCGCGGTGGTCTTCGGCGGTGCGGCGCTGTTCGGCGCGCTCGCGTCGCTCATCGAGCCGATGCCCGCGCCGCCCACCGGCGCGCATCTGGATACCGCGGCGCTGCTGGTGCTCGGTCTCGGTCTGCTGCTCGCGTCGAACAATATGCTGGTGCAGTACGGGCTCTCGCGCGTGCCGGCCAATCGCGCTTCGATCATCATGCTGTTCGAGCTGGTCGTGACGGCGCTGTCGGCGTGGCTGTTCGCCGGCGAAGTACCGGGGCCGCGCGAATGGGCCGGCGGCGCGTGCATCGTGCTCGCATCGGCGTTGTCGAGCTGGGTGCATCGGACGAGGACGGCGCCCCCCGATCCGGCCATCGGCGACACGGACGGGCCGAGCGGCGACGATGGACGCGGTGGCCCGTGCGGTGAGCAACGCGGTAACGAACACGGCCGTGACGGCGATAGCGACGACCACCGAAAGGGCGGTAAGAATCGTCCACGCGCGATGGTATGATTCCCCCTCATTAGCCGGCGCATGCGCACCTGTGCCTCCGATGTGCATGGGCGCACGCAGCCGGCAACAAATTGCGAAGGCTCGCGAGGTTGCGTGGGGCCGTCCCGCCTCGGCGGTGAACGACTGGCGCAACCTCGCGAGCCACCTATCACACTCTCTTTTCAAACAGCGAAATCGCCGTGCGGCTCACCTCGATCAAACTCGCTGGCTTCAAATCCTTCGTCGATCCCACGCATTTCCAGGTCCCAGGCCAGCTGGTTGGCGTGGTCGGTCCGAACGGGTGCGGCAAATCCAACATCATCGACGCCGTGCGCTGGGTGCTCGGCGAATCGCGCGCCTCTGAATTGCGCGGCGAGTCGATGCAGGACGTGATCTTCAACGGCTCGACCGCCCGCAAGCCCGGCAGCCGCGCGAGCGTCGAACTCGTGTTCGACAACGCGGACGGCCGCGCCGCCGGCCAGTGGGGCCAGTATGCGGAGATCGCCGTGAAGCGCGTGCTGACGCGCGACGGCACCTCGAGCTACTACATCAACAATCTGCCGGCGCGCCGCCGCGACATCCAGGACATCTTCCTCGGCACCGGCCTGGGTCCGCGTGCGTACGCGATCATCGGGCAGGGCATGATCGCGCGGCTGATCGAGGCGAAGCCCGAAGAGCTGCGCGTGTTCCTCGAAGAAGCCGCCGGCGTGTCGAAGTACAAGGAACGCCGCCGCGAGACCGAGAACCGTCTGCACGACACGCGCGAGAACCTGACGCGCGTCGAGGACATCATCCGCGAGCTCGGCACGAATCTCGAGAAGCTGGAGGGGCAGGCGGTCGTCGCGACGCGTTATCGCGAGCTGCAAAGCGATGGCGAGGAAAAGCAGCGTCTGCTGTGGCTATTGCGCAAGAACGAAGCGGCTGGCGAGCAGCAGCGTCAGCAACGCGCGATCGAACAGGCGCAGATCGACCTCGAGGCGCAAACCGCGAAGCTGCGCGAAGTCGAGGCGGAACTCGAAACGCTGCGCGTCGCGCATTACTCGGCGAGCGACGCGATGCAGGGCGCGCAGGGCGCGCTGTACGAGGCGAACGCGGAAGTGAGCCGGCTGGAAGCCGAGATCCGCTTCATCGTCGAATCTCGCAACCGCGTGCAGGCGCAGATCGCCGCGCTGACCGCGCAGCGCGAACAGTGGCAATCGCAGGCTGACAAGGCGCAGGACGATATCGCCGACGCCGAAGAGCAACTGGCCGTCGCCGAAGAAAAAGCCGTGCTGGCCGAAGAGAACGCCGCCGCTAAGCACGACGCGCTGCCCGCGCTCGAAGCGCGCTGGCGCGACGCGCAGGCGGAGCTGAACACCGAGCGCGCCGGCATCGCGCAGACCGAGCAGGCGCTGAAGCTTGAAGCCGCGCATCAGCGCAATGCCGATCAGCAATTGCAGCAACTGCAGCAGCGCCAGGAGCGGCTGAAATCGGAAGAGGGCGGCCTCGACGCGCCCGACGAAGCGCAGCTCGAGGAGTTGCGCATGCAGCTCGCCGAGCACGAGGAAATCCTTCACGACGCACAGGCGCGCCTCGCCGATGCGCAGGAAGCGCTGCCGCGGCTCGACGGCGAACGCCGCGCCGCGCAGGAGCGCGTGCAGGCCGAAAGCGCGCAGATCCATCAGCTCGACGCGCGCCTCGCCGCGCTGAAGCAGTTGCAGGAAAACGTGCAGACCGAGGGCAAGATCCAGCCGTGGCTCGACAAGCACGAGCTCGGCAGCCTGCCGCGTCTGTGGAAAAAGCTGCATGTCGAGGCCGGTTGGGAAGCCGCGCTCGAAGCGGTGCTGCGCGAGCGCCTCGCCGCGCTCGAAGTGTCGAATCTCGACTGGGTCAAGGCGTTCGCGACCGACGCGCCCCCCGCCAAGCTCGCGTTCTACGCACCGCCCGCGGCCGGTCAGCCGGCCCCGTCCGCCGGCGCGCTGCGCTCGCTTTTGTCGCTCGTGCGCATCGAGGACGCGGGTATCCGCGCGGTGCTGACCGACTGGCTCGGCCTTGCGTTCGTCGCCGACGATCTGCAGCAGGCGCTTTCGATGCGCGCGCAGCTGCCCGAGGGCGGCGCATTCGTGGTGAAGGCGGGGCACGTGGTCACGCGCGTCGGCGTGCAACTGTACGCGGCCGATTCCGAACAGGCCGGCATGCTCGCCCGTCAGCAGGAAATCGAAGATCTCGGCCGCCAGGTGCGTGCGCAGGCGCTGCTCGCCGACGAGGCGAAGGCCGCCGCGATCCGCGCCGAAGCCGCGCACACGCAAGCCGCGCAGGCGCTCGCCGAAATGCGTCAGCAAGCCGAACGCGCGACGCAGCGGGTCCACGCGTTGCAGATGGACGTGCTGAAGCTCGCCCAGGCGCACGAGCGCTACACACAGCGCAGCACACAGATTCGCGAGGAACTCGAAGAGATCGCCGCCCAGGTCGACGAGCAGCGTGCGCTGCGCGCGGAATCGGAAGCGAACTTCGAGCGTCACGACGGCGAGCTTGCCGAACTGCAGGCGCGCTTCGAAGACCATCAGCTCGCCTTCGAAGCACTCGACGAAGAACTGACGACCGCCCGCGGCGAAGCACGCGACCTCGACCGCGCCGCCACCGACGCGCGCTTTGCCGCGCGCAACATGGCAAACCGCATCGACGAATTGAAGCGCAGCATCCAGGTCGCGCACGAGCAGAGCGAGCGCGTCGCGGGCTCGCTCGAAGACGCGCGCGCCGAGCTCGAAACGATCAACGAACAGACCGCGCACACCGGTCTGCAGGACGCGCTCGATATCCGCGCCGTCAAGGAAGAGGCGCTGCGCGCCGCGCGCGTCGAGCTCGACGACCTGACCGCGAAGCTGCGCTCGGCCGACGAAACGCGCCTCACCGCCGAGCGCGCGCTGCAGCCGCTGCGCGACCGCATCAACGAATTGCAGTTGAAGGAGCAGGCCGCGCGCATCAACGGCGAGCAGTTCGTCGAGCAATTGACCGCGGCCGGGGTCGATGAAGCCGAGCTGCAAGCGAAGCTGACGCCGGACATGAAGCCGTCGTACCTGCAGGGGGAAGTCACGCGCATCAACAACGCGATCATCGCTCTCGGGCCGGTCAACATGGCCGCGCTCGACGAGCTGAAGGCCGCGACCGAGCGCAAGAGCTTCCTCGATTCGCAGTCGGCCGACCTGACGAGCGCGATCGAAACGCTCGAAGACGCGATCCGCAAGATCGACGCCGAAACGCGCACGCTGCTGCAAAGCACGTTCGATGAAGTGAACCGTCATTTCGGCGAACTGTTCCCGCGTCTCTTCGGTGGCGGCCAGGCGAAACTGATCATGACCGGCGACGAAATCCTCGACGCCGGCGTGCAGGTGATGGCGCAGCCGCCGGGCAAGAAGAATTCGACGATTCACCTGCTGTCGGGCGGCGAGAAAGCGCTGACCGCGACCGCGCTCGTGTTCGCGATGTTCCAGCTGAATCCGGCGCCATTCTGTCTGCTCGACGAGGTGGACGCGCCACTCGACGACGCCAACACCGAACGCTTCGCGAATCTGGTCCGGGCGATGTCGGACAAAACCCAGTTCCTGTTCATCTCGCACAACAAGATCGCGATGGAGATGGCGCAGCAGCTGATCGGCGTGACGATGCAGGAGCAGGGCGTCTCGCGGATCGTTGCGGTCGACATGGAAACGGCGGCGGGTTTCGCCCAGAATATCGTTTGAGTTAACGCCTTCGCGGGCATCCGCATCCAGCGCAGCGGCCTCGAGGAGAGCCGCGCGGTACGTGGAGCGGACGACACGCCCGCGTGGATGGAAGAATTGCTGATGGAGCATGCATGGACGAGTTGACACTCGGTTTGATCGGCGCGGGTGCCGTGGTGGTGGGGGGCGTGGTCGTGTACAACGCGTGGCAGGGCGCGAAGGTGCGTCGCAAGATGCCGCGGCCGATGCCGGCCGACACCGCCGAGAGCCTCGCGCGGGACGAGCATGAGGAGCAGAGCCCGTTCATCGAGCCGGCCCGGCCGACCACGCGGCGCGAGCCCAGCGTGAGCGCCGAGGCGACCGCGCACCCGAGCGCCGCGCGCGTCGAGCCGACGTTCGGCGCGGGCGCGGCGCCGCTCGATACGCCGGCTGATATCCAGGCCGAGATGACGTCGCCGAACGGTTATCCGTTGGCGGATTCCGATACCGCCGGCGAAGGCGAGCATGCGGCGGCTTCGGACGCCGACGTGGAGCGACCCGCGGCCGAAGCGCCCGCGGCCCAGCCGGCGCCCGCCGAGCACGAGCGGGTCGAACCGATCCTGCCGGCCGCCACGACGATCTCGTCGGCGCCACCGGCCATCGTCGACCGGCGCATCGACTGTATCGTGCCGATCCGGCTGAACGGACCCGTGGCCGGCGACAAGGTGCTGCCGCTCGCGCAGCGCTTGCGTCGCGCGGGCAGCAAGCCCGTGCATATCGAAGGCAAGCCCGAAGGCGGCGGCGCATGGGAGCTGCTGCAGAACGGCACGCGTTACGAAGAACTGCGCGCGGCCGCGCAGCTCGCGAACCGCAGCGGCGCGCTCAACGAGCTCGAATTTTCCGAGTTCGTGACCGGCGTGCAGCAGTTCGCCGACGCGCTCGACGCCGCGCCGGAATTCCCCGACATGCTCGAAACCGTCGCGATGGCGCGCGAGCTCGATGGCTTTGCCGCCCAGTGCGACGCGCAGCTGTCGATCAACGTGCTGTCGGACGGCGCACCGTGGTCGGCCAACTACGTGCAGGCGGTCGCGTCGCAGGACGGTCTGCTGCTGTCGCGTGACGGCACGCGCTTCGTCAAGCTCGACTCGCGGCAAAACCCGGTATTCATGCTGCAGTTCGGCGACACCAACTTCCTGCGCGACGACCTCACGTATAAAGGCGGCGAGATGATCACGCTGGTGCTCGACGTGCCGGTCGCCGACGAAGACATTCTGCCGTTCCGTCTGATGTGCGATTACGCGAAGTCGCTGGCCGAGCGTATCGGCGGACGCGTGGTCGACGACGGCCGCCGGCCGTTGCCCGAAAGCGCGCTGCTCGCGATCGAAAAACAGTTGATGACGCTGTACGCGAAGCTCGAACAGGCGGGCATTCCGGCGGGTTCGCCGGCCACGCGGCGCCTGTTCAGCCAGTAAGTCCATTTCAGCGTTCTACGCGTTTTGACGACGGCCGCACGATGTGCGGCCGTCGTCGTTTCCGGCTTGTATTGCAGCACGGCTTGCGCGGTATTCACCGATGTAAAGGGGCACGCTTCCTGCGATAATCCGATGTCCGACTTTCATCTCTAGAAGCTTCCGACAGCATGGCCCGATCCTCCGTCCCTTCTTCCGCAACCAGCGCTCCGGCCGAACGGGCCGCGTGGTTGCGCGCGGAACTCGAACGCGCGAACTACGCGTACTACGTGCTCGATCAGCCGGATCTGCCGGATGCCGAGTACGACAAGCTGTTCAAGGAGCTGGAGCGCATCGAGACCGAGCATCCGGATCTGATCGTGCCCGATTCGCCGACGCAGCGTGTCGGCGGTGAGGCCGCGAGCGGTTTCGAGCCGGTCGTGCACGATCAGCCGATGCTGTCGCTGAACAACGGTTTCGCCGACGAAGACATCGTCGCGTTCGACAAGCGCATCGGCGACGCGCTCGGCAACAACGCGGTCGAGCCGCCGGTCCCCGTCGATTACGCGGCCGAGCTGAAATTCGACGGTCTCGCGATCTCGCTGCGCTACGTCGACGGCGTGTTCGTGCAGGCGTCCACGCGCGGCGACGGCACGACTGGCGAGAACGTCACCGAAAACGTCCGCACGATCCGGTCGATTCCGCTGAAGCTGAAGGGCAAGCGCGTGCCGCACGTGCTCGACGTGCGCGGCGAAGTGCTGATGTTCAAGCGCGATTTCGAGCGGCTGAACGAACGTCAGCGCGCCGCCGAACAGCGCGAATTCGCAAATCCGCGCAACGCGGCGGCGGGCAGCTTGCGCCAGCTCGATTCGAAGATCACCGCGCAGCGGCCGCTGTCGTTTTTCGCCTATGGGATCGGTGTGCTCGACGGCATCGAGATGCCGGCCACGCATAGCGAACTGCTCGACTGGTACAAGGAATTGGGCTTGCCGGTCAATGGCGAGCGCGCGGTCGTGCAGGGCGCCGAAGGCCTGCTCGGCTTCTTCCACGCGGTCGGCGAGAAGCGCGACAGGCTACCGTACGACATCGACGGCGTCGTCTACAAGGTCAACCGGCGCGACGAGCAGGACCGGCTCGGCTTCGTGTCGCGCGCGCCGCGCTTCGCGCTCGCGCACAAATTCCCCGCGCAGGAAGCGCTGACGAAGCTCGTGGCGATCGACGTGCAGGTCGGCCGCACCGGCGCGATCACGCCGGTCGCGCGGCTGGAGCCGGTGTTCGTCGGCGGCGCGACGGTCACGAACGCGACCTTGCACAACGAAGACGAGGTGCGCCGCAAGGACATCCGCATCGGCGACACGGTAATCGTGCGGCGCGCCGGCGACGTGATTCCGGAGGTGGTCAGCGCGCTGCTCGAGCGTCGTCCGGCCGACGCTCGCGAGTTCGTGATGCCGACGCAGTGCCCGGTGTGCGGCTCGGCGATCGAGCGGCTGCCGGACGAGGCGATTGCCCGCTGCACGGGCGGGCTCTTCTGTCCGGCGCAGCGCAAGCAGGCACTGTGGCACTTCGCGCAGCGCCGCGCGCTCGATATCGACGGCCTCGGCGAGAAGATCATCGATCAGCTGGTCGAGCAGAACCTGGTCCGCACGCCGGCCGATCTGTTCAATCTCGGCTTCGCGACGCTCGCGGAGCTCGACCGCTTCGCCGATAAATCGGCGCAGAACCTGCTCGACTCGCTCGAAAAAGCCAAGCACACGACGCTCGCGCGCTTTATCTACGCGCTGGGGATTCGCCATGTCGGCGAATCGACCGCGAAGGATCTTGCGAAGCACTTCGGCTCGCTCGATCCGATCATGGATGCGTCGCTGGAAGCGCTGCTCGAAGTCAACGATGTGGGACCGGTCGTCGCCGAATCGATCCACCAGTTCTTCGCCGAGGACCACAACCGCACGGTGATCGAGCAGCTGCGCGCGCCGGGCAGAGTCACGTGGCCCGAGGGGCCGCCCGCGCCGAAGGCGCCGCAGGGCGTGCTGGCCGGCCAGACGGTCGTGCTGACCGGTACGCTGCCGAACCTGTCGCGCGAAGATGCGAAGGAAATGCTCGAAGGGGCCGGCGCGAAGGTGGCCGGGTCGGTTTCGAAGAAAACCAGTTACGTGGTGGCGGGCGCCGACGCGGGCAGCAAACTCGCGAAGGCCGAGGAACTCGGCATCCCCGTACTCGACGAAGATGGTATGCGCAAGCTCCTGGAGGGGCACTGATGATTCACGACATTCTGAAGATGGGCGACCCGCGCCTGCTGCGAATCGCCGAGCCGGTCGATCACTTCGACACGCCCGAGCTGCACCGGCTCGTGGAAGACATGTTCGAGACCATGCACGCGGCGAATGGCGCGGGTCTTGCGGCACCGCAGATCGGCGTCGATCTGCAGGTGGTGATTTTCGGCTTCGGTTCGAACGAGCGCTATCCGGACGCGCCTCCGGTGCCGGAGACGGTGCTGATCAATCCGACCATTACGCCGGTGTCGCAGGACATGGAAGAGAGCTGGGAAGGCTGCCTGTCGGTGCCGGGATTGCGCGGCGTGGTGAGCCGGTTTTCGATGATCCGCTATCACGGCTTCGATCAGTTCGGCAATCCGATCGACCGGGTCGCCGAGGGCTTTCATGCACGGGTCGTGCAGCACGAATGCGATCATCTGATCGGCAAGCTGTATCCGATGCGGATTACCGATTTCTCGAAGTTCGGCTTTACCGAGGTCCTGTTCCCCGATCTCGATCCGAATAGCGACGACTGACATGGCTGCCGCCAACAAAAAACCCACGCCTAAGTGCGTGGGTTTTTTGTTATGCCGATGCGCCCGCTCTGAGCAACGAGGCGCATTGGACGGACTTCAGAACGACTCGTCTTCCGACAGATAGCGCCACTGACCCGGCGGCAGCGCGCCGAGCATCACGTTGCCCATGCGCACGCGCTTCAGGCCCACCACTTCGAGACCGACCAGTTCGCACATGCGGCGAATCTGACGCTTCTTGCCTTCGCGCAGCACGAAACGCAGCTGCTCGCCGTTTTGCCAGCTGACTTGCGCGGGCTTCAGCGCGACGTCGTCGAGCGACAGGCCGTGGCGCAGCAGCGCGAGTTTTTCGGCCGGGAAGTGGCTTTCGACGTCGACCGTGTGATCGCCGTAGGCGACGCGCACCAGATACTCCTTGTCCACGTCCGAGTGACCGCCGATCAGTTGCTTCGCGATGCGGCCGTCCTGCGTCAGCACCAGCAGGCCCGTCGAATCGATGTCGAGACGTCCGGCCGGCGCGAGCTGGCGCAGATGCGACACCGAGAAGCGGATGCCCGAATGGTCGCCTTCCCAGCGATTTTCCGGCGTGACGAGCGTGATGGCCGGCTGATAGCCGTCCTCCGCCTGTCCCGATACGAGGCCGACCGGCTTGTGGACGATCACGGTCACCTGGCTCGACTGAAAGGCTTCGGCGGCTGGATCGATGTCGATGCGCTGATCCGGGAACACCTTGGTGCCGAGCGTGTCGACGCGCTCGCCGTCGACCATGACCCAGCCTTTCTCGATCCACTCGTCGGCCTCGCGGCGGGAGCACAGGCCGAGCTTGGACATCAGCTTCGACAGACGCAGCATGCCCGGCGCGTCTTCGCGATCGCGGCGGGGCGGGTGCGGGGTGTCGATGATGGTGTCGACGGGTTGGGCCGTTGCCGATGCCGCGGCTTGCGGCTTGGCGGCCCGGGCTGGCCGGTCGTCGCCGAAGCGGCGGTTCGCGGCTGGCAGTGTGTCGTCGAAGCTGCGCGCAGGGCGCTCGCGACGCTCGGTACGTTCACCGCCGCGTGCGGCGCGGTCGCCGCGGTCCTCACGCGTGGCGCGCGCCGGACGCTCGGTGCGCTCGCCGTAGCCGCCTTTTGCGGGTTTCCCGAAGCTGCGCTCGCCACGCTCGCCTTCGAAGCGGCGCGGGGCGCGGTCGCTGCGCTCGCCTCGATCACCACCGCGACGCTGCGGCTCACCGCGATCGCTACCGAAGCGCGGACGCTCAGCGGCATCGCGCTCCCGGCGCACCGGGCGGTCGTCACGCCCGCTGCCTTCCGACGGTCTGCCTGCGCCTGCGCGTGGACCGCTGAACGGACGGCGTTCGCCGTCGTCGCGGCGCGGTGAGCGCTCGCCGCGCTCCGCATTGCCCTCGAAACGTCGCGGCGCGCGTTCACTCCGCTCGCCGAATTCGCGCCGTGGAGCACGTTCGCCACGCTCAGTGCCGCCTTCGAAGCGACGCGGCGCGCGTTCAGTCCGCTCGCCGAATTCGCGCCGTGGAGCACGTTCGCCGCGCTCAGTGCCGCCTTCGAAGCGACGCGGCGCGCGTTCAGTCCGCTCGCCGAATTCGCGACGGGGCGCGCGTTCGCCGCGCTCAGTGCCGCCTTCGAAGCGACGCGGCGCGCGTTCAGTCCGCTCGCCGAATTCGCGGCGGGGGGCGCGTTCGCCACGCTCAGTGCTGCCCTCAAAACGACGCGGTGCGCGTTCTCCGCGTTCGCCACGCTCAGCCGCACCTTCAAAGCGGCGCGGTGCGCCCGCGGCAGCCGCACCCCGTTCGCGCGGACCCGACCCTTCGGCACGCGGCGCGCGGGCACCGGCGCCCGCCGGCTTCGCGCCGACCGGCCGCTTCGCGCCACCCTCGGCCTCGAAAGGCTTCGGCCGCGCTGGACGGGTCGGCTTACGCGCCGACGCGCTGCCGGGGCGGACAGGGGAGCGTTCGGACGACGCCGGCCGCGGATGCTTCGCTGTTAACTTGTTTCGCATGAAATCTCACACTGCGATCGCGCGCAGCAGTTCGGTTTCGACCTGGATTTGCAGGCGATTGTCCGACAGGCTGTGTCCTTCGAGCAGGAACACGTCCTCGACGCGTTCGCCGAGCGTATTGATCCGCGCCGAGGCGACGCCGACCCGGTGCTCTGCCAGCACGCGCGCGATCGAATAAAGAAGGCCCGGCCGGTCGTTCGCCGACACGGACAGGATGTAGTATTGGCCGCGCTCATCGGCCCGCAGGTCGACACGCGGCGTAATCGGGAAGGTGCGCGACAGCCGCGACAGCCGGCCCTTCGACGGTCCCGGCAGCAAGGTGCCGTGGCCCGCGAGACGTGCAGTCAGTTCCTGCTCGACCAGATTGGCGATGTCGCGATAGTGCACGTCCTCTTCGGTGTGCGTGACGAGGAAGTTGTCGAGCGCGTAGCCGTGGCGCGTCGTGCTGACGCGCGCATCGAGCACCGACAGGCCGTTGCGGTCGAAATACGCGCAGATGCCCGCGAACAGATCGGGCTGGTCCTTCACGTAGACGAGCACCTGCAGCGCCTCGCCGATCGGCGACGGCCGCGCGCGCACGAGCGGCGTCGGCGTTTCGACGTGGCGGTACAGCACGCGGGTCTGCCACGCGATGTCCGCCGCGTCGTGCCGCAGGAAGTAGCCGACGTCGAGCTTGTCCCACAGCGCCCGTTGCGCGCCTTCCGGCACGGTTTCCAGACGCAGCAGCGCGAGCGCTTCTTCCTTGCGCGACTTCAGTTCCGAATGCTCGTCCGGTTGAGCGCCGCCCAGCACGGCGAGGCTGGTGCGGTAGAGGTCTTCGAGCAGTTTGCCTTTCCACGTGTTCCAGACCTTCGGGCTGGTACCGCGGATGTCGGCGACGGTCAGCAGATAGAGCGCGGTCAGACGCCGCTCGGTGCCGACCAGTTCGGCGAAGCGCTTGATCACTTCGGGGTCGCTGGTGTCCTGCTTCTGCGCGACCTGGCTCATCGTCAGATGCTGCTGCACGAGCCACACGACCAGCTCGCCATCCTCGCCTTCGATGCCGTGCTGCCGGCAGAAGCGCCGCGCGTCGGCCATGCCCAGCGTGGAATGATCGCCGCCGCGCCCCTTGGCGATGTCATGAAACAGCGCGGCCACGTACAGCACCCACGGCCGGTCGAAGTTGGCAATCAATTGGCTGCAGAACGGGTATTCGTGCGCATGCTCGGCGATCGCGAAGCGGCGCAGATTGCGCAGCACCATCAGGATGTGCTGATCGACGGTGTACACGTGATACAGGTCGTGCTGCATCTGCCCGACGATGCGCCGGAAATTCAGCAGATAACGCCCGAGCACGCTGGTCTGGTTCATCAGCCGGAACGCATGCGTGATGCCGGCCGGCTGTTTCAGGATTTCCATGAAAAGCCGGCGGTTCTCCGGGTCGCGCCGCCAATGCTGGTCCATCACGTCACGAGCGTTGTAAATCGCGCGCAGCGTGCGCGCCGACAGACCCTTCACGCCTGGGGTGCGCTCGTAAAGCAGGAACGCTTCGAGGATCGCGTTCGGCTCGCGCTGGAACACGTCGTCGGACGTGATTTCGAGCATGCCCTGCTTTTCGACGAAGCGATCCGACAGCACGCGCGTGATGCCGCTCGTATTCGGAAACAGCTGCGCCTCGATGTTCTGGATCAGGATCGTCGCGAGCTGCGTGACCGCTTTCGCGGCCCAGTAGTAGCGGCGCATCAGTTGCTCGCTCGCGCGCTTGGTTGCGGTCGGCTTGAAGCCGAAGCTTTCGGCGACCGGCGTTTGCAGGTCGAACACCAGGATGTCCTGACGGCGCCCGGCGATCACATGCAGCCGCGCGCGCAGCGCCTTCAGGAAGCTCTCGTTGCGGCGCAGCTCGCGCGCCTCGCGCTCGGTGATCAGTCCGCGCGCTTCGAGCTCGCGCCAACTGCTGCCGAACCCCGCCGCCTGCGTTATCCACAGGATCAGCTGCAGGTCGCGCAGCCCGCCCGGGCTTTCCTTGATGTTCGGCTCGAGCGCGTACGGCGTGTCCTGAAACTTCGCGTGACGCTGGCGCATTTCGAGCACCTTCGCCTGGAAGAACGCCTTCGGGTCGAGCGCTGCACGGTAGCGTTGGGCGAAATCGTCGAACAGCGCGGTGCTGCCGGTGATGCGACGGGCTTCCAGCAGCGAGGTACGCACCGTGACGTCGTTGGCGGCTTCCTCGAGGCATTGCGACACGCTGCGCACGCTGCTGCCGAGTTCCAGCCCGAGATCCCACGCGAGGCTGATGAAGCGCTCGATGCGCGCCTCCAGATGCTCGAGCCGCGTGTCGGGCAACAGCACCAAAATGTCGATGTCGGAGTGCGGCGCGAGTTCGCCGCGCCCGTAGCCGCCGACCGCGACGAGTGCGAGATCGTCGGGCAGTTCGCAGGTGTCCCAGGCGGCGCGCAGCGAATGGTCCGTGGCGCGCGCGAGCGCGGCCATCAACGCGTCGACGTTGGTGGCCGTTCGAAAGCGTTCCAGCAACTGGGCTTTGGCCACTTTGTAATCCGCCTTGAGCGACGAGGCATGGGAGGGGGCGACGGCTGGGACGCTACTCATTGGCAGACGGAAGGTGAGGTCGGAATCGGTCAGGCGGTAGCCGCGACCACGGGCGGACGCGCGGGCGTACCGGCCGACACGGTCAGCACGTCGTAGCCGGTCTCCGTGACGAGCACGGTATGCTCCCACTGCGCGGACAGGCTGCGGTCCTTGGTCTTGACGGTCCACTGGTCGGGCATCGTGCGGATATCGCGGCGGCCGGCGTTGATCATCGGCTCGATCGTGAAAATCATGCCGGCCTGCAATTCGAGGCCGGTGCCGGGGCGGCCATAGTGCAGGATCTGCGGATCTTCATGGAACACGGTGCCGATGCCGTGGCCGCAATATTCGCGCACCACGCTGTAGCCGAGGCCTTCGGCGTGCTTCTGGATCGCATAGCCGATGTCGCCGAGATGCGCGCCGGGGCGCACCTGGTCGATGCCGAGCCACATGCACTCGAAGGTAGCCTGCACGAGGCGCTTCGCCATGATCGACCCTTCGCCGACGATGAACATGCGGCTGGTGTCGCCGAAGTAGCCGTCCTTGATGACCGTGATGTCGATGTTCAGCGCGTCGCCGTTTTTCAGGGCCTTGTCGCCCGGAATGCCGTGGCAGATCACGTCGTTGACGGAAATGCAGGTGGCCTTCGGGTACGGCGGGTAGCCGGGCGGCTGATAATTCAGCGGCGCGGGGATCGTGCCCTGGTCCTTCAGCATGTATTCGTGGCACAGGCGGTCGAGCTCGCCAGTGGTGACGCCGGCCTTGACGAACGGCGTGATGTAGTCGAGCACTTCGCTCGCGAGCCGACAGGCGACGCGCATCTTCGCGACGTCGTCTTCGTTTTTGATGGTGATAGCCATGGTTTCCTCGGAAGCCTTGCTGGATAAGGCTTGCTGGGTGTTGCGGTGGCCTGGCGGAGGGCGTCTGGTGCACACGGAATGCCGGTCGATCCTTGACGATCCCCCGCGGGTGGCGGAATCGAGCCATTTTACAGCAGTGAGGGCGGGCTCGTTGCGCTGGATCAGGCGGTAATGGGCTAAAAGTGATCAAAATCGGCCAATTGGTGGGCCATAGGGCGCCAAGCCGGGATCCGGAGCCCGGCTGTGCGCTCCAGTGCGCATGGCTATCCGCCGGTGGTTGGGTCGGTTGAGTCGGTCGATCGTCGCGTGCTATACTCTTTGGCTAAGTCGGTCCTAGTCCGCTTTTATTCGCGAGTTCGCAAATTCGCGCATGGCAACTGGGCGGAACTGGCTTCTCGCGGCAATCCGGTTGCTGACGTCGTGAGCTGGAGAAAGCAGTGTCAGGCAACCAATTCGCAAACCGGCGCACCCAGGGTGTCGCCGCGTTCCAGCCAAAACAAAGGCGGGCGCGGCCGATACGGCAGCCGGCTTAAGACCCAACCCTCGTGGAGAATTTCATGGCAGTTACGATGCGTCAAATGCTGGAAGCAGGTGTCCACTTCGGTCACCAGACCCGCTTCTGGAACCCGAAGATGGCTCCCTTCATTTTCGGTCATCGCAACAAGATTCACATCATCAACCTCGAAAAGACGCTGCCGATGTACAACGACGCGCTGAAGTACGCGCGTCAGCTGGCATCGAACCGCGGCACGATCCTGTTCGTCGGTACGAAGCGTCAATCGCGCGACACGATCGCCCAGGAAGCGCAGCGCGCTGGCATGCCGTTCGTGAACGCACGCTGGCTCGGCGGTATGCTGACCAACTTCAAGACGCTGAAGGTATCGATCAAGCGCCTGAAGGACATGGAAGCGGCGCTGGAAGCCGGTGAAACCGAGCGCATGAGCAAGAAGGAAGCGCTGCTGTTCGAGCGCGAAATGGCCAAGCTGCAGAAGTCGATCGGCGGCGTGAAGGACATGGGCGGCATTCCGGACGCGATCTTCGTGGTTGACGTCGGCTACCACAAGATTGCCGTGACCGAAGCGAACAAACTCGGCATTCCGGTCATCGCCGTGGTCGATACGAACCACTCGCCGGAAGGTGTGGACTACGTGATCCCGGGTAACGACGACGCCAGCAAGGCCGTCGCCCTGTACGCGGCTGGTGTGGCCGACGCGATCCTCGAAGGCCGTGCCAATGCGGTCAACGAAGTGGTCCAGGCAGCACGTGGCGGCGACGGCGACGAGTTCGTCGAGGTCAACCCGGAAGCGTAAGGCTGCCCAGTGTCCGACATAAAAGGGGGCTTTCTACAGGCCCCCTTTTTTTAAGCCGCGACGCTTGTAACAGATGTTGTAACGGACATCTGGCAGAGTGCTCGAGGTGGCGTGACGCGCGTCGCTCGCAAAAATACGCGAAAACGCTGAAACGAATTCCTGCCGCCGGCATCGAAGTGCGGGCGGCATGTGACAGACAGAACTCAAGGAGCAAATGATGGCGGCAATTACCGCAAGCATGGTTGCAGAACTGCGCGCGAAGACCGACGCGCCGATGATGGAATGCAAGAAGGCGTTGACGGAAGCCGACGGCGATCTGGCGCGCGCTGAAGAGCTGCTGCGTGTGAAGCTCGGCAACAAGGCGAGCAAGGCGGCATCGCGCGTGACGGCTGAAGGCGTGGTCGCATCGTTCATCGGCGGCAACGCTGGTTCGCTCGTCGAGCTGAACTGCGAAACCGACTTCGTCTCGAAGAACGACGACTTCCTCGCGTTTTCGAAGAAGGTCGCCGAGCTCGTCGCGACGCAAAACCCGGCTGACGTCGCCGCGCTGTCGGCGCTCCCGCTCGACGGCTCGACCGTCGACGCAGTCCGTCTCGCGCTGGTCGGCAAGATCGGCGAAAACATGTCGATCCGCCGTTTCGAGCGCTTCGAAACCGCCAACAAGCTGGCCGCGTACCTGCACGGCACGCGCATCGGCGTGCTGGTCGAGTACACCGGCGCGGACGAGCAGGTCGGCAAGGACGTGGCAATGCACATCGCCGCGATGAAGCCGGTTTCGCTGTCGTCGGACGACGTTCCGGCGGACCTGATCGCCAAGGAGCGCAGCATCGCTGAACAGAAGGCTGCCGAATCGGGCAAGCCGGCTGAAATCGTCGCCAAGATGGTCGATGGCAGCGTGCAGAAGTACCTGAAGGAAGTGTCGCTGCTGAACCAGAC
The DNA here is from genome assembly GCF_040948805.1 of Paraburkholderia sp. BR13439. NCBI lineage: Bacteria > Pseudomonadati > Pseudomonadota > Betaproteobacteria > Burkholderiales > Burkholderiaceae > Paraburkholderia > Paraburkholderia sp. BR13439. The sequence continues at coordinate 91,572 of NZ_JBFPKN010000019.1, read as the reverse complement.
GTTCGTTAAGAACGACAAGCAGACGATCGAGCAGATGCTGAAGGCGGCTAGCTCGAGCGTGCAGAAGTTCGCACTGTTCGTGGTCGGCGAAGGCATCGAGAAGAAGCAGGACGACTTCGCTGCGGAAGTGGCCGCTCAGGTCGCTGCTGCAAAGCAACAATAAGCGTTAGCTAAGTTTCACAGCCGTACCGTTTGGACCCGCGGCGAGGCAAGACCTCGCCGCGGTCGGCAGCACCGCAAGGCCGCGCACGGGTTGACCCTCGCCGCGCGGCCGCCGTTGGCGAACCTTTGGGTTCGCCAATTTGGCGGAGCTTGCCCGAATCAGTATTTCACCCCTACATTAGTCCCTTGTTGTTGCCCTGTTCTGCGCGATCTGGATACCTCTATGCCCACTGCCTATAAACGCGTCCTGCTCAAACTCTCCGGTGAAGCTCTGATGGGCGACGATGCCTTCGGCATCAATCGCGCGACCATCGAACGAATGGTGGCGGACGTGGCCGAAGTGGTCCGTCTCGGAACGCAGCTGGCCGTGGTGATCGGTGGCGGCAATATCTTTCGCGGCGTCGCGGGCGGCGCGGCGGGTATGGACCGCGCGACTGCCGACTACATGGGTATGCTCGCCACGATGATGAACGCGCTGGCGCTGCAGGACGCGATGCGCCATGCTGGCATCGAGGCGCGCGTGCAGTCCGCGCTGCGCATGGACCAGGTCGTCGAGCCGTATATCCGGCCCCGCGCGATCCGCCAGCTTGAGGAAGGTAAGGTCGTGATTTTCGCGGCCGGTACCGGCAACCCGTTCTTCACAACCGACACGGCCGCTGCATTGCGCGGCTCGGAAATCGGCGCGGAAGTGGTGCTGAAGGCAACCAAGGTGGACGGCGTCTATTCGGCCGACCCGAAGAAGGATTCGAGCGCGACCCGTTACACCACGATCAGCTTCGACGAGGCAATCGGCCGTAATCTGCAGGTGATGGACGCGACGGCTTTTGCGCTGTGCCGCGACCAGAAGCTGCCGATCCGCGTGTTTTCGATCGTCAAACCCGGTGCGCTGAAGCGCATCGTGCTAGGTGAGGACGAGGGCACCCTCGTCCACGTGTAAACTTCGTTTACATTACATGGGCTTTGACGCGAGCCCGGGCCGCCGCATCGCGCGTGCCGGGCGGCTCGCACCGTTTTGAAGGTTCGGAGGTTTAAAAATGTCTGTGGCTGATATCAGGAAGGGCGCTGAACAGAAGATGCAGCGCTCCATCGACGCGTTCAAAAACGACCTGTCGAAGATCCGCACTGGCCGTGCGCACACGGGCCTGCTTGATCATATCCAGTGCGACTACTACGGCTCGCCGGTGCCGATTTCGCAGGTCGCGAACCTGACGCTGATCGACGCTCGCACGATCGGCGTGCAGCCGTGGGAAAAGAAGATGGTTCAGGTCGTCGAAAAGGCGATCCGCGAGTCGGACCTCGGTCTGAACCCGGCCACGCACGGCGACGTGATTCGCGTTCCGATGCCCGCGCTGACCGAAGAGCGTCGCCGCGAGCTGACCAAGGTCGTGCGCAGCGAAGCCGAAACGGCCAAGGTGGCCGTGCGCAACCTGCGTCGCGACGCCAACGAGCAACTGAAGAAGCTCGTCAAGGACAAGGAAATTTCGGAAGACGATGAGCGTCGTGCCGGCGACGACGTCCAGAAGCTGACGGACAAGTTCGTCGCCGAAATCGACAAGCTCGTCACGACGAAAGAAGCCGAGATCATGACGGTCTGACGCCGTTCGGCTCAGTCTTTCTGATTTCCACTTCTTTACTGGCATTACTGTCCCGACGGCCATGACCTATACCAGCTCAACCGTGCGCGTGCCTGAAGTCGCCGCGGTGCCGCGACATATCGCGATCATCATGGATGGCAACGGCCGTTGGGCCACCCAGCGGCGTCTGCCGCGCGTGGCGGGCCATACGCGCGGCGTCGACGCGGTGCGGGCGGCCGTCGAGGCGTGCGCGCGGCGTGGCGTCGAATATCTGACGCTGTTCGCGTTCAGTTCGGAGAACTGGCGCCGTCCGAACGAGGAAGTGTCGTTCCTGATGCGCCTGTTCGTCACCGCGCTCGAGCGCGAGATCGGCAAGCTGCACGCGAACGGCATCCGTTTGCGCGTGGTCGGCGATCTCGAGCGTTTCGACGACAAGATCCGTGATCTGATCAAGCGCGCGGAAACCAAGACCGCGCGCAATACCCGTCTTACGCTGACCATCGCCGCGAACTACGGCGGTCGCTGGGACATCATGCAGGCCACCCGCAAGCTCGTCGAGCAGGCGGCTGCGGCCGGCAAACCGGTCGAGGTCAACGAGGACGCGTTCGCCGAGCATCTGTCGATGGCTTATGCGCCCGAGCCCGACCTGTTCATCCGCACCGGCGGCGAGCGCCGCGTCAGCAACTTCCTGCTGTGGCAGCTCGCCTACACGGAGTTCTATTTCACCGACACGTTCTGGCCGGATTTCGACGCCGACGCGCTCGGTCATGCCATCGCTTCGTACGCCGAGCGGGAACGCCGCTTCGGCCGCACCAGTGCTCAGCTCGAGCCGCAATCGCAGAACGTCGATTCGCTTCCATGCTAAAAACCCGTGTCATCACGGCGATCGTGCTGCTGGCAGTGTTCCTGCCTGTCACGCTGTTCGCGCCGGTCGGCGCGTTCGGCGCGCTGATCGCGTTCGTAGTCGTGTTCGCCGCGTGGGAGTGGGCGCGCCTGCTGAAGCTCGGCGGCGCGGGTCCGGTGCTGTACGCGCTCGTCGCGGCGCTCGGGCTCGTCACCAGCACGCGGCTGGGCATTGGCACGGAGCATGCGCGGCCATTCTTCCAGGCGGCGGCGATTTTCTGGGTGATCGGCGGTCCTTTCGTGCTGCTGCGCAAGCCGGTGCTCGCGCAGGGCGCGTGGCGCGCCTTTCTGTTTCTTGCCGGCATCGTCGGTTTCATCGCGTGCTGGCATGCTCTCGTCGCCGCGCGCATGCTCGGTGTGCCGTTCGTTCTGTCGCTGCTGCTATTGGTATGGCTCGCCGATATCGGCGCATACTTCTCGGGGAAGGCGTTTGGCAAGCACAAGCTGGCACCCGCCATCAGTCCGGGTAAAACCTGGGAGGGCGCGATCGGCGGCTGGTTGCTGGTCATGATCGTCGCGGCGGCGGCGATCTTTTTGCACGCGTTCGAGCCGACCCTGTACTCTGCGCTGCTGGCGCAACTGGGCGCGCTACGCACGGTGCTCGCGCTGACCCTGCTGGTGGTTTTCAGCGTGGTCGGTGATCTGTTCGAATCGATGATGAAACGCCAGGCCGGCGTCAAAGACTCGAGCGGCCTGTTGCCGGGGCACGGCGGCGTGCTCGATCGCATCGACGCATTGTTGCCGGTGCTGCCGCTCGCGATGCTGCTGCTCGGCTAGAGAAAAGAGATATGCAAAAACGTCTGACATTGCTCGGTTCCACGGGCTCGATTGGAGACAGTACGCTCGACGTGGTCGCGCGCCATCCCGAGCGTTTTTCCATTTACGCGCTGAGCGCGCATCGCAACGGCGACAAGCTCGTCGAGCAATGCCTGCGCTTCGCGCCCGAAGTGGCGGTGGTCGGCGACGCCGACACGGCCGCGAAGGTGGCCGCGAATCTGCGCGATGCGGGCAGCAAGACCGAGGTCACGTACGGGCCGCAGGCGCTCGTTGACGTCGCGAAGAGCGAGGGCTGCGACACGGTGGTCGCGGCGATCGTCGGCGCGGCGGGTCTCGCGCCCAGCCTCGCCGCGGCGCGCTCCGGCAAACGCATTCTGCTCGCGAACAAGGAAGCGCTGGTGATGTCCGGCGCGATCTTCATGGACGCGGTGCACGACAACGGCGCGGTCCTGCTGCCGGTCGACAGCGAACACAACGCGATTTTCCAATGCCTGCCGCGCGAAGCATCGCTGCATGGCGGCGTCTCGAAGATCATCCTTACCGCATCGGGCGGCCCCTTCCGCACCCGCGAACCGGCCACGCTCGTCGACGTGACGCCTGACGAAGCCTGCAAGCATCCGAACTGGGTGATGGGCCGCAAGATCTCGGTCGACTCGGCGACGATGATGAACAAGGGCCTCGAAGTGATCGAGGCTCATTGGCTGTTCAATCTGCCCGGCGAGCGCATCGACGTGCTGATCCATCCGCAGAGCGTGATCCATTCGCTGGTGTCGTACGCGGACGGCTCGGTGCTCGCGCAGCTCGGCAACCCCGACATGCGCACGCCGATCGCGCACGCACTCGCGTTTCCGGATCGCGTCGATTCCGGCGTCGCGCAGCTCGATCTCGCGGAGATTGCGTCGCTGTCGTTCGAAAAACCCGACTACGCGCGCTTCCCGTGCCTCGCGCTCGCGATGAAGGCGCTGGCCGCAGGCGGTGTCGCGAGCGCGGCGTTGAACGCCGCCAACGAGATCGCGGTGGAGGCGTTCCTCGCGCGCCGCATCGGCTTCATGGCGATTGCGCAGGTGGTCGACTCGGTGCTGAACGCATTACCGAACCGCAGCGCGCACGCGCTCGACGACGTCATCGAAGCGGACGCCGCGGCGCGCCGTGCTGCTACCGAATTCATCGTGCGTCTGCCCGACGGCGTCCGTCGCACGGAACGCGCCGTCCAGTGAGGCGTTTATGAATCTGCTGATCGAACTGCTCGCTTTCGCGGTTGCGATTGGCGTACTCGTGGTGGTCCACGAGTACGGGCACTACAGCGTCGCGCGTCTGTGCGGCGTGAAGGTGCTGCGTTTTTCGATTGGCTTCGGCAAGCCGCTGGTTCAGTGGGTCAGTCAGAAGACGGGCACCGAGTGGACGATTGCCGCGCTGCCGCTAGGCGGCTACGTGAAGATGCTCGACGAGCGCGAGGCCGGCCCCGGCTCGGTTGCCGACGCGGATCTGCCGCATGCGTTCAATCGCCAGTCGGTGTGGCGGCGCTTCGCGATCGTCGCGGCCGGTCCGGTCGCGAATTTCCTGCTTGCGATCGTGCTGTTCGCACTCGTGTTCGCGACTGGCGTGACCGAACCGGCGGCCGTGATCGCCACGCCCGCGCCGAATACACCCGCCGCGCTGGCGGGCTTCGAGGGCGGCGAGACGATCGTCGGTGTGCGCACCGGCCATAGCGACGAGACCGAGCCAGTGCGCTCGTGGTCGGATCTGCGCTGGAAGCTGCTCGGTGCCGCGTTCGATCAGCAGCGCATCGTGCTCAGTGCAAAAGACGCGCACGGCACCTCCGATTTTCCGATGGACCTGCGCGGCATCGGCGAGAAAGACGTCGACGACGATCTGATGTCACGCCTCGGCTTCGAGCCAGGTGGCGGCAAGCTGACGGTGGCCGGCGTACAGGCGGGCAGCGCCGCGCAGAAGGCGGGGCTCGTCGCGGGCGACCGACTGCGCGCGATCAACGGTACGCCGACCGATAATGCCGCGGCCTTCATCGCCTTTGTAAAATCGCACGCCGGCGTGCCGGTCACGCTGCGGGTGGAGCGCGGCGGCCGCGGCGGACATACGGCGGGCGCGCTCGAAGAGATCACGATCGTGCCGCAACTGCAGCGCGATGCGGCGAGCGGGCAGCAGATCGGCCGCATCGGCGCGGAGCTGGCGACCCAGGTGCCGTCGATCGAAGTGCGCTACGGCCCGCTCGACAGCCTGCGCCTCGGCGCGCGCCGCACCTGGGATCTCGCGGTGTACTCGGTGCGGATGTTTGGCCGGATGATCGTCGGCGAGGCATCGCTGAAGAACCTGTCCGGTCCGGTGACGATCGCCGACTACGCGGGAAAGAGCGCACGTCTGGGTCCTTCCGCGTTTTTGTCGTTCCTTGCCCTTGTCAGCATTAGCCTTGGCGTGCTGAACCTGCTACCAATTCCGGTATTGGACGGGGGTCATCTGTTATATTATTTGGTTGAAGCTGTGACCGGTAAAGTTGTCTCTGATCGCTGGCAACTCGTTTTTCAGAGGGCGGGTCTTGCCTGCATCGTCGCGTTGTCGGCGATTGCGCTGTTCAACGATCTGGCTCGTTTAATCCATTTTTAAAGTGTCCGGCGGCGTTCTCGAGGGCGGCCGCCAGGCCTGATGCAGCTATACACACTGGGGAAGCACGTTGTTCAAACCTCATCGCTTTGGTCCAAAGACGGTTATAGCCGCGGCGTTCGCCGCGCATGGGCTGGTTGCTCATGCAACGACGCCCTTCGTGGTGCAAGACATTCGCATTGAGGGATTGCAACGCGTCGAACCGGGTACGGTGTTCGCGTACCTGCCCATCAAACAAGGCGATACCTTTTCCGACGACAAGGCTTCTGAAGCGATTCGCGCGCTGTACGCGACGGGCTTCTTCAACGACGTCAAGATCGCAACCGAAGGCAACGTGGTGGTGGTGCAGGTGCAGGAGCGCCCGGCCATCGGCACGATCGACTTCGCCGGCATCCACGAGTTCGAAAAGGACAACCTGATCAAGGCGCTGCGCGCGGTCGGGCTGTCGCAAGGCCGCTACTTCGACAAGGCGCTGGTCGACAAGGCCGAGCAGGAATTGAAGCGCCAGTACCTGACGCGCGGTTTCTACGCGGCCGAAGTCACCACGACGATCACGCCGATCGACCGCAACCGCGTCGGCATCCTGTTCTCGGTGGCCGAAGGTCCGAGCGCGAAGATCCGCCAGATCAACTTCATCGGCAACAAGACATTCAGCACCGGCACGCTGCGCGACGAAATGCAGTTGTCCACGCCGAACTGGTTCTCGTGGTACACCAAGAACGACCTGTACGCGAAAGACAAGCTCACCGGCGACCTCGAGAACCTTCGCTCGTTCTACCTGAATCGCGGCTTCCTCGAGTTCAGCATCGAATCGACCCAGGTGTCGATCTCGCCGGACAAGAAGGACATGTACCTGACCATCACGCTGCATGAAGGCCAGCCGTACACGATTTCGAACATCCGCCTCGCCGGCAATCTGCTCGACCGCGAAGCGGAGCTGAAGAAGCTCATCAAGATCAAGCCGGGCGACCGCTTCTCGGCCGAAAAGCTGCAGGCCACCACGAAGGCGATCGTCGACAAGCTCGGCGAATACGGTTACGCGTTCGCGACCGTCAATGCCCAGCCGCAGATCGACCAGAACAACCACACTGTGGACCTGACCCTGCAGGTCGACCCGAGCCGTCGCGTGTACGTGCGCCGCATCAACGTGGTCGGCAACACCCGCACGCGCGACGAAGTGGTGCGCCGCGAAATGCGCCAGCTCGAAAGCTCGTGGTTCGATTCGAACCGCCTCTCGCTGTCGAAGGACCGCATCAATCGTCTCGGCTACTTCACCGACGTCGACGTGACCACGGTGCCGGTCGAAGGCACGCCCGACCAGGTTGACATCGACGTGAAGGTCGCCGAAAAGCCGACCGGCGCAATTACGCTCGGTGCAGGTTTCTCGTCGACGGACAAGGTGGTGCTGTCGGCGGGTATCTCGCAGGACAACGTGTTCGGCTCCGGCACGAGCCTCGCGGTGAACATCAATACCGCGAAGACGTACCGTACGCTGACGGTCACGCAGGTCGATCCGTACTTCACGGTTGACGGCATCAAGCGGATCACCGACGTCTACTACCGTACGTACCAGCCGCTGTACTACTCGACCGATTCGAGCTTCAAGATCGTCACGATGGGCGGCGACCTGAAGTTCGGCATTCCGTTCTCCGAAGTCGATACCGTGTACTTCGGCGCGGGCTTCGAACAGAACCAGCTGGACGTCGATGCAAATACCCCGGCTTCGTATAAGCAATACGTGAATGACTTCGGCCGGGTGTCGAACAACGTGCCGCTTACGATTGGCTGGTCGCGCGATGCGCGCGACAGCGCGCTCGTGCCAAGCCGCGGCTACTTCACGCAGGCGAACGCAGAATACGGCACGCCGATCGGCGGTACCCAGTACTACAAGGCCGACATCAACGCGCAGTACTATTACTCGTTTGCGCGCGGCTTTGTGCTGGGCTTCAACTTCCAGGGCGGCTACGGTAACGGCCTTGCTGGCAAGCCTTATCCTATCTTCAAGAACTATTACGCGGGCGGTATCGGTTCGGTGCGTGGTTACGAGCCGAGCTCACTGGGTCCGCGTGACAAAACGACCGGCGACCCGATCGGCGGCTCGAAGCTGCTGGTGGGCAATATCGAGTTGACGTTCCCGCTGCCCGGGACCGGTTATGACCGGACGCTGCGTGTGTTCACCTTCCTGGACGCTGGTAACGTCTGGGCGGACGCGAGCACGGCAGCGACGTCGACTGGCGCGAACGGTCTGCGTTACGGCTATGGTGTGGGTCTCGCGTGGATCTCGCCGATCGGCCCGCTCAAGTTGAGCCTTGGCTTCCCGCTCACGAAGCACACGGGCGACCAGTATCAGAAGTTCCAGTTCCAGATCGGGACCGCGTTCTGATTGGGCGGCGGGCGCTCCCGGCGGCCGGCTGCGGCGGCGGGCGCTCCCGGCGGCGAGCCCGGCCAAACTACAGTATCGAGAGGATGACTTTGCTAACCGGTATGTTTTCGAAACGTGTAGCGTGCGCATTGGCGCTGGCAATGACCCTCGGGGTCGGCATGGCGCACGCGCAGGAGGCGAGAATCGCTGCGGTGAATTCCGACCGCATCCTGCGCGAATCGGCTGCGGCGAAAGCCGCGCAGCTGAAGCTCGAGGCCGAATTCGCGAAGCGGGACAAGGATCTCGCCGACATGGCGCAAAAGCTCAAGTCGATGTCCGATGCACTCGACAAGAATGGCGCGACAATGTCGGCGACCGATCGCGCGCAGAAGCAGCGCGACCTGTCGCAGCTCGACTCGGACTTCCAGCGCAAGCAGCGTGAGTTCCGCGAAGACCTGAACCAGCGCCGCAACGAGGAACTCGCGGCGGTGCTCGATCGCGCGAACAAGGTCATCAAGCAGATCGCCGAAACGCAGCACTACGATCTGATCGTGCAGGAAGCGGTGTATGTGAGCCCGCGCATCGATATCACCGATCAGGTGCTGAAGGCACTGGCGGCATCGGGCAACTAAGGGCAACCGAGGGCGGCGCACGGTCGCCCCGCGCGCGTTGGCGCGCTCCCTCGCAATGATTGAACAGGTTGGAGACAGGATAGGCATGGCATTTAAGCTCGAGGACATCGTCCAGCGGTTCGGCGGTGAGGTTGTCGGTAACGGGTCGCAGCGCGTGAGCAGTCTCGCGCCGCTCGACCAGGCAGGCCCGGACCAGTTGGCGTTCCTCGCCAATCCGAAATATCTGTCGCAAGTCGAAACGACCCGCGCCGGCGCGGTGCTGATCAATGCCGGCGACCTCGCGAAGCTCGCTTCACGCGAAGGTCGAAACTTCATCGTCACGCCGAATCCCTACGCTTACTTTGCGCGCATCGCGCAAACCTTCATCGACCTCGCCGCGCCTAAGCCCGTTCCCGGCGTGCATCCGAGCGCAACCATCGACCCTTCCGCGCAGGTCGCCGCGAGCGCGGTGATCGGTCCGGGTGTCACCGTGGAAGCGGGCGCGGTGATCGGCGAGCATGCGCGGCTCGACGCCAACGTCGTGATCGGCCGCGGCACGCGTGTCGGCGCGAACGCGCATCTGTATCCGAACGTGACCGTGTACCACGGCTGCAAGCTCGGCGAGCGCGTGATCGTGCACGCGGGCGCGGTGATCGGCTCGGACGGCTTCGGCTTCGCGCCCGACTTCGTCGGCGAGGGCGACGCGCGCACCGGCAGCTGGGTGAAGATTCCGCAGGTCGGCGGCGTGTCGATCGCGAACGACGTCGAGATCGGCGCGAACACTACGATCGACCGCGGCGCGATGGCCGACACGATCATCGAGGAGTGCGTGAAGATCGACAACCTCGTGCAGATCGGCCACAACTGCAAGGTCGGCGCCTACACGGTGATCGCGGGCTGTGCGGGCATCGCGGGCAGCACGACCATCGGGCGTCACTGCATGATCGGCGGCGCGGTCGGCATTGCCGGACACGTGACGCTGGCCGATAACGTGATCGTCACCGCGAAGTCGGGCGTGTCGAAATCGCTGCTGAAGCCCGGCATGTATACGAGTGCGTTCCCGGCCGTGAACCACGCGGACTGGAACAGGAGCGCCGCGCTGCTGCGCAATATCGACAAGCTTCGCGATCGCATCAAGGCGCTGGAGAGCGCCGCCGCCGACAAGGCCGGCAGTGCCACTGACGGCGCCGCAGGTCAACCCGCAGGCAACAAGATCTGACAGTTATCCCGGCGACCCACCGGCACCGCGTAAAATAGTGGTCGAGCATCATGAAGCAAAGCCGGTGGCCGTGACCGGGTGGCACGGCCACCGGTCAATCAAGGCGGCGGTCGCGCGCGTTTTCAACCCACCTGCACCAGCATCCGCAGTCATCATCGCGCAGTCAATGCGTGAGCAGAAACACCATGAGCACCGAAAAAATCAATCTCGACATTCATAAGATTCTCACGCTGCTGCCGCATCGTTATCCGTTCCTGCTGGTCGACCGGGTGCTCGAACTCGAACCGCACAAGAGCATCAAAGCGTTGAAGAACGTGTCGATCAATGAGCCGTATTTCCAGGGACATTTCCCGACGCGGCCGGTGATGCCAGGCGTGCTGATCCTCGAAGCGCTCGCGCAGACCGCGGCGCTGCTGACGTTCTCGGAAGAGCCGAGCGATCCGTCGAACACGCTGTACCTGTTCGTCGGCATCGACAACGCGCGCTTCAAGCGCGTGGTGGAACCGGGCGATCAGCTGATCCTGAACTGCACGTTCGAGCGTCACATGCGCGGCATCTGGAAGTTCAAGGCGCGCGCCGAAGTGGATGGCGTCGTCGCGGCGGAAGCCGATCTGATGTGCGCGGTGCGCCACACGGACAAAGACGCGTAAAGCTGGCGTCCGGGCAGGTCGCGGCGTGGCACGGCAGGTGCGCGGCCCCGGCGGCAAGGCCATCCACACAACGCAACAGAATCAGAAGCGAGGACGCATGAGCAGGATCCATCCCACCGCGATCATCGAAGCGGGAGCGCAGCTCGACGAATCCGTCGAAGTCGGGCCCTATGCGGTGATCGGCGCACACGTGACGATCGGTGCGCGCAGCACGGTTGGCTCGCACAGCGTGATCGAAGGCTATACCACGATCGGCGAAGACAACCGCATCGGCCATTACGCATCGGTCGGCGGCCGTCCGCAAGACATGAAGTACCGGGACGAGCCGACCAGGCTCGTGATCGGCAACCGCAACACGATCCGCGAATTCACGACGATCCACACCGGCACGGTGCAGGATGCGGGCGTCACCACGCTCGGCGACGACAACTGGATCATGGCCTACGTGCACATCGGTCACGACTGCCACGTCGGCAGCAACGTGATTCTGTCGAGCAACGCGCAAATGGCCGGCCATGTGACGATCGGCGACCACGCGATCATCGGCGGCATGTCCGGCGTGCATCAGTTCGTGCGCATCGGCGCGCATGCGATGCTCGGCGGGGCGTCGGCGCTCGTGCAGGACGTGCCGCCCTATGTGATCGCCGCGGGCAACAAGGCCGAGCCGCACGGCATCAACGTCGAAGGGCTGCGCCGCCGCGGTTTCTCGGCTGACGCGATCTCGGTGCTGCGCTCCGCATATCGCGTGCTGTACAAGAACGGCCTGTCGCTCGAAGAAGCGAAGGTGCAATTGAAGGAACTCGGTTCGGCCGGCGGTGACGGCGACGCCCCGGTGCAGACGCTGCTCGCGTTCGTCGAAGCGTCGCAGCGCGGCATCATCCGCTAACCGATGACGTTGCAACCCAATCCGCCGCGCATCGCGATGGTGGCCGGCGAGCCGTCCGGCGACCTGCTCGCCGCGTCGCTGCTCGACGGTCTCGCCAGCCGGCTGCCGGCCGCCACGCAGTACTACGGCATCGGCGGTCCGCGCATGATCGCCACCGACTTCGACGCCCACTGGCCGATGGAAAAGCTGACGGTGCGCGGCTATGTCGAAGCACTGCGGCACATCCCCGAAATCCTCGGTATCCGCAACGAGCTCAAGCGTCAGCTGCTTGCCGAGCCGCCGTCCGTGTTCGTCGGCGTCGACGCGCCCGACTTCAACTTCGGGCTCGAGCATGCGCTGCGCGACGCCGGCATTCCGACCGTGCACTTCGTTTGCCCGTCCATCTGGGCGTGGCGTGGCGGGCGCATCAAGAAGATCGCCAAGGCGGTCGACCACATGCTGTGCGTGTTTCCGTTCGAAACTGCGCTGCTCGAAAAGGCGGGCGTCGCGGCGTCGTACGTCGGGCATCCGCTGGCCGATCAGATCCCGCTCGAACCCGACACGCGCGGCGCGCGCCGAGCGCTCGGTCTGGCGGAAGGCGGGCCGGTGATCGCGGTGCTGCCTGGCAGCCGGCGCTCCGAGATCGACCTGATCGGCCCGACGTTCTTCGCGGCGATGGAGATGATGCAGCACCAGGAGCCCAGCGTGCGCTTCGTGATGCCGGCGGCGACGCCCGCGTTGCGCGCGCTGCTGCAGCCGCTCGTCGATGCGCACCCGGGCCTCGCGCTGACCATCATCGACGGCCAGTCGCAACTCGCGATGACCGCCGCCGACGCGATTCTCGTGAAGAGCGGCACCGTCACGCTGGAAGCCGCGCTGTTGAAAAAGCCGATGGTGATTTCGTACAAGGTGCCCTGGCTGACCGGTCAGATCATGCGCCGCCAGGGCTATCTGCCGTACGTCGGCCTGCCGAACATCCTGGCCGGGCGTTTCGTGGTGCCGGAGATCCTGCAGCACTTCGCGACGCCGCAGGCGCTTGCCGAGGCGACGCTGAAACAGTTGCGCGACGAAGCGAACCGGCGCACGCTGAAGGAAATCTTCACGGAGATGCACCACGTGCTCAAGCAGAACACCGCGCAGCGCGCGGCCGAAGTCGTGGCGAGCGTCGTCGAGCAACGGGCGGGGCGGCCATGAACCCCCCGCGCTCGCCTCGCCGCAAGACCGCGGCCGCCGTTCGGGTGGTCGCGCAAGCCGGCCTGAACTTCGAGAGCGCCGACGACATCGTCTGCGGCGTCGACGAAGCAGGGCGCGGACCGCTGGCCGGACCGGTCGTCGCGGCGGCGGTGATTTTCGATCCCACCAAACCGATGATCCGCGGCCTCGACGATTCGAAGGCGCTCACCGCACTCAAGCGTGAAGCGCTGTACGGCAAGATCGTCGAGCGCGCGCTCGCGTATTGCATCGCATCGGCGACGGTCGAGGAAATCGATTCGCTGAACATCCTGCACGCCACCATGCTCGCGATGAAGCGCGCGGTCGAGGGCCTGTCGGTCGTGCCGACGCTCGTGAAGGTCGACGGCAACCGTTGCCCGACGCTCAGCATCCGTAGCGAGGCGGTGATCGGCGGCGACGCGCTCGTGAAGAGCATTTCGGCGGCGTCGATTCTCGCGAAGGTCGCGCGCGACCGCATGCTGCTCGAACTGCACGAGGCGTATCCCGTGTATGGCTTCGACGCGCATGCCGGCTACGGCACGCCGCAGCATCTCGCGGCGCTGCGCGACCATGGGCCGTGCGAGCATCATCGGCGCTCGTTCGCGCCGGTGCGCGAAGCGCATCTGCGGTTCGGCACCGGCGTGCCGTTGCCATCGGCGGACGCCGTCATCGTGGCCGACGCGCTGCTGCTCGACGACGATGCATTCGGCGACGCCGGCCTCGCGTGACTGACCGCATCCGCACGGCTCGAACGCGGTCCGCGCTCGAGCGCCGCTGATTTGCCACTGATTCGTCGCTGCTCCCATTTCCATTTCTCACCGCCTTCGCTGCCTGTGAAAGCCATCACCTCGCGGGACAATCCGCTCTACAAGCGCCTGAAGGCACTGGCCGGCTCGACGCATCAACAGCGCCGCAGCGGCCACGCGCTGCTCGAGGGCTTCCATCTCGCGAGCGCGTATCTCGACGTCGCCGGTCAGCCGGAGCTCTGCGTCGTCACCGACGGCGCGCTGCGTCACGACGAAGCGCAGGCGATCGTTTCGCGCATCGACGAGCATCGGCTCGTGACGCTGCCGGATGCGTTATTCGGACAGTTGTCGAACGTCGTGCATGGCGTTGGAATTCTGCTGCTCGTCGAGAAGCTGGATGCGCCGCTGCCCGAGCGCGTCGAGCAAAACTGTCTGGTGCTCGACGGTGTGCAGGACGCGGGCAATGTCGGCTCGATTCTGCGCAGTGCGGCGGCCGCGAGTATCGAACACGTGTTCTGCGCGCCGGGCACCGCGTACGCGTGGTCGTCGAAGGTGCTGCGCTCCGGCATGGGCGCGCACTTCCTGTTGCAGATTCATGAGGATGTCGACGCGAGCGCGCTGATCGAACGTCTCGCGGTCCCGATCGTCATCACCGATTCGCACGGCGCCGAAGCGATTTACGACTGCGACCTGAGCAGACCGCTTGCGTGGGTGTTCGGCAACGAAGGGGCGGGCGTGTCGCAGGTGTGGCGCGATGCCGTGTCGTTGCGGGTGACGATTCCGCAGCCTGGCGGCATGGAATCGCTGAACGTGGCGGCCGCGGCGGCCGTCTGCGTGTTCGAGCAGTGCCGGCAGCAGCGCGGCCGTAAAAAGTAGACGTCAGTGGCGTTGCGCGGGCGCTGGCCGGCAAAGCTACGCCTGCTCGGCGGTCGGTCAATACGACGGCCGATCCAGCTTGATCTCCTGCAGGATCGTCGTCGCGATCTCCTCGATCGACTTGTGCGTCGACGACAGCCACTTGATCCCCTCGCGCCGCATCATCGCTTCCGCTTCGTTGATCTCATAGCGGCAGTTTTCCAGCGCCGCGTACTTGCTGCCCGGCCGCCGCTCGTTGCGGATCTCCGACAGCCGCTGCGGATCGATCGACAACCCGAACATCTTCTGCCGATGCTCGAGTAGCGGCGTGGGCAGCTTGCCGCGTTCGAAATCTTCTGGAATCAGCGGATAGTTCGCCGCTTTCACGCCGTACTGCATCGCCAGATAAAGGCTCGTCGGCGTCTTGCCGCTGCGCGACACGCCGACGAGGATCACGTCGGCGTCCGCGAGATTGCGGTTCGATTGACCGTCGTCGTGCGCGAGCGAGAAATTGATGGCCTCGATCCGGTTCTTGTACTCCTCGGTGTCCGCGTTCTGGTGGCCGCGGCCCATCGCGTGACTCGACTTCAGCTCCAGCTCCTGCTCGAGCGGCTCGACGAAGGTCTGGAACATGTCGAGCACGAGTGCGTTCGAATCCTTCACGATCTGATTCGACGAGCTATCGACGAGCGTGGTGAACACGATCGGACGACGGCCGTCCTGCACGACCGCTTCGTTGATTTTTTCGAGCGTTGCGTAGGCCTTCTCGGTCGAGTCGACGAATGGCACGCGGACCAGGCGGAATTTCTGGTCGAACTGGGAGAGGATCGAATGCGCGAAGGTTTCGGCAGTGATCCCGGTACCGTCTGAGACGATGAATACGGTGGGCGGCATCAGTGGGGCTGTGAACGTGAAAGGCAAATGAGCCAGCAAAGCGCGGCGCGGGAACGCGCTTGGATCAAACCGCGCAGCGGCGCGCGGCCGGCCTCGCAAAAGCCGGCTGGCTGGGCCGGGGCGCGATTCGAGACGCAATTCTCGACCGACTGCCACATTTGGGGAGTCGGCACGGTAGAATAGCGGCAACCTGTTGGATAAGCAATTGCAGGCGATTGGCCGCTAAATTACCGCGAACGGTCGTTCAACCTCCCGTCATCTGGCGTAAATATGCGTTGAACGTAAGGGATCGGGCGGTAACTGCGTTGATTGGCGTTCTTCGCCGGCGCCGTCTCGGTCACGTTCGCGGCCGGCGTCTCCATGCAACGCATCTCTGCCTTAACGGCGATTGCTTATCTAACAGGTTGTGCAAGACACGGGGTCGAGCTTCCAATGGGCTGCCCGTGTTCAAGCCCACTTGCACAGTCGTGAATTTCTTTCACACTTAGGGGCTTGTATGACTAACGCAGTTACCGGCGCAAAGGACAAGGCGTATGTAGTTCCGTTCGAGCAGTTGCGGATGACCGACGTGGAAATCGTCGGCGGCAAGAACGCGTCGCTGGGCGAGATGATCAGCCAGCTCGCGGAAGCCGGTGTGCGCGTGCCGACCGGCTTCGCGACCACCGCGCTCGCGTTCCGTGACTTCCTGCAGCACAACAATCTGACCGAACGCATCGCCAAACGTCTCGAGACGCTCGACGTCGACGACGTGAAGGCGCTCGCCGAAGCGGGCAAGGAGATCCGTCAATGGATCGTCGACGCGCCGCTGCAGCCGCAGCTCGAGGCTGACATTCGCGCGGGGTTCGACACGCTGCAAAAGAGCTCGCCCGAAGAGCTGTCGTTTGCCGTGCGTTCGTCCGCGACCGCGGAAGACCTGCCCGACGCATCGTTCGCCGGTCAGCAGGAAAGCTATCTGAACGTGGTCGGCATCGACGACGTGCTCGATCGCATGAAGCACGTATTCGCGTCGCTGTACAACGACCGCGCTATCTCCTATCGCGTCCACAAGGGCTTTACGCATGCTGAGGTCGCGTTGTCGGCGGGCGTGCAGCGCATGGTGCGCTCGGACGTCGGCGCCGCCGGCGTGATGTTCACGCTGGATACCGAATCGGGCTTCAAGGACGCCGTCTTCATCACGTCGAGCTATGGCCTCGGCGAAACCGTCGTGCAGGGCGCGGTGAATCCGGACGAGTTCTACGTCTTCAAGACCACGCTCGCGCAGGGCAAGTACCCGATCATCCGCCGCTCGATCGGCTCGAAGCTGATCAAGATGGAGTTCACGAAGCCGGGCGAGCCGGGCCGCGTGAAGACCGTCGACGTCGCGCACGAGCAGCGCAACCGTTTCTCGATCACCGACGAAGACGTGATCGAACTCGCGAAGTACGCGGTCATCATCGAAAAGCACTACCAGCGTCCGATGGACATCGAGTGGGGCAAGGACGGCCGCGACGGCAAGATCTTCATCCTGCAGGCGCGTCCGGAAACGGTGAAGAGCCAGGGCGGCGGCAAGGCCGAGCAGCGCTTCAAGCTGAAGGGCCAGTCGAACGTGCTGGCAACGGGCCGTGCGATCGGTCAGAAGATCGGCGCGGGTCCGGTGCGCGTGATCCACGATCCGTCGGAGATGGACCGCGTGCAGCCGGGCGACGTGCTCGTCGCCGACATGACCGACCCGAACTGGGAGCCGGTCATGAAGCGTGCGTCGGCGATCGTCACGAACCGTGGTGGCCGCACCTGCCACGCGGCGATCATCGCGCGTGAGCTGGGCGTGCCGGCGGTGGTCGGCTGCGGCGATGCGACCGACGTGCTGAAGGACGGCGCGCTCGTCACCGTGTCGTGCGCGGAAGGCGACGAAGGCAAGATCTACGACGGCCTGCTCGAAACGGAAGTCACCGAAGTGCAGCGCGGCGAATTGCCGCCGATTCCGGTGAAGATCATGATGAACGTCGGCAATCCGCAGCTCGCGTTCGATTTCTCGCAACTGCCGAACGCAGGCGTGGGTCTCGCGCGTCTCGAGTTCATCATCAACAACAACATCGGCGTGCACCCGAAGGCGATCCTCGAGTACCCGAACGTCGATCAGGACCTGAAGAAGGCGGTCGAAAGCGTCGCTCGCGGTCACGCGTCGCCGCGCGCGTTTTACGTCGACAAGCTGACCGAAGGCATCGCGACGATCGCGGCGGCGTTCTATCCGAAGCCCGTCATCGTGCGTATGTCGGACTTCAAGTCGAACGAGTACAAGAAGCTGATTGGCGGTTCGCGCTACGAGCCGGACGAGGAAAACCCGATGCTGGGCTTCCGCGGCGCATCGCGCTATATCGCCGAAGACTTCGCCGAGGCGTTCCAGATGGAATGCGTCGCGCTGAAGAAGGTGCGTGAAGAGATGGGCCTCGACAACGTCGAGATCATGGTGCCGTTCGTGCGTACGCTGAAGCAGGCGGAGCGCGTTGTCGGGCTGCTCGCAAAGTTCGGCCTGAAGCGCGGCGAGAAGGGCCTGCGCCTGATCATGATGTGCGAAGTGCCGTCGAACGCGATCCTCGCCGAAGAGTTCCTGCAGTACTTCGACGGTTTCTCGATCGGCTCGAACGACCTGACGCAACTCACGCTCGGCCTCGACCGCGACTCGGGCATGGAACTGCTCGCCGTCGATTTCGACGAGCGCGATCCGGCGGTCAAGTTCATGTTGAAGCGCGCAATCGAAACCTGTCTGCGTCTGGACAAGTACGTCGGTATCTGCGGTCAGGGTCCTTCGGATCACCCGGACTTCGCGCAGTGGCTGACTGACGAAGGCATCAAGTCGATCTCGCTGAACCCCGACACGATCATCGATACATGGCAGCAGCTGGCAAAGGCAAAGGCGTAACTCGCGAGGTATCGAATGTCGCTGCGCAGGCGGCATTCAGCACGCGTTAAGGGCACGTCCGCTTCGTGCTATAAACACCCCGGTAGATCCGGGGTGTTTTGCTTTGTGGAGGTCGACGTGGCGCCTGGTGGACTGTTCTGGTGGATCGGGGCGGGTGTGCTTGTCGTGCTGGAGCTGATGAGCGGCACCTTCTATCTGTTGATGATCGCGTTCGGCTTCGTCGCGGCCGCGCTTGCGCGCATTGCCGGCGCCGGGCCCGATCTGCAGTTCGTGGTGGCGGCGCTGGTCGCGCTTGCGGCCGTCGTGGCGCTCAGACGCTCGCGCTTTGCCCGTCGCAGGCGCGAGCAGGCGTCGCGCAATCCTGATGTCAATCTGGACATCGGGCAGACGTTGAACGTGCCGGCCTGGCAGGGCCGCAAAGCACGCGCGACCTATCGTGGCGCCGCATGGGACGTCGAGCTGGCCGCGGGCGAGCCCGAAGACGCACAGGTCTACGAGATCAGGGAGTTGCGCGGTAGTTGTCTGGTCGTCGTCGCGAGCCGGCAGCCGAAGGCGCGCGCGAGCGCGACCTGACGATCTGAACCGGAGTGTTGGGTGCGGTGTTCGCCACACGCGCTCCGATGTCCCTTCACAAAGCGAAGCACCAGAGCCTCATCTGAACACGCAGGGCCGACCAACCTGTGCACAACAATTCGAAGCAGAAGCGGAGGGTAGCGATATGGATTCAACCATCGTCGGGGCAGTGCTGCTGATCGTCGTGATCGTGCTCGCGTCGCAGACCATCAAGATCGTGCCGCAGCAGCATGCGTGGGTGCTCGAGCGCCTCGGCCGCTATCACGCGACGCTGACGCCGGGTCTGAGCTTCGCGTTTCCGTTCGTCGATCGGGTCGCGTACAAGCACGTGCTGAAGGAAATTCCGCTTGAAGTGCCGAGTCAGGTCTGTATCACGCGCGACAACACGCAACTGCAGGTCGACGGTGTGCTGTATTTCCAGGTCACCGATCCGATGAAGGCATCGTACGGATCGAGCAACTTCGTGTTCGCGATCACGCAGTTGTCGCAGACCACGCTGCGCTCGGTTATCGGCAAGCTGGAGCTCGACCGGACTTTCGAAGAGCGCGATTTCATCAATCACAGCATCGTTTCCGCGCTCGACGAGGCGGCCTCGAATTGGGGCGTAAAAGTGCTGCGCTACGAGATCAAGGATTTGACGCCGCCGAAGGAAATCCTTCACGCGATGCAGGCGCAGATCACCGCCGAGCGCGAGAAGCGCGCGCTGATCGCGGCCTCGGAAGGGCGCAAGCAGGAGCAGATCAATATCGCGTCGGGCGGCCGCGAGGCGGCGATCCAGACGTCCGAAGGCGAGCGGCAGGCGGCGATCAACCAGGCGCAGGGCCAGGCCGCGGCGATTCTGGCGGTGGCCGAGGCGAACGCGCAGGCGATCCAGAAGATCGCCGCGGCGATCCAACTGAACGGCGGCATGGACGCGGTCAATCTGAAGGTGGCCGAACAGTACGTGAACGCGTTTTCGAACCTCGCGAAGCAGGGCACGACACTGATCGTGCCGGGCGACATGTCGAACATGAGTTCGATGATCGCGTCCGCGCTGACGATCGTGAACAAGGGCAGGGCGGCAGCGGAGCCGCCGCGAAGCGACCTGCGCTGACGAACTGAGCAATCGGCGCGCAATGAGCGCGTGACAAAAAGCAAATGGCCCGCACATCGATGTGCGGGCCATTTTTCTGCGTGAGCCGCAAACGAATCGCGCTTACGTCGGCGAGCGCATCAAACGCGCCTTCTCGCGCTCCCAGTCGCGCTTCTTCTCGGTCTCGCGCTTGTCGTGCATCTTCTTGCCCTTCGCGAGACCGATCTCGCATTTGACGCGACCGTTCTTGTAGTGAAAATTCAGCGGCACGAGCGTGTAGCCGCGCTGCTCGACCTTGCCGATCAGCTTGCTGATTTCCTCGCTATGCAGCAGCAGCTTGCGCGTGCGCACCGGATCGGGATGGATGTGCGTCGACGCTTCGGGCAGCGGGCTGATGTGCGTGCCGATCAGAAACAACTCGCCGTTGCGGATCACCACGTAGCCTTCCTTGATCTGGCCGCGCCCTGCGCGCAAGGCCTTGACCTCCCATCCTTCGAGCACGAGGCCGGCCTCATAGCGTTCCTCGACCGAATAGTCGTAGAAGGCTTTTCTGTTGTCGATGATGCTCATGAATGGAAAGTGCCCAACTCGTTTAAAATTACGATTTTAGCAAAGCGGGACAAGGAAAGCCCGCCGCGCTCATCCACCCTTGCCACGCGCTGTTCAATTTATGGCAGATGTCCAGAAAACCGTGTTGATTCGCCATTCGGCGGAACAGATGTTCGACCTCGTCACCGACGTCGACGATTACCCCAACTTCCTGCCATGGTGCGGCGGCATCGAAATTCGTCACCGGGACGACACCAGCATGGAGGCGCGGATCGATATCAACTTCAAGGGCATCAAGCAGCATTTCGCCACGCGCAACTCGATGGAGCGCCCCACGCGCATCGACATGGAATTCGCCGACGGTCCGTTTCGCAAGTTCACCGGTTTCTGGCGCTTCACGCCGCTGCGCGCGGATGCGTGCAAGATCGAATTCGCGCTGCACTACGAGTTCACCAGCATCCTGCTCGAGAAGATCATCGGGCCGGTGTTCAATCACATCGCCAATACCTTCGTCGAATCTTTCGTAAAGCGCGCCAATCAGCGCTATGGTCAGGCATGAGCGCGCGGCTAACGGTTGAGGTCTGCTATGCGCTCGCCGGCGAGCAGGCGTTGATTGCGGTCGAGTTGCCCGCGGGCGCGACGCTGAGGCAGGCGATCGACGCAAGCGGGATTCTGCAGCGCTTTCCGTCGATCGATCTGAACACGCAGAAGGTGGGCGTGTTCGGCAAGCTCAAGCCGCTCGATACGGTGCTGGCCGACCATGATCGCGTCGAGATTTACCGGCCTTTATTGGTCGATCCGAAGGTGTCGCGCCAACGGCGAGTCGAAAAGACGCGCAAGGCTGGGTCGATCGAGGGGCGGCGCTGGTGGAACAAGGATTCGCGCTAGGCGGCGCGAGTCGGCGGGGCGGTGAATTTTTTCGCCCGCCGCCCGTGTCACATCATCACGTCACATCACCTCAAGGCGCCGCCGTTTGCGCCTTCTCGTCCATGCCCTCGATGCGCGCCGTACCCGACGAATCGTCGTCCGAATGTCGGCGCACCGACCACCAGACCCCCGCCACCAGCAGCAGGATCGCCGCGAGTTCGAGCGGGCGCGGCAGGCGCTCGTCGTAAATGAACGCGTAGAGCAGCGCGAATAGCGTCTCGAACACGATCATCTGGCCGGACAGCGTCAGCGGCAGCCGTTTTGCCGCGGCATTCCACAGACCGTTGCCGAGCCACGACGCGCCGATCGCGAGCACCAGGTTGAGCAGCCAGAACGAGTGCCACCGGGCATCGGCCAGCTGGCCCTGCGGGCCGCCGGCCGGCAGCACCGCGACCACCAGCCACAACGCGCCGCCGAGCGCGCCCGTCACGACGCCCCACAGCACCGACCACTCGTTGCCGCTGAAATGCGTCTGACGCTGCAGGTAGCGGGCGTTTTCAACCGCGAACCAGGTCCAGCAAAGGAGCGCGCCCACCGCGCAGGCGACGCCGAGCAAGCGCGTCGCGATGCTCACCGGCGCCGCACCGGCCACCGTAAACACGTCGATATTGATGCACACGATGCCCGCCATCACGGTCGCGAGCGGCCATGCGAGGCGCGCGAGCGGCACGGCGCCGTGATCGCGCCGGCCCATCAACGTGACCGTGACCGGCAGCACGCCGACGATCAGCGAGGCCGGCGCGATCCCGATCAGGTGCACGGCGGCCGTCAGCAGCAGGTAATAGACGATGTTGCCGGCCAGCGCGAGCTTGACGAGCGCGATCAGGTCCTCGCGGCTCAGCCGTTTGGCGAGCGAGCGCGCGATCGGCAGGGCCGCGGCGAGCGACACGACGCCGTACATCGAATAGCGGCCGGCGACGAGCAGCAGCGGGGAGAAGTCGGGCAGCACCCGCGGCACGAGAAACACCATGCCCCACAAGGCTCCGGCCATGACCCCATATATGACACCGCGCTGCATCGACTGCCCCTTCTGGATAACCTGGAATGGGCGGCAGAATAGCGGTTTCGCGGACGGGCCGTCTTGTTCGATCCTGCATTCGCGTCGCTCGATCGCCGATGGCCGCCGGCCAAGGGTCCAGCGTTTGCCTGCGAACGCGCAAACGAAACCCGATCGAACCCGACGCGAAAAGCGAAGCGAAATCGGCGCGCGCCGGAGCGGTAAAAAAGTCGTCTGAAATTCGCTAAGCTGCTGTTCGCGCAGTGAAAACCGGGGTGGTATCGCGTATAATTCGCTTTTGCGCCTATAGGATTTGCCATGCGTCTGATCCAAACAGCACTCACGTTCGATGACGTGCTCCTCGTCCCGGCCTTCTCCGATGTTCTGCCGCGCGACACCAGCCTCAAGACCCGGCTGACCCGCAACATCTCCCTGAACATGCCGCTCGTGTCCGCCGCGATGGACACGGTCACCGAAGCACGTCTGGCAATCGCCATGGCGCAAATGGGCGGCGTCGGCATCGTCCACAAGAACCTCACGCCGGCCGAGCAGGCGCGTGAAGTCGCCAAGGTCAAGCGTTTCGAGTCGGGCGTCGTGCGCGACCCGATCACCGTGCCGCCGCAAATGAAAGTGCGCGACGTGATCGCGCTGTCGCGCCAGCATGGCATTTCGGGCTTCCCGGTCGTCGAGGGTGCGCAGCTCGTCGGTATCGTGACGAACCGCGACCTGCGCTTTGAAGAGCGTCTGGACGAGCCGGTGCGCAACATCATGACGCCGCGCGAACGCCTCGTCACCGTCAAGGAAGGCACGCCGCTCGCCGAAGCGAAGGCGCTGATGCACAGCCACCGCCTCGAGCGCGTGCTGGTCGTCAACGACTCGTTCGAGCTGCGCGGCCTGATGACCGTCAAGGACATCACCAAGCAGACCGAACATCCGGACGCGTGCAAGGACGAGCACGGCAAGCTGCGCGCGGGCGCGGCGGTCGGCGTCGGCGCGGACAACGAAGAGCGCGTCGAACTGCTCGTGCAGGCCGGTGTCGACGTGATCGTCGTCGATACCGCGCATGGTCACAGCAAGGGCGTGCTCGAGCGCGTCAAGTGGGTCAAGCAGAACTTCCCGCACGTCGAGGTGATCGGCGGCAACATCGCAACCGCCGCGGCTGCCAAGGCGCTCGTCGAATACGGCGCGGACGGCGTCAAGGTCGGTATCGGCCCAGGCTCGATCTGCACGACGCGGATCGTCGCCGGCGTCGGCGTTCCGCAGGTCACCGCGATCTCCAACGTTTCCGAAGCGCTGAACGGCACCGGCGTGCCGGTCATCGCCGACGGCGGCGTGCGCTTCTCGGGCGACGTCAGCAAAGCGCTAGCGGCTGGCGCGAGCGCGGTCATGATGGGCAGCATGTTCGCCGGCACCGAAGAGTCGCCGGGCGAAGTATTCCTGTTCCAGGGCCGCCAGTACAAGTCGTACCGCGGCATGGGCTCGGTCGGCGCGATGAAGGACGGCGCGGCGGACCGCTACTTCCAGGACAACTCAGCGAACATCGACAAGCTGGTGCCGGAAGGCATCGAAGGCCGCGTCGCGTACAAGGGTTCGGTCAACGCGATCCTGTTCCAGCTGATCGGCGGCGTGCGCGCGAGCATGGGCTACTGCGGTTGCCGCACCATCGCCGAAATGAACGAGAAGGCCGAGTTCGTGCAAATCACCGGCGCGGGCCTGCGCGAGTCGCATGTGCATGACGTGCAAATCACCAAGGAAGCGCCCAACTACCACGTGGACTAAACGCCCATGAAGCCACTGCTGCGCGTTGTACTGGTCCTCGATGCGTTGGTGCTGCTGGCGTTCGGCCTGCTGTTCGTGCTGACGCCGTGGACCTCGCTGTACGACGCGCTGCAACTGGTGCCAACGGAGCCGATGCTGGTCGGCCAGGCGTTCGGCGTCGCGCTCATCGGGCTCGCGTGGCTCGCGCTGCATGCGTCGTTCGACGGGGCGCTGACTTCGACGGTCGCGAAGGTCGTCGGTCATGTGCACTGGCTGATCGGCGTGCTGATGCTGGTCTGGCTGCTGGGGCTGCATACGCCGTCGCTGACTGGCTTCGGGCAGATGGTGGCGGTCCTGGCCGGTGTCGCGCTGGTGGTGATCGGGCTTGGCGGCGTGCGACTGTCGGGAGTGGTGCGGCGGCGGGAGAAGGGGGGCGTGGTCAATTCCTCCTTGAGCAAGGCCGACAGCCGGGCTGATAAGCGTGCCGCGAAAGAAGCCGAAAAGGATGCCGTACAGAAGCGCGAGCCACGTGTCTCAGCGGGCTTTCCGATCTATCAGGCGGAGCCGGTGCCAGAGCCCGTCGTGCCGGTCACGCGACCCGTCAATCCGGCTGGCGCGGCTCCCGTTGCCACTGCCGCGCCGCTTGGTCCGGCTGCAAGCGAGCCTGGCCTGAGCGAATCCGAACGCGCCGCGCGCGACTCCAGCAACGACGTGCCCGGCGCACCGCGCCCGCCGTTTCATGGCTGAAGCGCCGCGCGCCAGGCCGTTTGCCGAAGCTACCGGGTTTCGTTCGCGCGCATCGCAGGCGGCAAGTTCCGCCGTTGGTCGCGCCTTTGTGCTTCATCGTAATGTTTGCTGTCCGCGCCGTGCCGAGACCGTCGCCGCGTGGACCGCTTTGAATTCATCGCCGCGCCTCGTGCGCGGCATTCCGTATCCGCTCACTTCTGATTCCGTCCGCTGCCATGCATGACAAGATCCTGATTCTCGACTTCGGTTCGCAAGTCACCCAACTGATTGCACGTCGCGTTCGCGAAGCCAACGTGTATTCGGAAATCCATCCATACGACGTCGACGCGTCGTTCATCCGCGACTTCGCGCCGAAGGGCGTGATTCTGTCTGGCGGCCCGAGCTCGGTCACCGAGGAAGACACGCCGCGCGTGCCGCAAGCCGTATTCGAACTCGGCGTGCCGGTGCTCGGCATCTGCTACGGCATGCAGGCGATGGCGCAGCAGCTCGGCGGCAAGGTCGACATCGGCCATCTGCGCGAATTCGGCTACGCCGAAGTGCGCGCGCGCAACCATACGAGCCTGCTCGAAGGCATCAGCGACTTCACCACGTCCGAAGGCCACGGCATGCTGAAGGTGTGGATGAGCCACGGCGACAAGGTGCTGGAAATGCCGCCGGGCTTCGCGCTGATGGCATCGACGGAATCCTGCCCGATCGCCGCGATGGCCGACGAACAGCGCCGCTTCTACGGCCTGCAATGGCATCCGGAAGTCACCCACACGGTGCAGGGCCGCGCGATGCTCGAGCGCTTCGTGCTGCAGATCTGCGGCGCGAAGGCCGATTGGGAAATGGGCCACTACATCGACGAAGCCGTCGCGAAGATTCGCGAGCAGGTCGGCAACGAGCACGTCATTCTGGGGTTGTCGGGCGGCGTGGATTCGTCGGTGGCGGCGGCGCTGCTGCATCGCGCGATCGGCGATCAGCTGACCTGCGTGTTCGTCGATCATGGCCTGCTGCGTCTGAACGAAGCCGAGCAGGTGATGGCGCTGTTCGCCGATCACCTCGGCGTGAAGGTGATTCACGTCGACGCGAGCGAAGCATTCCTCGGCAAGCTCGCCGGCGTGACCGATCCGGAAGCGAAGCGCAAGATCATCGGCGCGGAGTTCGTCGAAGTGTTCCAGGCCGAAGCCGGCAAACTGACCGACGCGAAGTGGCTGGCGCAAGGCACGATCTATCCGGACGTGATCGAATCGGCGGGCAAGGGCAAGAAGGCCGCGCAGACCATCAAGAGCCACCATAACGTCGGTGGTCTGCCGGAGACGCTGAACCTGAAGCTGCTCGAACCGCTGCGCGAGCTGTTCAAGGACGAAGTGCGCGAGCTTGGCGTGAAGCTCGGTCTGCCGCACTCGATGGTGTATCGCCATCCGTTCCCGGGCCCGGGTCTGGGCGTGCGGATTCTCGGCGAAGTGAAGCGCGATTTCGCGGACCTGCTGCGCCGCGCGGACGCGATTTTCATCGAGACGCTGCGCAACACGATCGACAAGGAAACCGGCAAGTCGTGGTACGACCTGACGAGCCAGGCGTTCGCGGTGTTCCTGCCGGTGAAGAGCGTCGGCGTGATGGGCGATGGCCGCACCTACGAGTACGTCGTCGCGCTGCGCGCGGTGCAAACGCTCGACTTCATGACCGCGCATTGGGCGCATCTGCCGCATGAACTGCTCGGGCATGTGTCGAACCGGATCATCAACGAAGTGCGCGGGATCAACCGGGTTGTCTATGACATCTCGGGCAAGCCGCCTGCGACGATCGAGTGGGAATGATTTGACGTTAGTCGCCTCCTATCGGCGACTATCGGAAAACCCGGCAAAAGCCGCGCTGTGCGCGGCTTTTGCTCGTTTTTAGATTCGCCATCTATCGACTGTGCGGCAGCACATCGCGGTTCAGGACGCTCTGGCGCATCGCCCGGGTGCTCTCTTCCATCCGGTATTCCTCGAGCCACTTCGCTGCAAAATCACCGAAGGTCTTCGCCTCCCGCAACTGCTGCTTGCCTCGATGCACCGTTCGCGTGCTTCGGCAAGGCTGATATCGCGATGGCGTCAGTGCGGCGTCCATCGCGATTTTTGCTGCACGCGAACGCTCGCTCGCTCCGCAGGAAATCCGGATTTCTTCGAACAACTCGAGCGCGTCAGCACGCTTCCCACGATTCGGCTCGCGCTGCGTCTCGTACTTTTGACGCTGGTGCGAAAAAGTGAGCTATTGAACGCGGTATCGGATGAGGTCGATTTCGGTGCCGCACGATGGACAGTGCCGGCCGCCCGTATGAAAGCCCGGCGCCCGCACAACATCTATCTGTCTCAGCAGTCCTTTGACTTCTTTGTTGCGTTGAAAACCTGTGCGGGAGGTTCGCTCTATCTCTTGCCGTCACGGTACGATCTGGACAAGCCTATGTCGAGTACGACGTTGAATCGCGTCATCGACGTCACTGTGAAGAAGGCAAAGGCGGGACTGCCGTTAAAGCATTTCGGCGTGCACGATCTGCGTCGCACCGCTTCGACGTTATTGCACGAAGCGGGTTTCAATTCCGACTGGATTGAGAAATGTCTTGCACACGAGCAGCGCGGCGTCCGGGCGGTCTATAACAAGGCAGAGTACGCGATCCAACGGAGGCATATGTTGCAGGAGTGGGCGAACATGGTCGATGCATGGATTGGTGGCCGAAGTCATGCGCCAATCTTGATGCCGCCATCCGACGCGCCTACTCTCTTGGAAGACTTGATCAAGGGAACTACGAAGCGCTCTACGCACGTTTCGCAGCGACGAAGCAGGCTGCCCAGCGGCGATTCGAGGCTGGCGCGAAGGTGGTTGGGCTGCCGGAAGAGTTGGCGGGTGTGTGGCGGCCTGCAATGCGCTACTGGTGGCAGGACTATTTGCAGCAACTAGCCGCGTCGAGAAGTACGCTGATCTTTGGGGCCGACCTGCCGGTGTCGCACTCGTCGTTTGCCGCGCGGAAAGATCGTAGGCCGTTCTTTCGCTACACCGACAGTGCGGTCGTAGTCGGCTACGGGCGAGGTCGCTTCGATAGTCGGCAGCCCGTGCCAGCAGGGCTATGGCGTCCTTGGGCCAGCGTGAGCGCGAGTCGCGGTAGCATCATGCAGTCGTACCTGGAGATCGCTGGCCGACGCGCCGCATTTTCAATTTGCTACGAAGATTTCCTGTGGTGGCCGCATTGGCGATTGTTGATAGACAGACCCGATGCCCTGATCAGTACGTCGAACGAATGGTTCGATTTCGATCTCGCGCTTGCACATATTCAACAGCAAAGCGCTGATTCGATAGCTCGACTAGGCGACGTATCGTTGCTGCGCAACCGGACGAAACGACGCAGCAGAATGCAGCGCTGGTTGGAGAGACCACGGCTGCAGCACTTTCGCTTTCGGATCAGGCGCAGACACTCCGGTCGGCCGCGAGTCGCTTTCGTACATAAGAAAGCCGAAGGGAGTGGAGGTCGCCATGCAACGCCTGCAAAACCGGCGAAGAAAGAGCGGGAAGAAGGCGCACAAGGCATACGCGAAGGAGAGCGTAACGGGCCGCACCGCGTATCACGCAGGAAACCCGGCCGCAGTTGGTTGCGCTGGCGTGAAGCGCAGGAACCGGAGGGACGGGGATGGCGGTTGATAAATCCGGTGGTTTTAGCTCCGCAATGCGCGGACGCGCTTCGGCATGGCAAAGCGCAACATGCGTCGACATTGTGACAAGGTGGCAAACGCGAATAGCGAGCAACCGGTTGCGCAAACGTCGAGATACGGACTGGCCGGACTGTTCGCTTCTGCGGTCATTGCATCGGGCCACGATGCGGTGGAAGGGCTAACGTCCGAGAAGTCAGCATTCGGACCTATCGGCCGCGGAAATCGTCGCCCGGAAGTAGACCAGTTCGTGCAGCGGTTCGGCTATGAACCGACCTACCTCAAGATTGGCTACGACAGCAATCCACACAACAAGCTGTCAACCGGGATCTGGGTGAACGCGAGTAATCCGATCAAGCAGATCACGCTGGAACAGGCCGCGGCGATCTTTACCACGGGAGGTAAGGGAGGCGACATTACCCATTGGTCACAACTCGGCGTGCAGGGGGACTGGGGGCCGGTACCGATTCATCCTTATGTGGCTCGGGATACCGACGCGATTCTCGCGATGATCGATGAGATGCGCGATAAGTTTGGTGGACGGCCGTTTACCAATCGCGTGGAGTGGATGCCTACCGAAGAAAGCGCGATCGACTCGGTCGCACAGGACGCTTTCGGCGTGGTCCTGATGGACTATTGGAACAACGAGGCTCCCATGACTGGCGTGCTAACGTGGAAACGGCTTCGTGACCTCGGCCCAA
This sequence comes from Paraburkholderia sp. BR13439, assembly GCF_040948805.1. Taxonomy (NCBI): domain Bacteria; kingdom Pseudomonadati; phylum Pseudomonadota; class Betaproteobacteria; order Burkholderiales; family Burkholderiaceae; genus Paraburkholderia; species Paraburkholderia sp. BR13439. The sequence continues at coordinate 62,241 of NZ_JBFPKN010000019.1, read as the reverse complement.
AGATCAAGTTTGTACCTATGGTGATCGACGATAAGGGCACGCTGTCGGATGGGACAGTGAAAGGTCCGCTGCACCCGATGGCCTCGGCGATCGGAATCAATATCAATCGCGTCCCCGGCAAGCCGTTGGAACCGTGGCTCAAGGCCTATTGTGAATTCCTGCTTTCCAAGGATGCGCAGGATATCATCGGATCGCCTGAAATGAGGAAGGCAGGGTTCAGGCCACTCCAACCGGGCGAGGCTGCCGAAGAGTTGAAGAAGATCGAATAGGTGCAGATGTGCCGTGTTAGAAGTCCACGATTTACAGGCGTTAAGGAACGTCTGCAGAAGTCGTTTTCGGCGCGACGATCTTTCGCATTCGTCGCAGCCCGACCATTGATCCAATTTCGGAGGCGAAGTTCCCCTCGTATTACCGCCGCTCCACGGCTGTGTCGACGAAACGGGTGGCAACGCCGAAGCGATTTCAGGATTTTCGCAGGGCTCTGCGCGCCATCCACAAGTTGCTCAAAGCAAACAATGCGGTGATCTGGGGGGTATTTTTCATCAAGCCACGGTAGCGGGTCTTCGCATAACCGAAGTGCCTTTTGATGACGCGAAACGGGTGTTCGATCCTGGCTCGAATTCCAGCCTTCAGACGTTCGATTTCATCGTATATCGCGTCCAGAGGCCACCGTCGTCACGGTTCTCGTTGTGACGGATCACGCCCTCGATCGCCACGCCAGCCTGGCGTTCGTTCAGCACGATGGGCTGGTTACAGACAATGCCGTGCTGATCCAGTACGTGCGTGTACATGCCTACCGAGTCGGTGCGACGTCGCGGATCGACCCGCGCATAAAACAGATACGGTGACGTATCCAGACTCATGGAGTCGCTCGATGCCTGCCGTCCGTTACCCCAGCGTTCCGTAGTCGGATGCGTGCGCTGGAATTCAACCACGCGGTCATTGGCACGCGGCAGCCGACCGGGCATTTCAAGGAAGCGCATTGCCGCTGAAATGTGCGCCGGGTCCAGTTGCGGGATCATAGCGGTGGTGATCGTCGGTGAGCGTTTCACGTACGCTGGCGGCGTGACTTGCCGGTGGCCTGTCTACGAGGTCCTCAAGCAGCTTGTCAATATCGTCGAGACGTTCTTGCGCCGTGCGCTCGCTACCGTGAACCAGCGCCTTTATCGCGACCAGTTGCTGCCGGTATTCGATAGCAGAGCGTGCTTGCCGGACCGTCGTGCGGTCTTAAGCCTGCCTTACGAGGTCGGTCCTGGACAGAAGCTAAGGAGCGAACGCCGAGCTAGGGGAGTCGTCGATCCGCAGCAGACGGCCCGCGTTGGCGATCACGATGAACGTGCCGACGTTGTGCAGGATCGCGGCCCACACTGCGCCGAGCATGCCGGTCGCGGCGAGCGCGATCACCGCGAGCGTCCACGCGAGGCCGATCGCCGCATTGGTCGTCGCCGTGCGCCGGCATTGCCGGCCAAGGCGGATGCAGGTCGGAATCCGCCGCAGATCGTCGCCCAGCAGCACGATGTCGGCCGACGCGATCGCAATGTCGACGCCGCGCTCGCCCATCGCGATGCTCGTCGAGCCGGCCTTGATCGCCAGCACGTCGTTCAGCCCGTCGCCGACGACGAGCGGATGCAGGCCCGCGCCGATCTCGCGCATCACGTAATCGAGCTTGTCGTGCGGCAGCGCCTGTGCGACCACCGTCTCGATACCCGTCTCGGCCGCGACTTTGCCAGCGACGCGCTCGAGGTCGCCCGTCAGCAGCGTCTGCCGCGCGAGGCCCAGCGTCCGCAGCTCGGCGAGCGCTTCGCGCGCGTCGGGCCGCAGTGTGTCGGCAAAACCGAACCACGCGAGCAGCCGCCCGCCGAGCACGAGTCCGACGAGCGGCCCGTCGAAACCGTCAGGGGCCGGCGGCAAGTCACCGGCATGGTCGGCCAGCAGCGTGGGCCGGCCGAGTACCGCCGTGCCGGCCGGCGTGTCGGCGACGACGCCGAGCCCGCGCAATTCCCGCGTGCGTTCGAACGGCGCAACAGCGGCGCCCGTGAGGCCGGACGCGGCGGCATCACGGACGAGCGCGCGGCTCGCCGGATGCGCGCTGCTTTCGCCGAGCCGCGCGGCCAGCGCACGCGCCTGCGCGGCGTCGACACCGGGCTGCAGCCACACCTGCCGGACCTGCAATTCCCCGCGGGTGAGCGTGCCCGTCTTGTCGATCACGAGCGAATCGACGTCGGCGATCTTGTCGAGGAACGCGGCATTGCGAAGCAGGATGCCGTGCCGCGCGCCGACCGCGATCCCGGCAATGGCCGTGGACGGCGCGGCGAGCACCAGCGCGCACGGGCACGCGGCCACGATGACCGCGAGCATCGCCGATGCATTCGCGGACGTGAACCAGACGATCGCCGCGATCAGCAGGACGAGCGCGAGATACGCGCCCATATGCCGCTCGAGCACCTGCGTGACGGGCGGTTTCGCCTGCTCCGCATGCTGCATCAGCGCGATGATCTTGCCGAGCGTCGAATCCTTGCCGGTGTGCGTGACTTCGATGCGCAGCACACCGTCGAGATTCAGTGCGCCGCCATAAACGGCGCTGCCCGCATCGATGTCGTGCGGCACGGATTCGCCGGTGATCGGCCCGTTGTCGACGCTCGACGTGCCTGCCACCACGATGCCGTCGACCGGAATGCGGGCGCCGGCCACCACTTCAATGCGGTCGCCCGCGCGCAACGCGTCGTACGCGACTTCGACCACGCTGCCGTCGGCGCCGATGCGGCGCACACGGCCGGCCGTCAGCCGGCCGAGCGCGCGGATGGCTTTCTGCGAGCCCAGCACGCTGCGCTCTTCGAGCGCATGGCCGAACGTCATCACGATCGGCAGCAGCGCGGCCGTCGTCATGTCGCCGATCGCCCACGCGGCCAGCATCGCGAGCGCGATCAGGCGATCGGTCACGCCGTGCAGGCTCGGCGCACGCAGGCTGTGCCACGCACTCGCGAACACCGGCCCCGCGACGATCAGCGATGCGAGCGCGGCGAGGAGTCGCGCGAGCGTTTCTCCGCCCCCCGACCGCATGCGCCACGCGAACGACAGCACGAGCAGGCCGCCCGCGAGCAGCGCCAGCGCGATCTGCCCCGTGATCGTGCGGCGCTCGTCGGAGGACAGCGCGTAGGCCGCCGTACCTGCGGGAGCGGCGTCCGGCTGCGTGGCCGGTTCGGCGAGCGAATTCATCGGGCGTTTCCTGGCAGGATCAGGTTCGAGGTGTCGTGCGGATCGATCGTCGTCACGCGCCCGGCTTTCGACAGCACCCGCTGCACGCGATCGCGATACAGCCGTGCCAGCAGCCCCGGATCGCCCTTCTCGCGGAGCGTTGCAGCGAGTTGCCGGATTTCAAGCGTGTCGGTCTGCGCGGTCGCGACGCGTTCGGCCGCGTGGGCCTGCGCGTCCTGCACGATCCGGTCGGCATCCTGCTGCGCGTCCTGGCGCCGCTGTTCGGCGGCGGTGCGTGCTTCGGCGATGGTGCGCTCGGCGACCTGCAGCGACGTCAGCACCGCGTTGAACGCGTCGGCCGCCGCGCCGGGAAACGCGGGCTGCACGTCGACGCGCGCAACTTCGACGCCGAGCCCCGCGTGCGCCGCGTCGAGTGCGCGCAGGTGCCGCGCGATCGCGTCGGCGAGATCGCCGCGCAACCGTTCGCGACGCGCGGCCATCTGCCGGTCGGCGGCCAGTTGCTCGGGCCGTGCGACCAGGATCGCGTCGAGATCGCGGGTCGCCGCGACCTCGACGGCCGACGCGGACACGATCCGCTCGAGCGCCGCATCGAGACGGTCCTGCTGCAGCACATACGCGTACGGATCGCTGACCCGGTAATAGAGCACCGCGCTCAACGCGACCGCGCCGCCGTCGCCGGTCAGCACGTAGCCTGAACCAGCCAACGCGTCGGGCAATCGCGCGACACCCTGCGCGGATGGCGCGAGCGCCCGCGGATCGCGGTCGAGCGAGCGGATCCGCTGCTCGAGCACGCGCGCGGCGCCCGGCACGAGCAGGACCGATTCGAACGGCTGCGGCCACGCGATCACGAGCCCGGCGTCCTGGGTGCGCACGAGCGCGCCGAAACGCATTACGACCGCGCGGCTGTCCGCCGGAATCCGCCGGATGTTTGAGCCGGCCCATGTGCCTGCGGCGAGCACCGCGAGCGCGGCGATGAACCAGAACGACAGGCGCACGGCCTGCGCGCCCGGCCCGAGCGGCGGTGCGGACGGCTCGCTCATCGCGCGGCCTCGTGCGCTTTGGGTGCCGGCGGCGCCTGCCCCGACCCGTCGGTCGGGCCCTGCACGAGCACGCGGAACGGCGCGGCGTCGGTGCGCAGGATCAGGTTCGTATTAGTGCCGACCACCGCGTTCAGCGTGTCGAGCGAACGCAGCATCGTGTACAGGTGCGGGTTGCCCGCATAGCTCTTGCCGTAGATGTCGGCCGCGTCCTTGCGCGACTGCGCTTCGATGCCGGCGGCTTTCACGTTCGCATCGGCCAGCGCGATGCGCGCGTCGCGCTCGGCGTCCGAGCGGATCTGCGCGGCCTCGCGATTGCCGTCCGCGGTACGCTGCGCGGCGACGGTCTCGCGTTCGGCGCTCATCCGGTCGACCGTCGCGGCAAGCGTGGCGGCCGGCAGCGTGAGCCGTTCGAGTCCGACCTGGGCAACGCGCACCCCGTAAGCCGCATAAAGCTGCGCGTCGATCTGCCGGCGCAGTGCATCTTCGAATTCACCGATCTTCACCTGGGCCGGATCGGTGTTCACGAGCGACGCCAGATCGTATCCGGCGGACGTCGTTTGCAGCGCGGAGCCGACGAGCGAGCGGATCTGCCGCGCCGCTTCGTCCGGCTCGTTGCCGACTGCGCGCATGAAGCGCCCGATGTCGCGCGCATCGGCTGGCACGCGCCACGCGACGTACGCCTCCACGATGATGCGTAGCCCGTCGCGGGTGCCGACGTCCTGCAGGCCGCTCGACGTGGTGTGCAGGCGCAGGTCGACGGGCGTCACCGCATCGATCGGCGCAGGCAGGCGCCACTCGAGCCCGGGTTCGAGCAGCACGCGCACGGGCCGCCCGAAGCGTGTGACGACCGATGCCTCGCCGGCGCGCACCTGTACGAAGCTCGCAACCGCGAGCGCGACCAGCACGCACAGCAGCGCGACGGCGACGCGCAGGCGGAACGCGCCGGGCGGCTGCGGTGCGCCGTGATGCACGTGCTGGTGGTCGTGGCCATGGCCGTGGTGCGCATGATCATGCGCGTGCGAATGAAACAGACTCACGATGTCGCCCCGGGTGCAGCGTCGTCCGCGTGCGGGGCGGCGGCACGGCCTGCCGCCGTGTTGCGCCGCCCGTGCGGATATCGCCGCGACATGTCAATGGATGCCGGCCAGATCGCCGGCAGGAGTATTGCGAAGATCGACGGTCGCCCGCGAGCCGTCGGCAAGCCGGTCGTCGATGATCGTCATGCGCGGGTTGCGCAGGCCGCGTTGCAGCCGGTCGAGGTAATACTCGAACGGAAACGCGGGGCCGCCGAGCCGGTACGCGACCAGATCGGCGTCGAAATCGATCTGCTGCACGTGCGCCGACGACACCATATCGACGGCCTGCGCTTCGGCGTGCGCGACCCGTTCGAGGCCCTGCTGCTGCGCGTTGCCGAGCAAGCCGGCCGCGAAGCCGCGTGCCTGCGCGACGCTGCCCTGCGCGCGAATCTGCGCGGCCTGCACGTCGTGGAAAGCGGCGGCCGCACCGGTCGGCGGATGCACGCTCTCGATCACGACCGCGATCACGTCGACGCCGCTTTGCAGCCGGTCGAGCTGCTGCTGGATCGCGCGCTTCAACTGATCGGCCATCGCGGCCTGATTGGTTTCCAGCAGCGATTCGAGCGTATGCGACGCGAGGTAGTGCACGAGTTCGCGATTGGCGCTCGTGCGCACCGTGCTTTCCGGGTCGATCGTGCGATAGAGCGCCGAGCGCGCGTCGGCATCGGTCAGCCCGAGCCGGTAGTCGACCCGGACGTCGGCGTTGACGATCTGGAAGTTCTGGCGGTCGCCGTTCGCGCCGGCGATTACCTGGGTGGTTTCCCACGGATGCGGCACATCCCACAGACGGTCGAGGCGTTCGGGCGTCGGCCCATCGGCTGGCTCGGACGTCGTATCGGCGCTACCGTCATTCGCGCTGCCCGCGATCGCGACCTGGTGCACCGCGCCGTTGTCGACGATGCGTGCGCGCCCGAACGGCCAGGGCAAACCGACGTGCAGGCCCGGCTGCCAGACCGCGACCGGCGCGCCGAACCGTTCATATACCGCGCGCTGCCCCGGGTTCAGCACGACGACGGCGGTGAGGAGCCACGCGCACGCAACGGTGGCGGCCAGCGCGCCCGGCAGCAGCCGCACGAAGCTCCGCCAGCCCCAGCTCTGCCGCAGATCGACGCCGTACCGATGGCGCAGTTCGGCGCCGAGCGACGCGAACGGCGACGGGCGCCGGCTCAGCAGCCCGGCGATCGCGCTGGTCGGCACGACGGCGCCGCACGGCACTGCAAACCACGACAGCACGCCGCGCAGAGCCAGTTCGGCGGCGACGGCTGCATTGAGCAGCGCGACCGCCTGCAAGAGCCAGTCGGCCGTGAGGTGCCGGAATGCGAACCATCCGGCGGCCAGCGCACCCCCGAGCGCGGTGACGAGCGCGACACGCAACACCCGGGTGAGCGACGCGGATACCGCCGAACCGCTGGCGGCCGCCGCATGATGGCGTTCGGCGACCAGTGTAAGAAAGGCGAGGACGATGCAGGCCGCACCGGCCGCGAGCGTGGGTTCGGGCGCAGCCATTGCGCGAACCAGCATCGCGGGTGACGGCGGCTGCCACGCGAGCGCGGCAAGCGCGACGGAGAACGCACCGCCGGCGGTGACGGCCCACGGCCGCCAGTCGATCGCGGCGGAGATCGCCGGCCACGGATTGTCGACTTGCTGCGCCTCCTGCTTGTGGCTGAATGCGCTGCGCAGCCAGTTCTTGAGCAGGCCGGCCGCCGAGCCCTGCGGCGGATGGCGGCGTGCACGATCGGCGAGCAGCACGCCGATCGCGACGACGAGCACGTTGCACCATGCGCTGGCGAGCGGCGCGCACCAGCGCAGGTCTACGGGCAGGAAGTCCACGGCGCTCAGCGTGGCGAGCGCTGCGACCAGCAACGCGGCGGCCCTTGCGACCGGCGCGAACGCGTCGCGGCCGGCCGGGCTGCAGGGAGTGTCGTCGTTGCCTTCCGCCTGTTGCCCCATCGGAGCTTCCTTACGTACGAGTTACAGAGTGCGCAGGAGTCCGTGCGGAATTCTGCGAGCGGCAATGTAGCGCGACGGATGATGAAACTCAAGGTGAGCAACGCGAGTGGGGGTATCCGCGCTTACCGGGAGAAATTCGTGATGGAGAATGTTGAGCCAATCGCGGCAAGGCTTTGCGGGCAGGCAGGTATAGATTGATGAGGAATTTTGAATTTCACTATTAATCTAGATTTTTAAAGATGGCTTTAAACGGCTTGATGAAAATGAGAAGTGCGATTACCTGGCCGCGTCCGGTTGGAACAACGTTGTCAGTGACTTCGCAACATCGTCGTAACAGTCACCCATTGCCGGACCGATCGCGCGCTTGATGCTTTGTCCCTTGCGTCAGACGCCGCACTCCTGCCATCGGTTCTTTGGATCAAGCCCGGTGGAATTCCTTTGCCGACTTCCTTTCATCGCGAAAGAAAACTTAAAGAAATTCTCGGCTTGAACAATTGATCTGAAGAATGCTGCGGCACTGCCGTTAACCCTTATGTGAGGTTCTGGCAGGGTCCCGGTCGTCCAGACCGGCGCTGCTTTGTCAGACGTCAATCGCAAGTAGGGATGAGATGCATCTGTTCGCAACTCGGGGCGCACTTGCGGTTCCATTGTTGTCCTGAGAAAGCGAATTATGAATTTCAGCAATATGAAACTCGGCGCCAAACTGATCACCGCCTTTGTGCTGGTCTCGACCATCAGTGCCATCGTCAGTGCAATTGGCCTGCGCAATATGTCGCAAATCAGTGCAAACGCAGACAAAACCTATCGGCAGGATCTCGTCGGGCTCAACCTCATTCAGCAGGCAAACGCCGACGTCCTGAGAGTCGGTACATACCTGCGCAATGCCATCCTCGCTCCCACGCCCGAGCAGCGGACTACCTCGATGGGTCAGGCTGAAAAAGCCCTCGCGTCGGCACGCGATCACCTTAACCAGGCCGAACCCCTCGTCTACACGGAGAAGGGCAAGGCCACCTTCACCGAACTCGACCAGGGCTGGCAGGACTACATCCAGGCGTTCAACGAATTCAAAGCCAGGATCAATGCAGCCGGGCCACAGGACCGGGACGGGCTGACTGATTACCTTTTGGGCGAGTACCACCATAAGGGCTTCAGGACCCTGGTCCTGATGGGCAACCTCGTGATTCTCAAACAGGGCGATGCGCAAAAAACCGCCGAGGCCAACGACGCGGTATACGGTGAAAGCCGCAATCTGATGTTTGTTCTGGTGGCGATGTCCGTTTTGATCGGCCTGGGAATTGGAGTCTGGATGATGCGTAGCGTGACGCGTCAGTTGGGAACTGAACCGGCGACGGCCGCGGCGCTCGCCAGAAGCGTCGCTGCCGGTGACCTGAATGTCAGGATCGATCTGCGTCCCGGCGACACTAGCAGCCTGATGGCATCGCTGAAGGCAATGTGCGATGCCCTGATGCGGGTCGTCTCGGACGTGCGCGAGAACGCCGAAGGTGTGGCCGCAGCAAGTGCGCAGCTCGCGCAAGGTAATCAGGATCTGTCGAGCCGCACGGAGCAGCAGGCGGCCTCTCTTGAAGAAACGGCATCGAGCATGGAAGAGCTGACCGCAACGGTCCGTCACAACACGGACAATGCGAAGCAGGCCGCAACGCTCGCGGGCACCGCCTCGAACGTTGCACAGCGGGGCGGCGAAATTGTCGGGCGGGTAGTCGAGACCATGCGCGACATCACCGCCAGTTCGACCAGGATGTCCGAGATTATTGGTGCGATCGAGGGCATCGCCTTCCAGACCAACATCCTGGCGCTGAACGCTGCGGTCGAGGCGGCTCGCGCTGGTGAACAGGGACGTGGCTTCGCTGTGGTCGCCGGTGAAGTCCGCACGCTCGCGCAGCGCAGCGCTACCGCTGCAAAGGAAATCAAGGAGTTGATCTCCGCCTCGGTCGGCCGGGTGGAGGCTGGCTCGATGCTCGTCGAAGAAGCTGGTGGAGCGATCAAGGAGATCGTCACGTCGGTAAAGCGCGTGACGGACATCGTGGGCGAGATTTCGTCGGCATCGAGCGAGCAGAGCAGCGGTATCGAGCAGGTGAATCAGGCAGTTAACCAGATGGACCAGGTCACCCAGCAGAACGCTGCGCTCGTGGAAGAAGCTTCGGCCGCAGCACAGAACATGGCGCAGCAGGCAGAAAGCCTCCGGGACGCGGTCTCTTTCTTCAAGGTCGCCAGCGGGCAGGTAAGTGCATCGCAAGCGATGACGCCACGCAAGGATCCACAGCGGATGCCGCCGAGACATTCAGCGTCCTCGGCTGTTATCACCGCGTAGGCAGTGAAAGTCGTTCGTTCTTTCGCGGGCGAACGTGCAGGAAAAACGACTAGGGGCGAAGCGGGCTGACGCAGCGAGCTAAACGCTGCGCACGAGTGGCAACCCCTCGAGCCATTGCCTTCGGCGACTGGACCGGCGCATGCGAGCCGTGAGGTCGCCGGGGAGGAAGCGACATGGATGGAGACACGGGCTCGCCGATGACGCGGGTTCGAAGAAGCAACGCGAGATGCGACTGCAGTCGGTGTGCAGCGCACTAAAGGCCGTCTTGCCGTCTCCATGCCGGTTGACGCAGGCTTCGTCACTTAGTCCATGCAAGCTGCTGCAGGTGACGACCGGATGAGAAACGGCGAGATTCGACTAACGGGTTCTGTTCGGATCGTGACAAAAACTATGGGATCGCACGCGTCTCTCAATGTATCGAAAACGGTCGTGAAGTCGTTGGAGGTAGCAAAAATAGATCATGTCTTTCTGGTCCCCGGGAAGCTGATCTACCCGCTGCTCAAGGCCATTGACGAATCGCCAACGATCCGCGCGATCGTCGGCGCCCATGAAACAGGCAGCGCTTTCATGGCAGACGGTTATGCGCGGGCGAGCCGGAAATTCGGCGTCTGTGTGGGCATTTCCGGGCCGGGCACCATGAATTTCGTGCCCGGAATGGCAGCCGCCCAGGCAGACCGGATCCCAGTGCTTTATATCGCCGGGGGCGTCTCGTCGGGCGCGGAAGGCAAAGGCGCGTTCCAGGACGGTACTCAGGGCGGCATCTTCGAAAGTGCCGTGGTGAGGGGCCTGATGGAAGATGTCGTTGATCTCAAGAACAAGGGCAACATTCAGGCCGAAATGCGCCGCGCGACGGACGGGCTGAACTGGATGCGTCGGGCGCGATCATTTGTCAGCATTCCTGTCGATGTACAGCAACAGGATGTTCCGGGTAGTCAGGAGGCCGCGCGCACACCGTACTACCAAAGCGAATTCAACGCACGCGAAGTTCCCGCCAACCGCGCAGCGTTGGATGCCTTGTGCGACCAGTACCTGCTCGGGTCGAAGAGGGTCGCGTTTCTAATCGGAAGCCGTGGCAACGATGCGCGAACGGCACAGGCACTTCTCGAGGTAGCCGAAAAATTCCATATACCTGTTGCGACGACGCTTTCAGGAAAGGGGGCGTTTCCTGAGGAGCACCCCCTCGCGCTCGGCGTCTATGGATTCGCCAGCCACTCCAGGGCGGTTCGCGCGATCAACACCGACGAACTCGACGCCCTGATCGTGTTCGGCAGCGACCTGAATCAACGCGACAGCATGAACTGGAGCAGAAAGTTGCTCGCGGGCAAAGAGGTGATCGTCTTCGACGACAGCTTCGATCCGCCCGCTACTGGCCACATCGCTCAAGGAACGATTTTTTCGGGAATTGGCGCGTCCTTCCGCTTGCTGGCCGAAAAGAAGGTGGAAACGGGCGCCGGGTTCCGGCAGGTGCGGGAAAAAAGAAAGGCATGGGTGGCCGACCTCAACACGACTGCCCTGTACGATTATCAATTCGAGCAAGCCGGGGGGCAGGTTTCAGATAGCGATCAACGGCTCTATCCTGGGGACGTGGTGAAGCGTCTGTGCCGGCTGCTGCCGAAGGACAGCAATGTCGTCGTGGACTCCGGTGCTCATCGAATATTCATGGCTCACTATTGGCTGTCGTCGGGAATGGGCAACTATTTTTCGTCGAGCTCTCTCGCGCCGATGGGGTGGGCTATTGCCGCTGGAATCGGCGTCAAGCTTGCTGCACCAGAACGGCCGTGCGTTGTCGTGACCGGTGACGGTTGCATGATGATGCATGGAATAGAAATTCAGACCGCAGCCCGATATCGCGTCAAGGTGATTTATGTCGTTTTGAATAACGCCGCACATGGCGCAATCCATATCGACGCGGTCGGCAATGGTTCGATTTCGGAACAGTTCACCCGGCTGCCCAGTCATGACTGGACGGCTTTTGCGTCCTCACTCGGTGTAGCGGCGCGCAATGTCGAGCACCTTGACGAGTTGGAAGGAGCCCTCAGCGAAGCGATGCAACACGAGGGGCCATTCCTGATAGAAGTGAAGACGGGCGTCTTTCCCGCACCGAACCGGTACTATGCGCAAGCCACCACTCACGGTGAGGCCGTCGAACTCGAGTTCGATGTGAGGCGGCTCACCGGCGATCGTGCCGACGTTGGCGACGACGAGTCATGCGAGATCATCGTTTGAATTGAGTTCCTTCGAAGAGCGCATGTTGCGTCGCTCGCCCGTCCAGCGCATGGAGCAGATGCTTCGGGCGAGCGTGCCGATCTCGCGCGTGTCCACGTGCACCGTCGTCAGGGGCGGCCGCGCTTCGCGCGCGATCGCGAGACCGTCGGAGCCGGTGTCCGAAAGCTGCTCAGGAATCGCGATATCGAGTTCTTCTGCCTCCCGCAAAACGCCCATCGCAATTCGATCGTTGCCGCAGATCGCCGCCGCAGGGCGCGGTCCGGCTCCTGCCAGAGCGCATGCAGGGCCCGCCGGCAGAAATCGAGTGTTGTTTGACCCTCGAACTGCAACACCATTTGTAGTCCAAAAGTTTATCAAATTACGCAATTGAATATAAAGCTATCGAATAAAATCTGAAAATCTCGACTTCAAAACAAAATTCGAGCTGGTTAAAGAGAACAGGGGATTGTTCGCTACCTCCATCCTCGTTGTTGGTGCCCTGCCTATATTTGAAAATCATCTAGCGGACCTCCTCCCGCCGCCCTGCCGGGCGACGAGGTTAAAGTGAGTTTGCCGAAACAGCTTTAACCGGAAGGAGGTCATCATGAACTATAGCGGCATTGACCTGCATTCGAACAATAGCGTGGTGAGCGTGATCGACGAAACGGACCGCGTGGTCGCCGAAAAACGCCTGCCGAACGACCTGGCGAGGATCCTGGCGTTCCTTGCTCCGTGGCGAACCGGGCTGGCCGGCGTCGTGGTCGAATCCACGTTCAACTGGTACTGGCTTGTAGACGGCCTGCAGACGGCCGGCTACGTGGTCCATCTGGCCAACACCACCGCGATCAAGAAATACGACGGGCTCAAGCACAGCGGTGACGAGACCGACGCGCGCTATCTGGCCCACCTGCTGCGCCTGGGCATCCTGCCTACCGGCACCATTCTGCCGGCGAAGCACCGTGAGGTGCGCGACCTGGCCCGCAAACGCATGCAACTGGTGCGCAGCCGCACCAGCCACATTCTCGCCGTTGAGAACATTACGGCGCGTCAGTCCGGTACGCGAATCACGAGCAATCAGGTCAAGCAACTGGACCAGACCACTGTCGACCAGCTGCATCTCCCAGACGACGTGGCGCTCGCGGTCCGAGCGAACGTCGCGGTCATCGCGACGCTCTCCGCACAGATCGCCATCGTGGAAAAGCGTCTTCACGAAAAGGTCGCGCCACGTCCGGACTACACCCTCCTGACCACGGTACCTGGCATTGGCCAGACGCTTGCCACCGTGATCGTGCTGGAAACCGGGACCATCGAACGCTTCGCCAGCGCTGGCAACTTCGCCTCCTATGCGCGGTGCGTGGACAGCCAGCGCATGAGCAACGGCAAGAAAAAAAGCGAGGGCAATACCAGGAATGGAAATCCATACCTGTGCTGGGCATTCATCGAGGCGGCCAACTTCGCGATGCACTTTAGCACCGAAGCCAGGCAGTTCTACGAGTGCAAGAAAGCCAAAACGAATTCAGTGATCGCCCGCAAGGCACTGGCCCACAAGCTCGCCCGTGCGTGCTTCCACATGCTGAAGGAGCGAAAGCCATTTGATGTGACCCGCTGCTTCACATAAGCGTTACGACGGCGACCGGCAAGCCCTGATCGTTGACTGGCGAAAAGCCACCCAATTGAATGGGATGCCGTGCCGCCGTCCCCGATGTGCAGTAACGCGGATCGCCTGCAACGCGAGCCAGCCCTGGATTGGTGCCGGACGTCCGGCAATCACGACTATTGTGCGAACCCAATGGACGCGTTGCGGCACCAACGTTCTTCTGGGGTGGCAGAGCCACCAGGGCGACAGGCAATCGATGTACGCCGATCGCTTGAACCTGATGGGTGTCTGGCGCGATCCGTCGCAGCCATGAATCGAAGAAACGGGTGCGCTCGGCTACTGCATTCGGTCAGTGCAATCGAAATCGGCTGCACACGCAGTCGAGGGTGTTGTTTGCTCACTTGACACCGGGTCCGCTAATGGGTGTCTACGATCTAAGTGCGGGCGATGTTCCGGACTTCACACTAGCGGATATGACCGGCGCTTTGATCTCGTCGTTTCTAGTTGGTAAGTTTTTCTCGCTAGCGATCATCGGATATCTGCTCTTTGCCGGGCTCTCGACTCGAAAAGCGATCACGGAGTTCTATTCGAACGATAAGGATGACTTTGATAAGAATGCGACATATCTCTTCCGGGGAAAATTTATCATTGGCGTGACGCTCCTGGATGTCATCCTGTGGGCTGGATTTTTATTCAAGCCTTTCGATATGCGGTTTGCTCCGACAACCCCAGGTGTCGCTGGCGTCGCATACAAGGTAGCGCTCTGGTCATCTGTTGCACTAGTGCTACTCGACTGGCGAAGGGGCCGTCGAGTGTTGAAATATCTCCTCTGTGGCGCGCTGGGAGGCGCAGTTGCATTTCTCGCAGTGCTCTTGATCGCATATTGGGCTGGCTTGGTCATCATTCCAGCGACACCGGGTGGATCCGCTGTCCAGCATCAGATTGTGCCAAGGTCATCCGCGTTTGTAGCCCTTATGATGGCGCAGTGTCAAAGTCTGCTCTCTGGCGACGCCGTTTTGACCACCGCTGTTTCGGTAGGCATCGCTGCGGCAGTAATCACAATTGCTCTTGGCTTGGCAACGCGCAAGCGTCGTGAGGCGAACCTCGCAGGAGAGACGCGGAGGTTGCTCGTCAGAAATGAAACCGCTAGGTTAGTCATAGCGAAACTCATTGCCACCGCTGTGTTTTGCTTTGTCTCAATGATTGGTGTGATCATTTTCCTGGTGATAATCGATGCTTCACCGAGGCGACCCAAGTTTACGTGGCTTTCGTTGGTGGAAGCCTCGTAATCATGCTGAACTGGGCGGCGTTTGCAGCTTCAGGCTGGAAGGCGCGCTCATGGCTAGCTCTCGCGACATTTGCCGTGGTTATTGTGTTCCTCCCGCTACAAGGTCGAAACGCGCTGATGTTGCCAAAAATGGTGGTTAATATGCTGGGTTTCGGAAACCGCCACGCGTCGACCGTTTCGCTTGCGGGATGTCAACATACTTGAGCGACTGGGTTCAACTGTAATGCTTGAACTGCTGGTAAAACGTTCAGATACAGTCGCAGAGGCGAAACACAAGGATGCACTGAAAGACCGTCATGCGACGGTGGCCACGGCGGCAACTGGGAAAGTGATAGACCGTGTGGGAGATGTTTTGTGGCTTTCCCAAACCCAGCCAGTCGACATCAATCAGGTTAAGGTCGCTCTTCCAAATGGATGTGATCAGCTACTTCTTGACAAGTTGCGTGCTCAGGACCAGAAGCGATCCGAGCAGTTAATGTGCATCAAGATCAGTGTTCCGAAAGCTGCGGTTGTTGGCCGAACAGTTGATGGTATCGCGACTTATAAAGGGCCTTTCACGAGTTATCTGAAAGTCCCATCGTGAGATTGGCGCAGCTCATCGTGTTGCAGGAGGGTTCACGATTTAGTGCTCTCGCACTTGCTCGAAAAATGCGGCGGACTGGGAAATCGCGGCGGCGTCCAGCGCTGTTTCACGGCGGTTAGATAACATTGATCAAAAGGCGGCGGGCGAAGACGCAGCAGGCTGGCGCATACGCTCGTCGGTTGGCGCAGCGAGCGCAGTTCAAGCTAGCTCGCTGGTATTTGGGAACAAAAAACACGTGGACGCGCGCGGTTGAGCTTCACGTTCTGGTCGATGCCAGTGATGGGGCGAGTCGACATGGCGCGTCCGCTGTGCGAGCGTCCGTGCAGCCCGCCGTTCGTGAGGTTTTCCTGCACGCGGTTGAATACGGTCCAGAGGTCGTCGCGGCGATCCTCGAAACGGCGGGGGCACCAGTAGCTGGCTTTCAGTGACGGGGGGCGGTGCCTCGGCGTCGGTGGGGTCGTAGCGCAGCGCAAGGGCGGAGCGGGCGAATGCATGCTGCTCGTCGCGGTTCAGCTCGACGTTGCGCATGCCGTCCTTCTGCTCGCGGATCAGGTCGAAGCCGTCGAGCACGTCGAATGCGCCATTGATCACGTTCTGGATGACGTTGCCTTTGTGTGGGACGCGGATGTCGGCGATGTTCTCGCCCGCGACCATGCCGTTCTGGCAGACAAACCGGAATGTGCCCGCCAGCATCTGGTAACTGCTGGTGCCGTCGTGCGAGTTCAGCAGCACCATTTCGTCGGCTTCCTCGCCGGAGATCTGGTCGGCGTGGCGAAGCCGCAGCATGTGTTTGGTGAATTCGCGCTTGCCCTGATCGCGTACGCGGGTCTGGCAGATCATGAACGGCTGAAACCCTTCGTTGCGCAGGCCGCGCAGGACGTCGATGGTGGGAATGTAGGTGTAGCGTTCGGAACGGCTTTCGTGCTTGCCGTGCGCGAAGATGGAGGGAGCAACCCGGCGAATCTGGTCGTCTGAGAGAGGCGACTCAGCGCGCAGCATCGGGGAGCCGTAATGGAAAGAGGAAGCGAGTTGCATGGCAATCTCCACAGTCAAGGTTGAGGACCTGAACCGGGCGAGGGGAGGTGTCTTGCTATTGCGGCTGGACACTTCCCGGTGGAACTCGGGGTTGGAGTTGCTACCGCCTGGCTCCCGGGTTCCCGCCAGTGCGACTGGAGGAGCCGACAGCGGGCGTGTGTCAAGGAAAAAGGCGAGGGAGGGGTGCGGGCAACACGGTCCATCGCCCCTTGATACGTGTCCGCTATCGGCTACGGTCGCGGGTCAAGGGCGGGAAGCTGGGAGCCGGCGCATGCCATGCCTCGGGTTGACCGGGCATGCAGGTGCGGTCCTACGGGCGCGGCCCCGTAGGCCACCTCTCGCTACAAAGCGATGGGGTTGACTGCTGTGCCTGGAGTGGGCGACCGACGACTGGGGCCGTCCGGTTATTCACGATCGTGGGTGTGTGCTGGCCAAAATGCGCCCGTGGTCCTCGGACTGATGGCAGTCATGTAGCCTTCCGCTCCCACGGCCGCGCGGCCGCCGGCCTCGCTTAGCGAAGGGATCGGGAACTTGCCGACACCGCGACGTGGGGCCGGTCTTCGGCCATAGCTGCCGCTGGCGCAACATTTGCCAATGGCCGCTGTGGTCATGCTTTGCTGACGTCAGACCCGTGACTCGGTCCTGTCGGGGCACGTCTCTAACCGGCGTTTAATTGCGCAAGTAATGCAGGGACTCCTGCATTCGGTCTCCATAAAACACCCGATCGTCCGTGTCAATTGCCTCGCAGTCGGGGGGCAAGCACGGTTCAGGCGCTGTTGGCACGACAGCAGCTGTCGATCACACGACCATCTGACAGGTCGAACACAAACGTATGGCTAGACTCGGATCTCTGAAGGGCGGCGCGCCGCCAACCAGATTATGGCCGCGCTGCAGAAATTGCCGGTCATGAAGCAGTCATTCGACGACTCCGTGCGTTTTCATTGCGAGCTTCATTTCCGAGACGCTCAATGGCAACACCGTAGGTTCAGCCGAACTCGCACCAAAACAGCGCGGGCTCATTGGCCGCTTTCGCGCATAACAACCAGCCGGTCGGAGAACGGTCCAGAATAAACTGTCTGAAAGTAGAGCGGACGGTTACGCAGCGTATATCCGCGCAATTCCATGATGAACCCTGGCTCGCCGCCTGCAATCTTCAACTCTTTCGCGACAACGTCAGGCAGCGTGTCAAACCGGATCCACTGGTCAACGTGCTGCGTCGGCAATGACAGACGCTGGGCGACGAGTTCTCGCAAGTTTCGTTCAAGTGCTGCGCGATCGAGCCCGCCCAGTTCCGAGAAATCTTCATCGCGCATCCAGAATTCGGTATATAGATCGAACCGGCCAGCCACGCTGATGACACGATCGATGCGGACGTACCCTTCGCCTCCCAGGAAGTCGGACCAAGGGCCTTTGCGCTTAAGGCGTTTGACTGAGCGCGGATGAACATAGGAGGGCAAGTCATTGCCGTCCGCATCGCGAAAGCGCAGATAGCGAACGTCTGCGGGTGCCACGCGCGCGCCCGACACGAATGTTCCGCGTCCCTGTTCGCGCGTGATGAGCCCGGAATGCACGAGTTGCATGAGCGCCTTCTGAACGGTGCCTACGCTCACGCCATGCTGGGCCGCCAGTTCCCCCTCCGAGGGGAGCCGGTCGCCCTCGCGAAGGCCCCCGGTTTCGATGTGCCGGATGATCGACTCCGACACCATGGATAGTTTTGTCATTTTTTTCCCAAACACTGCGTTGAAATCAGCCTGAACGATCTCCCTGACGGCGGGACGTGCCAGTGGAACATCCAACTCCTCACGCGCCTTATCAGGACGCCGGTCTAGCCGATGTAGTTCCTTTGCCACAACGAGTTGATATTGCCACACGCTGCAGCGTGGACGCATCACTTTGCCGAAGGGCCGGTGACCGCTTGCGCCGAAGCACGGAACCTGTGCATCGCTCGGGGTGGCTGTCCCCCTGAGACTTTCGGTGCGACAAGGTTAGTGATGTCTGCCCTTCGCGGAAAGCAGGTCAACCGTCGTCCGGAGTAGAGCGCCCCGAGGTCACCTTATCGTCAAGAACCCTAGGCTTGGAAACCGGGCGCAAATCCTATACATGAATGTAATGCTTAATTCCACTTAAATCAAGAGGAAATACTGTCTAACCAACATGTTCTATATAGGAGTTTCCCTTAACTCCTATATAGAAGAGTTGACTCGCGTGTGCGACGCGCCTTATCTTGCAGACATGGGGACGCAATGTGTTGGGCCACGCGGAATGAGGTTTTGATCAAATGAATGTGAAGTCCCACCTGGAGAAGATCGCGAGACTGGAGTTGCTGCGCAATCGCTTCGACCCGCTCGTCGACTTCGAACTTTGGTTTTGGGCCGGCATGACCGCAGGTACCCATGCGGTCAATGCCGCGCTCCATTGCGCAGGAATTACCGCGTGCGACGACATCCATCCGACGCAGCCGGGGGTTTATCTCGTGCCCCACGCCGACGGCTCGCTGACGACCGAATTCCGACCGCTCGGCGACATCCTTCATGTAGGTCGCCCGGTAATCGAGGCTGCGGTACCAGAAGACATCGAATCGATGATGCACCTGATGGAGACCGTAGAACGATACCGCGATCCGTGCGTGCGCGAAGGCCTGATACCGACGGCAGCCATCGTCGCCGAATGCGACGCAGCGCTTGCGCGGTGCCAGCGGCTTTTGAACGAGCGCCTGCAAGGAGACGCACATGGACATTGAGAAACATCTCGAAGCTGCACGGCGCATCGAGCAATCCCTGAAAAAGTGCGCCGACGACGACTGCGAAATGAAGATCGAGGGGGCGATGCTCGCAGGCACGCATTGGCTGAACGCAGCCCTGCACGGAACAGGTGCAACGGGTCCAGGCATCGACGTATTCCACACTTATCTACTGACGGTGAACGAGTACCGACGTCTATGCGTCGCCGACGGAGAGATGGTCAAGGCGCTCTCCGAAATCGAGGATTTGCGTCCGCCATACGTGCGCGGAAACCGGCCGGGGGCCAAGGCTGCAGCGGATCGAGCGCTCGAGTTGCTGTCGGTCATTCGTCGCAAGGCAGAAAACATCCGCTGACGCACTGATTGCGCGGCCGTATTCGATGGAAAAAAGCCATCGACACGGCGGTCCCAGCTATCGCTGGGCATGGTTGAGCCGCAAGAAAATCAATAAATACGGATCATACGCTTCGACGTACTAAGGACGCGTGCGAAAGGATTGTCGATGTATGGATCCGCTTCCGTACACCTTGCCTTGGCGCGCGGTGAACAGTCGTGAATTGGTGAAAGGTGAATTGCCTTCCACAGAAAAGGAGATCAAATGAAGAAGAAGGAGATAGCCGCCCTTGCGGCTTGCGCGATGACATCAGTACCGGTGTTTGCTCAAAACTCGGTCACGTTGTACGGGATCGTCGATACCGGAATTGAATACATCACGCATGCGACGCCAACGGGAGGAACCGTTGTGCGAATGCCAGTGATTGGCGGTGGCGACACGCCTTCGCGCTGGGGCATCAAAGGTACGGAGGACCTGGGCAACGGGTTAAGGGCCATTTTCACGTTAGAGAGTGGTTTTTCGATGTCGAATGGGTCGTTGCAGCAGGGCGGTCGGTTGTTCGGCCGGCAGGCTTACACCGGACTGGCTGGACCTTGGGGGCAAGTCTCCTTCGGGCGCCAGTACAGCATGACGGCTTGGGGAATGTATGATTCGAACATCCTTGGCGCAGGCGCGATGGGCGGTCTGGCTTCGTTCGATCCTTACCTGCTGGCGGCACGTTTCGATAGCGACGTAGTGTATCTCGGCACGTTCGCCGGCTTGACCGTAGGCGCGAGCTATTCGTTCGGTCGTGATTCGTCGCCGGCAGGCAATTGCCCAGGCCAGAGCGGCAATGATTTTCTTGCCTGTCGCGCTGTGTCCGCCATGCTCAAGTATGACGGCAACGCATGGGGCATCGCGACTACCTACGACGAACAGCGCGGCGGAGCCGGTGCGGCACCCGTAACGGTAGTTCCGGGCTTGCCTGGCATCGCTTTCACCAAGTCGGCCGATACTGATCGCCGATACCAGATTGCCGCAAAGCTGTTCGTCGGGCCCGTGCAACTGGGCGCGGGCTGGCTGCACCGGCGCATTCAGGGGGACGTGAGATCGGCCACTACCGACCTTGAATATCTTGGTGCGACCTACCCCTTTCACGCCTGGACTTTCGAAGCGCAGATCTCGCGGATCGACAACGCTGCGTTCGACGCCGACGGCACGCTCGGCACGGTGCGCGTCAACTACAACTTCAGCAAACGCACTGCGGTGTACAGCGTGCTCTCCTACATGAAGAACAACGGGAAGGGCGGCATCTATTCAGTCTCCGCGGCGAGCACGGTGCCTGCCGCGCCTGCGCCTGGCGCCAATCAGTTCGGAGCGGAAATCGGCATTCGCCACATGTTTTGAGGCGCTGGGCTTGGGCGCCGTCCGGCGGACTACGTGAGTGTACCCGCCGCGCGGATCAGCGCATGGGTGTGCGAACCGGCGGACCTGTAACAAGGAGAACCGAATCGGCGGCACGGCGTGGCTCGCGTATCGCGTGATCACCTTCGCAAGCCGTACCCCGCGCAATGTGAGAGCAGTCGAATCGCAACATATTTATGTAATGGACGCTCATTGCGAAGGGGTGACAGGATGGCTCGGCAGGGTATCCGACTCCTTGGGCCGCAGAGGTATGTTTCGACAGTGGTCGGCACCGGAATAAGCGGGGTTGCGGGCATTTTGCGCGGCACCTCGCATCTTCGCTCGACCACTCGCGGCAGAGTGCGGATGGGGCTGTACGGAAAAGTCGCTTTCCTCTCGGCTACGCTGCTCAGCATGGCTGTGGGTAGTCCACCATCGGCATATTGATGGACAAGTTCGGAATTCACCGAGTCATCGTCTGGTGTGGCGTCGCATTTTCATCTGCATGTCGAAGCAGGATGGACTTCCGTCGTTGACCGGAATCGTAGGCGGGACGTTACCAGGATTCCAGCGGCCGCATCGGGGCTGTTACGTCGTAACGCACGGCGATGCGTTTGCGCATTGCATCATTGAGAGCGTCACTTCCGAAACCCCACCCAGATCGCTGAGCTGATTCAACTGTGGCTCGCGAAGCAAGGGTTGGAAACTGGAGACCGGGCTAAGGCAGGCCCATCTCTTAGGCGCTTCGCGGGCATTCCGCCACACTTCGATGTGCGATTGACGATCGGCGTCGCATCGCTGCGACAGACGCCGGCACTGCGTATTGATGCAGCTGTACCTCAGAGAAAGTCGTTCTCGAAGGGCGTTTTTCCCTTTGCGCGAATTCAAATTTTATCTTCCGCCGATCACATTCGGCTCACAGTGCAACCGCGGCACCCGTTCTGCTCGCATTCTTTCTGCCCCACGCTAACCAGATTTCCCGCTTCCCCGACCTTGACCGGATTGGGCAAATCTCCCGGGGTAGCACCCGTTCAAGGGAAACACGCGGATGCATCGTCCCGCGCGACTCCGCCGGACGCCCGCAGCGCGCGCAAGCCCTTGGGTACCTTCTGACGCTAGAGCGCGCCGCGTCAGCTTTCGATAGCAACAGCCGGCGACATCGCAGCCTGTGAGCGAGAGACTCAAACCAGATCTGATCGGAGCGAACCAATGCAGCAGTCAACGGTAGAAAGTCCGTTCGAACCTCTTGCTGAATTTGTTGCACGGCACGAGGAGATCGGATCGTATTCAGACGGCGGACTCGTGCAGGCCGCCGTCGACGAGTTCCAGCTATGCGATCCAGCAACGGGGAAAAGTCCGTCGGCTATCGGGCCGGTGGCGCCGCCGATGCGCAGCAGCGTGAATCTTCGCACATGAAGCGCAAAAGGAAGCGTATGGGAAGACGCATGTGGCGCGCCCCCCAATCCTGTTGCCGCCAGAGTGAGGAAGGACAACGGGCCGCTCGCTCCGAAGCGACCTCGACTCGCGAGCCGATTTGCGATAGCTGCTAGCAAAGCTGGGATAGCCGCGGAAATGTTTGAGTTCTTCCTTGGGTGGGCCGACCAGTTCGACGGCCAGCTGTTCCGCGCGTCGACCACGCATGTGAATTGCACCCGCCGCTAGCCGTACTGCGCGATTCTATGCGTCGCACCGTGGCGTTTCCGCATTCTGTCGTTTGGTTAGCAGGTAATCCGACCGTTGCTCCAGAAACGCCGTGCAACTCGAATTTTCCGAACTGACACCGTTCACGTCGCTCACGGTCGTCATGCTCGCGAGACAAACCGGCTTACCGGTAATGCCTGATCAATGCGCTGGCGGGCTGCGGTTACACCAACGGCATCTGGCGATCGCAGACGGAGACTTGAACACCGCAACCGGCCGTTGGCATATCGTACGCACGTAGGGTTGCGGCGGGTTCCTGGATAGATTCGCCACTGGCGGTATGGTGCGGCGTCACATTCGTTTGATGGAAATGCACGGCTCATGTTCTCCAGCGACAGAGATGGCCTTGCAGTGCGCTCCCGCTGCTTGTTGGGAGCGCACTAAAGCAGACATGCACCAGCCTTTCGAAAACTATGCCAGCCGACGTCCCTTCGTTTCGTGAACCATCGCGAGACCGACGAGCGATATCAAACCGCAGCCGATCACATAGTAAGCGGGGGCGTTGGGATCCTTTGTCAAATGGATCAGCAAGGTCGAGAAGAATTGCGAGAAGCTCCCAAAGATCACGACTGCAACGTAGTAGCTGACCGACAATCCCGTCGCACGCAGCCGCTGCGGCAGCACCTCGCTGACCAGCACCAGGGTCGAGGCGGAGGTCATGGCCATCGGTACGGCGAGGAAGCCGGCGACGATCAGCAGGCAAGTCAGAGAATGCAGGTTATTGAGCGCATAAAACGCCGGATAGATCATGGCCAGCATCGCGACGCGTGACCACCACACGACCTTGCGGCGCCCGATGCGATCGCTGAGCCAGCCGGCGAACGGTGAGAGCAGGGTAAGCGCCACCGAGCCCACGAAGCCTGCCCAGATCGATTGCGAAAGCGGAAGGTGAAGCTGGATCGCGCCGTAATTGGGGAGATAGAAAACAACGATATGCACGGCCGATGCCAGTCCAATCATCAGCAGCACACTGGCAACGAGCTCCCGCCGGTGCTCCTTCAGCAGGCGGCCGTGGGAGATCGCGTCGCTTTCGCCCCACTTGGTGGGAACCAGCGTCTCGTCCAGACGGGAGCGGATCATCACGCTGAGCGGAATCACCAGAATGCCGATTACGAACGAAATGCGCCAACCCCACGATGACAGCGCGGACTGCGGCAGAAAGTTGGTCAATGAAAGAGCAACGAGGGCCGCGAAGATCGCCGCGAGACCCTGACTGAAGGGCTGCCAGCTCGTATAGAACCCGCGTGACTTATCGTCGGCGTATTCGAGCAACATCGCGCTAGCCGGTCCCATCTCGCCGCCAATCGCGAAACCCTGAAGCAGACGTGCGATCGTCATGATGACCGGCGCGGCCAGACCGATCTGGGCGTAGGTTGGTGCCAGCACGAGCATCGTGGCGCTCAACGCCATCAGCCACAGGGTGAGCACCACGGCAGGCTTGCGGCCGACGCGGTCGGCGTAGGCGCCGATCACCAATCCGCCAATCGGTCGCATCAGATAGCCGACGCCGAAGGCGGCAAAAGAGAACAGTAACTGGCCGAGAGGGTCGGTCAGTGGAAAATATTGTGGACCGATCAGCGTGGCAAAGAAGTTGTAGACGACCGAGTCGTAGAGTTCGAGACCGCTGCCAACCGTGATGGCACCAATAGCCCACGGTTTCGACAACGGTTTGCTGGATGAGACGGCTGAAGTCATCGACGGCGAAGACGTGCTGATGACGGAACGATGATGAGGCATGGTGTCTCCAGGATTTTTGTCAGGCGTCAGCCGGCATCTGTGTGATGGCTGACGGGACCGGCGAAGCCGCGTGCCGGCTGGCCGCGGCCTGATGAGCGCATCAGGCCGCGGCAGGTTGCTTCACTCAATTTGCGCTTTGTTCGAGCGCCACAGACGTTCGTTGCGGAGCGCGTTCGCCATCGCGCCATTGGCGCATCAAGCCTGCCCAGCGAACCCGTGCGGCATCGAGGTTGCGGGCTTTGACGTGGCCGTAACCGCGGATGATCTCGGGAAGGGCCGCGATCTCGAGCGCCAGCTCGAGGTTGTCCTCCGAAAGCGTCTGCAAAAGTTCCTCGATCCAGGCGCGGTATTCCGCGATCAGCGCACGTTCGGTGCGACGCTCGGCGGTGTATCCGAACGGGTCGAGGGCGGTTCCGCGCATGCTCCTGAACGCTGCCAGGCCGCGGAACGCGCTACGAACCCAAGGTCCGAAGGCTCGCTTGACATGCTCGCCCTTCGCATTGCGCTTCGACAGGAGCGGCGGTGCGAGGTGGTGCACGAGCTTGTAGTCGCCCTCGAACATCTCCGCGACCTTGCTCGTGAATGCCGCGTCGGTATGCAGGCGCGCCACCTCGTACTCGTCCTTGTACGCCATCAGTTTGAACAGGTAACGCGCGACGGTTCTGGTGAGCCGATCGCTGCCAAAGCGGCACTCGGCCTCCTGCACTGTTGCGATGAACGCATCGTAACGAGCGGCATAAGCCTGGCTCTGATAGCCAACCAGAAACGCCGATCGCTTTTCGATGAACTCGGCGAGCGACGGCTTCTTCGCGAACTGGATCACCTGGGAGTCAGCGGAGCGCACCGGCACCCTGTTGAGGTTGTGGGCGCAATGCCGGCCCCACTCGAAGGCAGCCTTGTTGCTCTCGATCTGCACGCCATTGAGTTCGATCGCACGCATCAGCGCGGCCCGCGTGAGCGGCACGCGGCCCTTCTGCCACGCGTAGCCCAGCAGCATCAGGTTCGAGTAGATCGACTGGCCGAGCAGTTGTGTGGCCATGCGCTCGGCGTCGAAAACGCCCACTTGGCCGGGGCCTGCGCCTTGCAGGATCGCCGCGATGGACTGGTCGGTACCGGCTTGCCAGTCAGGATTGCGCACGAAAGCCGCGGTCGGCGTCACGTGGCTATTGAGCACCACATAAGTGCGCCCCGGATGCATGGTGGACAAGGTGAATTTGTTCGCGCCCACCACCGTGTCGCAAGCCAGCACGAGATCGGCCGAAGCGGTATCGACCCGGGTCGCGTGCAGGGTGTTGTCGTCACTTGCGATCTGGATGTGGCTCCAGGTGGCGCCGCCCATCTGCGCCATGCCGGTCGCATCCTGGGTGGTCACGTACTTGCCTTCGAGGTGTGCGGCCATGCCGAGCACCTGGCCGATCGTGACGATGCCCGTACCGCCGACGCCGGCCACCAGGATGCGCCGCGCGATGGCAGCGTCGGGCAGCGTCGGCTCGGGCAGGGCCGGCATATCGGAAAGCTTCGCGCTGCGCGCTGCCGCGGGCTTCTTGAGCTGGCCGCCTTCGACCGTGACGAAGCTCGGGCAGAAACCCTTCACGCAGGAGAAGTCCTTGTTGCACGTGTTCTGATTGATCTGGCGTTTGCGGCCGAACTCGGTCTCGAGCGGTTGAACGGCGACGCAGTTGCTTTCGACCGAGCAATCACCGCAGCCTTCGCACACGAGCTCGTTGATGACCACGCGCTTTTCCGGATCCGGCATCGTTCCGCGCTTGCGTTCGCGACGCTTCTTGGTGGCGCAGACCTGGTCGTAGATGATCGCGGTGGCGCCCTCTAGCTCGCGCAGCTCGCGCTGCACGTCATCGAGTGCGTCACGATGGCGTACCGTGACGCCGGGCGCGAGATCGGTCACGCCCGCGTACTTCTCGGGCTCATCGGTTACCACTACGGTGCGCTTCACGCCCTCGGCGGCAAGCTCGCGGGTCATGCCCGGCACGTCGAGCTGACCGTCGACGGGTTGGCCGCCCGTCATCGCCACGGCGCTATTGAACAGGATCTTGTAGGTGATGTTGACCCCGGCATTGACCGACTGGCGGATGGCGAGCAGGCCTGAGTGGTTATACGTGCCGT
The DNA here is from genome assembly GCF_040948805.1 of Paraburkholderia sp. BR13439. NCBI lineage: Bacteria > Pseudomonadati > Pseudomonadota > Betaproteobacteria > Burkholderiales > Burkholderiaceae > Paraburkholderia > Paraburkholderia sp. BR13439. The sequence continues at coordinate 35,903 of NZ_JBFPKN010000019.1, read as the reverse complement.
CGCCCAGATTGGCGAACACGTGGGCGCGCTTGCTGAACGGCGCCTGTCCCATCCAGGACACGCCTTCGCCGCCCATCTGCGACCAGGACGTGGTCGAGCGGTCCATCCAGATCGCCATGCCATGACAGCCGATCCCGGCGGTGGCGAGCGATCCCTCCGGAACTCGGGTGCTGGTGTTGTGCGGGCAGCCGGGGCAGAACCATGGCAGGCGGTCCGCGCCGCCGCTCGCGCCTTCGGCGGCGGTACGTTCGGCCGCGTCGATCTGCGCGAGGCGCTGGTCCATGCGGGCGACCACGTCCGCTGGCACGCCGAGCTTCTTCAGACGCCCAGAGATCGCCCTGGCGACCATCGCGGGCGTGAGATCGGCCTTCGCGCGCAGCAGCCAGTCGTCGCCCGGCCTGCCGTGGCTCCATTCGCCGCCGGTGTCTTCACCGTCGGCACGACCGTACTTGCCGAGCACGATCGGCCGCGTGTCCGGGTTGCAGTGATAAAGCTCGTCCTTCAACTGCTGTTCGATCAGCGAGCGCTTTTCCTCGACCACGAGGATTTCACGCAGGCCGCGCGCGAACTCGCGTACGCCCTGAGGTTCGAGCGGCCATACCACGCTGACCTTGTGCAGCCGGATGCCGAGCTCGCGGCACAGTGCGTCGGTGAGTCCAAGGTCGATTAGCGCCTGGCGCGTGTCGTTGTAGGCCTTGCCGCTCGCGATGATGCCGAGGCGATCGTGCGGACCTTCGATGACATTGTGGTTGAGCCGGTTCGCACGGATATAGGCGAGCGCGGCCGGCCACTTGTACTCCATCATCCGGGCTTCCTGCGTGAGCGGGGCGTCCGGCCAGCGGATCTGCAGGCCGTCTTGCGGCACCGCGAAGTCTTCGGGCAGGAGGATGCTCACCCGGTCGACAGCGGTCAGCACCGATGAGCCGGACTCGACCACTTCCTGCACGGTCTTCATGCCTGCCCACAAGCCGCTGAAGCGGCTCATCGCGAAGGCATGCACACCGAGGTCCAGGATGTCCTGCACGTTCGCGGGAAAGAACACCGGCAGTCCGGCAGCGATGAACGTGTGGTCACTCTGATGCGCGAGCGTGCTGCTCTTCGAGACGTGGTCGTCCCCGGCCAGCGCGATCACGCCACCGAGGGGCGCGGTGCCCGCGAGGTTCGCGTGTTTGAGGGCGTCGCCGCTGCGGTCGACACCGGGACCCTTGCCGTACCAGATGCCGAACACGCCATCGTACTTCTTGCTCGCCGGATCGAACTCGAGCTGCTGCGAACCCCAAACCGCCGTGACGCCGAGTTCTTCGTTGACGCCAGGTTTGAACACGACATGGTTGTTAGCAAGGTGCTTCTTCGCCTGCCACAGCGCCTGGTCATACGTGCCGAGCGGTGAGCCCCGGTAGCCGGAGATGAACGCGGCGGTATTGTGGCCGCCTTGCGCATCGCGTGCGCGCTGCACGAGCGGCAGGCGCACGAGTGCCTGGACGCCGCTCATGAAGGCACGCCCGGAATCCAGCGCGTACTTGTCGTCGAGCGTGACGGCCTGCATGGCCTCACGGTTTGCTTCTGAGAGTGGGGCATTCATTGCTTTACTCGTCAATTGATGTTGTCAGGGGCAGGGCGGTTGCGCGGGAAAGCGCACGCCAAGCTGCTCGCCAAGTGCGGCCAGTTCGTCGGCGATTGCTGCGGGCAGCGTCATGCCGTGTTCGCGGGCTTCGCGCTCGAGCACATCGCCACGCGCACCCGGCAGCCGTGCGTCAACACCTGCTGTCACGTAGGTCTGTGTCCACTGGCGCATGTACTCGTCGAAGGCCTCACGTCCCGTATAGGATTCGGGACGCACGAGCCAGAGGAATGCGTCCTGCATCGCCTCGCCGCGTGGCGCGCTGAGTGAGCCCGCGGTAGCGGCGAGGGCGCCCGCCAGACACTCCACCATCATGGCGATGCCCATGCCCTTATGCCCGCTCATCGGCATCAGGGAGCCTTCGAGCGCGCACTGCGGATCCGTGGTGGGCCGGCCTTGTGAGTCGAGCGCCCAGCCTTCGGGAATGGACTTGCCCTCGCGGGCGGCGAGCAGAATGTGGCCGCGCGCCGCCACGCTGCAGGCCACGTCGAAGACGATCGGCGCTTGTCCTGGCAAAGGGCAGCCAAAGGCGATCGGGTTGTGTCCGATCGCCGGGCCGCGAAAGCCTTCGAGCGCGAGCGCCGGCGGCGTGTGCTGCCCCATCACGCTGAAGGCGCCTGCTTCGGCGGCCAGCAGCGTGTGGATGCCGAGAGCCCCGAGATGGCCGCACGACTGCATCACGACGAGCACGGAGGCGCTCGTGTTCAGCGCTTCGAGCGCAAGGCGCACGGCGTGCGGGCCGGCAATCTGTCCCATTGCGCCGTCGGCGTTCAGCACGATGCCGCCCGGGAAAGCCCGATGCGACATCGTGGGCTTCGGATTGAACTCCCTGTTCTTCAGCCGGTTCACGTAGGACGAAAGACGCGTCATGCCATGCGTCTTGTAGCCCCTTAGCTCGCTGCGAACGAGGATCGACGCAGCTTCCGCGGCGTGATCCCGTGGTACGCCGCACGTTTCGAAAATCCGCGCGGTCCATTGCCCGATGGTGTCAGGTGACCAATGCGTGCTCATTGCCCGTTCTCCCGCTCGATGACAAGACGCTCCTGAAACGGCCCGGCATAGACGGACTGGTAGTAGAGCGGCCGATTGCGCAGCGTGTAGCCGCGCAATTCCTTGATTAAGCCTGCCTGGCCGGTTGCGATCATCAGTTCCTGAGCGACGGCCGCGGGCAGTTCGCCAAACCGGATCCACTGATCCACGCGCAAGGTGGGCAGCGAAAGCCGTTGACCCACGAGTTCGCGGAGGTTTTTCTCGAGTGCGGAGCGGTCGAGGCCACCCAGCTCCGCGAAGTCTTCCTCTCGCAGCCAGAATTCGCTGTAGAGGTCGAACCGCCCTCCGACGTTGATCATGCGCTCGATTCGCACGAAGCCGTCGCCGCCCAGAAACTCCGACCACGGCCCCTTGCGTGTCGTGCGCTTGACGGAGCGCGCGTGGACATAGCAAGGCAGATCGTTGCCGTCCGCGCCGCGAAAGCGCAGGTAGCGAACGTCCGCGGGAGCCACGCGCGTGCCCGACACGAAGGTGCCGCGGCCCTGCTCGCGCGTGATCAGCCCGGAGTGCGAGAGCTGGGTGAGCGCCTTCTGGATCGTGCCGACGCTTACATGGTGCCGTGCCGCCAGCTCGCCTTCGGAAGGAAGGCGATCACCCTCGCGCAATGACCCCGATTCGATATCGCGGATGATGGCATCCGACACCATGGACAGTTTTGTCATCTTGCTTCAGAGGCTGCGTTCGAAACGGCTGACCGCTGTTTCGCGGACATCGAGCACTTCGCTCGCGAGGCAGGTGCCAGACGCGACGTCCAGCGCGTATTCGTACAGCCGGTCACCGATATCGGAAATCTTCATGGCCTGTTCGAGCACGCCGCTCGCATCGAAATCGATGTTGTCGCGCATCGTTCTCACGGTATTGATGTTTCCGCACACCTTCACCGTTGGTGCAACCATGTTGCCGATCGGATTGCCGACGCCGGTGCCGAAAAACGTAAGCTGACAGCCTCCTGCGGCAAGCGCTGTGAGGTTTTCGACCGCCGCCGCAGGTGCATCCATGAAGTGCAGACCCTTGCGGCGAGGAGCTTCGCCGTATCGCAGCACGCCGACGAGGGGACTCGAGCCTGCCTTCGCCATCGCGCCGAGCGCCTTTTCCTCGACCGTGGTCAAGCCGCCTTTCTTGTTGTCGGGCGAGGGCTGCGATTCGCGCATATCGACGCCCCGGTCGATCGCGCCTTGCTCCATGTTGCGCACCGCGGTGACGAAGGCCGCCTTGACCGTTTCGTCGATGGCCCGTGCAGCGAACAGATGCTCGGCGCCGATGAACTCCGAGGTCTCCGAAATGATGACCGTGCCGCCCTCGGCGATGATCTGGTCGGCCATCCGGCCGATCGTCGGGTTGCAGCTCAGTCCGGAAGTCGTATCGGACCCACCGCACTCGACGCCCACGACCAGTTCGGAAACAGGACACGGCTCGCGGCGCAAGCGCGATGCGGCAATCGAAAGGCGCATCGCCTTGCGTGTGCCTTCCGCAATGCAGGCGATGGTGCCGTTCGGCTGCAGATGCACCGTTTCGACCGCTTTCCCGGTGGCGCGGATGCGGGACGCCACTTCTTCTGTGGACGATTCTTCCAGTCCCACCAGCAGGACGCTCGCGATATTCGGGTTGCGCCCGAGACCGGCCAGCGATTCATAGGCGAAATCGAGATCCGCGCCGAACTGCCCGCGCACGAACAGCGTCGTGACCGGGATCGTGCCTTCGACCGCCTCACTGATCGTGCGCGTAACGGGGTTGCAGTTATCCATGACGGAAATCACCGCGACCCAGTTGCGCACGCCAACGGTGCCGTTTTCGCGTCGATAGCCAAGGAATGTTTTCATCACGTAGTTACCTCGTTTTCAGATCACCGCGAGCGCGGGTGGAATCGACGTTATGAACATGGGTGTGCTCGCCAACCCGGAGCGCGCGGCGAGCAGTACCGATGACCTGGCCGTACTTGAGTACCTTGGCGCCTTCCGTAGTCGGTGCGATGCAGACTTTGTGGCCAAAGGGGACGTCCTGCGTCAGGGTCACCTGACCGGTTACTTCTCCCTGCAGGACGCAGGTTTCCCCTTCCTGTCCGGGGTCCAGCAGTGTTGCCACGTTGTCGGTGGCATGAAGCACGATGGCGCGAGGCATTGGTTAAACTCCTATATAGATCTATGAACTAGCGTAGGACCGGTGGATCCAGCGAATCGCGTTTGAAATTGCGCGAATCCGTGGAAACAGAATAGGTCGAGTTCGCGAAGTCCTATATAGGTATTTTCCATGGTCCTATATATAAGTTGTTGACACTCGAAGGGGGCGCGACTATCTTTGACTCAACGAAAGCAATCCGACGACTGCGTCAACGAGGCGCGAATATTCGTCGGAAAAAAGCGCTAGCGGGTCGCAAAGCAGACCAGACAGAACGAGTTCTTCAAAGGAGACGACGTCGATGAAAGCAGTGCGTGTAATACCGGCCCCGTCGGGCGGCATCGTGGAGGTGCAAGACATCCCGGTCCCGGTCGTTGGCGCGGGACAGGTTCTGGTCAGAGTGCGCGCGGCTGGCCTGAATCGTGGCGAGATCAATCAGGCTCGCGACCTGCGCTCGGGCAATACGATCACCACGGGCGTCGAATTTGCCGGCGAAGTGGCGGCAGTCGGAGAGGGCGTCAACGGCTGGCGCGAGGGCGACCGCGTGATGGGTCATGGCAAGGGTTGCCAGGCCGAGTACGTGCTCTCTGATCCCCGGGCCCTGATGGCGGTGCCGGAAGGGCTTTCCTGGATCGAAGCGGCGGCTTTCCCGAACGTGTTCATCACCGCTCACGACGCCGTGATCACCAATGGGCAGCTGCGCGCAGGCGAGTCGGTGCTGATCAACGGCGCCTCGGGCGGCGTTGCGATGGCGGCGATTCAGATCGCGTCCGTATGGGGTGCCAAGCCCGTGATGGCCCAATCCCGCTCGGCCGCGAAGCTCGATCGGCTGGCCGAATTCGGCGTCGACGTAGGCATCGACTCATCGCACCAATCACAGCTCGATGTGGTGATGGCCGCCACCGACAAGCGAGGGGTCGATCTGATCATCGACACCGTGGGCGGACCGGTCTTCGAGGCGAACATGCAAAGTCTCGCGGTCAAGGGTCGGCTCGTCAACATCGCCCGACTCGGCTCGGCCACCGCTCAGATCGATCTGAGCCAGCTCTGGCTCAAGCGTTTGAAGCTGATTGGCGTGACGTTCCGCACTCGTACCGAAGAGGAGCGGCTGCAGTGCATCGAGGCTTGCGCGCGCGACCTGCTGCCCCATCTCGCAGCGGGCCGCATCGGACTGCCGATCGATCGCACTTTCGCAATGGATGCGATCGGCGAAGCACATGCCTACATGCTGCTCGATCAACATATCGGCAAGATTGTCCTTACCACAGACTAGACCTCAAGCAGAGGAACAGGAGATATTCATGGGTATCCAGATCACTCCGCTCACCGGATCGGTGGGCGCGCGCGTCGAAGGCATCAACCTCAACGAACCAGTCGACGTGACGAACTTCGAAGTGCTGCATCGCGCGTTTCTCGACTATGGTGTGCTGGTGTTTCGCGGCCAGCGGCTGCAGCCGTCGGCTCACGTCGAGTTCGCCAAACTCTGGGGCAAGCCTGCGCAAAACAATCCGCTCGATCCGAGCGTGCCGGGTTTCCCGGGACTCATTCAGGTAACCAAGATTCCGAAGGAAACGGCGTCGACCGAGGCGTGGCACTCCGATTCCATCTATACGCCGGTGCCGCCGAAGATCTCGATCCTGTCGGCAGTCGTGGTACCGCACGGCGGCGACACGATGTGGTGCAATCAATACCTTTCGTATGAGCGCCTGTCTCCGACCATGCAACGCATGCTCGAGGGTTTGCGTGCGCGGTTCACGGGGCTGCGACTGGCCAGAATGCGAGGAATCGACAAGATTCCCGAGGCGGTCCACCCGATCGTGCGCACGCATCCGGAGACGCGCCGCAAGGCTCTCTACGTCGGCCACCGTGAGACCGCCCAGCAGATCGAAGGGATGACCGTCGCCGAAAGCCGCCCGCTGCTCGACTTCCTGTACGAACACTCGACCACGCCGGACAACGTGTACCGCCACATGTGGCAGGAAGGCGACGTCGTCATGTGGGACAACCGCTGCACCATGCACTACGCGGTGCACGACTACGGCGAGGCTGAACGCGTGCTCAACCGCATCACGCTCGAGGGCGAAGTGCCGGTCTGACAGGAGCCGATGTGGAACGAATGCGCTTTCGACATCAATTTATTTCGGACGTCGAATGATGAGACGTGCGGCCTCTCGCGTGCAGCTCCGGCGCGCGAAGACCGCATCGTCAGGTGAACCAAAGAGACTATCGGCGCAGGTAAGCGCAAGGTGAGGTCTGAAATGCAGATTGGAGTGCCCGCCGAGTCGCGGGGTCAAAAATCGCTCGTCGCGGCAACGCCTGAGACGGTCAAGATGCTCGTGTCGCAAGGACGCAGCGTGACCGTCGAGTCGGGTGCCGGTGAATGCGCGCACTACACGGACGACGCTTACCGCAAGGCGGGCGCGCAGATCGGGGATGCGGCGGCGGCCTTCGGCGCGCAAATCGTGCTGAAAGTCGCATCGCCGACTGAATCGGAACTGTCGCTGATGAAGCGCGGTTCGGTGCTGGCGGGCATGCTCGACCCGTTCAATACCGACAACGCCCGCCGTCTTGCCGACGCGGGACTGACTGCGTTCGCGCTCGAAGCCGCGCCCCGCACGACGCGCGCGCAAAGCCTCGACGTGCTGTCGTCGCAGGCGAACATCGCGGGCTACAAGGCGGTCCTCGTCGCGGCGGAGCACTATCCGCGCTTCATGCCGATGCTGATGACCGCCGCGGGTACGGTGAAAGCCGCGCGGGTGCTGGTGCTCGGTGCAGGCGTCGCGGGACTTCAGGCGATTGCGACGGCCAAGCGCCTCGGCGCGGTCATTGAAGCGTCGGACGTACGTCCCGCGGTGAAAGAGCAGATCGAATCGCTCGGCGCGAAGTTCCTCAACGTGCCCTACGAGACCGACGAAGAACGCGAGGCTGCCGCAGGTACTGGCGGCTATGCGCGGCCGATGCCGGCGAGCTGGCTGCAACGCCAGGCGGCGCTCGTGCACGAAAAGGCGAAACAGGCCGACATCGTGATCACGACGGCGCTGATTCCCGGGCGCGACGCGCCGACCTTGATCTCCGTCGAAACGGTTCAGGCGATGAAGACGGGCTCCGTCATCGTCGATCTTGCCGCGGGACGCGGGCCAACCATCGACGGACATCGAGGCGGCAACTGTCCGCTGACCGAGACCGACAAGGTCGTCGTCACGGAGAACGGCGTGAAGATCGTCGGCTACACGAACCTGGCGGCGATGGTGCCGACCGATGCGTCTTCGCTCTATGCGAGGAACCTGGTCGACTTCCTGAAGCTGATCGTCACGAAGGACGGCACGCTCAATATCGATCTCGCGGACGACATCGTCGCGGCAACCCTGCTCACGCACGAAGGCGTGGTCAAGCGCAACGGATGAGGGGAGCGCAATGGAAGTTATCAATCACACGGTGATCAACCTGATCATCTTCGTGCTGGCGCTTTATGTCGGCTACCACGTCGTCTGGAACGTGACGCCCGCGCTGCATACGCCGCTGATGGCAGTCACGAATGCGATCTCCGCGATCGTGATCGTCGGGGCGATGATTGCCGCGGGCCTCACGCTCGGCGGCGCGGGCAAGTTCTTCGGCACGGTTGCCGTCGCGCTCGCCGCGGTGAACGTTTTCGGCGGCTTTCTCGTCACGCGGCGAATGCTGGAAATGTTCAAGAAGAAGGAACCCAAGAAACTGGCCACTGGCGGCAAGGAGGCCGTATGACGTCCTTTGATTTCGTGAGCGCGAACGTCGTCACGCTCTTTTATCTGCTCGCGTCAGTCTGCTTCATTCAGGCGTTGAAGGGACTCTCCAACCCGAAAAGCGCACGCGCCGGCAATGCATTCGGTATGGCTGGAATGACGATCGCCATTTTGACGACCGTCGCGCTGATCGCGAAACAGGCTGCATCGCTGGGCTCCAACCTTGCGTTGGGACTGGCGCTTCTGTTTGCCGCGTTAGTCATCGGCGGCGCGGTCGGTGCGTTCGTCGCCGCGCGGGTGGAGATGACGAAGATGCCGGAGCTCGTCGCCGCGATGCACTCGCTGATCGGCGTGGCCGCCGTGTGCATCGCGTACGCGGTGGTGTCGGAACCCGCGGCATTCGGACTTGGTGTCCAGGACGCGCCGCATGCGGGCTTCATCCCCTACGGCAACCGGATCGAATTGTTCATCGGCACGTTCGTCGGCGCGATCACGTTCTCGGGTTCGGTGATTGCGTTCGGCAAGCTGTCGGGCAAATACAAATTCCGCCTGTTTCAAGGCGCACCCGTCGTCTATCCGGGCCAGCACCTGATCAATCTCGTGCTCGCGCTGGCGATGATCGGCTTCGGCGTGATGTTTTTCCTCACGCAGTCGTGGCTGCCGTTCATCGTCATGACAGCCATCGCGTTTGCGCTGGGTGTGCTGATCATCATTCCGATCGGAGGCGCGGATATGCCGGTCGTGGTGTCGATGCTGAACTCATATTCGGGCTGGGCGGCGGCGGGAATTGGTTTTTCGCTGAACAACGCGATGCTGATCATCGCGGGCTCGCTGGTGGGCTCTTCCGGTGCGATTCTGTCGTACATCATGTGCCGCGCGATGAACCGCTCGTTCTTCAACGTGATCCTCGGCGGCTTCGGCGCCGAACCGGGCTCGGCGGCGGGCGGCGCGACGGAGCAGCGTCCGGTGAAATCCGGTTCGGCCGATGACGCGTCGTTCATGCTCGGCAATGCGGAATCGGTGGTGATCGTGCCGGGCTACGGGCTGGCCGTGGCGCGCGCGCAGCATGCGCTGAAGGAACTGACCGACAAGCTGGTCGAGAAGGGCATCGAGGTGAAGTACGCGATTCACCCGGTGGCGGGCCGCATGCCGGGCCATATGAACGTGCTGCTCGCCGAAGCCGAAGTGCCATACGACATGGTCCATGAGATGGAGGACATCAATGGCGAATTCGGCCAGGTCGACGTGGTGCTCGTGCTCGGCGCGAACGACGTGGTGAATCCGGCAGCAAAGAACGATCCAAAGTCGCCGATTGCCGGCATGCCGATCATCGAGGCGTACAAGGCGCGCACGGTGATCGTCAACAAGCGCTCGATGGCGGCGGGCTACGCCGGGCTCGACAACGATCTCTTCTACATGGACAAGACCATGATGGTCTTTGGCGATGCGAAGAAGGTGATCGAGGACATGGTCAAGGCCGCGGCGTGACGGATCGGACGAGGAAAACTCATGGCAGAACTTTATCTCGTGCGTCACGGCCAGGCATCCTTTGGCGCGAGTGACTACGACGTGCTCTCGGAGGTCGGCGAGCGTCAGGGCGTTTGGCTCGGCGAATACTTCGCGCAGCTCGGTCTGAACTTCGACCGCGTGATGACGGGCGGCATGCGCCGCCACAGACAGACACTCGACGCAATCTGTCGCGGCATGGGTCGTTCGTTCGGGCCGGTCGAGCAGCATACCGGCTTGAACGAGTACAACTTTCAGGCGCTGTTCGACGGACTGGATGACTCACATCAGGATTTGAAGGCGTGGCGCGGTGCTTCCCGGCAAGAGTTCTACCGGAGCCTGAAGCGGGTGCTGCAACTATGGTCGAAGGATTTGATCCGCGGTCCGATTCCGGAGACATGGCGGGAGTTTCAGCATCGCGTCGAAGCGGCGAGGCAGTCGATCCAGCAGAGCCCGGCTGAGCGGGTGCTGGTGGTGACCTCGGGCGGCGTGATGGCGGCCATCGCGCAACAGGCGCTGCAGGCGCCGACCGACGCCGCGATTGCGCTGAATCTGCAGATCCGCAACAGCAGCTTTTGCCGGTTCTTCTTCAATCGGGATGCGTTTCACCTCGCCAGCTTCAACAGCGATCCGCACCTCGATCGCGCAGACCGGCGCCGCTTCCAGACTTTTGGTTAATTGAGAACAGGGTGAAATGATGACTAACGACGCCATGCAAATAGATGTGGGAACACTTGGCCCCTATCTCGAGCGGACGATCGAAGGGTTCAACGGGCCGGTCAGTGCGCAAAAGTTCGCGGGCGGTCAGTCGAATCCGACCTTCCTGCTGAAGGCGGCCAGCGGAAACTATGTGTTGCGCCGCCAGCCGGGCGGCCCGCTGCTGAAGTCGGCGCATGCGGTGGATCGCGAATTCCGCGTGCTCGAGGCATTGACGAAAACGGACGTGCCGGTCGCGCGCGCATATCACCTGTGCACGGATCGCGATGTGATCGGCACGATGTTCTACGTGATGAGCTTCGAGGAAGGACGCATTTTCTGGAATCCCGCGTTTCCGGAAATTGCCCGTGACCAGCGAGGCGAGTATTACGACGCGATCGTGCGCGCGATGGCGACCTTGCACGACGTGGACGTCGATACGGTCGGTCTGTCCGACTATGGCCGCGCCGGCAATTACTTCGAGCGTCAGATCAATCTGTGGACGAGGCAGTACCGGGCCTCGGAGACGAGCCGTATCGACGCGATGGAGAAGCTGATCGCGTGGCTGCCGCTTCATTGCCCCGCCGACGACGGAACGCGCTCGCTCGTGCACGGCGATTTCCGCGTCGACAATCTGATCTTCGATTCGCAGGAGTGCCGGATCAAGGCCATGCTCGATTGGGAACTATCGACGCTGGGCAATCCGCTTGCCGACCTCGCTTACTTCTGCATGTGTCTGCGACTTCCCGCGGATGGGCCGGTCGCGGGCCTTCAAGGAATGAACCGGGCTGCTCTGGGTATTCCGGACGAGAAGGCGATCGTCGCGCGCTACTGCGAATTGCGCGGCATACCCGGCATCTACGGGTGGTCGTTCTATCTGGCGGTCAGCTTCTTCCGCCTTGCCGCCATCGCGCAAGGCGTCAAGAAACGTGCGATGGATGGCAATGCATCGCATGCCAACGCGGGTGAAGTCGGCGAAATGGTGGAGCAGCTGGCGCAGATGGCGGTGAGCGCGCTGGAAGAGCAAAGCTGACAGGCTGCGGAGGAGCGCACTGCGGAAAAGGGTGACGCCCCAACGAACATGAATTATCGACAGGAGTACGGAGCAGCATGAGCACCAAACTTTTCGATCTGAGCGGAAAAATCGCGCTCGTCACGGGGGCCAGCCGAGGCATCGGTGAAGAAATCGCCCGGTTGCTGGCGGAGCAGGGCGCGCACGTGATCGTGTCGAGCCGCAAGCTGGAAGAGTGTCTGGCCGTCGCGGAGAAGATCCGCCGCGAGGGTGGCAACGCCGAAGCGCTGGCCTGCCACGTGGGCCGAATGGAGGACATCGCAAGAACGTTCGACTACATTCGCACGCACCATGGGCGCCTCGACATACTCGTGAACAATGCGGCGGCCAACCCGTATTTCGGGCACATCCTCGATACGGATCTCTCGGCATACGACAAGACGGTGGAAGTGAACATTCGCGGCTATTTCTTCATGTCCGTGGAAGCCGGCCGATTGATGCGCGAGCACGGCGGCGGCGCCATCGTCAACACCGCTTCGGTGAATGCGCTGCAGCCGGGCGACATGCAGGGCATCTATTCGATCAGCAAGGCGGCGGTCGTCAACATGACGAGGGCGTTCGCCAAGGAGTGCGGCCCATTCGGGATTCGCGTGAATGCGCTGCTCCCCGGCCTGACACGGACAAAGTTCGCGAGCGCGCTGTTCGAGACCCCGTCGATCTACGAAGAGTGGATGAAAAAGATCCCGCTTCGTCGCCACGCTGAGCCGCGCGAGCTTGCCGGCGCAGTGCTGTACCTGGTGTCCGACGCCGCGAGTTACACCAACGGGGAATGCCTGGTCGTGGACGGCGGGCTGACCATCTAGTGAAAGGAGTCGCCGCTACATCGTCGCGACCGGATCGGTGCACGGTCTTGACGCGGCAGGCGAAAGAAAGGAGACACGATGCAATTCGATTACACACCGAAGGTTAGAGAGCTGCAGTCGAAGCTGCTCGATTTCTTCGAGACTCATATCTATCCGAACGAGCACCGGTACCAGGCCGAAATTCAGGCCAATCGGCAAGCCGGCAACGCGTGGATTCCGACGCGCATTATCGAGGAACTGAAGCCGCTCGCACGCAAGGCCGGACTTTGGAATCTGTTCCTGCCGCGCTCGCCACGCGCGCCGGAAGGTCTTTCGAACCTCGAATACGCGCCGCTGTGCGAAATCATGGGACGTGTGCCCTGGTCGCCGGAAGTGTTCAACTGCTCCGCACCGGACACCGGGAATATGGAAACGTTCGAGCGCTATGCCAGCGAGGCATTGAAGGACCGCTGGCTGGAACCGCTGTTGCGCGGCGAGATCCGGTCCGCGTTTCTGATGACGGAGCCGGCGGTCGCTTCGTCGGATGCGACGAACATCTGCTGCCGCATCGAGCGTGACGGCGATCACTATGTGGTCAACGGGACCAAGTGGTGGTCGTCGGGCGCCGGAGACCCGCGTTGCAAGGTCTACATCGTGATGGGCAAGACCGATCCGGACGCGGAGCGTCATCAGCAACAGTCGATGATCGTGGTGCCGGCCGATGCGCCCGGTATTACGGTCAAGCGCTATCTGCCCGTGTTCGGATACGACGATGCGCCTCACGGCCATATGGAAGTCGAACTGAAGGATGTGCGCGTGCCCGTGGCGAATCTGCTGCTGGGCGAGGGCCGCGGCTTCGAGATTGCACAAGGCCGGCTCGGGCCGGGCCGCATTCACCACTGCATGCGCAGCATCGGCGCCGCCGAACGTGCGCTCGAACTGATGTGCGAGCGCAGTCTCAGCCGAGTGGCTTTCGGCAAGCCGCTGGCCGAACAAGGCGTGACGCAGCAGCGCATCGCCGAAGCGCGTTGTGAGATCGAAATGGCTCGCCTGTTGACGCTGAAAGCGGCGTGGCTGATGGACACGGTCGGCAACAAGGCGGCAAGAGCCGAGATCGCGATGATCAAGGTCGTCGCGCCGAACGTGGCGCTGAAGGTCTTGGACTGGGCGATCCAGTTGCACGGCGCCGCGGGGGTATCGGACGATTTCCCGCTGGCCTATGCGTGGGCGAACCAGCGCACGCTTCGGCTGGCGGACGGCCCGGACGAAGTGCATCGCAACGCGATAGCCCGGCTCGAACTTCAGCGGCATTCTCGACGAGACCGTGGTTGACGCGCGCTGAACAGTTCTTATCTCAGGAGTCGGTCATGCAAAGGGAAGTGGTGGTTGTCGGCAGTGTGCGCACCGCGATAGGTAAGTTTGGCGGTAGTCTTAGGGATCAGCCTCCCACCGCGCTCGGCGCATTCGTCGCCCGCGAGGTGCTGGCACGTACAGGCGTACAAGGCCAGGACGTTGGTCGTGTGGTGTTCGGCAACGTGGTCGCGACCGAGCCGCGGGATCTCTATCTGGCCCGTGTCGCGGCCATGGATGCCGGCGTCTCCGAGGAGACGCCGGCGATGACGGTGAACCGTCTGTGCGGCTCGGGACTGGAAGCGGTCATTTGCGCTGCGCAGGCGATTCTGCTCGGTGACGCCGATGTCACGCTCGGTGGTGGTGCGGAGAATATGAGTCGCGCGCCTTACCTCGCGACAGACGCTCGTTTTGGCGCGCGGATGGGTGACAGCCGCCTCGTCGACATGATGCTCGGTGCGTTGCACGACCCGTTTCATTCGATTCACATGGGCATCACCGCCGAGAATGTCGCGCGCAAGTACGGCATCACCCGCGAGCAGCAGGATGAGCTCGCGCTGGAGTCGCATCGGCGCGCGGCGCGGGCCATCGCGGAGGGACGTTTCGCGGATCAGATCGCCGGGTTGAAGAAAACCGTGAAAGGGCAAACCACGGTATTCAATACTGACGAGCACGTGCGAGCCGACCTTGGGCCTGACGAACTTGCAGGCTTGCGCCCCGCGTTTATGAAAGAAGGCGGGACCGTGACGGCAGGCAATGCCTCGGGGATCAACGACGCGGCAGCAGCGCTTCTGATGATGGACGCCCAAACCGCCAGCAAGCGCGGTCTCAGGCCGCTCGCGCGCCTCGTTTCATACGCGCACGCGGGAGTGGATCCACAGTACATGGGCATCGGTCCCGTGCCCGCGACGCTCGCTGCGTTGAAGCGTGCGGGCTTGCGCGCGTCGGATATCGACGTGATCGAGTCGAACGAAGCGTTCGCGGCACAGGCATGTGCGGTGACGCGGATGCTCGAACTGGATCCGCAGAAGGTTAATCCCAATGGTTCGGGCATCTCGCTCGGCCATCCGATCGGCGCCACAGGTGCGCTGATCACAGTGAAAGCCCTCCACGAGCTCGAACGGGTCAATGGCCGCTATGCGCTCGTGACCATGTGTATTGGAGGAGGGCAGGGGATTGCCGCGATATTCGAGAACCTTCGGCGCGCTTAGGCAAGTCGATCGCAGGGGAACAATATGTCAATCGAAACGATAAGCGTGATCGGTGCGGGGACGATGGGCAGCGGTATCGCGCAGGTGGCCGCCGTTGCGGGCCTGGATGTCGTGCTCATCGACGTAACCGAGGTCGCGCTGGAAAAAGGCCTGGCTGCAATCAAAGCGGGCCTGGAGCGGCTGTTCAGGAACGAGAAGCTCGACCACGCAGCGCGAGAAGCCGCTCTCGCGCGCATCCAGACATCGACCGACTATGAGCGGCTCGCGAACAGCGATGTGGTGATCGAGGCAGTCACGGAGAATGTCGAAATCAAGCTCGGCATTCTGAAGCGGATCGAATCGCTGGCCAACGACAAGGCTGTTATCGCCACGAACACTTCTTCGATTTCGATAACGACGCTGGCCGCGTCGCTGGAGGATCCCTCACGGCTCGTCGGGATGCACTTCTTCAATCCCGTGCCGACCATGCAGCTCGTCGAGATCATCCGCGGTTTGCAAAGCAGCGCAGCCGCCGCCGAATCCGTCGTCGAGCTTACGCGACGCCTCGGCAAGACTGCGGTTCGAGTCAAAAATTCGCCGGGTTTCGCCGTCAATCGAATTCTCGTTCCGATGATCAACGAAGCCTTTTTCGTACTCGCGGAGGGCGTCGCGACCGCGGACGAGATCGATGCCGGAATGCGACTCGGTGCCAACCATCCGATCGGTCCGCTTGCGCTCGCAGATCTCGTCGGGCTCGACGTGTGTCTTTCGGTGATGGATGTCCTTCACAGCGATATCGGCGATCCGAAGTACCGCGCATGTCCGCTTCTGAGAGAACTGGTTTGTGCTGGACGGCTCGGTCGAAAAGCGGGTCGCGGTGTGTTCCAGTACGACTCGTCGCCTCCAGAACGGCGCTTGCGTCTCGTCAGCGACCTGAACGACCCGGTGCCGCCGGGCGTAGACGCAGTCATGAATTGACGGCTTTTCAGCATTCTTATGGAGTTCGCAAACATGAAGCAGTCAACGATCAAAGCCACGCTATCGTTCAGCGACAATTCGCCGAGCGTCGAAATGCCGATTTACAAGGGCACGATTGGCCCGGATGTAATCGACATTCGCAAACTGTACGGCCAGACCGGCAAATTCACGTACGACCCGGGCTTCATGTCGACGGCGGCGTGCAATTCGGCGATCACCTACATCGACGGCGACAAGGGCGAATTGCTCTACCGCGGCTACGCGATCGACAACCTCGCGCAGAACGCCGACTTCCTCGAAACCTGCTATCTGCTGCTGAACGGCGAACTGCCGAACGAAAAGCAGAAGACCGAATTCGTCGGCACCGTCACGAAGCACACGATGGTGCACGAGCAGATGCAGTTCTTCTTCCGCGGCTTCCGTCGCGATGCGCACCCGATGGCGATTCTGGTTGCCGCAGTCGGCGCGCTGTCAGCGTTCTATCACGACTCGCTCGACATCAATAACCCGCGTCACCGCGAAGTGTCGGCGATCCGCATGATCGCCAAGCTGCCCACGCTGGTCGCAATGGCGTACAAGTACAGCATCGGCCAGCCGTTCGTATATCCGAAGAACGACCTGTCGTACAGCGCAAACTTCATGCGCATGATGTTCTCGAATCCGTGCGAAGAGTACGTGGTCAACGACGTGCTGGTGCGCGCGCTCGACCGCATCCTGATCCTGCACGCGGACCACGAGCAGAACGCGTCGACGTCGACCGTGCGTCTCGCCGGTTCGTCGGGTGCGAATCCGTTCGCGTGTATCGCGGCGGGTATCGCATGCCTGTGGGGCCCGGCGCACGGCGGCGCGAACGAAGCCGCGCTGAACATGCTGGAAGAAATCGGCTCCGTCGACAACATTCCCGAGTTCATCAAGCAGGTGAAGGACAAGAACTCGGGCGTGAAGCTGATGGGCTTCGGCCACCGCGTGTACAAGAACTACGACCCGCGCGCGAAGCTGATGCGCGAAACCTGCCACGAAGTGCTCGAAGAGTTGGGCCTGCACGACGACCCGCTGTTCAAGCTCGCGATGGAACTCGAAAAGATCGCGCTCGAAGACGAATACTTCGTGTCGCGCAAGCTGTACCCGAACGTCGACTTCTACTCGGGTATCGTGCAGCGCGCGCTGGGCATTCCGACGTCGATGTTCACGTGTATCTTCGCGATGGCGCGTACGGTCGGCTGGATCGCGCAGTGGAACGAAATGATCGCTGATCCTGAGCAGAAGATCGGTCGTCCGCGTCAGCTGTTCGTCGGTGAGAGCAGGCGTGAGATTGGCCAGTGCGGCGAAGCTCCGGCAGGTGATCAAATGCGGCAACCGGGTGAGAGTGAGTAACGCCAGGATACGCGTGCGATGTGCTGGCAAGCGGCAAGCGGCAAGCCGCTCGGCCGCAACGAATCTTTGAGTGCCGCGTCGGGAGATGGAACCGGCGCACTGACATTCTGGCCTCGATAGAGGAAGCGTCGGTCAGGACGCTGATCGGTTGGCCGCCGTTGTGCGCCAACCCATTTGGCGTCAACAGGAGAGAACTATGCTAGGGAAAAAGCTTCTTGTCGCTGCGGCCGGTGTGCTCGCACTAGCGGCGACCGCAAATGTCTTCGCACAGGCAAGCGACGCCGGCACGGCGGCATCGAGCGCCAAGTCGGCAAAGCAGGCCAATCGAGCGCTCGCCAGGGAGGTCCGCCGCGCTCTGTCCAGGACGAAGAACCTGAATATCAGCAACATCAATGTGCGGGCGAACAATGGCGCGGTCACGCTCGCGGGTACCGTGCCAGACGCTACGATGATCGATAGGGCTGGCGAGGTTGCCAAGGGAGTCGCCGGAGTCAGTTCCGTGAAAAACACGGTTTCAATCCGCCCGCCAGGGCAGTAGCAGGTCCGAGGGTGAACGTGTCCGTGTGCATTGGCGCACACCACCCTTGACCGGCAGTCGCACGGTCGAGACATCAAGGGCAATTCGCTGGAGGGCTGGCACCAGGACGTCAAGATGATTGCCGACTTCAGACGGGATAGCGGCCAGGCCATACGCAACGTTTGCCGGCAATGGTGGTGCTCTGCCGCCGGCTGGTTGTGAGCCTTTGACTGCCCCCTCGCGCCATATTTCGGCACGAGGAGCACGGCCAGCCCTTTGATACCGATCGGGGTTAACGCCGGTTGGCGCGAAAACCTAAAACCATGGCGCCTGTTCATCAAAGCGCATCGCGGGATTGCCGTATCGTACGTGTCAACGAATCGCCGATGTTTCGAGCGGGATTTTCACCGGCGCTCGTGTGGCCCGTTCTTGCAACGACGAACCATCACATGTCCTGGCACGCGCGCTTCTGCCGAGATGCGAGCGCCGCGCTCCGCTGAGTTATTCGATGAGCCGGGACTTCCTGAGCACCGCGTATGCAGATGGACCGCTCCGGCTTTATCAGAGATGCGCGGTACTAACGAGTTTGGGAAACCATACGAAATGATTTTGTATTTCACACGGACCAGCCTGCTGGCCAGGGCCGATCGCGAGGATACCCCTCGATGACGTCGTCTGACCAAAACATGAATGCGCAAGCCTGCAGTGTAAGGGGCGAGCGATCCGTCCTCAAGATCGAAACGTTCTTCGACTTCGTTTGCCCCTGGTGTCTGATCGGCAAGCGCAATCTGGATGTGGCCGTTTCGCGTTTCGAAAGCTCGCGCCCCGATGTGCGCGTATCGGTGCAGTGGCGTTCTCACCAGTTGCTACCCGGCGTGCCTGTCGAGGGTTTGCCGTACCAGGCGTTCTATCGCGATCGCCTTGGAAGTGCGGAGGCCGTTGCGGCGAGGCGTGCGCAGGTGCAACGGGCAGGCGATGATGCGGGCATCAAGTTCGCATTCGACCGCATCGAGGTGATGCCGAACACCGCTGCCGCGCACGCACTTGTGACCTATGCGGCGAGTCGCGGAACCGGCGTGCAGATCACGGAATTGATCGACCGGATTCTCACCGCCTACTTCATGGAAGGCGAGAACATTGGCGACACCGAGGTCCTCGCGCGTCTTGGGCACGAATGCGGCCTCGAGTACACGAGTCTGACGGCAAACCTGGCGGCGTCGAAGCATGTGGCGGACCTCAACGGCCAGCGAACGTCGCACGGCGACGCGCAGGTGAGCGGTGTGCCGCATTTCGTGTTCAACACGCGATACTCGCTGTCGGGCGTTTATTCGCCAGTGGCGTTGGCCAGTGCCATGGCGCTTGCCGTTGCGAATTGAAGTCGACAAACGGATACGCGCGTGCATACGTTTCGATCCCGTCCGAATGGAACGCAAAACGGCGAGTTGTCCATCAGGAAAACGCAGATAGCGGGGGCGCCGAGCGCGACGCTGGACATTGCTCCCGCGCTTGCGGCAGACAAGCTCGCGGGCGCCGCGTTGAATGTCTTCGAGCACCACCTGACGGTGGCCGACTGGAAGCGGCTTCATACCGCATTCATCCAGGCATGCCTCACAGGCGACGGGCCGAACAAGGCGGACCGCAATGACCTGGGCGGTGCCAGGCCCGCGACGGCTGCGAACTGGAGTTTGTGAATGTCGAGCATGCAAACTGCAACAGAGGTTGAACCGCAAAGGCTCCGCACCCCGACGATCGTCGTGCTCGTGGCTGGACTGTCGATGCTTGGACAGTTCGCGATCGCCACGTATCTGCCGGCATTTTCCATCATGGCTCAGACGCTGCATGCCACGCCGGCACAGATCCAGCAGTCGTTGTCAGCCTACCTGCTGCCTTTCGCGCTGATGGTGCCGTGGCATGGAGCCATCTCTGACGCAATTGGTCGCCGCCGGATCATTCTCGCCGGCAATGTGCTGTTCGCCGTTGGATCGCTGATGTGCGCGGCTGCCCCGAGCATCCCGCTGCTCTACGCCGGTCGTGCACTGCAGGGCATCAGCGCCGGGGCCGGCGTCATCGTTGGCCGGGCGATGGTGCGTGATGTTTTCGATGGAATTGACGCGCAGAAAATCATGGCGCTGGTCGCGATGATCTTCGCGCTCGCTCCCGCAATCGCGCCCGTTTGTGGCGGATGGCTGTTGCTGTGGACGGGTTGGCGCAGCATTTTTCTCTTCCTCGCGTTCCTTTCGGCATTGCTCGTCGTAATCAGCTGGTTTCTCGTCCCGGAGACCTTGCCGGCGGCGTGTCGGCATCCGCTGCATCCCGTATCGCTTGCGCGCGCGTACGGCACATTGCTCGGGAAGCCGCGTTTCGTTGCGCTCGCGCTCGCCAACGCGGCTGTCAATCTTGGGATCTACCTTTACATCCTCGCCGCGCCGAGCTTCGTCGTGAAGCATCTTGGCCTTGGAGAGCAATCGTTCGGCTACCTGTTCATCCCGATCGTGGCGGGCCTGATCGCCGGTGCCGCAGTCGCTCACCGTGCCGCTGGGGATGGCAATGCAGCGCGGAACGTGCTGCTTGGCCATCTGGTGATGGTCTTGGCCGGCGTGATCAACATCAGGGTCAACGCGATGCACGCTTCACCGATGCCGTGGGCACTGGTGGCGCTGCCGGTCTTCGGTATGGGCATGATGATGACCCAGCCCTTCCTTCAGATTCTCGCGCTGGATTGCTTTCCGGAGCGACGCGGTCTGGCGTCAAGCTGCTACGTCACCGTCCAGCAGTTCGGCAACTTCTTGTCCTCGGCCCTACTGGTTCCCATGCTGCTCGGCAGCACTCTCTACATGGCTCTTGGCATGGCTGTATTGCAGTCTTTTGGCCTGGTGATGTTCTGCGTCGCAATGCGCCATGGCGAATCCGAGTGAACCTCCAGCGAGGTCGCCGTTGTCTCGTCTCACACAGCAAGTTGCAGCGTTCGCTGCTCCGGTTTCGTTGCCGAGAACAAACCTGTCAGGATTATTGAGGCGGTTGTTGAAGAGCTTGACCTTGAACCGCTGGGGTTCAACGGAGCCATTCCGGCGACGATGGGTCGCACGGGCGCGGCATCGATCGCCTGCAGTGCGAAACATATCGCCACGGCGGCAGCCTTTCATCGTTTCCGCATCGCAAGCACAACAGTCATCGTCCTCCCGGCGTTGGACTCTGGCTTCGCCGCAAACTGCCTGAGAAAAGGCCGGCAGAACTACCTGCTGTCGCTGAGCGGCCGAGGCAAAAAGCGGGAGCTTTCCGGCGCAGCGACTTCACTTGCTTGCAGCGGGCCGACGGAGAGAGGCCTCCCTTGTTTTGCATCGACTCACGCCACGCTCGCGATCACGAGTGCAGATACCCCGTGCCGGAACGTAGAATACTGTGGATGCGGATGAGTGGATGTCGTGCCGTACCGCAGTGCGTCACGGCGCTTAGCTTCCCTCTGGATTTGCGGCGATCGCCAAAGGCGGTTGGGTCCCGTTGCCGCTGCAGAAGTGAAGGTCGGAACTCAAACCGGCGAACTTGACCTGATCGTCACAGGTGGCTCGTCCGTGCATCTGGTGCTTTCGCTCGCGACCGCCGTACCGCTTTCAGGTCGGAACGTCGTCCGCATGATCGGACCCCTGCATCAGCTGAACGGGGCGCGCATTGAGGTGGCCGTGCGGCTAATGCAGATTCGCACATCGCCAATCGGTCACAACTCGCGGGAGAAGCAACATGGGCACCCACGAAGGATTCGGCATAAAAGAGAGAGCGGGTGACGCGCGCAGCGGGCTGGATGTCGACGCGCTGCGGCACGGCGTCGTCGAGAACCTCATCTGCCTGCAGGGCCGCCATCCTGCACTAGCCACCGCGCATGATTGGTATATGGCGCTTGCACACACCGTGCGTGACCGCATGTTGGGGCGCTGGGCTGCAACCGTCGAGGGCTACACCGCACGGGAACTACGGGTCGCCTGTTATCTATCCGCCGAGTTCCTGATTGGACCGCAACTCGGCAATAACCTCGTCAACCTCGGGATCGAAGCCAACACGCGTGCCGCCATGCAGGCACTCGGGCAGGACCTTGACACGCTGTTGGCGCTCGAGGAAGAACCCGGGCTCGGCAATGGGGGGCTTGGGCGGCTGGCCGCCTGTTATCTGGATTCGCTCGCGACGCTCGAAATTCCGGCTATCGGATATGGCATTCGATACGAGTTTGGAATCTTCAAACAGGAGATCTGTGACGGATGGCAGGCGGAAGTGACCGACAAGTGGCTTCAGCGCGGCAATCCATGGGAGTTCGTGCGCGCCGACGTGAGCTTCTATGTCTCTTTCGGCGGCCATACAGAATATGAGTTCGAGGCGCAGGGCGGCTTTCGCGTGCGCTGGATACCGGCGAACCAGGTGAAGGGCGTGGCCTGCGATATGCCCATGCTCGGATACCGGGTCAACACGTGCAACGCGTTGCGGCTTTGGAAAAGTGAGGCTGTCGAGTCCTTCGACCTGCACGACTTCAATGCTGGCGACTATTACCAGGCCGTGCAGGAAAAGGTGAATTCCGAAACCCTGTCCAAGGTGCTTTATCCCAACGACGAACCCGACGCCGGCAAGCGCCTGCGTCTTGCACAGCAATATTTTTTCGTTTCGTGCTCGCTGCAGGACATGCTGCGTCTGCTCGATCGCAGGCGCGAGCCGGTCGAACGCTTCGCGGAAATGTTCACCGTGCAGTTGAACGATACTCATCCGTCGATCGCGGTCGCCGAACTGATGCGTCTGCTTGTGGACGAGCGACGCCTGCCCTGGGAGCAGGCGTGGAACATCACTTGGCGCACGTTTGCCTACACCAATCATACGCTGCTGCCCGAGGCGTTAGAGACATGGGGTTTGCCGCTCTTTCGCAACCTGTTGCCGCGCCCGCTCGAGATCATTTTCGAGATCAACAGGCGATTTCTCGATGAGGTTCGGCAACATTATCCCGGTGACGAGGCGCGTATCGCGCGAATGTCGTTGATCGACGAAACCGGGGAGAAGAAGATCCGCATGGCGCATCTGGCGACAGTCGGCAGTCGCGCGATTAACGGTGTGGCTACGCTGCATTCAACGCTCCTGAAACAGACAGTGCTGCGCGATTTCGCCGAACTGTGGCCCGAGCGGTTCGACAACGTCACTAACGGCGTTACGCCGCGCCGGTTCCTGCTGCTCGATAATCCGCGCCTCGCGCACCTGCTCGACAAGACGGTGGGTGAGGGGTGGGTCACCGACCTGGCGCGACTTCGCACACTCGAGGCACATGCTGACGATGCGGCCTTCCAAGACGGCTGGCGTCATGTCAGGCGATGCAATAAAGCGGATCTCGCGCAGCGTATACGGCACGTCACGGGCATCGTTGTAGATCCCGGCGCGCTGTTCGACATCCAGGTGAAGCGTATCCATGAATACAAGCGGCAGCACCTGAATATGCTTTACATCATTACGCTGTATCAGCGTCTACGCCGCAACCGGGAGTTGGACGTCGTGCCGCGTTGCTTCATCTTCGGCGGGAAGGCGGCGCCGAGCTACACAATGGCCAAGCTGATGATCCGGCTGATGACAGGTCTGGCCGAAGTCGTCAACAACGACCCGGCGATGGACGGGCGGCTCAAGGTCGTGTTCTTTCCGAACTTCAACGTGAAAAATGCACGTTTCATCTATCCCGCTGCTGATCTGTCAGAACAGATTTCATTGGCCGGCAAGGAAGCATCCGGTACGGGTAACATGAAGTTCATGATGAATGGCGCAATCACGATCGGAACATTGGATGGTGCGAATGTCGAGATCCGTGAGGAGGTCGGCGAGGAAAACTTCTTCCTTTTCGGCTTCCCCGCTGAAGAGGTGACGCGTATCAAGCGCGAGGGCTATCGCCCTGAAGTTCATGTTGAAGGCAACGCGGAGTTGCGCGAGGCGCTAGATCTGATCTCGTCAGGATACTTTTCGCGCGGCGACAGGGAGGTGTTCCGCCCGCTCGTGGATAACCTGCGCAACTTCGATCCGTTTTTGGTGTTGGCCGACTACGCTGGCTATGTGGCGTGCCAGGAGCGCGTAAGCGTCGCCTGGCAGGATCTGGGACGTTGGACGCGGATGTCGATCCTCAACACGGCGCGCTCGGGAAAATTTTCGTCCGATCGCGCGGTCGGCGAATATTGCGAGCGGATCTGGAATATTTCCCCAGTCAGTATCGCTCTTGACTAACTCTGATTGAGACCGGCATGCACAGCTAGAGAAAACGGACCAGCGATGGAACCAGTGATTCGCGCAACCATGCTGCACGGTTATTTTCAGGTCGCCCGCAGGCATGGGCTGAGCCCGCTTGCGCTTTTGCGCGAAGTGGGCCTCGACGCGGACGTGCTCGTCCATCCCGAACATCAGATGTCAGCGGCGGCGGGGTGCAGGCTCCTCGAAATCTCGGCAGAGCGTGCTGGCTGCCCGACGTTCGCCCTGGAGATGGCGGGGGGCCGGCAGGCGCAGGATGTCGGCGCGGTCGGCCTTTTGCTTGCGAATCGCCGCACGCTTCGCGATGCCTTGCTTACCGCGGTGCATTACCGCCATGTGCTCAACGACGCGCTCGGTATCTACCTCGAATTCGAGGGCGAGATGGTCGCGATCCGTGCGGAGGTGATTTTAGATGCGCCACGACAAACCCGGCAGGCCACTGAGTTGGGCCTCGCGGTGCTGGCGCACATTAGCGCGGCGCTGCTCGGTCCACAGTGGGAACCCCACAGTGTGAACTTTACGCACGCGGCCCCCGCAGATACGGGCCCGCACGTCAGCTTCTTTGGCTGCCCGGTCAACTTCGACAGCGAGATCAAAGGGATCTTCTGTAAGGCGGCATTGCTGGATTTACCGAATCCCACGGCCGACGGAGAACTGGCGCGTTACGCCGAAAACCTGGTGAAGCCGTTCGACGACGCGGTGCCTGAGTCAGTCGCGCTGGAAGTCCGCAAGGTCCTCACGTTCCTCCTGCCGCTCGGGCAGGCATCCGTATCGGATGTCGCCGAGGCGCTGCACAAGAGCCGCCGTACCTTGCAGCGGCAGCTCCAGGCGGAGGGGCTCGACTACTTAAGCCTGCTCGATGAGGTGAGGCATGACCATGTGGTGCAGCACCTGGCGCACACCCGCCATTCGATCGGGCGCGTGGCGGAACTGCTGGGGTTCTCGAGGCAGGCGTCATTCACCCCCTGGTTCGTCGAACGGTTTGGGATGACGCCGCGAGCATGGCGTGCACGTCCTGAGGCATCTGAGGGGCAACGCTGATCAGTGGGCAGCGTAGATCCGTTTTCGGCAGGCAAGACAAGTTGTTTGATCCGATGGCACAGGTCGCTTGAGGTGGATAATTGACATGGGGCTTGATAAAGACGCTCGTGATGGACCGGTTGTCGAAACGGAAAAACCGGCTTACGCTAAGGTCATACGCCACGAACTGACGCCCGTGCCGATGAGCGAAGCTGACGAAGGGACAGGGACATGAGCCTGGTCGATTATCAACTAATGGAAGTGGCAAGCGGCAAGGCCGTGAAGATGTGGACACAGGGCGTCGCGATTGAGGAAGCGGCTTGCCGGCAGCTGAGAAACACGGCCCGCATGCCGTTCGTGTTCAGGCACCTTGCCGACGTGAACGCTGCATCATGTTGATTTCATCATAGGCGGCGTAGCCGTCGCAACTGGATTGGCAGACAACGGACCATCAAATGCAATGCCAGCGGAACTAGCACACCGTCGTCCACAATCCCGACGAATGGAACAGCAACATTGAAAGGATCGACCGCGTACAGAGCCACCAGAGCGGTCGCGGGCATCAGCCATCTTGGACGGTCGGGTTGCCGCAGCGCATATAAGAGCACGCGCAAATCGTCCCTGACCACCTTCCATAAAAATGCGATTTTTTTCATTCCGACAGCTCCGCGCCCTTCATTTCCTTAGACGGCCGTTTCTCACAGATCACATCCTACTCCTGGATACTTGGTCGGTGATGGCCGATAAAAGTCAACCGAATTCGGCCCCTTTTCTTTTGATTGTTGGCGAGCTGCCGGCGCTCAGAAGCCAGGAACGTGGAAACCGCGACATAAGCGAGACTGAAATCAGCAGTGGAAGCACCGAGGTTCGCCGGATCGACGTGCGGTTCGATTTCGATGCCTGGATAATCTCACCTTCCATTTCGTTCGGGGGGTGAGGGACGTCGAGCGGGGTACTGATCGTTCAGTTCGCGACAATGAATCACTGATCGGAGCGGACCCGACCTGCAAGATCTGGCGTCGTGAGGTTGAGTTCGCTGTCCCGGATCAACGCTGTTTGCCTGAGGCCAGTCAGTGACGTTGTTCCAGCCTCACAAAGAGGCCTTCCGGGAACATCGTGAACTCAAATATCTCATCCACAGCGGCGGTTCGGTCAGTTGCCTGGGATATGTTGAAATTGCGGCACATCATTGCGAGCGCCGATTTAACTTCCATCAGGGCGAGCTTGCGACCCGGACACAACCGGGGTCCTGAGCCGAATGGAACGAAACCTACCTGATGGCTGCTCGTCGCCCCGGACGCGCCGAGCCAACGGTCAGGGTCAAATGTTCGCATTGGGGAAACGCTACCTGGTTGCAGCGCGGGCTGTCGCGTCAAGAGCGTCAGCACCGTACCCTTGGGAATTGCGATGCCATTTAACTGGACATCGAAATTCGGCTCGAAACTGGTAACCGGCGAAACCGGCTTCAGACGCATGGTCTCTTTGGCTACCGCGTCAAGATACACGAGATCATCAAGTGCATCCGCGTCTTCGAGTATTGCGCCCTCCCCGATGACAGAATCGACCTCAGCTTGCATTTTGTTCTGGACTTCGGGGTGAGTGCACATGAGATACGCGATCCAGGCGATCGTATTGGCGGTCGTGTCCTCGCCGGCCAGCAGTATCGTGAAAACGTTTGCCATCACTTCTTCGTCGGTTAGCGGTGCCTCTCCTTCTTCTTGCGCCGTGAGCAACGCCTCAAGGAGGTTCGAAGGAGGCGCGTCAGTGATCGCGTCTTGCATCAATCGGGCGCGATTGCGGGTGATGAGAACCTGTGTCAGAGCCCGCACGGCCACCAGAGCCCGGTCAAGCTGCCTGTCCGGTGCCAGTTTGAAGTAGTGCCAATAGGGGAACGGGGCAATTATCCGTCGCTGAATCATTGGAAACATCACTGCGAGGTGCTGCTGGATGATTTCGCCATCACTCTGGAGGGTGTCCATGTCATAGCCGAACGCAAGATTCGTCGCCACGTCCACTGTGTAGCGCATGAGCTCCTGGCGAATGTTTACGGATTGACGATTACGCGCGACTGTCTCCCATCGACTAAGTAGCCGCGAGGTCATCATGCGCAGCGATGGAAAGAATGCGCGAAGGTGAATCGGGTCAAGTGCCTTGACGACGAGTTGTCGCTGTCTCCTCCAGGTATCGCCCTCTGCCGAAAACACGCCGTCAACACCCATTTCATGCGCGACGCGCTGGATTACGTCCCAGCGGCGATAGGTGCCGGGCCGGTCGTGGAGGACCTGATTGACGAGAACCGGATCTGCAATCGCAACGAATCTCCGACCCATTAGCGTGTAGGTGTACATGCTGCCGAACTCTCTACACCAGTTCTCGAGCAGCAAATGCAACTGGCGGGTCCTGAAGTCCAGAAGGTTGCCAAGGAGCGGAACACCCTTCGGTCCCGGAAGCTGCTTAACGCTACGAACCGGTGATGGGCGGGCGGCCTGCTCGACAGCAGCCGCGCAGGAGGATTGTTGCGCCTTCCATGCAAGCACTTCATTTCGATCAACCTTTATTTCCCCGTTTTCGATAATTGCTTCGAATCGCTTCAGGTCTGAAGTGCTGATACCGCGCCTCTGTCCCGATGGACAGGCGAATTGCCAACCGTGCCCCCTGCAAGTAAGTACGTCGTCCTTTAATGCGCCCTCTGACAACAGGGTACCCTCGTGCGGACACCGGCCCTGGTAAATGCAGACGCCTTGGGCGTGCCTGATAACAACCAGATCAATTCCGTCGAGGTGAGCCGCCTGGACGTTTTCGTCCTCCAGGTCTTTCGTCCGTGCCACGACTACCGAATCTTCCGGGGCCGGCTTTACGATCTGAAGAGTTGAACTCATGTTCGCGCTCGTTCCCAATGAAGCGCCCTCATCACGGGCAGGAGGGCGCGAAAGACCGTTTGGCTTTGTCGCGGTCCCGCTGTGGAAGGGTCGAACCAGCTGCCAGAAAGGTGCGGGACCGCGACGCGGGAGGAGTATGGCAGCAACCGCGAGCGCCAGAAGTTCGGCGGACGGCCTTAACTGTATGAACCCCTGCACCGGCATCGCGTGTGAATCTTCGAGCGCACCAGGATGCGCTCTGTGACTGCATGATAGCTGTCCCATGCTACCAGCCAAGTGAACTTTCTAGTTTCACGCCGCCCTTCTAAAGCTGTCACCGACAGGTCCTGGAACTCCGCCCACAGCTCCTTGTTGCGGTGCTTTGACGGAGTGTGGTGGCACCAGCGTGCGAAAGGGGACACCGCCATTTGATCAGCTTGTGCTCTGGCCACATATTTGCCCACCCGATTGCTCCCTTGTCGCCGGCCAGACAACGCTGAAGGTATCGGACGCAGTCCAACAACCGTTTCACGAGAGCTCACGCGCAATGCGGCGACACGTGGTGGATGCCTCGCGTATCGTGCTTCGGTCGCGCAGTGGAAGGCGGAACGGTTCGCCAAACGACCAAAGCCAGCGAAGCTGTCGACTAATGGACGGCTGCGCCAATATGTAACTGCGGATTCAACCGGTCGATGTAACACAATCGACCGCGTGAGCAGTGAGTCAGCGGACCGCCTGAAACAGAAACATTCACTATGAGCGTGACGAGTTCACCGGCGTAGCTTATTGCAGTTACGGGTCAATCCGGTTTGCTAACGTTTGGTCAATAGCATTAGCAATGATCTCCGTTAATTGATTACGACACGCCCATCCATATACTCCACGCACCTGCGAGAGGCCGAAGTGAGTTAAGCGTGAACGTGAGTGCCGCACAACGAGCACTCATGCCGCTCGCCGACGTTCACTACTGGAGGCAAGCGATTAACAACACCTTGAAGCACTTCGGCACATGCGGACTTTTTGCGCTGCTAGCGCTCTTCACTATGCATCCCGCGCTTGCCCAGAACAAGCTCGTCGCGGATGCGAATGCAACATGGAAATCGTACTTCAACAAAGGCGACGCTCACGGGCTCGCCGCGCTATACGACGAAAAGGCGATCGTATCGCCGGCTAACGGCAAGTTCGTTCAAGGGCGCGACGAAATAGAAAAGCTCTTCAAGAGCCACTTCGATGCCGGCGTTCACGATCACGCGATCGACGTGGTGCGCGCGAGCCAGGTCGGCAACGTGATGTACGAAACGGCCGACTGGACTGCCGTGCAGGGGAAGGATGGCAAGAAGCCGCAATACAAAGGCGTATTGCTAAAGGTGATGACGAGGAGCACGGACGGCAAGTGGCGCACGATCGCGCACACGTGGAATGCGGAAGAGAACAAGTGAAGGGCATCTGGCACGTTCAGGAAGTAGACGAGGCATTCGAATGGCTGCTTTCTAAGCTACCCGAGCGGCAACTATTGGGCCGGCTACCGTCTGACATGCGCATGGCTAGTCTCAGCGTGCGGATTGCGGGTGCTACAGACGCGAGACATTAGCAATATCCATCTTATCTATTTGCAACACTCGCAGGCCTCAACTATGTTGAATAACCGGAAGGCTTGGCTACCGGGCGGGTGCCGTGTCCGATATTTCTAGCACTCTTACGCGATTCCGGGCTCGCGGCAATAGCAGGGAGACTCGGCTATGACGACACCGCTGCTCGGACAGATGATGGACGTGCCGCTGACGGTTTCCTCACTGCTGGCCCATGCGTCACGGCACTTCGGCACTACCGAGATCGTGTCAAAGCGCATCGAAGGCGACGTACATCGCTACACGTATCGCGACTGCGAAAAGCGCGCGAAGCAACTGGCGCAGGCGCTTATCGCGCTGGATGTGCAGCCGGGCGAACGGATCGGCACGCTGGCATGGAACGGTTACCGCCATCTGGAAGCCTATTACGGCACGACGGGCTTCGGGGCCGTGTGTCATACCATCAACCCCCGGCTCTTCCCCGAGCAGATCGCATGGATCATCAACGACGCCGATGACAGCTACGTGCTGTTCGATACGACGTTCTCGCAGCTGATTGAATACCTTGCGCCTCTCTGTCCCAAGGTGTGTAGGTGGATCGCGCTTGCCGATGACGCGCATCTGCCTGCGGTGCAGACGCCCATACCGCTCATCAGCTATGAGACGTTTCTCAAGCCGCACGACGGCGCATTCGACTGGCCGCTCCTCGACGAGCGCCAGGCATCGTACCTTTGTTACACCTCGGGCACGACGGGCAATCCAAAGGGCGCGCTGTATTCGCATCGCTCAACGGTGCTGCACGCGTACGCCGGTGCGCTGCCGGATGCGATGTGTCTATCGGCGCACGACTCGGCGTTGCCTGTCGTGCCGATGTTTCATGCGAACGCATGGGGCATTCCGCATGCCGCGCCGCTCACGGGCGCGAAACTCGTCCTTCCGGGCAAAGATCTCGACGGTAAATCCCTTTTCGAGCTGATGCAGGCGGAGCGCGTCACGTATTCCGCCGGCGTGCCAACCGTCTGGCTTGGCCTGCTCAACTACATGAAGGAAGCGGGCGTGCGGTTGTCGTCACTGCAACGCGCGGTGATCGGCGGGTCCGCGTGCCCGCCGGCGATGCTGCGCACCTTCGAGGAATACGGCGTCGAAGCCATTCACGGATGGGGCATGACCGAGATGTCACCGCTCGGCACGCTCGCAAAACTCAACTGGGAACAATCACAGCGGCCGCCGGAAGAGCAGCGCAGGCTGCGCGAAAAGCAGGGGCACGTGATCTACGGCGTGGACATGAAGATCGTCGGCGACGATGGGCGCGACCTGCCGTGGGACGGCATCGCGTTCGGCGAACTGCACACGCGCGGTCCGTGGGTGATCAAGCGGTATTTCCAGAAGGATGACTCGCCGCTCGTCGACGGCTGGTTTCCGACCGGCGACGTGGCCACGATCGACCGGGACGGTTTTATGCGGATCACCGACCGCAGCAAGGATGTGATCAAGTCGGGAGGCGAGTGGATCAGTTCGATCGAAATCGAGAACATCGCGATCGCGCATCCGGGCGTCGCAGAGGCAGCCTGCATCGCCTGCGCCCATCCGAAGTGGCTGCAGCGGCCGCTGCTCGTCGTCGTCAAACGCAAGGACGCGGAGGTCACGCGCGACGAACTGCTCGCGTTCTACGAGGGCAAGGTCGCGAAGTGGTGGATGCCCGATGACGTTATCTTCGTCACCGAATTGCCGCATACGGCCGTTGGAAAGCTGCACAAACTGAAGCTGCGCGAGCAGTTCAGCGACCACCTGCTGGCGTCGGCGCTCGAAGTTGAGCCCTGTCCCCTTGCCGACGAGCGCGCAATGGAAGGCGCCGGGTCAAAACCTGCGGCGGAATAATCGAAAAGGAGCCTGTCAAAGGGACCGCCACCGCACCGCCATTTGGTGCAGCCGGCCGTGGCTGACCCCAACCCGCCACAGACAGACAGCGACATGCACGGCCGCTATCAGCAGCAAACAAGACGCCAGCAAAGGTTGAATGCTCAGTGCAGGCGCTCAGCCCGTCGTGAGAGCGACACACGACTCAGCCCTGCCAGACTCGTGGGCGCCCACGTCCGACGGACAATCTTGCAGCCGTCGGCTGTCGGAGGCGAGCTTCCGGCCGGCACAGAAGCAGGCGTACGCTACCATTTCCTCATCACCGCCGCACATTCGGCGCGGCCGTCGCCGCGTTTCATCGCATGTTTGCGCGAGCGGTCGAATATTCACTACATCGCATCTTTACCTGGCATTTTGCGCAGTCCGGACTAGCATCGAAAATAGCCGCGATGTGCAGGTTCGACGGGCTTCGAATCTCGTTCAGGTGCTTTTCTTCGCGGGCGCGGGACGCGAAGCAGAAACCGCGCGCAGGTAGAGGCACGTGGAAGTACGTGGAGGTAGCGATGTACATGAGATCACCTATGCTTCGCCTGCTGGGGGTCGCGACGACTGTCAGCGCAATGGTGATGTACAGCGACGCGCGCGCCACTGGCGATGCAGTGACCATCGCATTCATCACGGATTTTTCCGGACTGTATTCCGAAGGTGACGGGCAGGGCGGCCTCGAGGCAATTCGAATGGCCATTGCGGATTTCGGAGGCCAGGTCAACGGCAAGCCGATCAAGGTGCTCTATGCGGACCATCAGAACAAGGCCGATATAGCAGCATCGGTCGCGCGGGAATGGATCGACCGCGAGAATGTCAATGTGATTATCGGCGGGACGAATTCTGCAACCGCGCTTTCCACCAATCAGATTGCCGGAGAAAAGAAGATTCCCTACATCAACGTAGGAGCCGGCGCAGATACGCTGACCAATGAGCAATGCACGCCTTATACGGTCCACTATGCGTACGACACGATGGCCCTTGCAAAGGGAACCGCTTCATCAGTGCTTAAAAGAGGCGGAAAAACATGGTATTTCCTAACCGCCGACTATGCGTTCGGCAAGGCGCTTGAGAAGAACGCCTCTGATGTCGTGAAGGCGAATGGCGGCCAAGTGCTGGGATCTGTCCATCATCCGCTCTCCGCGTCGGACTTTTCTTCGTTCCTTCTTCAGGCACAACAATCGAAAGCACAGGTCCTTGGACTCGCGAACGCTGGCGGCGACGCCGTCAATGCAATCAAGGCCGCGAACCAGTTCGGCGTAACGAAAACGATGACGCTGGCCGCGCTGCTTATCTTCATCAACGATATCAACAGTCTGGGTCTCGCGACGGCGCAACATCTCGTGCTGACGGATAGTTGGTATTGGAACAAGAATGCACAAACACGCAAGTGGTCGCAGCGCTATTTCGCGAAAATGAACAAGATGCCGTCGAGCCTGCAGGCCGCCGACTATTCCGCAACGATGACCTATCTGAAGGCAGTGCGGACTGTCGGCTCGACCGAACCAGCCGCGGTCATGTCGCAGCTAAAGAAACAAAAGATCGACGACGTGTATGCGCAAGGATATATCCGTGAAGATGGCAGCATGATTCACAATATGTATCTGATGGAGGTGAAGACGCCGGACGAATCGGAGCAGCCGTGGGACTACTGCAAGATCATCGAAACGATTCCTGGTGAACAGGCGTTCGGCAGCAAAGCTGAGTCTCGCTGCGCGTTATGGAAATGAAGCCGTTGGCTTGGGTCGGTCTCGTGCTCGGTAAGCCTTCGTCCGGCGATACCTCTGCGCCAAACTTGCCGACCGGTTGCGCAATGGTCCCGTCCGGGTTCAGCGGCACGTGACCCGAGACAAATGCTTTTTGCCTCTGACACGCACCCATTCAAATGGCAACGAGATACGTACATTCGCCGGCATTTGTAGCGGCTGCGGTAGCGCCAATCCCATTTTCGCTAACTTCGCTTCGATTCTGGCCATATCTCTCTCCTCACCCATCGCCACGTCAGGATGCCCGTTTGCCGCTCAGTCGAGTTAGTACATGACGGATTTCGGGGGTAATGAGCATGCGAGCGCCACCTCGCACCTGGACTGGAGAGGCAAGGCTTATGTGAATCACCGATACGATATAGCTTGGCAAGCGGCCATTACGGAGGGCGGAGTTCGAGTGGCAGCAGTGGGTCGCGAAGACTCGTTCATTGACGTGAGAAGTGTCATTCGCCGACGCCGGTCTCGAGCGGCAGCAAACCAACCTGCAGCCGACGCACCGCTCCGATCTCCGACCGTCTCCTATGGCCGACCGGACTAAACCGCTCGCGCGGTATGGGGCTCCGTTCCCGCCTCTGGCAGCGAATGACGGGGCAGTGGCGCCGGTGCTTATGTTGGTGACTGAGGCAATCCGCCTCGTTCTCCAGCAGGAGCCCCATCATGACCACCTCCGATCCGGGCGTCAGCCCCCTGCGCCGGCGCATGGTTGACGACTTGCGCATGCGCAAGTTCGCCCCCAAGACCCAGACCGCCTATCTGCGCGCCGTACGCCAGTTCGCCAGGTTTCTCGGACGTTCACCCGATACCGCCACCGTCGAGGACCTGCGGAACTACCAGTTGCATCTGGTCGATCACGGCACATCCCCAGTCTCGCTGAACGCCGCGATCAGCGGGCTGAAGTTCTTTTTCGACGTTACACTCGGCCAGCCTGAGCTGATGGCGCGGATGCAGCCGGTTCGTGTACCCCGCAAGCTCCCGGTAGTCCTCAGCCCCGAAGAGGTGCGGCGGCTGATCGCGGCAGCCGGCAACCTGAAGCACCAGACCGCGCTGTCAGTCGCCTATGGCGCCGGCCTGCGCGCGAGCGAGGTGGTGGCGCTGAAGGTCAGCGACATTGACAGCCAGCGCATGACGCTGCGCATCGAGCAGGGCAAGGGCCGCAAGGACCGCTACGTGATGCTCTCACCGGTCCTGCTCGAACGCCTGCGGCTGTGGTGGCGGGTCGCCCGTGCCCAGGGCACCATGCTTGATGGCGGGTGGCTGTTTCCCGGCATGGATCCCGTCGACCCGCTCACCGCGCGGCAGCTGAACCGCGCGGTTCACGCCGCCGCCGAGGCCGCGCAGATCGGCAAGCGCGTTACCCCGCATACGCTGCGTCACAGTTTCGCGACACACCTGCTCGAACAGAAGGTGGACATCCGCGTGATCCAGGTGCTGCTGGGCCACCGGCAGCTCGAGACCACCGCGCTTTACGTGCAGGTCGCCACCGACCTCCTGCGCGAGGTCATCAGTCCACTGGAGCGTCTGTCCTCCGAGTGACGCGGCGCAGTACCCCATGCTGGAGGTCGCGGACATCTTCCGCGCCCAGGGCCCGTCATGGCGGCGTACGGTGTCGCTGAGCCTGGGGCAGCTGAAGGTCATGTCGGCCATCGAACAGTGCCGCACCGCGGCGCTGGGGGGACACGTGTTGCGCTGTTCCGGCTGCGCGCGCACCGAGATCGCGTACAACTCGTGCCGCAACCGCCATTGCCCCCGGTGCCAGGGCAGTGCCGCACGCCGCTGGCTCGAGGCACGCCAGACCGACCTGCTGCCCGTCGAATACTTCCACGTCGTGTTCACGCTACCCGCACCGGTCGGCGCCATCGCCTGGTACAACAAGCAGGTCATCTACGGACTGCTGTTCGACATCGCCGCCGAGACACTGCGCACGATCGCCGCGGATCCCCGGCACCTCGGTGCGCAGATCGGTGCCACGCTCGTGCTGCATACCTGGGGCTCGGCGCTCACGCATCATCCCCACGTGCACGGCATCGTTCCCGGTGGCGGCCTGTCGCCTGATGGCGAGCGGTGGATTGCCTGCCGCCCTGGCTTCTTCCTGCCGGTGCGTGTGCTCTCACGCCTGTTCCGCAGACGCTTCCTCGAAGCGCTGACGGAGGCACACCGGTATGGCCGGTTGCAGTTCTTCGGTGAATATGCCGGACTCGCCGACCCGGCTGACTTTGCGCGGTGGCTTGCGCCGCTGCGCGTCTGCGAATGGGTCGTCTATGCCAAGCGTCCCTTCGCGGGCCCCGAAGCGGTACTCGCGTATCTCTCTCGCTATACACACCGCGTGGCGATCTCCAGCCAGCGCCTGCTCGCGTTCGATGAGCGCGGCGTGACGTTCCGCTGGAAGGACTACCGTGCGAAGGGGCGAACCCTCTACAAGACGATGACCCTTGAGGCCGCCGAGTTCATGCGCCGCTATATGAACGCGTCCCGTTTGCAACAGTTTTCTTGTGTTCAGACAGACAGGATGGGCTGCGGCTCTATATCCGGCCTTGTTGCAGTCGGTATTGCTGCCTGCGGGCCTCTATGAA
>NZ_JBFPKN010000199.1:0-257 GCF_040948805.1 Paraburkholderia sp. BR13439 | reverse complement strand
GTACCTGGAGATGGGTGTGTGAGTAGGTGAATCAGGGTTGTGATTGTATCGATGTATTTTTAAGTGATCGAGAGATCGCTTTGGAATACGGCGCAACACGAATACTCAACCTGTAGCGGCATGTGATTCTGCAGTGAGCAATCATTGAGACACACCCGTTATAGGGTCAAGCGAACAAGTGCATGTGGTGGATGCCTTGGCGATCACAGGCGATGAAGGACGCGGTAGCCTGCGAAAAGCTCCGGGGAGCTGGCAAA
>NZ_JBFPKN010000198.1:0-258 GCF_040948805.1 Paraburkholderia sp. BR13439 | reverse complement strand
GCTGGGCGGTGGTTCGATCGTGCTTGCGGATGGCTCGATCAGCGCGCCGAAGTTCAGCGTGGGCGGCACGACGGTGTACAGCGTGGCCGAAGCCGTGACGAACCTCGACGGTCGCACGACGCAGAACGCGTCCAGCATCACGAACGTGCAGAACCAGTTGTCCGAGGGCACGGTGGGTCTGGTCCAGCAGGACGCAACCAGTCGTGACATCACGGTGGCAAAAGACGCTGACGGTTCGGTGATCAACGTGGCGGGCAC
>NZ_JBFPKN010000197.1:0-260 GCF_040948805.1 Paraburkholderia sp. BR13439 | reverse complement strand
CGATTGCCCGAAACTCTGGCCGGCTTGCACTTCGTCGTGTTCTCCGTGCTTATGCTCGTTCACTTTGCAACCCTTAGCAAAAGTGCCTTCTATGAGCAGTCGTTTGTCAAGCCCTTATCGAGCTAACTTCTCGACTGATGTGTAAGTCCTTCCGCTGCATCACAGAACGAACGGTTTGTATTGCCAGTCAGCCGCGATGGTCTGAAGCCGGTTCTTGCGCTCGTGAGACTTGACGTCTCACCACCTTCTATCCGCTGGCT
>NZ_JBFPKN010000196.1:0-260 GCF_040948805.1 Paraburkholderia sp. BR13439 | reverse complement strand
TCTGCAGCAGGATGTCGAGTTCGGCGCCGTGCTGGTCGACTGCCCGCCAGAGCAGATAAGGCTCATCGCGCAACGTAACGAAGACTTCGTCCAGATGCCATGTGCGCCCAGGCTTGCGGCGAGCAGCCTTGACGCGATGTGCGAAGCCCGCGCCGAATTTGTCGCACCAGCGGCGGATCGTCTCGTAACTGACAACGACACCGCGCTCGAACAGCAGTTCTTCAATATCACGCAGGCCAAGTTGGAACCGGAAATACCAC
>NZ_JBFPKN010000195.1:0-261 GCF_040948805.1 Paraburkholderia sp. BR13439 | reverse complement strand
CGTCCAGCATCACGAACGTGCAGAACCTGTTGTCCGAAGGCACGGTGGGTCTGGTCCAGCAGGACGCAACCAGTCGTGACATCACGGTGGCAAAAGACGCTGACGGTTCGGTGATCAACGTGGCGGGTACCGCAGGCAACCGTACGGTGACGGGTGTGGCTGCGGGCGCAGTGCGGGCATCGAGCGTGGACGCGGTCAACGGTGGCCAGTTGTACGGCACGGCGTCGAGCACGGCCCGGGCGCTGGGCGGTGGTTCGATCG
>NZ_JBFPKN010000194.1:0-272 GCF_040948805.1 Paraburkholderia sp. BR13439 | reverse complement strand
ACTGGTCGATGCGGGTCTGCCGGTAGCGCAGCTCCCGCTCCTTCTCACCGACCTCCCGGGTCTTCTCCTCGATCTCCCTGTCCCGGTCTTCGACGCGCGCAATCAGTTGCGTGGCGAGCGCACGCAGTTGTTCGGGGCTAAGAGTGTTGAGGTCGGCGGGCAGGTCCATGCAGACGAGTCTGCCAGAACCCCGGAGAGCGCGAAAGCGCGACCGTATACGTCCCGAACGTCCTCAAACGACACGGATCACGCCGTCCGCGCCGATGCGCTGC
>NZ_JBFPKN010000193.1:0-272 GCF_040948805.1 Paraburkholderia sp. BR13439 | reverse complement strand
ACTGGTCGATGCGGGTCTGCCGGTAGCGCAGCTCCCGCTCCTTCTCACCGACCTCCCGGGTCTTCTCCTCGATCTCCCTGTCCCGGTCTTCGACGCGCGCAATCAGTTGCGTGGCGAGCGCACGCAGCTGTTCCGGGCTAAGAGCGTTGAGGTCGGCGGGCAGGTCCATGCAGACGAGTCTGCCAGAACCCCGGAGAGCGCGAAAGCGCGACCGTATACGTCCCGAACGTCCTCAAACGACACGGATCACGCCGTCCGCGCCGATGCGCTGC
>NZ_JBFPKN010000192.1:0-274 GCF_040948805.1 Paraburkholderia sp. BR13439 | reverse complement strand
GGCTCAACCGTTTCCGGCGTCTCGCACGTGACTATGAACGGCTCCCCGAAACTCTCGCTGGGCTTCATTTCGTCGTCTTCGCAATGCTCATGCTTGTCCACGCCGTGTCAGTACTTCAAAGTTCCTAGTCGGGTCTGAATAATTCGCTTTCGGCGACGACGCCGTTCATGGTGTCGAAGCGGAAGCCGCGGAGCGGTTGAGCAATGCGACAAGTACAAGGACGTAAAAACGCCGCAGCTTTCTGAGGATCATGCGCAGGTTGTGGCCGGCACCA
>NZ_JBFPKN010000191.1:0-276 GCF_040948805.1 Paraburkholderia sp. BR13439 | reverse complement strand
CGTTCTGCGCGATGTTGCTCGTGTTCTTTGCGATGTCAGTTGCATTCAGCGCGATATCGCCCGCGTTCTGCGCAATGTCGCCCGTGTTCTGCGTCGTGCGACCGTCGAGGTTCGTCACGGCTTCGGCTACGCTGTACACCGTCGTGCCACCCACGCTGAACTTCGGCGCGCTGATCGAGCCATCCGCAAGCACGATCGAACCACCGCCCAGCGCCCGGGCCGTGCTCGACGCCGTGCCGTACAACTGGCCACCGTTGACCGCGTCCACGCTCGATG
>NZ_JBFPKN010000190.1:0-276 GCF_040948805.1 Paraburkholderia sp. BR13439 | reverse complement strand
CAACGGATGTATCGGATGAAGAGTGGTACTTCGCCGCTCCGTACCTGACCCTGATGAACAAGGACGCACCGCAGCGCCGCTACGAACTGCGCGAGATGTTCAACGCGCTGCGCTGGATCGTACGTGCCGGTGCCCCGTGGCGTTTGTTGCCCAATGACTTTCCGCCGTGGGAACTGGTCTACCAGCAGACGCAACGCTGGATTCAGGCGGGCTGCTTCGAGGCCATGGTGAGCGATTTGCGTTCGATCATCCGGGTCGCCCAGGACCGCCGTGGTC
>NZ_JBFPKN010000018.1:0-176626 GCF_040948805.1 Paraburkholderia sp. BR13439 | reverse complement strand
GAGTCAGCGTATTTCATAGAGGCCCGCAGGCAGCAATACCGACTGCAACAAGGCCGGATATAGAGCCGCAGCCCATCCTGTCTGTCTGAACACAAGAAAACTGTTGCAAACGGGACGCGTTCATATAAGGGCGCATGATGTCAATGAACCTTGCATCGTTCTATCGGCGGGCCGTGTTCCACCCTTTCGAAACCGTGCTGCAGCGGGTCCACCGCGACCGTCGTCACGCGGGTGACGCGCACGATGGGTCGCACGACGATCCCGAGCGCCTCGAGCGGATTGCGACCTACGCGCGCGCGGGCTATTTCAACATGGGCTACACGCTCGAATCGTTTCACGTGATCGGCGAAATCTCGCCGGATTGACGGCTGCATCTGACGGAGTGCAAGCAATGAGCGATATCGTCGTCGAACAGCCGGCGGTGGTGGAAGCCGACTTGAA
Source organism: Paraburkholderia sp. BR13439 (assembly GCF_040948805.1). NCBI lineage: Bacteria > Pseudomonadati > Pseudomonadota > Betaproteobacteria > Burkholderiales > Burkholderiaceae > Paraburkholderia > Paraburkholderia sp. BR13439. The sequence continues at coordinate 176,185 of NZ_JBFPKN010000018.1, read as the reverse complement.
CTACCTCGTCGCCAACGGCGTAAAACCCGCCACGTATGCATACGATCCGCCGGCGGGCGTGCCGCCGCGCAGCGGCGTCTATCAGACCAGGCGCGTGAAAATCGCCAACGCGCGCGTGACGCCTCCTCCCGGCGGCCTGTCGCTCGATCGCAACGGCTTCGAATTGCGTCAGCACGCCAGCGCGCTGAGCGACTTCGCCGATCCGACCGTGATCGAGCGCACCTACTATCCGGAATCCGAAGCATTGCTGAAGGGCCGGATGGCGATCGTCAACCTGTGGCGGCCGATCGGCTGGCCGGTCGAAACCTCGCCGCTCGCGTTATGCGACGCACGCAGCATCGCGCTCAACGACCTCGTGCCGTCCGATCTGATCTATCCGGACAGGGTCGGCGAGACTTACTCGTTCGTGTTCGATCCGCGACACCGCTGGTACTACTTCCCGCTGATGACGCCCGACGAAGTGTTGCTGCTGAAAATCTACGATTCGGCGGGAGACGGCGTCGCGCGCCTCACCGCGCATACCGCGTTCGACGATCCGTCGTCGCCGCCCGACGCGCGCCCGCGACGCAGTATCGAGTTGCGCGCGCTGCTGTTTTTCTGAGTCCACGCGCGGCATATCGCGGGCCGTCATAACCTTAGTTGCAATCGGGTTTGATCGGGGCGCGCACATTACCTATACTCGGGCGCTTGTCGACCAACCCAGGCCGCCTGCGCGGCACGAGCATGCCGCGACCTCCACGTATCGCTAGCGACGCGCAGGGCGCGTCGAAACCCGCGTCGCCGCCTGCTGGGCGGTCTCGCACTGTCCGCGCTGGCCGCGCCGAATCTGAAAGCGGCGACGCTGTTGAAGCCGCTGAGCATCGATCCCTGGACGCAAACACCCGGCGCGCCGATTCTCGAACATCCGTATGGACTGCCTTCGCCGCATGAGTCAAACGTGATTCGCCGTGCGGCGCGAGCGTGGCCGATGCCGGGCGCCGCATCGTCGTTGACGCCGCTCGCGGACCTTCTGATTGGCGATAAGTTGATCGGCGGCGCGGGTACGCTTGCGAGCGCGACTCCGAAACGCACAGTGGGCAGCTACTGGCCCTATGCGACGACGCTTTTCGACTATATCCGCCGAGCCATGCCGTATAACGCGCCGCAGTCGCTGAGCGCCGACGAAGTGTATGCGCTCAGCGCGTGGATATTGAACCGCAACGGCATCGTGCCGGACGATGCGCATCTCGACGCGCATTCGCTGGCGGCCATCCGCATGCCCAATCGGGATGGCTTCGTGCCGGACCCGCGACCGGGCACGCTTTGACAGGCGTTTGCCGGCGGGCGCGGGCTTGGCACCTCGCTCGCCAGCGCGCCTTCTTCAGGAAGCGGCCGCCGCGAGTTCGCCGCGCTCCGGAGCCTTCTGCGAGTGGCGATTGATCGGACGCGGCAGCCCCAGATGCTCGCGCAGCGTGCGGCCCGCGTACTCGGTGCGAAAGAGTCCACGGCGCTGCAATTCCGGCACGACGGTATCGGCGAATTCGCTGAGCCCGCCCGGCAGCCACGGCGACATGATGTTGAAGCCGTCCGCGCCTTCCTCTTCGAACCATTGCTGTAACTGGTCCGCGATGCTCTGCGGCGTGCCGATCACCTGCTGATGTCCGCGCGCGCCCGCGATGCGCAGATACAGATCGCGGATCGTCAGATTGTCGCGCCGCGCGAGGTCGAGCAATAGCCGTTGCCGGCTCTTGCCGCCATTGGTTTCGGGCAGATCCGGCACGGGGCCGTCGAGCGGGTACTGCGACAGGTCGATGCCACCCGACATCTTCGACAGCAACGCGAGCCCGACCGTTGGATCGATCAGCTCCTGCAACGCGTCGAACTTGTCGCGCGCTTCCTGCTGCGTTTTGCCGATCACCGGGAAGATGCCCGGCATGATCTTTAGATGCGCCGGCGCGCGTCCATAGCGCGCGAGTCGTCCTTTGACGTCGCGGTAGAACTGCTGCGCTTCGTCGAGCGTTTGATGCGCGACGAAAATCACCTCTGCCGTTTGCGCGGCCAGTTCGCGCCCGGCTTCCGACGCACCCGCCTGCACGACGACCGGCCAGCCCTGCGGCGAACGCGCGACATTCAACGGACCGCGCACGCTGAAGTGCTTGCCGCGATGGCCGAGCACGTGCAGCTTGTCGGCGTCGAAATAGATGCCGCTCGCCTTGTCGCGCACGAAAGCATCGTCTTCCCAACTGTCCCACAGACCCGCGACCACGTCGTAGAACTCTTTCGCGCGCTCGTAGCGCACCGCGTGATCGAGGTGCCTTTCGAGGCTGAAGTTGTGCGCCTCCGTTTCCGTGCTGGACGTGACGAGGTTCCAGCCCGAGCGGCCGCCGCTCAGATGATCGAGCGACGCGAATTTGCGCGCGACGTTGTACGGCTCGTTGAAGCTGGTCGACACGGTTGCGATCAGCCCGATACGGTCCGTCACGACCGACAGCGCGGAGAGCAGCGTCAACGGCTCGAAGTGATCGGCGCGCGCGGTGCGCGAGAGCGACGGCAGATGCGTGTCGCGCACGCTGACGCTGTCCGCGAAAAAGATCGCGTCGAATTTGGCCCGCTCGGCGATGCGCGCGAGTTGCGCGTAGTGCGCGAAATCGAGGCCGCCCGCCGCATGCGTGTCGGGATGACGCCACGCGGCGATGTGATGACCCGTCTCCATCAGGAACGCACCGAGGCTCATCTGTCGTTTGTGTTGTGATGCTGCACTCACTGCTGGCTCCTTGTGAGAGACGTTGAGGGAAGGCGGTTGCTATCGCGGGCGGAATCACCCCGCGTTCTCGGCACGCTCGGAGAAATCCGCGAGGATCTGCTCGCGCAATCGCACGAAGCGCGGGTCGCTGCGCTCGCGCGGCCGCGGCAAGCCGACATGCGTAATCCGCTTGATGCGGCCAGGGCGCGGCGCCATCGTCACCACGCGATCGCCGAGATGGATCGCTTCATCGACGTCATGCGTGACGAGGATCATCGTGATGCGTTCGCTTTCCCAGATCCGTTGCAGCTCGTTTTGCAGACGCGCGCGGGTGAGGGCATCGAGCGCGCCGAACGGTTCGTCGAGCAACAGCACTCGCGGGCGATTCACGAGTCCGCGCGCGATTGCCACGCGCTGCGCCATGCCGCCCGACAGCTGATGCGGATACGCATGCTCGAAGCCTTGCAGGCCGACGAGTGCGACGTGCTCGGACACCGCGTCGCGCTTCTGCTGCGGCGAAAGCGGCGCGTTGCGCAGCGCGGCGAGAATATTCTGCGAGGCTGTCAGCCACGGAAACAGCCGGTGATCCTGAAACACGATGCCGCGTTCGAGCGACGTATCGTGCACCTGCTCGCCGTCCACGCTGATCTCGCCGCGATAGTCGGTATCAAGTCCGGCGACCAGCCGCAGCAGTGTCGACTTACCGCAGCCGCTCGCGCCGAGCACGCTGATGAATTCTCCCGCCGCGATGTCGAGTGAGATGTCGTCGAGCACGAGCAGGTCGTCGTCCGCATCGCGTTGGCGCGCATAGCGCTTGCTGACGCCGCGAATGCGGATGCCTTTGGAAACTGTGGTGGTCATGAGTTTGCCTCCGGTTGATGAGCCGCTTGACTGACGATCCACCTTAAGCGACGGCGCGTTCGCGCGGCGCACCGCTGCGGCGCGCTATCACGCGTCGCTCGACGCCTCGGGCGAGCGCATTGAGTGCCCAGCCGGTCAGTCCGACGACGATGATGCCGAACAGCACGAGGTCCATCCTGAACTGCTCGCTGCCGTCGATCAGAGTGTTGCCGATGCCGCTGCCCGCGACCAGCAGATACTCGGCGCCGAGCGTCGCGAGCCACGAATAGATGAGCCCCAGGTAGAGGCCCGTGAAGATCGTCGGCAACGCGGCGGGCAGGATCACGTAGCGGATCAACTGGATGCGTGAGTAGCGCAACGCACGCGCGACCTCGATGTAGGAGCGCGGCACCGCGTGGATGCCGTCGCAGGTATGTGCCGCGACGGGGAGCAACGCCGCGAGCGACAGGAAAACGACTTTCGCCATATCGCCGAGGCCGAACCAGACGGAGATTAGCGGGATCCACGCGAACAGCGAGATCTGCTTGAACGTGTCGAAGCTCGGGCCGATCAACCGAGTCGCGATGCGCGAGAGTCCTAGCACCGAGCCGAGCAGCAGGCCGCCCACCGTACCGATGATAAAACCGCTCGCCTCGCGCGCCAGCGAAGCCGACAGCGCGCGCAGCAACGCGCCGCTTTCGATCTGCTGCCACGCGGTATGCGCGACATCGGCTGGGCTCACGAGCAGGCCGCTCTTGACGAGACGTAACGCCGACACGAGCCACCATAGCGCGAACAACACGAGCGGCAGCACGAGCCCGCGCCAGTTGACGGCGGCCAGACGGGTCCTGAGCGCTGCCACGCGAGTCGGCTTGGCGGGCGCTTCGCAACTGCATGGTGGCGGAGCGCTTCTGAGTGGCTCGAAGAAGCGGCGCAGCGCATCGGAAGCAGGGGGGCGTGCCATGTCGGAGTCCCGAAACGAGGCGCCTACTCGCGAAACGCCGAAGGTTGGCCGCGCCGCAGCCGCGCTTCGAGCGCATCGAGCAGACAGTTGATCGCAAAGCCGATCGCGCCGACGATCACGACGGACGCCATGACCAGATCGAGTTGAAAGAGTTGTCGCCCATAGACGATCAGATAGCCGAGCCCTTCTGACGAGGCCACCAGTTCGACGACGACCAGTGCGAGCCACGCTTTCGTGAACGCGAGCCGCACGCCGGTGGCGAGCGTCGGCACGGCGGCCGGCAGCACCACGTAGGCGATGCGCTGCCAGCGGCCATAGCCGAACACGCGCGCGGCTTCATCGAGCGCGGCGGGGGTCTGGCGAAAACCCTGCATCGTGCTCAACGTGACGGGCACGAGCGCGGCATGCGCGATCAGGATGTACTTGAGCGGCTCCCCGACGCCGACGAGCAGCAGCAGAAACGGCAGCCAGCCGAGCACGGGAATCTGCACGAGCGCATTGAAACCCGGCAAGACGTACGCTTCGACGGTGCGCGACAGGCCGAGCGCCGCGCCGATCATGAACCCCGCCAGGGCGCCCGCGCCGAAGCCGAGCAGCACGCGCTGCAGGCTGACGAGCGTGTGGTGCGCGAGGTCGCCGTTGCGCGCGAGATCGTACAGCGTGTCGAACACCATCTGCGGCGGCGGAAGGATTTGCGGCGCGATCCAGCCGCGCTCGCAGCCGATGCTCCAGAGCGCGAACAGCGTGGCGGGCAGCAGCCAGGGCGCGAGATGCCAGCCGACGGCGCGCGCGCGTCGTCGCAGGTTGGCGTTTGCCTGCGCCTTCGCTTCGCTTGCCACCTGCGCTGCGGCTTGCGCCGCGGCGGGGGACCATTCGCCAAGCGCCTTGCTCATCGTCGATCTCCGGTCAGCCGAGGGGTTTGCCTTGCGCGTCGTAGCGCGTCCAGTAGTGATCGAGCGACTGGCTGTGCAACGCGTTGTCGAGATAGCGCGGCTCGAACCAGCCGTCGACGTCGACGGGCTGACGGATCAGCTTGAGCTTCAACGCATCGCTCGACACGGCCTTGTAGCGCGCGACGATGAACGGATCGATCAGCGGCGAGTTGCGCGACTTCAGCTCCTGATTCGCGAACTCGGCCTGCCATGACGCGTAGCTGACGCCGCTTTTCGCCCACAGCTTGAACAGCGCGTCGCGGTTTGCTTCATCGGACGACCATTGCGCGCCTTTGACGAACACGTTGACGACCCGCTGCACGATGTCGGGATGCGCGCGGTCGAAGTCGTCGAGCACGAGCAGGTGCGATTGCCGCGTGAACTGGGGACCGGCCGTCTGCGATTCGTAGACGATCTTGGCGAGGCCCTGATCGCGCAGCTTGTAGAGGTTATAGTCGTTGACCGACGCGTCGATGCCCTTGGACGACAGCGCCGCGAGCGCGCTAGCCGAATCCAGATTGATCACATGCAGATCTCGCTCGTCGAGCTGGTTGGCGGCGAGCACGTTGTCGGCGACGAGCTGGAGGTTGGTGCCGCGAAAGATCGATACGCGGCGGCCCTTCAGATCCTTGATGTTCTGCACGGGCGAGTCAGGCGGCACGGCGAACTTCACGCCGACACGTACACCCGATTCGAGCAGGATGCGCGTCTTCAATCCGTTCGCGCGGCCGAGCACGGACGGCAGATCACCCTGAAACGCGAAGTCGAGCGACTTGTCGGCAATCGCTTCGTTGACGGCGGGGCCCGCGCCCTTGAAGAAAAGCCATTCGACCTTGATGCCGTCGGCAGCGAATTCCTTTTCGAGCAACTGGAGCTGTTGCACGGTGGCGGCGGGTGAGCCGCCGAAGGTCGGCGGATCGCCGCCGCCTTGGTGCGCGACGCCGATGCGGATCACGGCAGGTTTGTCCGCGTGGGCCTGGGCTACCGTGAAGACCAGTGCCGCGGCGAGCAACACGGACTTCAGCAGGGAGAGGGTTCGCAGAAAGTTTCGCGGGATTCGATTAGCCATTGATAGGGACGATGCGCAGCGCAGCGTGGTCGTGGAGTGCTCATTCTTGTCGACGCCCTTGCGTGGGACAAGGAAGCATTGCTGCTATGGATATGCGCGGCGGTGCTTTTCGGACGGAAGGGGCGAACGGTTGCCAAAGTGAGCCGTTGAGACGGATAAATACGTGTCGCAGTGCGGTTTGAGCACGCTGGATAGCGAGGGTGACCGTCTGGGCGAATTCTCATTTCGGGTTGCGTGTTGGAGCGAAGGCCTCCCGCACCTTCACGCCAGCGAACGGATTGGCGAGCACATAGCGCTGCTCGATCAGCCAGCGGAAGAGGGCGCCCAGAATCGACAGTGCATGGGCGACCGAACGGGCCGACAGGCTGCCGTTGAAGGGCCGCCAGTCCGGCGAGGTGCGCGGCCGCACCGGGCCCACCCAGCGGGCGCGCGGCGACGGGTGACGCAGGAACGCGCGATACGCGATCGCATCTTCGGTCGTGAGTGAGGACAGTGCGCGGCCGCGCTCGACGATCGCCCAAAGGATCAGGCGCTCGGCCTCTTTTCGGTAGGTGCGTTGCGTGGCGGATGATTCGTGCAGGGCAAGCCAGGTCTGCACCGCTTCGTAGTCGTTGGTGGCGTCGAGCGAGCAGGTGGCCTTCGGCGCACGGAACGTCCCCTGGGAACAGTGGTGAATGACCGGCTCGCCTTTCCGCCGCCGGGAAAAATGACAGGTAGTTCAGGGCACTGCGGCGCTGTCTTGTTGCCGTGAGCGTAAGCAATGCCACGGTCAGGTGCCGCTGTGGCAACTTCAACTCACCATGGTCGCAACACACGACGCCCGATGCGCGCGTGGCACGCGACTGGACACGGGCCTCACCAGATGGGAAACACGAAGTCCGGCTGCGGCTCAAACTGAATGCCGGATTCTGGACAGATCACGCGGCCCCTGACGGCGACTCGCTGGTTAAGATACGGCAGCAGGAGTGTGGGGGGCATCGCACCGCCTTCGCCAAGGAGGATGTCGGTCACCACCTTGTCAGTGCAGGGGGAGGTCGAGGGGCGATCCAGCGTGATCGTCGTATAGTCGCCCGGCGCATACGTCCCGCTGCCACGTCCGATTGTCCCGGTGATCCAGATATCGCGCTGCAGAGGCAACGTCGGCAGCGGCGGGCTGGCTGGCATCGTGGTCTCTGGCCACAACCCGGCAATCGCCGCTGCCGCGAGTAATCCACACAATCGTCTCTTCATGGCGAAGGCCTCTTACCGTCCAGTGCTGCCCACCTGCGCGTCACCGTTTGGTGTTCACTTCCCTGAACTCCGCATCGATCACGTCATCGTCCACGTCTTGCCCCGGGCGGCCTGCCTCTTGCCGGCTGGTCGCAGGCCCGGGACTGCTCCCCTGTGACTGCACGTCTGCGTAGACTTTTTCTCCGAGTTGCTGCGAGGCGGTAGCGAGTGCGCGGGTCCTGACGTCGATTTCGTCCCGGTCGGAACCCTTGAGCGCGGCCTCCAGTTCCCTGATCGCGGCTTCAATCTTCGCCTTCTCGTCCGGACTCAGCTTCTCGTGGTATTCGCCGAGGGCCTTGCGCGTGCGGTGTATCAGGGCGTCGCCCTGATTGCGCGCCTCGGCCAGTTCACTCAGCCGCTGGTCCTCCGCGGCGTGCGCTTCGGCGTCTTTCACCATCTTTTCAACTTCGCCTTCGGACAGGCCCGAACTGGCCTTGATGGTGATCCGGTTTTCCTTGCCCGTCGCCTTGTCTCTGGCCGACACGTGCAAGATTCCATTCGCATCGATGTCGAACATCACCTCGATCTGCGGCATCCCACGCGGCGCAGGAGGGATGCCCTCCAGTTTGAACTCACCGAGCAGCTTGTTCCCGCTCGCCATCTCGCGTTCGCCTTGATAGACCTTGATGCCGACTGCCGACTGGTTGTCGTCCGCGGTCGAAAAAACCTCCGAGAACCGGGTCGGTATGGTGGTGTTCCTTTCGATCATCCTGGTCATGACCCCGCCGAGCGTCTCGATGCCAAGCGAGAGCGGCGTGACGTCAAGCAGCAGCACGTCTTTTCGTTCACCGGACAGCACTGCCCCCTGGATCGCCGCGCCCACGGCGACCGCCTCGTCGGGATTGACATCCTTGCGGGGTTCGCGCCCGAAAAACGCCTTGACCGCCTCCTGCACCCTTGGCATCCGCGTCATGCCGCCAACGAGGATGACGTCGTCGATCTTGTCCGTGGACAACCCGGCGTCCTTGAGCGCAATTCGGCACGGCTCCATCGTGCGCTCGATCAGATCCTCGACGAGTGCCTCGAGTCTGGCGCGCGTGAGCTTCACGCTCAGATGCTTCGGCCCGGAGGCATCTGCCGTGATGTAGGGCAGGTTGATCTCGGTCTGCTGGCTCGAAGACAGTTCGATCTTCGCCTTTTCGGCCGCTTCTTTCAGGCGCTGCAGTGCGAGCACGTCCTTCGACAGATCAATGCCTTGCTCCTTCCTGAACTCGCCGACGAGATGGTCGATGATGCGCTGGTCGAAATCTTCACCGCCGAGGAACGTGTCCCCGTTCGTCGACAGTACCTCGAACTGTTTTTCACCGCGCACGTCGGCAATCTCGATCAGGGATATGTCAAAGGTGCCACCACCGAGGTCGAATACGGCGATCTTGCGGTCACGGTTTTCCTGCCTGTCCAGACCGAACGCGAGGGCAGCTGCGGTCGGCTCGTTAATGATTCTCCTGACTTCGAGCCCCGCGATACGGCCCGCGTCCTTGGTCGCCTGGCGCTGGCTGTCGTTGAAGTACGCTGGCACAGTAATCACGGCTTCCGTGACTGGCTCGCCGAGGTAGTCTTCGGCCGTCTTCTTCATTTTGCGCAACACCTCTGCGGACACCTGCGGTGGCGCGAGTTTTTCGTCGTGCGCTTCGACCCACGCGTCGCCGTTATCGGCCCTGATGATCCTGTAGGGCATCAGGCCGATGTCCTTCTGGACTTCCTTTTCCTCGAAGCGGCGACCGATCAGGCGCTTCACTGCGAACAGCGTATTCCCGGGATTGGTGATGGCCTGGCGTCTGGCGGGCGCCCCGACGAGTATCTGGTTGTCATCGAGATACGCGACCACCGACGGCGTCGTACGGGCGCCTTCCGAGTTTTCAATCACTTTGACCTGCTTGCCTTCCATAAGGGCCACGCATGAGTTGGTGGTGCCAAGGTCGATACCGATGATCTTGCCCATGATGTCCTCGCCGATGTTCAGTCTTTGCACTGCGTCGCCCGCTCAGGCGGACGCCCTCTGCCGCCGTGCGGACCGCCGTATCAATAATCGACTACCGGAGGCACAACCGCCTTTGCCTCGTCTTTCGGCAGTTCAGCAACCACGGCATCGGTGGTGAGGATAAGCCCGGCCACCGACGCGGCATTTTGCAGCGCCGTGCGCACCACCTTGGTCGGGTCGACCACCCCCATCTCCACCAGATCGCCGTAGGTGTCTGAAGCCGCGTTCCAGCCGAAATTGCCCGTCTCCCCGACCACACTGTTCAGCACAACCGAGGACTCCTCGCCCGCGTTGGTGGCGATCTGGCGCAGCGGCTCTTCAAGTGCGCGCAGCACGATGCGGATGCCCGCGTCCTGATCGGCATTGGCGCCGCGTACGTCGCCGAGGCTGGCCCGGGCACGCAGCAATGCAACGCCGCCGCCCGGCACGATGCCTTCTTCGACCGCCGCGCGCGTTGCGTGCAGCGCATCCTCGACCCGTGCCTTGCGCTCCTTCATCTCCATCTCGGTAGCGGCGCCTACCTTGATGACGGCAACGCCCCCGGACAGCTTCGCAATGCGCTCCTGCAACTTCTCCCTGTCATAGTCGCTCGTCGTCTCGTCGATCTGACGACGGAGCGCCTGGACGCGCCCATCAATCGTCTTCGGGTCGCCGGCGCCATCGATGATCGTCGTCGCCTCCTTTTCGATCTCCACCCGCTTCGCCCGTCCGAGGTCCTCCAGCCTGACGTTTTCGAGCTTGCCGCCCGTTTCTTCCGCGATGACGATCCCGCCCGTCAGCGTCGCGATGTCCTCCAGCATCGCCTTGCGCCGGTCGCCGAAACCAGGCGCCTTCACGGCCACGGTTTTCAGGATGCCGCGCACGGAATTCACCACCAGCGTGGTCAGGGCTTCGCCCTCGACGTCCTCGGCAATGATGAGAAGCGGCTTGCCTGCCTTGGCCACCGCTTCCAGCACGGGAAGCAGGTCGCGGATCGACGAGATCTTCCTGTCGTGCAGGAGGATGTACGGTTCTTCAAGCACAGCGGACTGCTTTTCGAGATCGGTGATGAAATAGGCGGACAGCCACCCGCGGTCGAACTGCATGCCCTCTACGACCTCGAGTTCGCTTTGCAGCGATTTGCCCTCTTCGATGATGACGGCGCCGTCCTTGCCGACCTTGTCCATCGCTTGCGCGATGAGCCTGCCGATCTCCTCATCCGCATTGGCCGAGATGGTGCCCACCTGGGTGATCTCGCGGCCGGTCGTGACAGCCCGGGAAAGCTTGCTGAGCTCCTCGACAATCGCCGCGGTCGCCTGATCGATGCCACGCTTGAGGTCCATCGGGTTCAGGCCCGAGGCAACGTACTTCATGCCTTCCCGGACGATGGCCTGGGCGAGCACGGTGGCGGTGGTTGTACCATCACCGGCGACATCCGAGGTTTTGGCGGCGACCTGCCTGACCATCTGCGCCCCCATGTTCTCGAACCTGTCGCTCAGCTCGATCTCCTTCGCGACCGACACGCCGTCCTTGGTGACGGTCGGTGCGCCGTACGCGCGCTCGAGGACGACATTTCGCCCCCTGGGGCCGAGCGTGACCTTGACCGCATCGGCAAGGATGTTGACGCCCGTGAGAATATGCTGGCGGGCGAGTTCGTGAAACCTGACATCTTTGGCAGACATTTCGCGCTACCTCCTGACCTGTCAAACGAAGCACCGTTGCACCGGGCACGGGCCTATGGGGCCGGGCCGAACAGTACGCGGTCGCCGACGTTGACGTCGGGCGCACAAAGGCGACCGTCCTCAAGCCGCCTGCCGGGGCCTATCGCGATGACTTCTCCCTCGTCCGGCTTTTCGCCCGCAGTATCGGGGATGACGCTACCGGCTGCGGTCGTACGCTCCTGCGGCACGCGCCTGAGCACGACCCGGTCATGCAAGGGCATGAGTTTCATGATCCTGTTCGCATGATCGGTCCACATAGGTCTCGCGTTGGTCTCGTGGCTGTTTTCATCGTTGCCCTCCGTCATTGGTTCGGACGTTGCAGCGTCCGCACTCAATCATGAACGGGCCGTGCCCCCCTGTGGGGTATCGCGCCGCGTTGCCTCGTCAAAATCCCTGGAAAGCCCGGATGCAGGCGGCAGCGTGCCCCGCGCGATGTAACCGGCAGGCTCGACCGACGGCTGCGGTGTCAGCCGCAGATCACCGAGCCTCGCCGTGAGAAAAGCGTCGGCATGGGCAAGCCGGTGCCGGAGTTCCTCCTCCGTGATCCCCAGAACCTGTGCCGCGGCGGCTTCCGGCTGCGCTTCAAGACGGCAGAGCGTCACGGCGCGACGCCATGGCTCTGGCAGCTCGGCGAGAAGCGCGGCGACCAGCTCGCGCAGCTCCCTCGAGATGACGGCGTCCTCAGGCGTGCCGTCCGTCGCTGGCACCACGTCCTCAAGGCGCAGCACTTCATCGGGCTGCCAGTACTCGAACAGCAGCTCGTCATCGTCTTCACGCGGTTCGTGCAGCTGGACGGGCAGCCGGCCCTCAAGCGAGATGCATCGGCCTTCCTCCATCTGGCGATGTGCGACTTCTGCTTCAAGCAGTTCCAGGGCGATCTGGTAGAGCCACTGCAGGGGTTCGAGCCGACGCGGGCGCTCAGCAAACCGCTCGCAGGCGCGCGCGAGCGCCTCGTCGACAATATCGTCGACCGATGGGTCGTCCGAAGCGAGATCACCCCGCGTCTGAAGATAGGCGAGTTCCCGCTGCACGAAGCGCTGGAGCGACGCGAGCAGCGGACGAACGGTCTCGCCGAACAGCGTGGACGCGGCGTCCGTCTGTTCGGCCACCGCCGTCCTGAGTTGCCGCAACCCGGCGCGCCGCTCCTTGCGACGCCAGGCGTCCTCGTGACGCAGGTGTGCGACGTGGCGTTCCAGTTGCCGCTCCAGTTCAGTGATGGCATGCTCGATCGCCGTCTCTGGCTCCGGCGCATCGTGGCCGCACGCAAGCGTTGCGCCCGATAGCACCAGCCTGAGCCGGACGCGGTAGAGACTGCGATGCAGACTCCTTTCCAGCGTCGCCTGCAGCCGTACCAGCCCGGACGGGAAGTGCGACAGATGGGGCGTCAGACGCCGATCCGTGAGCCGGCTGATCAGGTCTTCCAGCCCGCGGCGGGAAAGTTTCGCGAAATTACGGTAACTGATCGCCGTTTTCATCTCAAACCTGTCCATGGCCCACCGCCTCAATGGTATCGCCCGGCCGTCCGCGACCCTACGCAGCACGCAGAGCCGGCATCCCCGGCGAGCAGGGATTTCAGCGCATCCCGGCACCCTTGATGCCTCGTCATCCGTGGCAGCCTTGCCCAAATGTCATTAGTGATCCTGCTTATGTAAGACACGCACACGAGAACCCCCGCCTCACTCGATGCGTCCGGATCCTCACCGGGCGCCCACCTGAATGTTGGTCCTGCTCAACCGGCGCCCGTCCTTCCATTGACGTCCGACTCCCGGCCTTCCAGAGCCAGATACGTGTCAGTCGCCACCAGCCCGAACAGGATGTGATTGAGAAAACTCACCCAGCCTCGCACATCGGCAAACCACGTGAACAGGTATGTCATGCCGTGGAAATTGATCACGTACAGGAGCACGCCGAATACCACACCCACCAGCGACGCCAGCCCGACGCTCGAATCCAGGCTGAAAGGTGCGATGATCACCGCGAGAATGACGGCGAAGAGAATCGACAGCACAACCGCCCGGCTAGCGTCTGCGCATGCGTGATCTCAACTGTCGGATCGTGGGTCGCATCGCATTGACCTGTGCATGGAGCATGCGACGGCGCGCTCAGGGAGCGGTCGCAGAACGTCGGCAAGGGAGGCCGTCGTGCGGTGGAGGCGCTCGATCAGAGGGGAGTCCGAGCGTGGATGGAGGTTGCTCATCGTCTTCTCCTCAGAGGCAGCAAGGAAGAGAACGGGCTTGCGCGCTCCAGTTCGCCTGCCATGCTGCGGGGCAAACAAATCGAAACACGCAGTGTGCGACCCGTGGATCATGGGGCACACTGCCTGAGCTGGATATAACTTAGCTTCACTGACTAAAAATTTCAAGATACATGTGACACTCAGATGCGTGACGCCGCGACGCCTCATGTCAGCCCCCACGTCGGCCAGCGCCTTCGGCGGAAAATCCTCAGAACTTTTCGCATCTAACGAGGGCGACCAGCGCAGTGGTGTGACCTGATGAGACCCCCGTCCGTGTCCTGCCGGACGGCGCCCCCCTTAACGGTGCCGTGTCACTGGATCCGCGGCGCTGGCGCCGATCACATTGCAGCCGCGCCGCTCGACGCGCTCGACATCCTACGCACCGGATTGCCATGCCGCATCCAGCAGCACGGTGTCCACGGTCTCGAAACTGTGCCACGGCGCATCAAGCTGGATCGCCGAGGCCGGCACGGGCCGTGGAGCGATATCAACGCCGGGCAGGACAAGCGGTGTCGCTCGCCGGAAACCGTGCCAGTGGAGTATCGCGATGAGCGGCGTATTCACCTGCGCAGCCGCCGTGACCGTGACGGCAAAGAGTGGCAGGCGCACGCTGTGCATCTGTTCCTGAAGCATATCGAAAAGGACCATGCAGCCTCCTGGGTGACATGTTGCAGGGCCTCTTGAAATTTCCGTTCGTTGCGCTATTTTAATCATCGCTCAGGCAGTCGCGATAAGCGCTGCGTGTTTCGATTTGTTTGTCGGCGGTGTTTTTCCACGGACGGGCGAACTGGAGCGCGTGGTCCGGTTCGTTCTTCGTGAGAGGCCCCGGTTTCAGTGAGCCAGCCATGAGGGATCTTTTCTTCAGCATCGACCGGCCGGGCGAATTCGACCGCCTGCACCGGCAGATGGCCGGCGTCTTTGCGGCTTTCCCGCGAGCCTGCGCGCGATGCGCATCCTTTCCTTCCGTCAACCGTCGCAGCAGCGACGACTGCGCCGAGATCGTCGCGTCCGCGCCGGGGCTTCGCCTGGCAGCGATCGAGGTCCCAATTGACAAGGGGGCTGTCGATCAGTGGCGAACGCAAGCCCCCGAACCGGAGACCGAACATGAAACGACGCATTACACGAGACCCGCCACCCAACGCGGGCTGTCCAGACGACGCCGGTTCGCCGGCGCGCTTCCTCGCGTAACAGCGCCACGCTGCATGGCGGCGCGGCCCTTGTACGGCCTGAAGTAAGCACGTGTCGTTTTTATGCATCGTGCGCCTGCTAAAGGGGCCACGTTTTACGGGAGACGGAAATGCTCAGTCCACACGAATTTGCGACCCTGATACTGGTTCGCCAGGCGCCGGACCAGCTCGACATGAATCGCGCCGAGCTCGACGCGCTGCTCGAGCGCCAGCTGGTCATGCTGGAACATTGCGCCTCGGGCGCACGCCGCGCGTACCTGTCAGGGAAGGGCAGAACGTTTCTCGACGCGCTTCACCCGGGCGGCACACCGCGTGTAAGCCGGCAAGCCGCCGGCAATGGCGGTCGGGAAAGATCGGAGACGCCCCTCGTGCCAGGTAGCCGCACGCCCGACATCGTAGTGCCGGGACACGCAGGCTGAATGGCTGCGCGATCGCAACGACAGGCCCCGCGGTCATTAAAACGTTGCGCGGCAAGCCGCGGGCTGCAGGACAGGTTGAAAAACCGCGTCGCCTCGCGCGTCTCCGGTGCGCAGCGACGCTTTGCGGAGGTGTCATATGCAAACGGACAAAGTGATGGAGTATCACGGCTACGAGATCCGGCCGATGGTAACCCCCACGGAGACGGGTCGCTACGCGGCGGCGGCCATCGTCACCGACCGGGCCGGCGATACACGCACGCTCGGCGTCGATGTGGACTTTGCCAACGCCCAGGAGGCTCGCGACGAAGCACTCGAGCTTGCTATCGCATGGATCCAGCAACGCTCGGTTGTTTCGGACCGGTATGTTCGACGGACCTAGCGCGCCGGTCAGCAACCTCTGGCCGGACGCGAGTTGGACACCTGTCGATCCGCTTCTGGCTCGATATCCCGAGCCGTTTGGGCTCAACTCACCGGGAGGAAAAGAGAATGACGGACACCGCTGTCATCGATCCCGCCGAAGACGCGCTCTATGAACGCATCCGGATCCTGCTCTTTAGCGCGGACCTGCCGGCGCCGCGTCTGGAATCCGATATCGACGATATCGGACGCTTCACCGCGCCGGACGTCCGTTCATCGCAACTGCGCCTGATTGAGGTCATGCCGCCGCTTACACCGGCAGCCGAAGCAATTGTGCGGGCCATGATCCGTGCATATGGCACTGAACTGTTTGGGCGCGGCAGTGCGAATTCCGCGCTGCGTGCCATGATCAAGGCCGGACCTGTCAGGTTTGGACAGACCGCCTTGACGTTGGGGCCTGACGCGCCGTTGCCAGAGCGTGTCCGTCCGCTTGTCGCGGAGATTAACCGGATTTTCGAGCGCTACCCCGAAAGCGGCTTCTCGCACGCTCGATACTCTCTTTCGGCGATTGGCTTGCCGGTCGGCCGCGACAGGCTCCCGCAAGTACAGCGCTCGGTCCAACGCGGCCGGAACCTTGAGGACTCGCCCGATTCGCGAGTTGTCCTCAACAACCCTGAACTGCGCGTCTTTCGTTCAAGTATCTAACATGTCAGCCGACGGCAGGTGCCAGCCTCGGTACAGCGCGAGCGAAAGGAATGAGCAAGCAGCTCGATCGTGGCGGACAGATAAGTGCGTTTTTCATAATGGTGACTCATTGCGAGAAAAGAAAAGCCGCTCGAAGACGGCGATAAGCTTAACGATTGCTCAGACCTTCGCGCTCGCGCATGCAAGTACTGGGAACATATCGACCGGATCGGGACGATGCGCGTGCCGGAGAGATCGGTGCCCATCAGTTGCGCGATCGTCGCACGCATAGGGACGCTCGGCTGCGAACAGCGACTCGATACCGTGGGTTAGTCATACGACGCCCACCTCATGAAAGACAGTGCGCGGTACTATCTTCGTCGGCCCGTCACGTATACGCCTGTCCCATGGAACTGAAGCAGATCCAGTACTTCATCGCGCTTTTCGAAGAAGGCACCGTCACGCGCGCCGCCAGGCGGCTCAACATCGCGCAACCGGCGCTCAGCATGCAGATCGCCAAGCTCGAAACGGAGATTCGGCAGAAGCTCTTCGAGCGGGGGCCGCACGGCATGGCGCCGACCGAAGCCGCACGGTTGATGTACCGCCTTTACACGCCGATCATGCGCGACATCGATCACGCACGCGAACACCTGAGCCGTCGCGATGTCATCGTGACGGGCCGCGTGTCGCTGGGAATGGTGTCGTCGGAGGCGCAGAGCGTATTGCCTGAATCGCTCGCCCGATTCGATGCGCTTTTCCCGCAAGTCGAAGTCTCCGTCGCCGATGGCTTCAGCGCGCAGCTGATCGACGCTGTCGAATCGGGCCGGCTCGATGCCGCCATCATCAACAAGCCGCGCGGACGGCTGACGCTCCACGTAGAGCCGTTGCTGGTCGAGGAAATGGTGCTGGTGACGAGCGTGGAGCACGGCCCAAAGCTGCCCGACGAGATCGATCTCACGCAGCAGTCGGACATCGAATTCGTGTTGCCCACGCGCCGCAACGGCCTGCGCGGCGCGCTCGATGCCGCGCTGATGGCGGCTGACGTCGTCATCAAGCCGAAGTTCGAGATCGATCTGCTCAGCACCATCGTGCAGTTCGTCGAGCAGAGCGGTGTCGCGACCATCCTGCCGCGCGTCGTCGTGCAGGCGAAAGTGGAGGAAGGGCGCTTGCGCGCACGCACGATAGCGTCGCCGCAGATCGTGCGCCACATCATTCAGGTCACCCACCCGAAGCGGCCGATCGGACCGGCCGCCCAAGCGCTCATCACGATTATCACTGAAGAGATAAAGCGCGTGACGACGGGTGTTTTGGGGAAACAGGCGCCTTAGCGGCCGCGTTCCAACGGTTCGCGCGCACGGCTCGGAACGTCGCTGCGCGTGCCGAACAGCGTGTCGCAGATCGGGAACGTGAGGTTGAAGTTCTGTGTCGCCATCACTTCGGGGTCGTGGTGTGTGGCATGCAGGCGCCGCACTGTGTCGACGAGCGGAACGCGGTCGAGCAACGGGCTGTCGGTGACGTGTGAAAGCGTATGCAGGCCCTCGTACATCAGAAAGTACGCCGCCATCGTGAGCAGCGCGATGTAGCCTGCGTTGCGGGAGAATACGGACCCAATCACGAGCGCGAACGGCACGGCCG
This sequence comes from Paraburkholderia sp. BR13439, assembly GCF_040948805.1. NCBI lineage: Bacteria > Pseudomonadati > Pseudomonadota > Betaproteobacteria > Burkholderiales > Burkholderiaceae > Paraburkholderia > Paraburkholderia sp. BR13439. Next base: position 158,190 of record NZ_JBFPKN010000018.1, on the reverse strand, counting down.
CCAGCACGAACGCAACCGGCGCAAAAGGCGGAAACAGCAGCGCGCGCCAGTGACGGTGGCCCTTGTATTCAAGCGTCACATGCGTGAAGAACCGGTGATGGACCGCGCAGTGGCGCTTGTAGATCATGCTGAAATACTTCGTCGGACGATGCAGCACGTAGCGGTGCGCCGCCCATTCCGCCCAGTTGCCGAACAGAAAGAGCGGAATGACCGCCAGCCATTCGGCAAGCGTCGGTGCATGAAGCTGCATCAGGCAATACACGATCACGCCGCCGGTGAAGAGCAATGTGAAGCCGAGGTGCATTTCGCCGCGATACCACCATGGCGTGGCATTGACATACTCGTCACGGAACTTGTAGGAACGCGCACGAACGTCTTCTTCGTATTTCATCGATGTCTCCCGCTATAGTGAAAGGCGTGCGCCCGTTGGCGTCCGCCGTTACGTCCAATGACTCAGGATCGACTGCGCGCGGAACCGCCTTCGAGCTTGCCGAGCGTCTCGGGCACCACGAACGCGCCCACGAGAAAGATCACGCTGATCGCACCGACGAAGATCGCGAGCGTCGACGGCAACTGGCCCGCGTCCTTCGCGACCAGGGAAACGAAGGTCGGCATCATTCCTCCGATCGCGAAGCCGATGTTCCACGACAGACCCGTGCCGGTCGCGCGGATCGCGGTCGGGAAGCGTTCGTTCAGGAAGATCAGCACGGGCGCATAGCCGGCGCTGCCGAGCGCGGAAAGCAGCACTGCGTAGACGCCGACCATCGTGATGCTTTGCGCCGTCGGCAGCAGCAGGAACAGCGCTGGCATCGCGATGAGCCGGATGATGCCGATCCAGATAAACGCGCCCTTGCGTCCGATGAACGTACTGACGTGCCCTGCCGCGACCGAAGCGATCACCACGGCCACGCTGCAGATCATCAGGATCGCGGCGGCGGCGCCGTTCGGCGCATGACTCACGACTTTCAGGAAGGTCGGCAGATAGCCCGATGTGAGGTAGTAGCCGCTGCCGCCGCCGATAGTCAGCAGCAGATTGACGAACAGCACGCCGCGATATTCCCGCGAGAACAGCGTGCGGATCGGCGAGCGTGCCTTGTCGGCGTTGACGACCTTCTTCTGTTCAGCGGCTTTCGCAGCTTTTTCCGCGGCGAGCTTCTTCCAGAGCGGCGATTCTTCCAGACCGTTGAACACGAAGAGACCGAGCACCGAACTCAGGATGCCTGTGAAAAACATGCAACGCCAGCCCCAGGCGTCGAACGCATCGCCGGGAAAGATCGCGGACATCGCCAGATAGGTGAGCGATGCGAGCAACGCGCCGAGTCCGGCCCCGCCCCCACCGATGAGACCGGACACCGCGCCGCGATACTTCGGCGCGACGGATTCGGTGCCGATCGTATGCGTCGACGCCACCACGCCGCCGACGAACACGCCCTGCACGAGACGCAGCAGCAGAAACAGGACCGGAGCCACGAGCCCGACCTGGGCGACCGTCGGCAGCGCGCCGAAGGCCGCCGTCGAAAGCCCGACGCCGACGACCGCGACGATCATCGCACCCTTGCGGCCATGACGGTCGGCATAGGAGCCGAACAGCGCGGAACCGAGCGGGCGCATCAGCAGCGTCACCGCGAAGGACGCGTACACCGCCGCGAGCGAGAGCATCGCATGTTCGGACGGAAAGAACAGACGCCCGACAACGGGCGCCACATACAGCAATACGAACAGGTCGAACAGGTCGAGGGCCCAGCCGAAGCATGAAGCCATCACAGCGCCCATCACCTGGCGCTGATTGACCGAAAGCACGGTGGCCCCGTCTTGCGCTGCTACAGACATTTGTATCTCCTTTGTGTCACAGGCGCGCTTTGTTGGATGCGCGCTCTTGTCGAGGTTGAAAAATCGTCAGTGCGCGGAGGCGAACGGCGATGCCACGCTCGCCCGTCGCTGGGTGACCATCGCATCGGCGATCTTCTCGGCGATCATGATGGTCGGTATGTTCGTATTCGCCGATGGCAGTCGCGGCATCAGCGATGCATCCACGACGCGCAGCCCGCGCGTGCCTCGCACGCGGCCTTCGGTATCGGTGACCGCGTCGAGGTCCTGCGCGCCGCCCATGCGGCACGTGCCGCTCGCGTGCCACACGCCGAACACGTTCGCACGGATGAAATCGGCGAGCGCGCGCTCGTCGCTGATGAGCGCGGCCATCTTCAGGCCGCGCGTGAAGAAGCGTTCTATCAGCAAACGCCTCACGGGCGCGGGCGTATCGAGCAGCACGCCGAGGATCGAAGTCAGAAGCGCATTGCCTTCGCCGAACTTGCTCAGCGCCTTCACGCGTGGTGAGAACGCGGCCGGGAAGAAGTCACGTGAATCGCGGCCAAGACCGGATGCGTCGACGACGCGCGCCAGCATCCGCACGCCGGCGGCGAGCCGCTGCAAATCGCGTTCGTCGTCGAGCAGATTCAGATCGACGCGCGGCGCAACGGCCGCATCGGGCGATGCCAGTTGCACGCGGCCTCGCGAATACGGCCGGTTGCACCAGAGGAAGAAGAGGCCGAGCCGGTTGCCGAGCGCATGCCACGCGGCGCGCGTCGCGCTCGACAGATACAGGTCCGACTCGTCGCAGCCCGCGACGCCCGAACTCATGCGCGCGGCCATCATGCTCGCGCGGCGGCGCGCGAGCGGCATGCGAAAACGCGGCTCGAGAAAATGACAGAAGGTGAGCGACGGATGATCCTGCAGATTGCGTCCGACGCCCGGCACGTCGGACACACACGGAATACCCATCGCCACGAGTTGGCGCGCATCGCCGATACCGGCGCGCATCAGCATCGCGGGCGACTGCAACGCGCCCGCGCTCAGCACCACTTCGCCCGCATCGAAACGCACGCGCTCGCCGTTCGCCGCAATCGCGACGACACCGTGCGCTGTCGCGCCTTCCATCACGATGCGTTCGACGCACAGATTCGAATAGATGCTGAGATTCGGGCGCTTGCGCGTGGCTTCGTCGAGATAGGCGATAGCCGTCGACACGCGCTTGTCGTCGAGGTTCGAGAATGCGCCCGGAAAGAAGCCGTCGCCGAATTCGCCATTCTGGTCCTGAAGTTCCGCGAAGCCGTTCGCGCGCAAACCCTGCGCGAATGCATGGCAGAACGCCGGCCAGTCCTTGGGCATGATCCGGCGGATCGGCACCGGTCCGTCGCTGCCGTGCAATTCGCCGCCGGGAAAGTTCACGTCGCGTTCGAGCTTGCGAAAGTACGGCAGCACATCGCGCCACGACCAGCCTTCGGCGCCGCTCGCGGCCCATTCGTCGTAGTCGCGCGGCAGGCCGCGATTGGCCGACTGCACGTTGATGCTCGAGCCGCCGCCCATCACGCGGCCCTGCTCATAGACGCGCGGCGCGGCGTGCTGCGTGGCTTTCGCTTTCAGATCGGGCCAGATGTACGCGTCGCCGCAGAAGACGGGCATCGGATAGCTGTCGAGAATCGCCGCGGGCACCGCGCCCGGCGGTGTGTCGGCGCCCGCCTCGATCAGCGCGACGCGCACCGACGGCGCCGCCGACAGTCGATGCGCGAGCACGCATCCGGCCGAGCCGCCGCCTACGATCACGTAGTCGAAGCGATTCATCGCGTTGTCTCCTCTTGTCTCTTGTCTCGTCCGCCGCGCGGCGTGTCAGGTATCAGCTGCCGCGAAACACCGGCTTGCGCTTGCCATGAAACGCTTCGACGCCTTCGCGGAAATCGTCCGACGAGCGCAGACGGCTATAGCAATGGCCTTCGAGTTCGATCGCGATCGACAAGGGCGCGTCTTCCGAATCGTTCAAGAGCTTCTTCGCGGTGCGTTGCGCGAGCGGCGAGAATGCGCGCAGTTCGTCGACGAGCGCGTCCGTCGCCGCTTCGAGTTCGGCGTCCGCGACGAATTCGACCGCGATGCCCCACTCGTACGCCTGCTCGCCAGGAATGCGGCGCGAGCGCATCACGATGTCCTTTGTTCGACCGATGCCGACCATCGACTGCAAACGCGCCGAGCCGCCCGAGCCGGGAATCTGGCCGAGCTTCTGCTCCGGCAGCGCATAGAAGGTCGTATCGGTGACGATCCGGAAATCGCAGGCCAGCGACAGCTCGAAGCCCACGCCGAAGCAGAAGCCGCGATTCGCCGCAATCACCGGCTTCGAGCAGCGCGCGGGCGCCGCGATATTCCACGCGAGCTTCGACACGTGTTCCGGCGATGCTTCGAGAAAGCCCTTGATGTCGCCGCCGCTCGAAAAATGCTCGCCCTTCGCGCGCACGACGATCACGCGCACGCGGTCGTCCTCGTCGAGGGCTTCGAACACGGCGCGCAACTGATCGCGAGCGTGCATCGAAATGACGTTGAACGGCGGCCGATGCAGGATGATGTCGGCGCGCTCGCGCTGCGCGTCGATTTCGACCGAGAAGCCGTCGAGGTCTTGCAGCAGCGTCTGGCCGCGATGGTTGAGATCACTCATTGTGGGTTACTCCTTGGTGGTTGCTGTAGGTTGCGCGGGCAGGGCGAGTGAATCGGGCGTGTACTCGCCCGCTTGCAGCTTGCGGCGCAGAATCTTGCCGACCGGCGACTTGGGAATGTCGTCGACGAACACGTAATCGCGCGGGCGCTTGAAGTTGACGAGGTCAGACTGGCGGCACCATGCATCGAGCGACTCGGAATCGACGTACTCGCGGCGCTTGATGAATGCGACCACACGTTGCCCCCAGCGCTCGTCCTTGACGCCCGCGACCGCGACTTCATCGACGGCGGGATGCAGCGACAGCACCGATTCGATGTCCACCGGTGAGATGTTTTCTCCGCCGCTGATGATCATGTCGTCGACGCGGCCCGTCACGTACAGATCGCCGTCGCGGTCGAGATAGCCCGTGTCCCCGGTGAAGTACCAGCCCTCGCGCAGGCACTTCGCATTCGCGTCCGGGCGATTCCAGTAGCCTTCGAAGGCTTCGTCGCCGAGCAGGTCCACGATGATCTGTCCTTCTTCGCCGGCTTCGGCGATCGCATCGGGCGAGAGGGCATCGAGCTTCACGACGCGCAGCCGCGTATTGATGCCCGCGCGGCCCGCGCTGCCGGGCTTCTTTGTCGCGTCCTGGTCGATGCTGAACGTGTAGACCTCGGACGAGCCGTAGTGATTGACGAAGAGCTCCGGCTCGAACGCGGCCGAAAGGCGCTTGAGCAGGCCGTCGTTCATCGGTGCGCCGGCGAAGCCGAGCTTTCTGACCGACGACGTGTCCGTGCTCGCGAACGCGCTGTCGGCGAGCAGATCGTGATAGAGCGTCGGCACGAGATAGAGGCAGGTGAGCGCGTGCTTCGAGATGCATTCGAGCGCGAGCTTCGCGTTCCAGCGCCGCACGCAGACGAACAGGCCATCGACGAGCGCCATCGCGAGCAGCGAGCGCACGCCCATCGTGTGATAGAGCGGCATCACGCCGAGCGTGCGTTCGCCGCGCCTGTACAGGTTCTGCGCGACGTGCGCGAGCGCGCCCGCGCGTTCATGCCGATGCCGGCGCGGCACGCCCTTGCCTTTGCCCGTCGTGCCGGACGTATAAAGGATCAGCGAGATGTCGTCGGCGGTGGCGTGCGTCGTGTCGGTCACCTCTCCACTGCGCGCTCGTTCGACGATGAGCGCATCGAAGGTGGTGGTGCGGCCGGACGCGTCGTCGATTCCGACGCGCGGCACTTTCTGCGCGGCGGCGCTCTGCGCGACGGAATCCGCGCTGACGGGTTCGTAGACGATCGCCTTCGCCCCCGCGTCGGTCACGCAGTAGTCGACTTCTTCCGGCTTCGCGCGCCAGTTGAGCGGCACGATCACGATGCCGGCAAACTGTCCGGCCCAATGCAGCGTCGCCATTTCCCAGCGGTTTTGCAGCACGACGAGCAGCCGGTCGCCGTGTTCCAGGCCCAGTTCGCGCAGGCCATCGGCGACATTCAGGATCATGCGATGCCACTGCGCGTAGGTCAGTTGCACATCGCCGTCGACGAGCGCGAGCGCGTTCGGACTGCGCTCGACGCTTTGCAGGAACGTACGTCCGAGATCAAGCATGTTCGGCCTCCTTCGCGCTTGCCTCGGCCCGGCGGCGCGCCGCCACGTCGAGCACCGCGGCCACGATGGGCGTGTAGCCCGTACAGCGGCAGATATGACCCGAGAGCATCTCGCGCACTTGCTCTTCGGAAGGATCGGGCACGCGCCGCAGATAATCCGCGCACGACATCAGAATGCCCGCCGTGCAGAAGCCGCACTGCAGCGCGTGATGCCGCTGGAACGCCTGCTGCAGGTCGCCGAGCGTCTGGTCGGGCGCAAGGCCTTCGACGGTATCGATACGCCGCCCATCGGCCTGCACCGCGAGCATCAGGCACGAGCGCGCCGCGACGCCATCGACCTGCACCGTACATGCACCGCACACGCCATGTTCGCAGCCGACGTGCGTGCCCGTCGCGCCGAGTTCGTGCCGGATGAAGTCCGACAGCAGTTCGCGCGGCTCGCAATAGCCGCTTCGTTCGCGGCCGTTCAGCGTCAGCGCGATGCGCCGCACTTCGCCGTGCCGCATGATGGTGTCCGACATCTTGCTCACTTTGCCTCCTCGATCACGCGCCATCCGAGCTGCCGGACCAGATTCCGGCGATATGCCGCGCTGATCTGCGCATCGTCCTGCGCGTTCAGTTTCCAGCTCAAATCGTTCATTGCGCCGCGCAGGTCGTCGCCCCGCAGACGCGGCCATTGCTCCGTCACCGGCCGGTCCGCGACGCCGCCGACAGCAATGCGGATCGACTCGTCGGTGACCACGGCCGCGCACGCGACGATCGCGAAGTCGCCGTGCCGCGCGGAAAATTCGGCGAACGCGTAGCGCTCGCCTTCCTTGCGCAGCGGGAAGCGCACGGCTTCGACGAGTTCATCGGGCTCGCGCGCGGTCATCAGCATTCCCTGAAAGAAGTCCTGCGCCGCGAGCGTGCGGCGCCTCTTTCGCGAGCGCAGCATCACGTCACCGCCGAGCGCCGCAAGCACGAGCGGCAACTCCGCGCTCGGGTCCGCATGCGCGATCGATCCGCATACGGTGCCGCGATTGCGAATCTGAAAGTGCGAGATATGCGGGAAGGCCATCGCGAGCAGCGGCGCTTCGTCGGTGAGCGTGCTGCGCCATTCGACGCTGCCTTGCGTCGCCGCGGCGTTCACCACGAGACGCCCCGCCTGCTTGTCCACGCGCACGGCATCGAGTTCGGCGGTGCGCGAGATATCGACGAGCACCTTCGGCTGCGCGAGCCGCATATTGAGCACGGCCATCAGCGATTGGCCGCCCGCCAGCACGCGGGCGTCCTCGCCGTATTGCGCGAGCGCGTCGAGCGCGTCTTGCGCGGTCATCGCGCGCAGGTAGTCGAATGGTGCGGGCTTCATGCGTGTCTCCTGAAACGTGCAAGGAGTCTTGCGATCCACGATCCGTGCGCTTGCACGGGCTTGCCCGCCGCCTGCCGTCCGAGCGATTCGAACAACTGCTTGAGCACGACCTTCGCCGCGCCCTCGAGCATCCTGCCGCCGACCGCCGCAACCTTGCCTGACACCTGTGCTTCGTAGTCGTACGTGAGCCGCGTGCCGCTGCCTTGCGGCGTCAGTTCGACGAGACCGCTGCCGCGCGCGCTGCCGAGCGGCGAGATTCCCGCGCCGGCGAGTCGCAGGCGGTGCGGCGCATCGATCTCCGACAAGCCGATACGCGCCTCGAAACGCGCCTTGATCATGCCGACGCCGACGGTCACGTCAGCGCGATACTGGTTCGGCGCCGTCTCTTCGAGCGCGTGACAGCCGGGAATGACCTTAGCGAGTGCCTTCGGATCGAGCAGCACGGCGAACACGGCTTCGGGTGTCGCGGGCAGGTCGACCGCGCCCTGCGCCGTCAGTGCGCGACCGCCGCCTGGCGTCGCCGGCTTCGCGGCGGGCGCTTCGCGATATTCCGGCCGCGACGGTTCGGGATCGTCCATGCCGATCATCGCCATCACTCTGGGCGGCGTGAGCGGCAGGCGAATGTCTTCGACGCCAAGCGCGTCCGCCACCGCATTCGCAATGCACGGCGGCGTGCTCATGTTGTTGCCTTCGCCGAGACCCTTCGCGCCAAGCGGCGTGAAAGGCGAAGGCGTCTCCAGATGCACGATCAGCGGATCGGGCACTTCGCAGGTGGTCGGCATCAGATAGTCGGCGAGCGTGCCGGACTGGAAGCTGCCATCCGCGCCGTAGCGGAACTCTTCCATCAGCGCCGCGCCGAGGCCTTGCGCGAAGGCGCCGCGAATCTGGCCATCGGCGAGTGCGGGATTGAGGAGGGTGCCGGCGTCGTGCACGGTCACATACCGGTCGATGCGCACGCGTCCCGTGACGCGATCCACTTCGACCCCGCACATGTCGAACGCGAAGCCGTATGCCGCCGAGGTATTGATGCGGTCCTGTTCGTCGGGCGCATCCATGTGCGGCGGCGACCAGAACACGGTTTCGCGCAGTCCCGGCTCTTCGCCTTCGGGCAGGAGCGCGGGCGCCCAGTGCGGCGCATTGCTCGCGGCACGCGCGAACGGCAGCGCGCGGTCTTCGGCGTCGTGCGGAAAGACGCGCGCGCGTTCGAAGCGCACGTCGCCGGGCGCGCAGTTGAACTGCTTCGCGAGCACGCGCGCGAGCTTGTCGCGCACGCGCGTCGCGGCGAGATGCACCGTGCCCGCCACCGCGCCCGCGAAGCGGCTCGAATAATTGCCTGCCGCGACGGACCAGGCGTCCTTGTGCGTATCGAATTCGACGTTGACGACGATGTCCTTCGGATCGAGCCCGAGCACATCGGCGACGACTTGCGCGCACACGGTCATGTGGCCCTGGCCCGCGGGCGTCGATGCGATCGTGACGACCACGCCGCCGAGCAGATCGACGCTGACGGTCGCGCTCGCGATCGCGCCGTTCTTCGGCCCGGCTTTTTTGCGTGCGTCGGCTGGCATCACGGTCGTGATGTAGCCCATGTTCGATACCGAAGGCTCGACGATCGCCGCGAAGCCGATGCCATACAGCCGCCCTTCGTTGCGCGCGGCGTCGCGGCGCGCAACGAGTTCCCGGTATCCGCCTTCGTCGAGTGAACGGCGCAGCGCTTCCTGGTAGTTGCCCGAATCGAGCAGGGCGCCCGCCGCTGCGCGATACGGGAACGCATCGGCGGGAACGAAGTTGCGGCGATACACGTCGAGCACATCGAGCTTCAGTTCGATCGCGATACGCTGGATCAGCCGCTCCAGCGCGAAGTACACCTGCGGGCCGCCGAAGCCGCGCACGAGCCCCGTCGGCGTCTTGTTCGTCAGCACGACGCGATTACGCACGAGCAGATTCGGGATCGCGTATGCGCCCGTCAGGCAGCCGTGCATCCGGTAGAACGTCGCGGGCTCGGGCGCGCGCACGTAGCCGCCCACGTCTTCCAACTGATCGTAAGACAGCGCGACGATCCGGCCATCGGCTTCGACCGCCGCTTCTATGGTTGAAACACGCGCCGTCGCCGATGTCGCCGCGCTCAGGTGTTCGAGCCGATCCTCGACCCACTTCACCGGCGCGCCCGCCTTGCGCGACGCGAGGCACATCAGCACGACATACGGAAACACCGCCTGCTTCACGCCGAAGCTGCCGCCGGAATCGCGCGGGGCCTTATGACGCAGCCGATTGGCAGGCACGTTCAACGCCATCGCCATGACGGCGTGCAGCGAGAACGGCCCCATGAAATTGGACGTGACGTCGTAGCCTTCTTCGCCCGAAAGATACTCGGCGATGACCACGCCGCACTCGATCGGCGCGCAGGTGTTGCGCGGATAATGCGCGACCAGCTTCACGCGATGCGGCGCGCGCTCGAAGGCCGCTTCGGGCTCGCCGTAGCGGAAATGCCGGTCGCTGATGACGTTGCTGCCGACGCGTTCGTGCAGCACCGGTGCGTCGTCCTTCGCGGCCTGTTCGATCGACGTCACGGGATCGAGCATCGCGTAGTCGACCTTGATGAGATCGAGCGCGTCTTCCGCGAGCGCACGCGATTCGGCCATCACGACCGCGACGGGCTCGCCGACGTAGCGCACACGGTCCATCGCGAGCGCCCACTGTTCCATCGGCGATTTCACGCCGACGACGAACGGTCGCGACCACGGACGCAAATCGTCGCGCGTGAGCACGGCCCGCACGCCCGCGAGTTTCGACGCGGCTTGCGTATCGATCGACAGGATGTTCGCGTGCGCGTGCGGCGAACGCAGAATCGCGGCGTGCAGCGTGCCCGGCTTGACAGCGATGTCGTCGCCATAGCGGCCACGGCCCGTCAGGATCGCCGGGTCTTCGAGGCGCTCTATCGAGCGTCCGATGTGACGCTGCGGTGCGCTCGCTTCGTGCACCTCGTTGCTGGCGACGCGCGCGTCCATGTCGGCGAATGCGGTTTCGCGCTGATTCATGACCTTACTCCTCACGTGCGGCGCGGCCGCCGAATTCCTCGGCTAGACCGCTCCAGCGGCGCGCAATCTCGTCGTGCTCGATCTCGAACAGATCGAGAATGCGCCCGACAGTGTGGTCGACCACGTCGTCGATAGTCTGCGGATGCGCGTAGAACGCGGGCACCGGCGGCATCACGATCGCGCCCATTTGCGTGGCGAGCGTCATGTTGCGCAGATGCGCGAGATTGAGCGGGGTTTCGCGCGCGACCAGCACGAGGCGGCGGCGCTCCTTGAGCATCACATCGGCGGCGCGCGTCAGCAGGTTGTCCGCGAAGCCGTTCGCGACGCCCGCGAGCGTTTTCATCGAGCATGGCGCGATCACCATGCCTTCGGTCAGAAACGATCCGCTTGCCACGGCCGCGCCGATATCACGCACGTTGTGCACGACATCGGCAGCGGCTTCGAGATCACCGCGAGCGAGGCCGAGTTCCTGGGCGGCCGTCACCGCGCCCGACGACGACACGATGAGATGCGTCTCGTGCGTGCCGAGCCGGCGCAAGGCGGCGAGTAAGCGCACGCCGATCACCGCGCCGCTTGCGCCCGAAATGCCGACGACGATGCGTTTCTTTCGTTCAGCCATGATCGCGTGACAGATAGGCGTCGAACGCGCTGTTGTCGGCGGCGACGAGTGCTTGCAGGTCGACCGTGTCCTGCCCCGGTATGCGCACGCGGGTGAACACATGCGCGGGGTAGACGACGGGGCGCGTCGCATCGAGGCCCATCTTCGCGCTGACGCCTTGCAGATGCGACGGCGCATCGTCGGGCTGATCGACCGTCGTCGACGGATCGAGCGGCGAGCCTTGCGCGCCTGCTATCACGACGAGATCGCGGTCTGCCTGGAAGCGCGTGGCGATGGCCCATTCGATTTCGGCGGGATCGTGCACGTTCACATCGGTATCGACGACGACGACCTGCTTGATGTCGTAATGCGCGCCGAACGCGCACAGGATGACGTTCTTCGCTTCGCCTTCGCGCTTCTTGTCGAATTGCACCCACAGGTGATAGCGGCACACGCCACCCACCGACAGATGCACGTCCTTGACGGCGGGATGACTGCGCTGAAGATGCGCGAGCAACGTGGCTTCACGCGGAATCGCGCCGAGCAGCAGATGCTCCATTTCGGCGGGCACGATCGTATGAAAGATCGGAGCGCGCCGATGCGTGACGGCCGTCACTTCGATGACTTCGCGTGCTTCCTTCGCGCTGTAGTACTTGGGAAATTCGCCGAACGGACCTTCCGGCTCGCGCACGTTCGGCAGAATGCGCCCTTCGATGACGATCTCCGCGAACGCCGGCACGTGCACGCCGTTCGTCACGCATCGCGCGACCGGCAGCGGCGCACCGTGCAGCGCGCCCGCGATTTCGAGTTCGTCGTGATCGATTGGCGTGATCGCTTGCGACGCGAGCATCGTCAGGGGATCGACGCCGATCGCGATGGCGACGTCGAGCGCGTCGCCCGCGGCTTCCGCGTCGCGCTGGAACGCGTAGAGATGACGCGGCAGCAGCAGGATCGCCATGCGATCGGGGCCGTGCACCTGAATGCGGTTGATCGAGACGTTCTGCACGCCGGTGCGCGGATTGCGCGCGATCACGAGACCGGCGGTGATGTACGGGCCGTTGTCGTGTTCGCTGTGCGTGGGAATGGGCAGCAGCGCGTGGAGATCGATGCCGCTCGTATGCACCACCTGCTGACAGGGCGCGTCTTCACGTTGAATCAGTTTCGATGCGAGCGGCGCCGCGGCCGCAGCCGAAAAACGCGCGAGCAACGCCGATTCTTCGACGCCCATCGCTTCGGCGATCCACGCGCGCTTCGACATGAAGCCGCTCACGACGGGAATCCCATGTCCGTGCGGCTGCGTGAAAAACGCAGCTTGTTCGCCGTCGAGGCGCTTTGCAATGGCGGCGAGTTCGTGCTCGAGCGCGACAGGCTTGTCGATCGTCGCGACCCGGCCGGTTTTCGCGAGATGCGCGAGCCAGTCGCGCAGCGACAGCGAGCCGGTGTCGGCGTGATCTCCTGCCCAGGTGAATGAGGGATTGCCATGCGTTGCGGCATCGCGTGTGTTCATCAGCGTCTCCATCTGTGCGCGCTACCGTAGCAAGCGCATGGGATGAAGCGTAGCGAGATCGCGCCATAACATCTAATACTGTTTACTGATGCGACGAATCATTCGTCGTTATATCGGTGTTAGCCCGGATGACAGCGGTCTTACAGTTACGTATCAATAGACCGCTCACGCACGCCCGTACTGAAGGGCGCACTACCAAAAGGGGCCCTGCAGCGTCGATGAACGCAGGGTGATAATGTCACCGAGCCCCATTAGCATCGCTGATGCCCTGAGGGAACATGGACCTCAAGCAAATCCAGTACTTCATCGCACTGTTCGAGGACGGCTCGGTCACCCGTGCCGCGAAGCGGCTGAACATCGTGCAACCGGCCCTGAGCATGCAGATCGCCAAGCTCGAGGACGAACTGCATCAACAGCTGTTCGAGCGCGGCGCGCACGGCATGGCGCCGACCGCCGCGGGACGGCTGATGTACCGCCTGTTTTTACCGATCGTGCGTGACCTTGCCCACGCACGGCAGCAACTCGTGCAGCGCGATGAAGTGGTGACGGGGCATGTCGGCATCGGGCTGATCGCATCGGTGACGGAAAGCGTGCTCGCGGATTCGCTGTCGCGCTTTCACGCGCGTTACCCCGATGTCGAAGTCACCGTCGCCGATGGCTACAGCGCGACCTTCATCGACTGGGTGGCGGGCGGGCAGCTCGATGCCGCCCTCATCAACAAGCCGCGCGCGCGCTTGTCGCTCGACTCGCGCCCGCTGCTCGACGAAGAGATGGTGCTAGCCACCAGCGCCGCGCATGGCCCCGACTTGCCGCATGCAATCGAACTCGCGCAATTACCCGAACTGGAACTCGTGCTGCCCACCAAACGTCACGGCCTGCGCGGCGTGCTCGACAGCGCCGCGCAACACGAGGACGTGCTGCTCGCGCCGCGCTTCGAGATCGACGTACTTTCGACGATTCTCAAGCTCGTCGAGCACACTCGCTTTGCGACGATTTTGCCGCGCATCGTCGTCGAGCGCGCCGCGCGGCACGGCACGTTGCGCGCGTACCCGATTCTGGCGCCTCGCATCGTGCGGCACATCGTCTGCGTGAATCATCCGCGCCGCCCGTTGAGCGCGGCGGCGGAAGCACTGATCGAGATCATCGGCGACGAGTTGCACCGCGCGTCGAGCCTGTCGGGCGACGAGCCCTCACACACCATCAAGGAACGATCTTCATGAACGCACGACACTGGATTGCCGGCGAATGGACCGGCACGCCCAACATCGACAGCATCGATCCCGCGACGGGCGAGGCCATCGGCCGGTTCGCCGACGGCGGATCGAGCGAAGCCGATGCCGCCATCGCCGCCGCTCGCCACGCGTTCGATCGCACGACATGGGCGCAGGACGCGCGCTTGCGCCAGGACGTGCTGCTCGGCTGGGCTTCGGCGCTCGAAGCCGAACGCGACATGCTCGCGACGCTGCTCACGCGCGAAAACGGCAAGGCGATCGCGCAATCGCGCGGCGAGATTGCCGGCGCGATATCGGAGGTGCGCTATTACGCGGGGCTCGCGCGCCATATTGCCGGGCACGTGCTCGAACCGGAACCGGGCACGATATCGACGATGCTGCGCGAAGCGGCCGGCGTCGCGGCGATCATCGTGCCTTGGAATGCGCCCGCCGTGCTGCTCGTGCGCTCGCTCGCGCCCGCCCTGGCAGCCGGCTGCACGGCGATCGTCAAACCGGCGGCGCAAACGTCGCTGCTCACGGCCGCGATGTTGCGCTGCTTCGAACACACGGCGTTGCCTGAAGGCGCGGTGAACCTCGTCAACGAACGGGGATACGCGGCCAGCCAGCGGCTCGTCGATTCGCACGGCGTCGACGTGGTGAGCTTCACGGGATCGACGGCGACGGGCAAGAAGATCATGGCGGCCGCTGCCGACAGCATGAAGAAGCTGTCGCTCGAACTTGGCGGCAAGTCATGCTGCGTCGTCTTCGACGATGCCGACATTGCGGCGATAGCGCCGCGTCTCGCGCGCGCCGCGACGATCATCTCCGGGCAGCAATGCACGGCGGCGCGCCGGGTGCTGGTTCATGCGTCGCGCGCCGCGGAGATGCGCGAGCACCTCGCGTCGGCGCTTGCGTCGCTGCGCGTTGGACCGGGCATCGATCCGGCAACGGATATCGGCGCGCTCATCGACGGCACGACGCGCGATGCGGTGGCACGGACGATCGAGCGCGCGTGCGGAACGGCCGAGCGTGTGCTGCTGCGAGGCACTTGCTCGGGGCACGCGTTTCTGTCGCCGACGCTCGTCGAGCATGACGATCCGAAGGCGTTCTTTTGCCAGGACGAGATATTTGGCCCGTTCGTCACGCTGGAGGTCTTTGAGAACGAAATGGAAGCGATCGAGAAAGCCAACGACACGGTCTTCGGTCTCTCGGCGAGCGTATGGACGCACGACGGAGCGCGCGCATTGCGCGTCGCGCGTGCGCTGCGCAACGGCACGGTGTGGATCAACGATCACAACAAGCTTTTCGCCGAAGCCGAAACGGGCGGGTATCGCCAAAGCGGACTGGGTCGGCTGCACGGCTACGATGCGCTGGCGGACTTCACCGAGTTGAAGCACATCTGCATGCCGGCCGGCGTGGCGGAAGGCATCGCGCCGTTGCGGTGAAGGGCAGGGAGGCGAGTCAATGGACAGCGTGGATCTCGAAGTCCTGAAAAGCAGCGCGCGATGGCTGGCAGACGGGCATCCCGTGCTGCTGGTGACGGTCGTGAAGACATGGGGATCCTCACCGCGTCCCGTGGGCGCGATGCTCGCGGTGCGCGCCGATGGGCAGGTGGTCGGGTCGGTGTCGGGCGGATGCATCGAAGACGATCTGATCGATCGCGTGCGGCAGCGAGGCATCGAACAGGAAAGTCCGCAGGTGCTGAAGTACGGCGTCAGCGCGCAGGAGGCGCATCGCTTCGGCGTGCCTTGCGGCGGCACCATTCAGCTCGTGCTGGAGCCGTTGACGCTCGCGAGCGGTATCGCCGGGCTGTGTGCAGCGGTGGAGGCAGGCAGGCTCGTCGCGCGCACGCTCGACATGGCGACGGGGGCTGCGCGCCTCGAACCCGCGCAGGCGACGGACGGCCTTCTGTTCGACGGGACGACGCTGCTGAGCATCCATGGGCCCCGTTACCGGATGCTGGTGATCGGCGCGGGACAGTTGTCGCGCTATCTGTGCAGCATCGCGGTGGGGCTCGATTATCAGGTCACGGTATGCGATCCGCGCGAGGAATATACGGACGAGTGGAACGTGCCCGGCACGACCCTCGTTCGCGCCATGCCCGACGACACCGTGATGGACATGAAGCTCGACGAACGCTCTGCGGTGATCGCGCTGACGCACGATCCGAAGCTCGACGATCTCGCGCTGATGGAAGCGCTGAAAACGCCTGCGTTCTACGTGGGTGCGCTCGGTTCGCGTCGCAATAACGCGGCGCGGCGCAAGCGCTTGAAGGAGTTCGATCTCACCGATGAAGAACTCGCGCGCCTGCACGGACCGGTGGGCATCTACATCGGCAGCCGGACGCCGCCGGAGATCGCACTGTCGATACTGGCCGAATTGACGGCCGCGAAAAACGGTGTGTCGTTGCCGGAACTGCTGCGGGTCGAAGGCGCGAAGGCGGTCCGGGAGATGGCGGGCAACGCGGTGGGCTGTGACGCCTTGTGAGCGGAACCGATTTCACGACAGGCGCCGTAAGGCGAGCGGTCCATCGCTCAACTGCTGGCGCAGGAAATCGACCGCCACGCGCACCTTCGCCGTGGACGGCCTGCGCTGAGTCCCGTCGAGGTAAGTCAGTCGTTGTCGGCGTCGGGGGCTCCGGTATCGAATCCGGCGGCCTCGCGCAGCGCTTGCAGCATCGCCCGCGCACCGGGTGAGAGCCTGTCCCCGCGCCGTGTGACGATGCCCGCCGGCCCGAGCTTCAGATCGAGCTCGAACGGCAGCGCTTCGAGCGCGCCGGCAATGCAATACGGCCGCACCGGCTCGCGCGCAAGCGGCGCGATCATATCGCTGATCTGCAGCAGACTCGTAATGACAGGCAGCGATGAGCTCTCGACCACATCCGTCGGCAACGCGAGCTGCCGTTCGAGAAAAAGTTGGGTGAACTGATTACGCATCACGTTGCCCTTCGGCGGCAGGATCCACGTTTGCGGCGCCAGTTCGTTCCAACTGAGAGCCTTACGCCTGGCGAGCGGATGGCCAACGCGCGCGAACAGCGCGTGCTGAGCTTCTGCGAGCGGGGCGTAGTGCAGTTCCGCCAGATCGTCCGGATTGCGGATTCGCGCGACGATCATATCCAGCTTGCCTTCCTGCAAACGCTGCACCAGCACCTCGCTGAACTCCATCTCGATGTTGACGCGAATCTGCGGAAAGCGCTTCTTGAGTAGCGCCACGGCCTGCGGCACGAGGTTGGTGGCCGCCGTGACCTCGGTGCCGATCATCGCCTGCCCGGTCAGGCCGGCTTTGAGCGCGGACACTTCGTCGTACGCGTGCTGCAGCTCCGCCAGCACGCTGCGCGCATGGCGGATCAGCACCTCGCCGTACCAGGTGGGCTCGACACCGCGCGGATGGCGTTCGAACAATGGCACACCCATCGTCTCTTCCAGTTCCCGCAGCAACTTGGTCGCCCCGGGTTGGGTCATGTGCGCGGCGTCCGCCGCGCGCAATACCGAGCGATGGGTGTCGAGCTGAACGATCAGGGCCAATTGGCGCGTCTTCAGGCGCGTGGGGTCGAAGCGGCCCGGCGCGATGGCCCCCGCGCCGCTGTCCGGATGAAGTGCCGAGCTCACGATGCCGCCTCCATGTATTCCGTATCGATATAGATCTTGCGTTATTTTTCATTATAAAAGCATATCCAACAATCCTACTATGCAGCAGTCGCCCTGCATTTCAAGGCGGGCGGTTTCCCATCATGGGCATCGAGACCGGCTGCATCCAGCATCCGCGCATGCAGCCGCACAGGAGGCGAAGAGGCAATGAACATCCGTACTGCAGACATCCCGCCGGAAGGCATCACCACCGACGAGTTCCTCGGCCGCGTCGCCAAGGTCCGCAGCGCGCTCGACAAGGCGGGCCTGGTCGGCCTGCTTGCATTCGGCGATTGCTGGCGTGGCGCGAACATCGGCTACTTCACTGAGTTCCGCCCGCTCGACGGCGTATCGGACATTGCCAATGCGATCCTGCTGCTGCCGGTGGACGGCGACCCCGTGCTGTTCGTGTCGGATCAATGCTTCGATTACGCGACGAGCGTGACCGCCTTCGAGGTGCGCAGTCTGCGTGAAGTCACGCAACAGGTGCAGGCCTTTTCTGCGCGGCACCGCAGCGGCACGGTCGGCCTCGCTGGCGCCGCCTATATCCCCGCGGACCTGTTGCAGCGCCTGAACGCCGGTCTCGGCGAACTGAAGCTCGAACCGACGATGGTGCTGGCCGAAATCAAGGCGATCAAGAGCGAGCCCGAGGTCGCGCTGATGCGCAAAGCCGCGGCCTTGACCGATTCGGCGATGGCCGCGATTCGCGACGCGCTCGCCGACGGCCGTCCCTACACCGAGCGCGAACTCGCTTTAATCGCCGACCGCGCGATGCTCGCGGGAGGCGCGGACCGGACCGCGTTCGATTCGATGGTGCAATCCGGTCCGCGCTCGGCGTATAACCTGGCGCGCCCAACCGACCGCATCCTGCAACCGGGCGACCTCATCATGACCGACATCGGTGCGCGTTATCGTGGGTACGTGGCCGACGGCGGACGCGGTTTTACCTACGGTCCGGCGAATCCAGAGAAGATGGCGATCGTCGCGGCAGCGGCGCGCGCGGTCGAAGCGGGGC
This sequence comes from Paraburkholderia sp. BR13439, assembly GCF_040948805.1. Classification (NCBI taxonomy): domain Bacteria; kingdom Pseudomonadati; phylum Pseudomonadota; class Betaproteobacteria; order Burkholderiales; family Burkholderiaceae; genus Paraburkholderia; species Paraburkholderia sp. BR13439. The sequence goes on along the minus strand of NZ_JBFPKN010000018.1, from coordinate 139,790 downwards.
TGGCCGCCGCGCGTCCCGGCATGGCGGCCATGGAGTTGAACGCGGTGATCCAGCAGGCGCTGGTGAAGTCGAACTACGAGCAATACTCGAGCGAAGCGCGCGGCCATGGCACCGGTCACGGCACCGGCATGGACCCGGAAGAAGAAGCGCCGTGGATCGGGCCGGGCAACAGGACCGTGCTGCAGGAAAACATGGTCTTTACGCTGAAGGCGACGATCACGGTGCCGAACGTCGGCGGCCTGCGCACGGAACGTATCGTGCGGTTGACCTCGGGCGGCGTCGAAACCCTCGACCATTTCCCGATGGAACTGCACTGGTGAGCACAGTGAACTGATCGTAACGTGCGGGCGGCCCTGCGCCGCCGACACGCAGCAGTTCAAAACATAGATTCCCAGAGAAGGGAGGAGACGTGAAAACATCGCCCGTTTCATCCGGCAATGCGCCGGTTATCAGCCGGTCGGCCGTCAACCGTGTGCTGGTCGCCTCGGTGGTCGGGACCGCCATCGAGTGGTACGACTTTTTTCTCTATGCCACTGCTTCGGCGCTGGTCTTCGCCAAGCTGTTCTTTCCCTCGTTCGATCCGATGGTCGGCACCATCGCGGCGTTCGGAAGTTTTGCGGTCGGCTATCTCGCCCGGCCCTTCGGCGCCGTGTTTTTCGGGCACTTCGGCGATCGCATCGGACGTAAGGCGACGCTCGTCGCGACGCTGACGATCATGGGCGTCGGCACCTTCGTGATCGGCCTGCTGCCGACTTACGCCTCGATCGGCGTCTGGGCGCCGATGCTGCTGGTCGCGATGCGCTTCGTGCAAGGGCTCGGCGTCGGCGGCGAATGGGGCGGCGCGGTGCTGATGGTGGTCGAAACGGCACCGGCCAGAAAACGTGGTTTCTTCGGCGCGTTCCCGCAATTGGGCGTGCCGCTCGGATTGATGCTCTCGACCGCCGTGTTCAAAGCCGTCTCGAGTCTGCCGTCGGAGGCGTTCTATTCTTGGGGATGGCGCCTGCCGTTCCTGCTGAGCGTCGCGCTGATCGCGATCGGCCTGTTCATCCGCCTGCGCGTCATGGAGTCGCCGGTATTCGAACAGATCAAGGCGAGCAGGCAGGTCGTGAAAGCGCCGCTGATCGAATTGCTGCGCCGGCATCCGAAAGACCTCGTGCTGACGATCGGCACGCGCTTCGCGGTCGACATCACCTTCAACGTGATCAACGTGTTCGTGCTGGTGTACGGAACGACGCGGCTCGGCTTGTCGCGCGGACTGCTGCTGAACGCCATCATTGTGGGCTGCGTGGTTGCGCTGTTCACGCTGCCGCTGTTCGGCAAGCTGTCGGACGCTATCGGACGCCGGACCGTCTTCATGCTCGGCGCGGTATTCGTGGCAATCTATGGATTCGCGTTCTTCCCGTTGCTCGACACACGCAATCCGACTTTGATTTTCGTGGCGTACGTCTGCGGCATCGCGTTGAGCCAGGCGTCGGTGTACGGCGTGCAATCGACGTGGTTCGCGGAACTGTTCGGGACCCGGGTGCGTTATACAGGTGCTTCGCTGCCGTATCAGATCGCCGGCATCATCACGTCGGGACCGACGCCATTGATCGCCACCTATCTGTTCGCGACGTATGGCCGGACGCTGCCCATTTCGATCTATATCGCGGCGACAGGATTGCTGAGCCTGGTGTGCGCGTTTTTCCTCGCAGAGACTTTCAAGCGCGATCTGTCCGCGGAGCCGGGAGATGAGGCGGCCGCGGCGCCGGGCGCGCGAGCGTCCGCGCACTCGCCGCATCCTCTGGCGCGGTGAGTGCAAATCGATCCGGTTGCTGTGCCGAAGACCTGGTCATTTTCGGTGCTGGAGCGGCAGCCCGGCGAGGGGGCGGCGTTAGAAGAAGCGCGATGACACCGGCACGACCAGATCTTTGCTTGAATTCCATTGGCCCATAGTGTCAGTTCAGGTGCTAGATATGGCAACTTCATTCTAGTAATACCTCCAGGGGGTAGGCAGCCGCAGCAGGGGCCAGGCGCCACGGCAAGACAGGAGCGCATCCACGTACCCCATCGTTGAGACGCTATCTGGGGGCGGCGACCGTTTGCGGCCCCTTCAAGGACCTTCTCCCAGGACTACCTCGCACTGGGCATTGATATAGCCTTGAATCTCCAGGATCCTGTTTCGGACGTCAGAAGGCTAATGTGGAGAAGCCGCGATGAGTTCTTTTTCCAGCGGATCCGAACGGCACCGAACACTGGTTCGTCATGTCGGAAGCGGCTCTGGAAGATTGCGCGAATGCGTTCGCCGCGTTGGCGGATCTTTCGCGGATCGAAGTTTGGACGGTGGACCCATTGATGGCGCAGGCCGGCACCGGTGCAGCACACGCGTTGCCGACCGCCGTTGCCCGGTGGTTCTCCGAGGAAGCGGACCTCTTGTGGGCGCTCGAGCACTCGATGCACACGGTGCACGTTGGTCTGCGGGGATCGCACGCGGGGTGATGAGGATTTCACACAGCCGCGCAGATTGATTTCGCTGCAAGGGTGATGATCGAGTTGTGACAAGTGGCTGAATCCCGGCCCAAGCTGGTCAAGCATGAGGAATGGGAATGGACCCCGTCTATACCGTACTGCTAATCGACGATCATGCGCTCTTTCGCAAGAGTGTTGCGCAGCTCATTCAGATGAATCAGGCGTTTCGAGTCGTCGGGGAAGCCTCGTCCGGCCGTGCAGGCGTTGAACTTGCGATTCAGCTCAAGCCCGATCTTGTCCTGGTCGATCTGAGCATGCCGGATATGAGTGGAATCGAAACGCTGGAGTCGCTACGACAACATGGCGTACAAGCCCGCTTTTTGATACTGACCGTATCGGACAACGAGCGCGATGTCGTCGCAGCTTTTCGCGCTGGCGCAAGCGGGTATCTACTGAAGGACATGGAGCCCGAGCAGTTGTGCCTTTGCCTCCAGAAAGCGCTGCAGGGCACGTCCGTGCTCAGCGAAGCGGTGACGGGCAAGCTGTTTGATGCTTTGTCCGCCAGACAGCCTCCTCACGTCAACGGGACGGGCCTCTCGCCACGCGAGTACGAAGTCCTGGAATATCTGGTAAAAGGCCTATGCAACAAGGAAATAGCGCGCAAGCTCGATATCAGCGTGGGAACCGTCAAGGTGCACGTCAAGCACCTGTTGCACAAGCTCGATCTGCATTCGAGGGTTGAGGCCGTCGTCTGGCACCAGGAGCACCATGCGCGCCGCAATCTGTCCCGCGGCTGACATCGCACGTCGATAGCCAGACGGAAAGAACTCGTCCTTCCTTCGCCAGCCGCTGGTACTATCCGAGTGCGGGCCGTTACGCATGGGTCTCCGCATCCGGTTGTCGATAGTCACGTGTAGAGCCGAGCGATGAAAAGCGAAAAAGATTCCGAGTTGTTTGCAAGTGAGTCTGATGAGACTGGCGACGGGAGGTCGATCGAGGCATTCCTTGGGAAGGTCGTCAAGGAGCACCGGACGAATCAGGGACTGACGATTGCCGACCTCGCGGAGCAAAGCGGTCTGTCGCGCAGCATGGTGTCGAAGATCGAGAACGGGCAGGTGTCGACCAGCCTGGACTCTATCGTGAGCCTTGCGCGCGCACTGGGCATATCGATTTCCGCGCTATTCAAGAACTTCGAGCATCGCCAGGGGAATGCGCAGCACGTGAAGTCGGGCACTGGAATGGAGGTAGTGCGGCGCGGTACCACCAAAGGGCACACGTATCATCTGCTCGCCTATGACCAGGGGCCCGTCAAGCTGTTCGAACCGTTCCTCATCACGCTGGACGACGAAGCCGAGGTATTTCCGACTTTCGAGCACCCCGGCACCGAGTTCATCTATATGCTGCAGGGAAAAATGGAATATCGCCATGGCAATCGCAGTTATCTGCTGCAGCCCGGCGACGCTCTGACCTTTCAAGGTTCGGTTGCGCATGGCCCCGAACGACTAATCAAATTGCCCATCCGCTTCATTACCGTCATCATCTACGGGCACTCGCCCGACGTGAGTGAATAGCATTTCACCTGCGTTCTGGCATCACGACCTTCCACAAACTGGCGCGCCGGCGGGACGACTGCCTTTCGCGCGCCACGGCATCAACTAGCGCACGGTCGAACTGACAGCGATTGAGCGCTGCGTCGACCGAGCGCAGATCGACAAGTTCGACGCCTCGCGCAAATCCGCGCCTGCCTGTCGGGGGTGCGCACTCATCCCGCTCTTCGCATTCACGCTATTCAAAAGGCAAGCTTTCGACAGATACGTGTCGCGAGCATAGATGTACCACGGACTCGGGGTGGGGATTGCAGAGCATTTTTGGGGTAGACGGGAGCGATTTTCTGGGCGGTGGGATTACATGCATCGCGATACTCCCCCATGGGTAGAAAAGTCGTACGGGTGTTTCCTGACAAGAAAAAAAGTTGATTCACGTTGACGGTGGCGTTTTATCTGGCTACTGTTGTGCTCAACGACTCTCCACTTCGGTTCGATGCGCACCATGTCCTCCTCCATGCACCGCTTCACGCTTACCCTTTCGTGTCCCGACCGCATCGGGATCGTTTCCGCTGTAAGCACGTTCCTGGCCGAACATCACGCGTGGATCACCGAGGCCACTCATCACGCGGACGAGATCGAAAAGCGCTTTTTCATGCGTCATGAGATTGCAGCGGAGTCGCTGCCATTCGGCATCAACGCGTTTCGCGAGCGCTTTGCCAACATCGCTCGCGAGTATGCGATGGACTGGAAGATCTCCGACAACTCGGTCAAGAAGCGGGTCGTGATACTCGTATCGAAGCTCGAACACTGTCTCTACGATCTGCTCGCGCGCTGGAAGGCGGGTGAGCTGGACATCGAGATTCCGTGCGTGATCTCGAATCACGAGACGTGGCGCAGCTTCGTCGAGTGGCACGGCATTCCGTTTCACTACGTGCCCGTCACCCCCGACAACAAGGCACAGGCGTACGACCAAGTCCAGCGCCTGTTCGACGATGCGCGCGCCGACACGATGGTGCTCGCGCGCTACATGCAGGTTCTGTCTCCGAGCCTGTGCTCGGCCTATCCGGGGCGAATCATCAACATCCATCACTCGTTCCTGCCGAGCTTCGTGGGCGCCAAGCCTTATCACCAGGCATACGGGCGCGGCGTGAAGCTCACGGGTGCCACCTGTCACTACGTGACGGAAGAACTGGACCAGGGGCCGATCATCGAGCAGGACGTGATTCGCGTGCGTCATTCGGACCGGCCAGACGATCTCGTGAGGCTTGGCCGCGATATCGAAAAGGCCGTACTGGCGCGGGGCTTACGCTATCACCTCGAGGATCGTGTGCTCGTCCACGGCAACAAGACCATCGTCCTGCGGTAGTTGCTCGGTCATCTTTGGTTGTTCAGGTCGCAGAGTCGCCCCGTTGCGGGGCAACACAAAGGAGTGTGTGTTATGCCATGGCGTCTTGTCCGCTTCGCCCTCTCGAAGAAACACCCCGAACCGAGAATGTTTACCAGACACGACACGTTGCGTCGTTCATATGACGTGGTGATCATCGGCGCTGGAGGCCACGGTCTTGCGTCGGCGTACTACCTTGCGAAGGAGCACGGCATTACGAACGTAGCAGTGCTGGAAAAGGGGTATATCGGTGGAGGTAATACCGGGCGTAACACCACGATCATCCGCTCGAACTATCTGACGCCCGAAGGCGTGAAGTTCTACGACGAGTCCGTGAAACTTTGGCAGGACCTTTCTCAGGACTTCGACCTCAACCTGTTCTATTCGACGCGCGGCCACTACACGCTTGCCCATACGGATTCTGCGATGCGCACGATGCGCTGGCGCGCGGAAGTCAACAAACACTACGGGGTGGATTCGGAAGTCGTCGGGCCGAACGAAGTCAAGAAAGCCGCGCCGATGATCGATATTTCATGCGGGGGTGTCGCGCCGATCATGGGAGCGCTGTATCACGCGCCAGGCGCCGTCGCGCGGCATGATGCCGTGGCTTGGGGTTACGGGCGCGGGGCGGATCAGCGAGGCGTCGAGATTCATCAGCAAACCGAGGTGCTCGGCATCGACGTGGTGGGGGGCAAGGTCAAAGGGGTGAAGACTTCGCGCGGCTACATCTCGACGAACAAGGTGCTGTGCGCCGTAGCGGGCTCTACCCCTCGCATGACGGACATGGTAGGCGTGCGCACGCCCATCTTCATCCACCCGCTTCAGGCGATGGTGAGCGAGCCGCTCAAGCCCTGGCTCGATCCGATCCTCGTGTCCGGCAGCCTTCATGTCTACATCAGCCAGTCGGCGCGCGGGGAACTCGTGATGGGTGCGTCGCTCGATCCGTACGAGCTGCATTCGACCCGCTCCACGCTGGATTTCGTGGAAGGCCTTACTGCCCACATGCTCGAAATGTTCCCGTTCCTGTCGCACGCGAAGGTGATGCGGCAATGGGCGGGGATGGCCGACATGACGCCGGACTTTGCGCCCATCATGGGCAAGACTCCCGTTGAGGGCTTCTACCTCGATGCGGGATGGGGCACCTGGGGCTTCAAGGCCACGCCCGTATGCGGCAAGACGATGTCGTACACGGTGGCGAACGACACCAGCCACCCGCTGATCGAGGGTTTCTCGCTTGACCGGTTCCGCCGCTTCTCGCTGACGGGCGAAAAGGGTGCGGCATCCGTTGGCCACTGACCTGGAGAAGACGATGAAGATCATGACCTGTCCGGTTAATGGTGCGCGCCCGATGTCGGAGTTTACCTACTGGGGCGAGATACGGCCGATGCCAGACCCGCTGGTCGCGGACGATGCGCAATGGGCCGACTACGTGTTCTGCCGCAACGGCGCTGCGGGCGTGAAGCAGGAGTGGTGGTGCCACACCTCGAGCAACACGTGGTTCATTGCCGAGCGCGATACTGCGAAAGATCTCGTGCTGCGTACTTACCTTGCCGGCGCGGAGGCCTGAATGCGTCTCACACCTCATCGCGGCGAATGGATCACACGCAATACGCACATCGGCTTCTCGTACGAAGGCAAGCACTATAGCGGCCTTACAGGCGATACGATCACGAGCGCACTGTGGGCATCCGGCGTGCACGTGCTCGGCCGCAGCTTCAAATACCACCGGCCACGCGGCGTGCTTTCGCTCGCCAATCACGATGTCAACGTGATGCTTCAGGACGGCGCGAGATTGAATGTGCGCGCAGATGTGACGGCCCTGACGCAGGGCAACTGGCATTCGGTCAACACGTTCGGCGGCGTGGACGCAGATCGAGGGCGCGTCATTGGCAAGCTCGCCGCGTTCCTCCCCGTCGGCTTCTACTACAAGGCGTTCCACAGCAAGCGCTGGTTTCCGCGTTGGGAACGCATGTTTCGCGCGATGACGGGCCTTGGTACCGTCGACTTCAACGCGCCGCATATTCGCACACCGAAACGCTATGGCTTCTGTGACGTCCTCGTGATCGGCGCGGGTCCGTCGGGTCTTTCGGCGGCGCTCGCTGCGGCTCAACAGGGCGCCGACGTCGTCATCGTCGACGAGAACGCGCGCATCGGCGGCAGCGGCGGCTATCAACTGGGTGGCGACGAGAAGCGATTCGAGCGGACCCGTGAGCTGGAGACGGCGGCGCTTGGACACCCGCGCATCCGCGTGATGACGGAAACGCTCGCGGCGGCGTATTACGCCGACCTGTGGGTGCCTCTCGTGGAGCCGACGCGCATTACGAAGATGCGCGCGAAAGCGGTGATCGTCGCGAGCGGTGCATTCGAGCAGCCGGCGGTATTTCGCAACAACGACCTGCCTGGTGTGATGCTGGCTTCGGCGGCGCAGCGACTCGCGTATCGCTACAGCGTCGCGCCCGGGAAACGGGCCGTGGTGCTCACGGCCAACGCCGATGGCTATCGCGCGGCACTGGACATGCTCGCTCGCGGCATCCCGGTCGCTGCGGTCGTGGACCTGCGCGCATCGCACAAATGCCAGGAGCTCGAACGCGTTCTGAGAGCGAAGGGTGTCGACGTGCTGATGTCGAGCTGTGTCGTCGAGGCCGTGCCGGACGCCAAGGGCAGCCAGTTGACGGGCGTACGCGTCGGCGCGTTCTCGGCGGAAGACGGTTTGCGCGCCTCGACGGTCGCGACGCGCCTGATCGAATGCGACACGTTGCTCATGAGCGTGGGCTGGGCGCCCGCGGCGAACCTTCTGTACCAGGCCAACACGAAGATGCGCTTCGACCATGACGTCGAGCAGTTCGTGCCGGAGCAGTTGCCGCCGGGTGTCTTCGCGTGCGGCCGTGTCAATGGCGTCTATACGTTCGAGAGCAAGCTGCTGGACGGCGCGCGCGCCGGCATTCAGGCGGCGGCGCACAGCGGCTTCTGCGATGTGAAGACGGCGAGCGCGACCGGATCGCGTCTCGCGGAGCAGGAATCGCCTTCTCATCCCTGGCCGATCGTGGGCCATGATTCCGGCAAGAACTTCGTGGATTTCGACGAGGACCTGCAACTGAAGGACTTCGCGAATGCGGTTCAGGAGGGTTTCGACAACATCGAACTGTTGAAGCGCTTCTCGACAAACGGCATGGGGCCGAGCCAGGGCAAGCACTCGAACATGAACGGCCTGCGCATCCTTGCACGGCTCACCGGCAAAAAGCCGCAGGAAGTCGGCACGACTACGGCGCGGCCGTTCTTCCATCCGGTGCCGATGTCGCATCTCGCCGGCCGTGGTTTCAATCCCGAGCGGCGCACGCCGCTGCACGCGCAGCATCAGTCGCTCAATGCAGTCTGGATGGCGGCAGGGGTCTGGCAGCGGCCGGAGTATTACGCGGTCCCGGGCAAGGCGCGCGCGGCATGCATCGAGGAAGAGGCGCTCGCGGTGCGCAATGGCGTGGGCGTCATCGACGTGGGCACGCTCGGCAAGATCGAGGTGCGCGGGCCGCAGGCCGCCGAATTTCTGGAACGCGTGTACGTGTCGAAGTACGCAGGCCTGAAGCCCGGCATGACGCGCTATGCGGTGATGTGCGACGAATCGGGTGTGGTGATCGACGACGGGGTGATCGCGCGTCTCGCGGATGATCACTTCTACTTCACGACGACGACCTCGGGCGCTGCCGCCATCTATCGTGAGCTGTCGCGGCTCAACACAATCTGGCAACTCGATTGCGGCATCGTCAACGTCACGGGCGGGTTCGCGGCGGTCAATCTCGCCGGTCCGGCGTCGCGCGCGGTGCTGGCCAGGCTCGTCGATCTCGATCTGTCGTCCGCCGCGTTTCCGTATCTCGGTGTGCGCGTGACGGGCATCGCGCTCGATCAGCATCGCGTGCCAGCACGGCTCATGCGGGTCGGCTTCGTCGGCGAATGGGGCTACGAAATCCACATTCCCGCCGAGTACGGCGCGGCGCTCTGGCGCACGCTTCTCGAAGCCGGCAAGGAACACGCCATTCGTGCATTCGGTGTCGAAGCTCAGCGTCTGTTGCGGCTGGAGAAGGGCCACGTGATCGTCAGCCAGGACACCGATGGTCTGACGACGCCGCGCGACGCGGGCATGGAATGGGCCGTGAAGATGGACAAGCCGTTCTTCGTCGGCAAGCGCAGCCTGCAGATCATCGACAGGGCGCCGGCCAAACAGCGCCTAGTCGGCTTTGCTTTGGACGCGGGTCAACGCGAAACCGGGCTGCGCGAGTGTCATCTCGTGATCGATCGCGGCGAGATTGCGGGGCGCGTGACGAGCGTCGCATGGAGCGCAACCCTGACAAAGACGATCGGTCTCGCGTTCGTGCGGCCGGACCAGGCCGAGCCCGGCACGCGCATCAGCTTCCGTTTGACGGATGGCCGGATGGTTCCCGCAACGGTCGTTTCCACACCGTTCTATGACCCGGAGAACGAACGTCAGAAGGACAGCGTCACGACCGAAACCGCTTCGCCGAAAAAGGAGACCGCATGAACGCGCCACTTCGAATGAGCCCGGTCAGCGATGCACGCAAGCCGGCGAGCCTGCGATGGAGCGTGCGCGACGACATGCGCGTCGTCGAGCAGATCGATGACGCAGACAGCGCACGGGCGCAGACGCTCGGGATTGCCGACGTTTCGTACCTTGCCCGCACCGGCTTCAAGGGCAATGGCGTGGCCGCCTGGCTACAGGCACAGGGCATTCCCGTGCCGGCGCAGCCCAATAGCTGGGCGCCGCTCGCCGCCGGTGGCGTGGTGTTGCGGCTGGGCCTCGCCGAGTATCTGATCGAAGACGGACTCATTCAAGGCAGCTCGGCGCGGATGTCGCATCTCGACACGCCCGTGCACGTGTATCCCGTGCTGCATCAGGATGTCGCGCTCGTGCTATCCGGCGAAGCGGTGCACGAGTTGTTGCTGCAAACCTGCAATGTCAACTTCCGCGCGCTCGATCTGGCGGCCCGGCCAGTCGTGCTGACCTCGATGGCGGGAGTCGCCGTCACCGTCATGCCAGGCGCCCGGGCAGGCAAGCCTTACTACCGGATCTGGGCCGACGGAACGTACGGGCTGTATCTGTGGGAAACCTTCTCGGGCATCGCTGCCGAGCTTGGCGGCGGCCCGGTCGGGATCGCCGCGATTACGGATATCGATCAGTCGCCGCCCCGGTAGTGAGCACGTGGTAGACGCGGGCGCGAACACGGGCCAGCGTTCTCTGAAACCCCTGGACTTATTACGTTTGAGGACATTCACATGACCCCCGAATTCGCCCGCAAGTTTCTAGCAGAAAACGAGATAAAGTACATCCTCGCCCAGTTTGTCGACATCCACGGAGTGGCGAAGACGAAGTCCGTGCCCGCCGCTCACCTGGACAGCATTCTGACGGCAGGCGCCGGTTTCGCAGGCTTCGCAGTGTGGGGGCTCGGTATCGATCCGCAGGGGCCTGACTTCATGGCCGTCGGCGACATCGACACGTTGCAACTCGTGCCATGGCAGCCGGGCTACGCCCGCATCGTGTGCGATGGACATGTCAAGCGCGAACCCTGGCCGTTCGAAAGCCGCGTGACGCTCAAGAAGCAGGTGCGGCGTCTCGAAGAACGGGGCTGGATTTTGAACACGGGCCTCGAGCCCGAGTTCTCCCTGCTGCGCAAGGGCCCCGACGGCGCGATCGTGCCGTGCGATCACACCGACGCGTTGCCCAAACCCTGCTATGACTACAAGGGGCTCTCGCGCTCGCGCGAGTTCCTCGAACGCCTGACGGATGCTCTCATCAAGGCAGGCATCGATGTCTATCAGATCGACCACGAAGACGCCAACGGCCAGTTCGAGATCAACTACACGTACACGGATTGCCTGAAGTCCTGCGATCACTACGTCTTCTTCAAGATGGCGGCCGCGGAGATCGCGAACGAACTCGGCCTGATCTGTTCGTTCATGCCGAAGCCCTTCGCGAACCGGCCCGGCAACGGCATGCATATGCATATGTCGATTTCGGACGGAAAGAAAAACCTCTTCGCCGACGACCACGACGAGAACGGTCTTGGCCTTTCGAAGCTCGCGTATCACTGGACGGCGGGCATTCTCAAGCATGCCGCGGCGCTCACGGCGATCTGCGCCCCGACGGTCAATTCATACAAGCGTCTTGTCGTGGGCCGTTCCTTGACTGGCGCGACATGGGCACCTGCCTACGTGAGCTATGGCGACAACAATCGTTCGTCGATGGTGCGTATTCCGGGCGGCCGGATCGAACTGCGCCTGCCCGACGCCGCCTGCAACGCATATCTCGCGACGGCCGCCGTGATCGCGGCCGGGCTCGATGGCGTCGAGAACCGTCTGGAGCCAGGCAAGCCGTGCAATGCCAATCTCTATGAAATGTCCCCGCAGGAACTCAATGAGCACGGCATCAGCATCCTGCCGCAGAACCTCTCGGCCGCGCTGCATGCACTGGAGCACGATGAAGTGATGCTCGAAGCGCTGGGACCGGCGGGCGGGGAATTCCTGCGTCTGAAGAACATGGAATGGATCGAGTACATGCGCCATGTGTCGGACTGGGAACAGAAGACGTACCTCGAATTTTTCTGACCAAAACCAGGACAGTTTGTCGATTTGAATGTGATCGCGAGGAGAAAACGATGTGCGGAATTGTAGGACTACTGGTTAAAAAGCCCGAGCTGCGGGGCCGGCTCGGAGAATTGATGGTGCCGATGTTGCTGGGCATGACGGAGCGGGGGCCCGATTCGGCAGGGTTGGCCGTGTTCACGGAGCCCACCGCGGATGGCGTGCGCAAAATCAGCCTCTACTCGGGCCTCACCGATGAGGGCGCCGACTTCAACTGGCAGGGGCTCGCGCATGAGTTGAACGAGCATCTCGGCGCGAAGGCATCGGTGCATGCGAAGGACAATCACGCGATCCTGAGCGTCGCCATCGATCCCGAGACGGTCAAGCACTGGATCCGCGAAACACATCCCCGGCTGCATGTGCTGTCGACCGGCCGCATGATCGACCTGTACAAGGACACGGGCATGCCCGGCATGGTCGCAGACCGCTACGCATTCAGCGCGCTGACGGGCACGCATCTGGTCGGCCATACGCGTATGGCGACGGAGTCCGCCGTGACGCCCGATCGGGCACACCCGTTCACGGCTGGCGAAGACTTTTGCCTCGTGCACAACGGCTCGCTGTCGAACCCCAACGGCGTACGGCGCATGCTCGAACCGCATGGCATTCGCTTCGACACGGACAACGACACGGAGGCAGCATGCCGTTTTCTCGAATACCGGCTGCGTGAGGGCGACGATCTCGAAACCGCCTTGCAAAAGGGCTTCGAGCAGCTCGACGGTTTCTACACGTTCCTGATGGGCACGCCGGACAAGCTCGCACTGATCCGCGATCCGTTCGCGTGCAAGCCGGCCGTCGTGGCCGAGACGGACGACTTCGTCGCCATTGCTTCGGAGTTCCGCTCGCTCGCGCACCTTCCCGACATCAAGCACGCGCGTGTTTTCGAACCGGCCCCAGAGGAGATGTACGTATGGACAGTGTGAACTTCGACCTGGCGTCCGCCTCGGTGACGGACGTGAATGGCTTCCTGCATCGCGAGGCCGCGCAAGCGGGCACGCGCAAGGTGTTCATCTCCAATCCCGATGGTGCGCACAACATCGCCGTGGGACTCGATTTGCCCATCGAGGTGGAGATCGACGGCCACGCGGGCTACTACGCCGCCGGCATGAACAAGGAAGCGAAAGTGACGATCTCGGGCAGCGCCAGTACGGGGGTGGCCGAGAACATGATGAGCGGGCGCGTGCACGTGAAGGGCTTCGCCTCCAATGCGGCGGGTGCATCCGCGCACGGCGGTCTGCTCGTCATAGAAGGCGATGCGGGCCTGCGTTGCGGCATCTCGCTCAAAGGGGCGGACATCGTCGTGAGGGGATCGGTTGGGAGCTTTTCGGCGTTCATGGCGCAGGCCGGCCGGATCGTGATCTGCGGCGATGCGGGTGATGCGCTGGGCGACTCGTTGTACGAGGCGGTGATCTACGTGCGCGGCAAGGTCAAGTCGCTGGGTGCGGATGCGCGTGAAGAGCCGATGCAAGGCGCCGACGTGGAAGCCGTTGCACAGCTGTTGCGCGCAGCCGGCCCGGCATTCGCCGAGTTCGACCCCAAGGAATTCAGACGCGTAGCATCGGCTCGCTCGCTGTACCACTGGAATGCCGACGCGAATCAGGAATATTGAACCAGGGACCCCGCCATGGAAATCAAGCCCGTACACATGAAACACATCGTCACTGAAGAGTCCTGGGGCTTCGACCGCAAGACGATCGACTATATCCAGAACGCCGCGGCACACGGACTGTATGAGATCCGTGGCCTGGGGGCGAAGCGGCGCGTGCCGCACTTCGACGACCTGCTGTTTCTCGGTGCATCGCTGTCGCGCTATCCGCTGGAGGGATACCGCGAGAAGTGCGTGACGAAGACGGTGCTCGGCACACGCTTCGCCAAAAAGCCGATCGAACTCGCGATTCCCATCACGGTTGCGGGCATGAGTTTCGGTGCGCTGTCGGCCAATGTGAAGGAGTCGCTCGGCCGTGCGGCCACGGAGATGGGCACCTCGACGACGACCGGCGACGGCGGTATGACACAAGAAGAGCGGATGTCGTCGAAAACGCTCGTCTATCAGTGCCTGCCGTCGCGCTATGGCTTCAATCCCGACGACGTGCGCAAGGCGGACGCCATCGAGGTCGTGATCGGACAAGGCGCGAAGCCGGGTGGCGGCGGCATGCTGCTCGGCCAGAAGATCTCGCCGCGTGTCGCGAAGATGCGCACGCTGCCCGAGGGTATCGACCAGCGCTCGGCATCGCGCCATCCGGACTGGACGGGCCCCGACGATCTGCAGATCAAGATCCTCGAACTGCGCGAAATGACGGATTGGGAGAAGCCCATTTACGTGAAGGTCGGCGCGACGCGCACGTTCAATGACGTCAAGCTTGCGGTGCATGCCGGCGCGGACGTGATCGTCGTCGACGGCATGCAGGGCGGTACGGCGGCCACGCAAACCTGCTTCATCGAAAACGTCGGCATTCCTACACTTGCCGCCCTGCGCCAAGCCGTCGACGCACTCGAAGACCTCAACATGAAGGGGCAGGTGCAGCTCATCATCTCCGGGGGCATCCGCAGCGGCGCCGACATTGCGAAGGCGCTGGCGATGGGCGCCGACGCCGTCGCGATCGGTCAGGGAGTGCTGGTGTCGCTCGGCTGCAATAGCGCTTCGTACGTCGAGGACGGCCACCATGTCAACGCGCTCGACGACTATGCGCGACTCGGCACGGCGCCTGGTTTCTGCCACCATTGTCACACGGGCAAGTGTCCCGTGGGCATCACGACGCAGGACTCCGTGTTGCAGGAGCGGCTGAAACCCGATGTCGGAGCGAAGCGTCTGAAGAACTATCTGAAGACGTTGAACATGGAGCTGACGACGATCGCGCGAGCGTGCGGCAAGCAGAACGTGCATCACCTGGAGCTGGAGGACCTCGTGGCGCTCACGGTCGAAGCAGCGGCGATGGCCCGCGTGCCGCTTGCCGGGACCAACTGGATCCCCGGCGTGAACGGCGCACGATGACGGCGCAACTGATCGACGGCCGCCACCTCGCGCGACGTCTGCGCACGCGCTTTCGCGAGCGCGTGGCGGCCTTGTCCGTGCGAGGTGTCGTGCCCGGTCTCGCGGTGGTGCTGGTCGGCGACAACGCCGCGTCCGAGCTGTACGTGGCGAACAAGGTGAAGGCGTGCGCGGAATGCGGTGTACGTTCGTTCATGCATCGCTTTCACGCGGACTGCCGCGAGGCGGAACTCCTCGACCGAATTGCCGCCCTCAACGTCGAGCGCAGCACGCACGGCATTCTCGTGCAACTGCCGTTGCCGCCGCAGATCAACGTGCGGCGCGTGCTGGAAGGCATCGTGGTCGACAAGGACGTCGACGGTTTTCATCTGTACAACGTCGGCGCGCTGGTGGTGGGCAACTCGATCTTTCCGCCTTGTACGCCGTACGGGGTCCAGCTTCTGCTCGAGACGACGGGAATCGATGTGGCGGGGAAAAACGTCGTGGTAGTAGGCGCGAGCAATATCGTCGGCAAGCCGATGGCGCTGATGTTGCTGCAGAAGGAAGCGACCGTCACCGTTTGCCACGTGAAGACGCGGGACCTCGCACAGCACACGATACACGCCGATATTCTTGTCGTGGCGGCGGGCAAGCCCGGGCTCATCAAGGCCGAGATGGTGAAGGAGGGTGCGATCGTCATCGACGTCGGGATCAACCGAATGCAGGACGGGCGCATCGTCGGCGATGTGGACTTCGAGCCCGTGCGCGAGCGGGCGGCATGGATCACGCCGGTGCCGGGCGGCGTGGGTCCGATGACGGTCACGATGCTGATCGAGAACACGCTGCGCTCCGCCGAACGGTTTGCGGACGGCCAGGCGTTTCACCCGCCGCAGCCGTTCTGGCAGGTGCCGGCAAATTAGGCGGTAAATTATTCTGCTTCATCCAGTGTGTTTCGGGCGTCTACGGACGCCCTTTTTGTTTGCCTCGGCCCACGCCCCTGGATCGCTAACGGCTGCTGTCATTGCCGATCGCGCTGGCCGTCGCGAGCAGCGCCTCGGCCATCCGGATGCTGGCGGCATCGATCAGGCGGCCATCCAGCGATACCGCGCCTTTGCCTTCCTGCGCGGCTTGTGCCATGGCGTCCATGATGCGGCGCGCCTTCGTCACTTCCGCTTCGGCGGGCGTGAACACCTGGTTCGCGTGTTCGATCTGCGACGGATGAATGGCCCATTTGCCTTCGTAGCCGAGCACGGCGGCGCGGCGGGCTGCTGCAATGTAGCCATCGGGGTCGCTGAAGTCGCCGAACGGTCCATCGATGGGACGCAGACCGTACGCGCGGCAGGCGACCATCATCCGCGTTTGTGCGCCATGCCACTGATCGCCCCAGAAGTAGTCGCGTTCGCCGCGCTCATTCTTGTCCGCGAGCACGCCGTAATCGCGATTCACGCCGCCGATCACCGTCGTGCGCGCGCGCGTCGAGGCCGCATAGTCCGCGACGCCGAACGACATGGCTTCGAGACGCCGGCTCGACTGAGCGATGCTCTCGACGTTCGCCATGCCGAGCGCGGTTTCGATCAGTACCTCGAAGCCGATCCGTCGTGTGCGCTTGCGTGCCGTTTCGATCTGCGTGACGAGCATGTCGACGGCGTACACGTCGGCGGCCACGCCGACTTTGGGGATCAGGATCATGTCGAGGCGCGGGCATGCCTCGACGATATCGACGACATCACGATACATGTAATGCGTGTCGAGTCCGTTGATGCGGACCATCATCGTCTTGTTTCCCCAGTCGATGTCGTGGAGTCCTTCGATGATGTTCTTGCGCGCCTGCTCCTTGTCGTCCGGCGCGACGGCATCTTCGCAGTCGAGGAAGACGATGTCCGCGGCCGAACGTGCGGCCTTTTCGAACATCGCGGTGTTCGAACCGGGGACGGCTAACTCGGAACGGTGCAACCGTGCTTTGGCCTGCTCGATGACAGTGAAACTCATGGTGAAATCTCCTGGGTTGTTGAATAGGCGCGGCCCGGACCGGCGCAAGGGTGCTCAGCCCGTCGCGCCGAAGCCTGACGCAATGCAGTTGATGGAAAGCAGCAGGGGCACCTGATAGGCCCGGCGCTGCCGTTCGGTCGCCGCCGTGCGGTAGAGGCGCAGCAGTTCGATTTGTTGCCGGCTGATGAGGTCGATGGCGGGCACGCGCCGCTGCAGGCGGGCGCTGAACTTCGGAAAGCGCGTGCCCAGGCCGGCCGAACCCGTGACGGCCTGCACCATCTTCACGGTGAGCCGGTATTCGGCTTCGACTTGCGAAAAGATCGTGTCGCGGATGTGGGCATCCTGCACGAGGCTCGCGTATTCGCGCGCGATAATCAGGTTCACCTGTGCCAGCGTTTTCTCGACTTCATCGATGACGAGCCGGAACACCCGTGACTCGTCGAACATCCGCCGCAGCAGCTCGGCGCCGCGCTCCTGGCGTACCGCGAGAAAGCCCTGTATCGCGCTGCCGACGCCGTACCAGCCAGTGAGCGCATGCCGGTTCTGCGCCCATGCGAACACCCACGGAATCGCACGCAGATCCTCGAGGCTCTTTGCGCCAAACCGGCGGGCAGGGCGCGAGCCCATGTTGAGCATCGACAGTTCTTCGAGCGGACTGGCGGCCTGGAAATACGCAAGCATGCCAGGCTGTTCGATGAACTTCACGTACGCTGCCCGCGACGCGCCGCTGAGCGCTTCCATCGCCTCGTCGAATTCGCCCTTCGGCAACAATGCGTCCTCCCGCTCGGACTTCAGCGTATGTTCAAGCACGCTCGATGCAAGCAATTCGACGTGATACTGCGCCGTGCCGCGATTCGCATATTTGAACGAGACCACTTCACCCTGTTCGGTGACGCGAAAACGTCCATTGACCGAACCGGCGGGCAGCGCGGCGATGGCGCGGCCAGCGGGAACGCCGCCGCGGCTCACCGATCCACCGCGTCCATGAAAAAACGCGATCGTGACGCCAAGCTCGTCGCCAAGCCGCTTGAGCTTCGTTTGCGCCTTCGACAGTTCCCAGTTGCTGGCGAGAAAGCCGCCATCCTTATTTGAATCGGAGTAGCCGATCATGACTTCCTGCACGCCGCCTTGCGCGCGTATGCTGCGACGGACCATCGGCACAGCCAGCAACTCGCGCAGTATCTCGGGTGCCCGGCGCAGGTCGTCGATGGTTTCGAGCAGGGGCACGACGGGCAACGTGCAGCTCTCGGTGCCGAGCGAGTCGGAAAAAAGGCCGGCTTCCTTTGCCAGCAGATAGACGCCGAGCACGTCGCTCGCTCGATGCGTCATGCTCAGTATGAACGCGCCGAACGCATGACGGTCCACCCGTTGACGCATTTCGAGCACCGTACGGAACATCTGCAGTGTCTGCGCTTCGTCGGGCGGCAGCGATTCGAAACGGCGGGTCCTTTGCGCTTCGCTCTCCAAGGGCTTTCCCAGTTCGCCGATCAGCCATGCTTTCCATTCGGGCGAGTCGCTCGCGGGCGGTTCGCCCGCGGTCCCGCATGTCGCGCGCCACAGCGCGCGCAGCGTTTCCCCGATGACCGTTGTGTTCTGGCGCAGGTCGAGTTGCACGGTGCTGAAGCGAAACGTCTCGACTTCATGACGCAGCGGCCGCACGAGCATCCGTGCGAGCTGCTGGCTTTGTGTCGCGAGTAGCGCCTGCTCGATCACGAGCAGATCGGCCGCCAGATCATCCGCGCTCGCGTATGCGCCCCGAACCGGCGAAGCGTGGCTCGCCTGATTGATGTCGACGAGCGTCGCATCGAGGCGGCGCAGGATGCAGGTCAGGTATTGCCGGAACAATTCCCCCGGATTGCGCGATGTGATCGGCCCGGGTTCGCCGCTGCGCGTCAGCGCGCGAGCCAACGCTGCGTGGAAACTGTCCGGTACGGGCAGCGCTTCGGACGTGATGCTGAGCATCTGCGTCAACTCGACGAGACGTAGCCGGTATCGCTTGAGAGACGCAGCCCGGTGCTCGTGCAAGGTGGCGCGTGTGACGCTGTCATCGACGAATGGATTGCCGTCGCGGTCTCCGCCTATCCACGAGCCGAACTGGAAAAAGCGCGGCATGTCGAATCGCTCGCCCGGATAACAACGCTCGAGCGCGCTCTGCAGCTTGTCGATGAGTTGCGGCACGGCTTCGAAAAGCGTTTCGCCGAAGAAGTGCAGTCCCCATGCGACTTCCTGCGCAACGGTGGGCTTTTCAAGCCGCAATTCGCCGCTCATCCACAAGAGTTCGATGTCGTTCCGGAGCGCGAGGACGAGCGTGTAGCGCTCTCGCGGCGTCCAGCGCGGGGATTCGAGTTCCATTAGACGCCGGTAGACGCGCCGGTGGCATTCGAGCACGGTGACTCGCTTCGCTTCGGTCGGGTGAGCCGTCAGCACCGGCCGCACCTTCAGATGGCTCAGCGCGTCGCGTACTGCGGCGGCGGGGACGCCGGCGCCGGCGACTTCGGCGATGACCCGTGCAAACGAGTCAGGCAGCCGGTCGTAGCCGCCTTCGATCTCGATCTCGCGGCGCCGGCGCATGGCGGTGCTCTGCTCGGCGATGCTGAGCAACTGGAACCACATGCCCTGGGCCTGCAGCATGCGTCGCAGGACGACGCGCGCGGTGCGATCGTTCATCCGTTCGTGCATCAGTTCGCTCATCGACTCGTGTGCGGACTCGCCGCGCAACGCACGTTCCACCTCGGGCTGATGGGCGCGCGCGACGTCGCACAACAGTTGCGACAGGAGGTCGAT
This sequence comes from Paraburkholderia sp. BR13439, assembly GCF_040948805.1. Classification (NCBI taxonomy): domain Bacteria; kingdom Pseudomonadati; phylum Pseudomonadota; class Betaproteobacteria; order Burkholderiales; family Burkholderiaceae; genus Paraburkholderia; species Paraburkholderia sp. BR13439. The sequence goes on along the minus strand of NZ_JBFPKN010000018.1, from coordinate 120,022 downwards.
CACTGCGTGCTCATAGTTCTCCGCGCTGAGCGTGGGCAAGGACGCCGAGGCCGTAGCGAGCTTGTGCAACCCGTCGTCGGCGGTATGTCCGAGCGCATGGAGGGGGCGCACAGTCTCGACGCGCGGCGAGTCGGACTGTGTGTCTGTGCCATAGCCCCAGTCAGGCAACGCGGCGCGTGACATTTTGTTCGAGCACAGAGGCAACCGTGAAACCCAGGTCGGACGCGCTGGGCGCAACCGCGAGACCGTAGGACTGCATGATTTGCGCTTTTTCGGCCGCGCTGTCGCCCGCTGCCGAGATGATGGCGCCCGCATGTCCCATGCGCCGTCCTTTGGGCGCGGTCAAGCCCGCTACATAGCCGACGACAGGTTTGGTCATATGCTCGCTGACCCACCTGGCCGCTTCGGCCTCTTGCGGCCCGCCGATTTCCCCGATCATCACGACAGCCTCGGTTTCGGGATCCTGCTCGAACAATTTCAGGTGGTCGAGAAACGAGCTGCCGTTGATCGGGTCGCCGCCGATGCCCACGCTCGTGGTGACGCCGAGGCCGAGCGCATTGAGTTGCGCAGCGGCTTCATAACCGAGCGTGCCCGAGCGCGAGACGATGCCGACATTGCCGCGGCGGTAGATATGGCCGGGCATGATGCCGAGCATGGCGCGTCCCGCGCTGATGATGCCCGCGCAGTTCGGACCAACCACCAAGGTACGGGTCTCCTTCGGATAGCGAAGGAGATAGCGCTTCACGCGCATCATGTCCTGCGCCGGAATGCCGTCCGTGATCACACAGACGAGTTTCAGGCCCGCGTCGGCGGCTTCCATGATGGCGTCGCCGCAGTAAGGGGGCGGCACGAACACGAGGCTCGCAGTTGCGCCTGTTTCGCTTACGGCGTTTTTCACGGTGTCGAACACGGGTCGCTCGAGGTGATGCTTTCCTCCCTTGCCGGGAGTCACGCCGCCGACCACGTTCGTCCCATAGGCGATCATCTCTTTCGCGTGGAATGAGGCCTTGTCACCTGTAAATCCCTGTACGATGACGCGAGTGGTTTCGTCGATCAGGATGCTCATGTCGGTAGTCCTTATCTGTGGTTGGCCGCGCGGCGCGCACGATGCGCTTTCGAGGCCTCGACGGCCTTTTGCGCCGCTTCCAGCAGCGAATCTGCTGTGATGATGGGCAGGCCGCTGTCCTTGATGATGCGTCGCCCCTCCTCGACGTTGGTCCCCGCGAGGCGTACCACGAGAGGCACCGTCAGCCCCCGGGCCACCCGTACGACGCCCTCGGCGACCCAGTCGCAACGATTGATGCCGGCGAAGATGTTGACGAGCACGGCCGACACGTTGCCGTCCGAGAGCACGAGGCGAAACGCGGCCGCCACGCGCTCGGGCGATGCGCCGCCGCCGACGTCGAGAAAGTTGGCGGGCTCGCCCCCGGCATATTTGATCGTGTCCATGGTGGCCATCGCGAGCCCGGCGCCGTTGATGATGCAGCCGATATCGCCGTCGAGCCCCACATAGTTCAGGCCAAACTGAGCGGCCTCGGCCTCACGGGGATCCTCCTGCGTCGGGTCGCGCATCTCCGAGACGTGCGGATGCCGAAACAGGCCGTTGTCGTCGAACGATATCTTTGCGTCGAGGGCAATGACGCGATCGTCATCGGTCACGACGAGCGGATTGATTTCGACCATCGTCGCATCGAGGTCACGAAACGCCCGGTATGCGCCCATGATCGCGGACACCGCGCGGCTCACCTGCTTGATGTTCAGTCCGAGTCCGAAGGCGAGTTCGCGCGCCTGGAATGGCTGCAAGCCGACGGCGGGCTCGACGACTGTCTGGAGCACGGCTTCCGGGTTCATGTGCACGACCTCTTCGATATCCATGCCACCGTGGGCGGAAACGATGACGCGCACACGTTCGGCTTTGCGGTCGAGCACGATACCGAGATAGATTTCCCTTTCGAATCTCTCCGCGACCTCGATGTAGACACGCTCGACGATCTTGCCATCCGGTCCCGTCTGCGCCGTCACGAGGCGCTTGCCGAAGAGACCGGTGGCCGCTTCATGCACGTCGTGGTAGGTCTCGCATAGCTTGATCCCACCCGCCTTGCCGCGCGCGCCAGAGTGGACCTGAGCCTTGACGGCCCAATGCCAGCCGCCGAGTTCCGTCGCGCAGTACACGGCCTGGTCAGGTGTGTAGGCGACCGCGCCGCGCTGGATCGGCACGCCGAACCCGGCCAGCAGGTCCTTGGCCTGATATTCGTGAATGTCCATATCGGTGTCTCCGGTGGTTTGCGTCGTTTGCGTTGCGAGGTTATGCGTGGTCCCGTGGTGCTCAGACCACGAGGTTGCGGGGCTCGCCGCGCGCGAATGCCTCGATGTTCTCGATCAGCTGGTCCGCGAGGAACTGCATGGCATTGCCGGAAGCCCAGGCGACGTGCGGGGTCAGGATGAAGTTGGGCAAATCGAGCCCGAGCACGGGATTGCCCGCGACAGGCGGCTCCTGGCTCAGCACGTCGAAGCCTGCGCCCGCGATTAGTCCTTCCTTGAGTGCAGTGGCAAGCGACGCCTCGCACACGAGCCCGCCTCGTGCTGTGTTGATCAACAGAGCGCTACGCTTCATGAGGCGCAGCTCGTCGAGTCCGATCAGGTTGCGCGTGGCGGCGGTGAGCGGCGCATGCAACGAGATGACGTCCGACGTGCGCAGCAGCGTGTCGAGCGAGACGTATTCGAGATCCGGCGAGCGGGGGCGCTTCCCGTCGTGAGCGGCAAAGACGACACGCATACCGAAGGCCCGGGCAATCTGTGCCGTTGCCTGGCCCAGAGCGCCGCCGCCGATGATGCCGAGCGTCGAACCGTGCAGGTCACGGATGGGATGATCGAAGAAGCAGAACTGCTTTGCCTGTTGCCAGCGCCCGCGCGACACATCGCTGCGGTAAGCGAGCAGGTTGCGCCGCAACGCGAGGATAAGCGCGAAGGTATGCTCGGGCACCGTATGGGTCGCGTAGTTGCGAATGTTCGCGACCGCGATGCCGCGCTCGCGGCAGTACTCGGTATCGACACAGTCGTAGCCCGTCGCCGCCACCGCGATCATCCTGATCGACGGATGCCTTTCGAGCACATTGGCTCGCAGCGGCACCTTGTTGGTGATGGCGATGGTCGCGCGTTCGAGCCGATGCGCGACCTCGTGCGACGATGTCGACGCGAACTGGACCCACCCATGTTCGAACGCCGGGCGACGGACATCGGCGTTCAATGTCGATCGGTCGAGAAAGACGATTTCGTGTTGCATGATGTCATTCCTGCCATAGAGTGATCGGAAGGATTGCGATCTGACGCGCCTCGGCCTGAAGATTTCATCGAGACCGCCGCAATCAGGCCGCGGCGACACGGCGCAGCGCCGGCTTGGCGACGGGGTCTGCCGCGGCTTGCGTGTGGGTGCGCCAGTACTGTCCGGCTGCACCCACGCCGCTGCCCGGGCAAACGTCGATACCGGCATCGAGCATCGCCATCTCCGCGCCCGCTATCGCGCTCATCAGCATCAGTTCGTTCAGGTCTCCGAGGTGGCCGATGCGGAATACCTTGCCGGCGACCTTCGAGAGCCCGGCGCCCAGCGCGAGGTTGTAACGGCGAAAGGCCGTGTCGATGACCTGTGCGGCGTTGAATCCTTGGGGCACGACGATTGCCGAGACCGTGTCCGAGTGCCACTTTGGCGCCTTTGCACACAACTCCAGACCCCAGCCTTCCGCGACGGCGGCGCGCACGCCAGACGCGAGGTAGTGGTGGCGTGCGAAGACCCGGTCGAGACCCTCGTCGAACAGCAGGTCGAGCGCTGCGCGCAGTCCGTAGAGGAGTGACAGCGCAGGCGTGTAAGGGAAGTAGCCGGTTGCGTTGGCGCGCACCATATCGGCGAGATCGAAGTAGCAGCGGCGCGATTTCGCCTGCGTAATCATCTTCAGCGCCTTCTGGCTCACACACAGGATGCCGAGTCCCGCAGGCAGCATCAGACCTTTTTGCGAGCCGGTCACGGCGAGATCCACGCCCCATTCGTCCATGCGGAAGTCGATGCAGCCGATCGAACTCACACCGTCCACGAACAGCAAGGCAGGGTGGCCCGCGTCATCCATCACGCGGCGCAGGGCGCGGATATCGCTCGTCACGCCCGTCGCAGTTTCGTTGTGGCAGGCGAGGATGCCCCTGATCGCATGCTGGCGATCGGCCTTCAGGATCTCGCCGACCCGTTCGACGGGCACGCCTTCGCCCCAATCGACATCGAGAATTTCCACGTCGAGTCCGAGACGCTGCGCCATATCGGCCCAAAGGTGGCTGAACTGGCCAAAGCGCGGAACGAGAACGCGGTCACCGGGCGAGAGCGTGTTGGTGAGAGCCGCTTCCCACGCGCCCGTGCCTGACGACGGAAAGATGAAGGGCTGGCCGTCTGCCGTCCGGTAGAGCGTTTTCAGATCGGAAAGCAGACCATGCGCGAGTTCGGGAAACTTCGTCGAGCGGTGATCTTCCATCGATACGACCATCGCGCGTTGTACGGCGTCGGGAATGTTCGTCGGACCGGGGACTGCGAGGATGTTACGTCCCGGAATGCGCGTGACTGGCGTGTTTGACATGACTGTCTCCTTGGGTAGTGGTCGTGAGAAATCGTCTGGAGGTTTCAGTGCGCGGTGCGCGCGATTGCGGCCGTTGCGTCGTCATTCGCAGACGCGCCGGGCGTCGTGGCGACGGGCCCATCGCGATAGACCGGAAACCTCGCGGTGAGGGCGAGCACGGCGTCGGCTGTGCGGCGGATGACGAGATCGTTGGCGGGCGCATCCAGCACGTCGGCGATCAGATGGGCAAGCTCGCTCGTTTCGGCTTCGCGCAGGCCGCGTGTCGTGATGGCAGGCGAGCCAATGCGCACGCCGCTCGTGACGAACGGCTTTTGCGGATCGTTGGGAATGGCGTTCTTGTTGACGGTTATGAGTGCGCGGCCAAGCGCGGCTTCGGCCTCTTTGCCTGTCACATTCTTCGCGCGCAGATCGACCAGGAACACGTGTGAGTCGGTGCGTCCCGACACGATACGAAGGCCGCGTTGCTGAAGCGTTTGCGCCATGACTCGCGCATTCAGGAGTACCTGTTGCTGGTATTGACGGAATTCGCCGGTCATCGCTTCGCGCAGGGCGGCTGCTTTGCCCGCTATCACGTGCATCAGGGGGCCGCCCTGGATGCCTGGAAAGATCGTCGAGTCGATCGCCTTCGCCGCTTGTGCGTGGGCGAGAATCAGCCCGCCACGTGGCCCGCGCAGGGTCTTGTGAGTGGTGGTGGTCACATAATCTGCAATGCCGACCGGACTGGGATAGAGTCCCGCCGCGATGAGACCGGCATAGTGCGCCATGTCGACGAGCAGCGTTGCACCGACGCTGTCGGCGATCTCGCGAAAGCGTTGCCAGTCAATCACGAGCGAATAGGCCGACGCGCCTGCGACGATCATGCGCGGGCGATGCGTCTGTGCCAGCTTGCGCACTTCGTCGTAGTCGATGACTTCCGTATCCGGATTCAGGCCATACGACACCGCATTGAACAGCTTGCCGCTCACGTTGACGGAGGCGCCGTGCGTGAGGTGCCCGCCATGCGCGAGCGACATGCCGAGAATCGTGTCGCCCGGCTTGAGTGCGGAGAGATACACGGCCTGATTGGCCTGCGAGCCCGAGTGGGGCTGAACGTTTGCATATTCGGCGTTGAACAACTGCTTTGCGCGGTCGATCGCGAGTTGCTCGACCAGGTCGACATGTTCACATCCGCCGTAGTAACGCCTGCCCGGATAACCTTCCGCGTATTTGTTGGTCAATTGCGACCCTTGCGCTTCCAGCACGGCGGGCGACGTGTAGTTTTCGGATGCGATCAGCTCGATGTGATCCTGCTGGCGCTGAGTCTCGCCTGCGATGGCCCGATGCAGCTCAGGGTCCGTCACCGCAATCGTGTTTTTGTAGCTGAACATGGCTGAACCTCGCTTTAGTGGAGTCGGTCACTCGGCAACCCGCGCGTTTTCTAGCCGCTTTGCTCCGGTCGCCTGGTTGGCATTCCTGTGAAACGATCGTAGCGCCATGCACGCGGAAACACTCATTCGGCTTACTTATTCGACCCATAACCCTGCATGCGAGCCTTGCAGGACGGGCTTTTCGCCTTGCGGAGTACCTCTTCATGGGCATTGCGCGCCCAGGCCCGGCTGATAGAGTTGAGGCGTGAAATCAGGCCGCTTCGAGCGTGCGGCCCGGACATTCGGGAGGCAAGGAAAAGCGATGCTGCATCTGACTTTGCGCCAGTTACAGGTATTCGAAGCGAGCGCGCGGCATCTGAGCTTTTCGCGCGCAGCCAGGGAGCTTCACCTGACTCAGCCAGGCGTTTCGTCGCAATTGAAGCAGCTCGAAGCGATCGTCGGCATGCCGCTGTTCGAACAGGTCGGCAGACAGGTGTTTCTGACCGCGGCCGGCAAGGAGCTTTACAACCATACGCGGTTGCTTCAACAGCAACTGTCCGTCCTCGAAGAGTCGCTCGACCAGTTGCGCGACACGAAGCAAGGAAAGCTGAAAGTGTCCCTGGTTAGTGGCACGGCCAACCCGCTAGCACTGCAGTTGATCGCGAAATTTACTCGCGCGTTTCCTGGCGTCACGGTGAGCCTCTCGGTCGGGAATCGGGAGTGTGTTCTCAACGAGCTTGCTACCAACGAAACGGACGTCGCGATCATGGGGGCCCCGCCTGAAGGACAGGGTCTGGTCGCTGTGCATGTGGCGAGCAATCCGCTTGTGATGATCGCGCCACCCGATCACGCGCTCGCACGGGAGCGCCGCATCGCGTTGAGCACGATCGAACGCGAAACCTTTCTTATGCGTGAGTCGGGTTCGGGAACGCGCCGCGCGGTAGAGCGCTTCTTTGCCGAGCATCGCATCAATTTGCGGCCCGGGATGGAAGTGAGCAGCAACGAGGCCATCAAATGGGCCGTGCAGGCGGGAATGGGACTGTCTGTCGTCGCGCTCGCAACGATAATGGCCGAATTGGAAACCTTGCGACTGAAGGTGCTTGACGTCGAGAACTTCCCGATCCTCCGGTATTTGTATCTGGTGCACAGAGAATCCAAGCAGCTTTCTTCAGCTGCGTGCGCATTCAGGGAGAGCCTGATGAGTGGGGCGCAAGAGGCGGGCGAGCGCGTCGCAATGCAAGCCTAGGCCCCGAAGTTCCCGCGACCATAGCGAAAAGGAATCCACATGAATATGATCGACAAAAACCTCGCGGCGAGGCCCTACCTCGCTTCGTCGGGGATGGACATGATCTTCATCGAAGGCTTTCAGGGCGATACCGTCATCGGGATAGATCCCGACGAACTGACTACGCTGCAACCCGTGCGAATCGACTTGTGGGCCGGGGTGCCGCATAGCCACGCATGCGATACGGACGCTATAGCCGACACGATCGACTACGGCAAGGTGCATGAGGCGCTGCGATTGCAACTCGTGAACCACAGGGTGAAATTACTGGAGGCGCTGGCAGAGTCGATTGCGCAGATGCTATTGGCCGATTTCAACGCGCATTGGGTGCGCATTTCAATTGCGAAGCCAGCGAAGTTCGCAAACGTGAAGGCTGTCGGCGTGACTATCGAGCGCACCATACGATGGCCGTAAGCGGCACATCGGCTCGCCTGGTTCTTGCGTCATATCTGCACGAAGGGGCGGGCGGCCGGGTCCTTAGGGGTGAGGTCGGCGAACTGGCCTTCGAGCCACGCACCCGACTTCTCGATCAAGAAGCGGCGGAAAGCCACGCAGGTCGGAGACATCCGCTTCGCGTTCATGTGAACCACGTGCCACACACGGTTAATGGGCGTGCCGTTGACATGCAGGACTGACACTTCGCCTGTCAGCAGTTCGAGCCGTAACGTATGCAGCGGCAACACACTGACGCCGATGCCAGCGGCCACCGCCTGCTTGATTGTTTCGTCGCTGTCGCAGGTGAGGGTGCGGGCCGGAGTGAAAAGATGATGGCGAAACATTTCGCTCGCGACGCCCTCCGTATCGGAACCTGGCTCACGCATCAGAAACGTTTCACTGCGCATTTCGTGCAAGTCGAAGCATGCCGCGTCGATAAAAGGATGATTCGTGCTCGCGACGACGACATGCGGGTTGTACGCGAGCGGCTCGCTGTGCGCATCGAGCTCGACGGGAGGCCGGCCCATGACGGCGAGGTCGATCTCATTGTCCTGTAACTGGCGCAGCAGTACATCACGCTTGCCGATTGAAAAGCTGATATCGACCTTGGGTTGACGTTCCACATAGCGCGCAATCTGGCGAGGAATGAAATAGCGGGCCGTGCTGACGATTCCGATGGAGATATTGCCGCCATCCGCCGATGAAAGGCAACGCATCGCATCTTCGGCATCCTTGATGTCACCGAGAATCCGCTTTGCGTGGTGAGAAAGCGTCGTACCCGCTTCGGTCAGGGCAATGCGCCTGCCGATGCGGTCGAATAGAGGCACTCCAATCGCCTCCTCGAGCTGCTTGATCTGCATTGAGACGGCGGGTTGGGTCAGGTGCAGGGTTTCCGCGGCGCGGGCGAAGCTCTCGTATTGAGAGGCGGCAGAGAAGATCTGCAACTGACGTAGCGTGAGATTGCGAAGGAGATTGAGCATGATCGGCACTCCTGGATGCGACAGATAAGCATCGCTTAAAACGCAAGTAAAAACATTTGAGTTTTCCCCGAGTACGCCCTGGCTTATCGTTCTAGTCAGCAGTCCTGGCGAGCAATGGACGATCGAGGTAGCGATGAATGCACGAATTGAATCAGCTGAGCATGCGCAGGCGGTTGGCGCAGGAAATCGACGCACCGCGGCGATCGTGACCCAACCGACGCTGCCGGTTTTTCTTGCGGCCCACCTCGGCACCGGCCGCGAGCAAGCGCTTGCCGTCGAGCAGGATCCGCATGCCGTCTCGCTGCGTAACGTTCTTCAGGGCATTGCGCAAGCGGCGAAGATCATTGCGGCGCGTATCGCACAGGGTACGATCGTCGATTCGCAGACGCTGAAGGTGGCGAGCGCCTCGCCAGATAGCGGGTCGTGCCGTGATGCCGCGAAGGAAGCCTTCATAGCGTCGAGCGAGTGCAGGACGCAGAAAGCGGGCATTGTGCTGCATTGCGCGCAGGCGCGGCATCCTGCGGTAGCAGGGCCATATGTCCTGTTTGCCAGTCCGCTCGATAGTGTGGCCAATATCGAATCGAACGTTGCGCTCGGAACCGTATTCTCGATACGGCAGACAGAGGCGCGAAGCCATGACGGTGACTGCGAGATCGTCGGCACGAAGCAGATTGCCGCTGGCTACGCTCTCTATGGTCCCTCCACGATGCTGGTGATCACCGTCGGGCGCGGCACTCATGGGTTCACGCTTTGCCGTCAACGGGGCGAATTCATGTTGACGCATCACGCAATGCGCATCCCCGAACAAGGCCCTGTGGTCGCCATCAATTGCAGCAATGAGCGCTCGTGGGAGCGGCCTGTGCAGCGTTATGTAAACGAGTGCCGTGACGGAAGCGCGGGCGTGCGCCAGCGCGATTTCGACACACGCTGGAACGATTCGTTGGCGGCCGATGCGCACCACACGCTGATGCGCGGCGGCCTGTGTCTCTTCCCGTGCGAAAGGCGCCGGGTGCCCAGTGCGACACGTCAACCGTTGTTATATCAGGCGCAGTCGCTCGCCTGGATCCTCAAACAGGCGGGCGGACTTGCCAGCTCGGGGCGTGCACGGATATTCGATGTCGACGCCGATGCGCATGCACTCACGCCGCTATTCGTCGGCAGCCAGGGTGAAGTCGAGCGTATCGAGCGATACCACTGGGAACACGATCGAGGCGAGGACACGCCATTCACGTCACCGCTTTTCAACGAGCGCTCCCTGTTTCGCCCGGAAGCACGCGTGTAGATGGGGGGGAGCATGTCGATCAAACATCCAATCGTTGCGGTAACGGGGTCGAGCGGTGCCGGTACCACGACTGTCATGAACAGTTTTCAGCACATTTTCCGGCGCGAAAAGCTGAACGTGCAGATCGTGGAGGGCGACGCATTTCATCGCTTCGACCGCGCGGGCATGCAGTCTGCAATGAAAGCCGCAGAGGAAAACCGTCACCAGTTCAGCCACTTCGGCCCTGAGGCGAATCTGCTGCAGGAACTCGCCGAGTTGTTTCGTGAGTATTCGGCGACGGGGCGGGGGAGGTTGCGTAAATACCTCCATGACGACGCCCAGGCTGCGCCGTATGGTGTGGACCCCGGTACGTTCTCGCCGTGGACAGACATCGAGCCGCCCACCGATCTGCTTTTCTACGAGGGGCTGCATGGCGGCTTTATCGGCCGTGGCATCGACGTCGCACAACATACGGACCTGCTGGTGGGGGTCGTCCCCATCATCAATCTGGAATGGATACAGAAGCTTCATCGAGACGAGGCGCTGCGCGGCTATTCGCGGGAGGCTGTCATGGATACGATCCTGCGGCGCATGCCGGACTATGCTCACCATATCTGCCCTCAGTTCAGCAGAACGCACGTGAACTTCCAGCGCGTGCCGACCGTGGACACGTCGAATCCGTTTGCAGCCCGCGACATACCAAGCGCCGACGAAAGCTTCGTTGTCATCCGCTTTGCCAATCCGAAGGGCATCGACTTTCCTTATCTACTCACCATGCTGCATGACTCGTTCATGAGCCGGCCCAATGTCATCGTCGTACCGGGCGGCAAGATGGGACTTGCGATGCAATTGATCTTCACCCCTATGATCCTGCAGATGATCGACCGCCAGAAACGGGCATCGTGACCATCCGCGGGAACACTTGTACTCTCCAGACAGGAGACACGAACATGCAGGTCATGCCGCGCAATATGCCGATCGATGCCGTGCTATTCGATCTCGATGGCACGCTGTTGCATACGTCGCCCGATATCGGCAACGCGCTCAACCGGGCACTCGCCGAGAACGGTTTTCCCCTGCTCGCGCCTGGCGTCGCGCAAACGTTGATAGGCGGCGGTTCAGAGATCCTCGTCGATCGCGCGCTGACGCTGCTCGGCATCGATGCGCGCCCCGCCACGCTGGATCTGGTCCTGCGCCGCTATGAGGCGTCCTATCATCAGATCTGCCGCGATAAGAACCAGTTGAGCGAGTTTTACCCGGGCGCGGAAGCGACGCTCGACAGCTTGCGGGAGATGGGTCTCAAGCTGGGCCTCGTCACCGACTCGGAGTCGCGCTTCGTCGATCCGCTGATATGGCGTTTCGGCTTGCATGCATGGTTCGACATGGTGGTCGATGCAAATGCCCGCTTGCCGCGTAAGCCCGATCCCGAGCCACTCCTGCAGGCGTGCGAAGCGCTGGGCGTGGACCCGACCCATACGCTATTCGTTGGCGATTGCGTGACGGATGCGCTAGCGGCACAGGCGGCCAATATGCCGATGGTGTGCGTCAGCTACGGATACAGCCACAATCACCCGGTATCGGAGTTGCCTTGCTTGCGCGTCATTCACCACATCGGCGAGCTGACGGAATTGCTCGGCGGTCTGCACAAGGGGCATAGCGCTGCTCATGCTGATCAGAGAATCCCTATGCGGGCGATGCAAGCGCAGCAGCCGAATTGAGTTCAACGAGGCGCGTGACAGCTCGATGTGCCGGCGCGGGTTTCAAGCCGCGCCGTGCCCTCATGAATAAGAGTGCGCGCGCGCGCCGTGTTCCCGCTGCCAGAGCACGGCCTCGAGCCGCGAGTGAAGATCGAGCTTCCGCAGCACGTGCTTAACATGAACTTTCACGGTGCCGACGCTGATATCGAGTTTGCGCGCGATGGCCTTGTTGCTCAGGCCGGCAACCAGAAAGTCGAAGACCTCGAGCTCGCGCGCGGTCAGCTCGTTCTGTGTGACAGGAAGGCGCTGGCCACCCGACAATGCATGAACCAGCGCGCCCGTCACCGACTCGCTGAGAACGGCAGATCCCCTGAGCGCCTTTTCGAGCGAGAGGCACAAGTCCTCGGGGTCCATGTCCTTTAGCAAATAGCCATGCGCGCCGGCGCGCAACGCGGCCACCACGTCGCGCTCGTTATCCGACACCGTCAGCATGATGAAACGCGCTTCGACGCCGGCTTCGCGCATGCGGTCCAACGTTTCGATCCCGTTCATGCGCGGCATGTTCAGGTCGATCAGGATGACGTCCGGCTTCAGGCGCACGGCCATCTCAACGCCGTCTTCTCCGGAAACCGCTTCGCCCACCACTTCGAAGGCGGGATTCATCTGAATGAGTTGCGCGACGCCCTTTCGAAACAACGCGTGATCGTCGATCAGAAGTACTGTGTTAGTGACCATCGGCTCTTCCTGGGCTCATATGCCAGATCGACCAGCTAGATCGGCCTGGCTCCGTCAACTGCGATGCGCACGGCAGTGCGATCTCGAGTACATTGAGAAGAGGCTTTTATTGTTCAGACTTGATGCCTGAATCATTCTAGCAACATGACGCGATGGGAAAAATAGATTCCTGCCCGATGCTGACGCTTTGCGGGTTTTCCTTAGACCCAACCCCAACGATACGGCGCCATTTAACGCGGTATAGAAAGCACGTCGGCAATACCCTTCGTGGCTGCGGAAGAGGATCGCCTTTTGATGGATCGGTGGAGGTCTCTACCTCCTGGTGAGTAGGCTGAGCTACTCCCGGAGTGTTAGCTTGACGAATTTACGCTAACGGACACCGGCACCACTGATGGCGCGAGCCTTGTGCGCTGCGGGGATGAAGTTCAATACCACGCGCGAGCCGCGTTCAGCGGACTTCAGTTCCAGACGTCCACCGAGGCTGCGGGCTCGCTCGCGCATGATCGCGAGGCCGTAGTGGTGTTCGTCGCCCCGTGAGCGGGTGAGACCTTTGCCATCGTCCTCGATCGTCACCGTCATCGTGAGTCCGTCCGACATGAGTTGCACCTGCGCCGTCGTGGCGCGCGCATGACGGATTACATTTGTCAGCGCTTCACGCACGATCTGCACGACATGCATTTCCTCGTTGACTGAGAGACGCATACGCGGCACACGATTGTCAATCGAGATTTGTACCTCACTGCGCGATCCGAATTCTTCGGCAAGCTCCTCGAGCGTGGACGCAAGACCGTGCGCATGCATCGGCGCGCGGAAGGTCGTGAGCAATTCGCGCAGCTGCCGGTAGGCGCTGTCGATACCCTCGCGAATCGCGCGCGCGATTTCGGCGACATCGCTCTGCGAGAGCTGAGGCGGCAGCACGGCTTGCAGCCGCGCGAGCTGGATCTTCATGTATGAGAGCGATTGCGCGAGCGAGTCATGCAACTCGCGCGCAATGGCATTGCGTTCCTCGAAAAGCGCCATACGCCGGTCGCGCACATCGCGGCTGACATTGGAGATCGCGTGTGCGAGCACGCTGGCGATCGTTTCGAGCAGATACAGATGCCGCTGCTCGAAGCGCGTGTCCGGCTCGCCCTCCGCGATCAGCACCCCATAGGTTGCGAGCGGCACGCGTACCGGGGCGGCGAGCACGGGAGGCGACATCCCGCCGTCATTGAGCAAAGAAAACGTATAGTTGCCCGCAAGCGTCATCAGTTCGTTCGTGACGCGTGCCTTGACGATCTGCGGCACGTCGCCGTTCGGCGCTACGACGGGATCGATATCGAGCAGCTGGGCCGTCGATTCGGTGACCACCAGCGCAATACGTTGGGCGCGCAACACACCGACGAGACGCTGCAACAGCGCCTCGAGTGTGCGGCCCGATGGCTCTTGCTCGGCAAGCTGCGCGCAGATGTGGTGAAGCAGCTCGAGCGATTGGTCCGCAAATGCAATGTAGTCTTCGACGATTCGCTTGAGTTGCGCCGACTCGCTTTGCTCGGTGCGCAGTCGAACGGCAAGTTGCGCCTGAAGCTTTAAAAGCCGGTCGATTTCGTCGTCCCCTTGCGGTATTGTCTGCCCGGATTCCGCGAGCGCCTGCAGCGCCGCGGCTGGTCGCGTGACGAAGGCGCGATGCGCACCCCTTGCGAGCGCAACGATGCCAAGAACCAGAAGGCAAGCGGTTGCGCCCTGCAGCAGCCCGAGCACGGCCTTTTGCACTTGCGCCTGGTAAGCGACTTGCGAACGTAGCGCACGTAGTGCCGAAATTTTTGCATCCGGCCCGCGGGCACTATCTGATGTCGACCCTGCAGTCGCGGCTACGAGTGCGCTAGCGAGTTCTTTCGTCGGAGCGCCACGTTGCCTCCAGTCGTTCAGTAGGGTATCGTTGCTGACAAGCCAATCGGCCTGCTCGGTTAGCGCTTGAGCCTTTCCTGGCGAGCCTGGCTGTGCTTTCGCGGCGGCTGTTCGCAGACGAGCGACTTCGTCGAGAGAAGAGAGGGTCTGCCGGAATCCTTCGTTTCCTTTGGCCTGCATATATCCACTCACATAGAGCAGCGCGATCAAGCCAACGATGCAGGCGAGCAGCGAACAGACCTTCGCAAAGAGCGGATAGTGGTAAGAGGCGTCAGACCGGGCAGTATTCATGGGTGAATGAAGAAATAACGTGCACCGAACCCGGTCACCGAGCTGTAATCGTATTTTTCCGAGCGAAGATGTCATGTCGGTTTATCTGTTCGCCACGATACTTCTTGGTGCGGTCGCCGCGCTAGTGTTGCCCCGACTTGGCTACGGTCCCGGTAATAGTGGTTTATTGTACGTCGCGATTGTACTGTCGGGATGCCTTGCCGCATTTCTGCTGGCAATGGCCTACAGTGCCCGCCGCACGACGCCACGCGTTGCACGCGCGGTCAAGTTGCCCGATCTGCGCGCCTTTGCTGCGAATCTTTCGATGCCCGCCGCGTTACTCGACAACGATGCGCTCGTGTTCGTCAATAGCGCTTTCCTCAAGTACGCGCGTTGGGAACCGTACGCGGATGAAATCGTCGGCATGCCGTTCAGCAACCTCGTTCATCCGCAGTCCTTATTGGATTTGACGGCGCTGCTCACGCAGTCGCGCGACGGGGGCGAGCGCACCTCTGCGTCGCTGCGGATCGCCTACGGCGACGGCAGTTTCCGTTTGCAACCCGTGACGGCACTGAGTGCGCGCGACTCGCGCATGACGCTGCTGCAATTTCCAGCGCCCTACACGAGTACGGACGCTCAGCGCAGCGAGCTGCAAATTCTTCAACATTGCCAGGATGCCGTGCTCCAGCTACCCCAGGCCCTCTTTCGTGTGGATCGGGAGTTGCGTCTGATCTTCTCGAATCCAGCGTGGCGCAGCCTGGTCCGTGCCGTCGGGAGCGACCCGGAGCCCCGACCATTTTCGGGCTTCTTTCATCCAGAGGACGCAGAAACCCTGAATGCCCGGCTCAAAGCGCTGCTCGGCGGACACATGAGCGAAATGGTCGGGGAAGCGCGACTCATTCGTGCCGACAACACAATGGCGCAGGTGGAACTGCGTTGTCATGCAGTGTCCGATCACGAAGGCGCGCTCGTCGGCGCCGTCGGACTTGCGATCGACGTCTCGAATCGCGAACGCCACGAAGAAGCTTTGCGCGCCAGCCGACGCAGCCTGCGCACCCTGTTGTCCAATTTGCGCGCGATGATTTATCGGGGGCAGAACAACCGTGACAGGTCGCTGGCTTTCGTGAGTGAAGGCTGCTTCGAGCTGACTGGCTATGAGGCTTTCGAACTGATCGATGAAAGCCGCCTGACGTTCCGTTCGCTGATCCACCCCGATGATCGCGAATTCGTCTGGAACGAGGTGCAGACGCAGATCGTGGCGCGAAAGCCTTATGAGCTGACTTACCGGATTGTAGACCGCGCTGGGCAAACCAAATGGGTTTGGGATCAGGGATGCGGTGTCTATTCTGCCCGGGACGAACTGATGGGGCTGGAGGGATTCATCGTGGAAGTAGCGCGCAGGCAGATGATCGAAGAAGACGCCCGGCGCAGCCAGACTTTTGAGAATTCCACGGGCCTCATGAGTCTGCCGCTGTTTCTCGGCCGCCTGGAGTTTTCCCTGGCTCTGTCGTCGCGAAACCCACTGCCGTGTGCGATCTTCGCGATCAATGTTGGAGAGCTGGAGCGTGTTGCGACGCGCTTTGGCCAGGATTACGCCGATCGCGTGCTGATCGCCATCGGCAGGAGGCTCGAAGCGATTCAGGGCCAACTGAACTGCGCTGCGTTGCTGGATTCTCACGTATTCGGGGTGTTGCTGGTCGACTTCAGCGCCGAAGGACTTGCCTGCTGTGGCGGCGGTGCGCAACACCTCGCCGAACGAGGGTTGGCAGACACCGACGCGACGCTGGAGGAGCTACGGAACAGCCTGCAGAAACTCCTTGATGATCCCGTTAAGGTAGAAGGCCACGAATTCAAGGTTCCAACGCAGATTGGGTGCAGTTGGATCGAGGCGGGCATGGCCGACACCAGAAAAGTCCTCGACCGCGCACTGTCCGCTTCAGGTTGGGAAGGGGCGAGTGAGCGCAGCAACGGGGAGTGAAAGGTGGTTGGGGAGGCACGGGCGCGGGTTACCCGATGGCGCGCACGCGAAACGCTTCCCACCTGTACCGTGCGATGAAGTAGGCGTCCATCACTGAAATTGCATAGACGAAAATCCCCCCGGCATTTCGCCCAATGAAAGACCGACCGGGCGCTGCAAGCTGCACTGTCACGAACCCTAGCGACAGCATGAAGAACATCATGATCAAGGCACGCGTGGGCATCCGGTTGATCACCTGACCGGCTCCTGGCAGAAGGGCTCCCGCTACCAGCACTAGATAAGGATGCACGGGACGCCGTGCGCGCGACGATTCAGGTTTGTTCATAAACACCTCCTCTGATTACATCTGCACACACCTGCACGGCCTGGTCGAGCAGCGCTTCAACGAGCGTTGTGGAAAGCCTCGCTTCGCGAAACACGGCCCGACGCATTACGAGATACTCACTGCGGTCCGCACCTTGTGCCTGATAGACGATCCGCACGCCATGTGGGGTGACGAGCATCTCCTTCGCACGCGGATCCGCGAAGAATTGCTTAACGTGAGGGTCCAGTACGGAAAGGGGTAACTCGGTGGCAGGTTTGTCGGCTTTGATCGTCGTCTGGCTGGGCCACTCCTGGGGAGGCACGAGGCGTAAAGGCAAGCTGTCGGCAGGGGAGTAGAACTCGGTGTTCTGCGCGCGGGCGAGGAGGTCTACCGCTCCCTTTATCGGCAATTTGCGCTTCACCGTGACGAGCAGCCAAAGCGAGGGCACCTTGCGGAAAGCAGCATCGTCGACGAGGGGGGCGACATGGACCTCGTATCCATCGTAGGACCCCGCCAGCACGGGCCAGGAGACACCGTCCTGGGTCAGGCGATGTTGCTCGAACAGCGCGAGGCATGCGTCGAACAGCCTGCCTCGCTCCGCTCGTAGTACCTTGCTGTTACGCAGGTACATCAGTGCGAGCACAATCAGGAACAGAAACGCAAGGGCAATACCCGTTGAGTGCATATCGGCCGCTCCACGTGGGTTCACGTCGGCTTTGGCAAGGAGAATGTCGATCAATAGTCCTTTGGACGCGGCCAGTCCATCGTGAACTGCTCGCCACGCTTGACGTATTTATAGCGATGCAGCGCAAACCAGATCGACGCCGTGATATAGAAGGCCATGATCGACAGAAGAGAAGTGCCGTACCCGAGATAGGTCGCGAAGTACGTCGCGGAGCAGAGTATGGCCAGCACGATCGACGGAATCGGATGGAACGGGTGAATGTAGCCGCGATTGATGATTCCGAGCGGCCATTTCCGACGGAACCTGACGATGTTGATGGACATGAATGTATAGCCGAGCAGGCCGGAAAGAATCGAGAATGTGATCACCTGGTCGAGCAGGCCCGTGAACGCGAAGGAGATGGCGATCGGCACGAGAAAAATGATCGCTCGGTATGGCGTGCGGTAGCGGGGGTGAACGGCGCCGAACCACATCGGCATATAGCGGTCTCTCGACATGGAAAACCATGCACGCGAGGCATCGTTGATACAGCCATTCGCCGACGCAACGGCCGAGAATAGTGTCCCGACGAACAACAGTACCTGCAACGACTTGCTGCCGGTAAGCCGCGCTGCGTCGTAGAGGGGCGTGACCGCCTGGCCGAGATACTCCCAGGGCATGAGGCCCGTGGCGACATACCATGTCATGGCAGCTGCGACGAGCAGCGTGATCATGCCCGACATCGTCCCGAGCGGAATCGAGCGGCCTGCGGAGCGAACCTCCTCGGCAGCCTGGCAAGTGCCTTCGATGCCGAGGTAATACCACATGCCAAATTGCAGGGCTGCGACGACCCCCAGCCATCCATACGGCAACTGGGTCAGTAACTCGTGATGAAGGAGTGTTTGTCCCGGATGCCAGGGGGCGACGCCAAGGAAGAGCATGACGATCGCGAGGAACGCAATGGCCGTGATGACGAAGTTGACCGTGAGCGTGACGAACACGCCCCTGTAATTGAGCAACGCGAGACAGGCGATCGTGACGAGTGTAAATGGCCGTGAATCGAAATTCGCGTAGCCCGAATCCGTGGCGACTGCTTTGACCAGATCGCCCACCACGAGCGCGTCCGCAGCCTCGAGCATCGTGTAAGCCATCACCAGATAGAGCCCGACGTTGAACGCCATCAGCGGCCCGATGATGTGCTTGGCCTGGGTATATTGCCCGCCCGCTGCCGCGACAGTCGAAGTCACTTCCGAGTCGATCATCGCGACGCATGTGTAGAGCAGACCGATGATCCAGCATGCAATCAGCGATCCGTATGCGCCGCCTTTCGCGACCGAAAAGTTCCAACCCATGAACTCGCCGACCAGCACGATGCCGACGCCAAGCGCCCACACGTGAATTGGGCCCAACACCTTCAGCAAAGCGATGCGCTCGCCTGTCTGTGCTACTCCTGCTGCGTCACTCATGAGTGGCTCCCTGTGGTTTATGCCAACACTGCGTAGCTATTCGTTCCCTTCCGTGGAACTCATCAGGAAGTCATCGTCGTATTCACGGCTAACCCTGAATGCGTCGACGAGAATCCAAGCGAAGATGAGAACGGACAGGCCCCATGCGGCATTGCTCGACCATTGCCAAAGATTCATGACATTACCTCCCAAATTTTTCCGCGATCACCTGACGGTATTGCTTGTCCGATACGCGCAGCACGAACACGAAGTACCCGACAATGACGAGTGCCGTCGCAATCAGCGAGACGGGTTCAATCTGATAGTCGAAACGTTGGGTAATGATCGGCTTCGCTTGTTGCACGTCGAAACCCAGCTTGCGCCATTGCCCTTCCATAGTGGCGTTTTGCCCCAAATCGCGCCACGTTACCTGCTTGCTCTCAGCCTGCGTTGCAGGAGCCTGGTCGGGGGCTTTCAGCAACAGGGGCGCGAGAAGGCTGCAGTACACGAGAACGAGCAGAAAGATGCTATCGATAAGCTGTCCGAATCCTTTCTGCACGGGAGGTACGTAATCGGCTGCCATGATGATTCTCCTCTTCAGGCGGTATTGCGGATTGCGCACGCAGGCAAATACCGTTCGTCACAGTTGTCGACTCGGGCAACTGTGTGACACGGCCGTGCGCAGAAAAAAGTGAAAAAGGCAGTCCTAGTCGACGGCAGGACTGAACGATCCATCGCCGCGTCCCGCCAACTCCGCCTTGGCAGCGCGATTTGCGTCCAGGTGACGGATGTCGAGGCCGTAGATGTGATCTTTGTCTTCCCTGTAGTGGCGAATCATCGCGATGATCGACGCGGAATTGAACACCAGTACGGCACCTGCGCCGATCGATAGTGCGAGCCGAACCGCCGCGTCGGCAGTCTGGGAGGTGACGGCAAAGTACACATAGCCCACGGTCGCCCACAACAGGAGGAGAGCGATTTGCGCCATACATTTGTCGCGGGAAAACATTCGATCAATACGCTTACGGATTGCGGGTTCCATGTCGTCCACTCCTTCCTGGGGTTACGCCGGAGACTCCGGCAAAGATCACTGATCGGGCTATCTTCCTGGTTCTGTGGGGTCAACAGAGTTTCGTGACAATATCTGTGTGTCCGCGTGGCCTTGTCAACAACGGGCAAGGGGTAGCCCGTTTAGTGGTGACTACGCCTACCTTTTTGGAGGTACTCGCGTTTGGTACTGCTCGACGGAGTTCGCGGCCGATGCGCGTGATGGCGAGACGAATCGTGGGGACCTAAAAAAATGTCCCTGAAGTCGTGGTGGGGCGTGACCTTCGACATGCCTGTCTGGGAGACGGCAGCGCTTGTGCGAGTGAGCGGAAATTCGAGGCGATACCCCTTAGGGTGTACTCGTGTTCCCTGACGAGAAAAAAAGGTGATTGGCGTTGACGCTTTGGGCGTGCTTCGCTACTGTTGGTCTCTGCCATTTCTCATTGATTCGCGTGACAGCGCAACGATGATGTTTCTTCATCCACGGACACGGAAAACGGCCAATGAACAGCAACCGAGCGTCTTCTATTGAACAGCCTCACATCATCGATGGCGTAGCCGCGGCCTCGAATGTCGTCGAGTCAATCAAGGCGAAAGTGCAGGCCGAAAAGCTACGGCCCGGTCTGGCCGTGGTTCTCGTGGGAAGAGACCCGGCAAGCAGCGTCTACGTGCGGAACAAAAAACGCCGTGCCGAAGAATGTGGATTTCTGTCCCGTCAGTACGATCTAGCCGAGGCCACCAGCGAGGTCGAACTGCTCGCGCTCATACGGGACCTCAATCAGGATCCCGAGATTCACGGCATCCTGGTGCAGCTGCCCCTTCCACCGCAAATCAATCCCAATGCTGTTATCGAGGCGATTGCCCCAAACAAGGACGTCGATGGATTTCATTATTCAAATGCGGGTCGCTTGGGAACGGGAGACATCGAACAAGCCATTGTTCCTTGCACGCCGCTTGGTTGCCTGCATTTGCTAAAGCAGGTGCTAGGCGATCGTCTACGCGGCAAGCATGCGGTCGTGATAGGGCGCTCCAATATCGTCGGCAAGCCGATGGCGAACCTGCTGATGCACAACGATTGCACGGTCACCATCGTCCACAGTCGTACGGTCGAGCCGCAGAACATTTGCCGTCAGGCTGACATCGTCGTTGCCGCGGTCGGTATCCCGAAGCTCGTGAAAGCGGACTGGATAAAGGAGGGAGCGGTCGCAATCGACGTAGGTATTAACCGGGTCACGAGAACCAATGGCGAATCGGGCCTCGTTGGCGACATCGACTACGACAACGTGTTGCCGCTCACCACCGCAATTACGCCGGTGCCGGGCGGGGTTGGCCCGATGACCATCGCGATGTTGATGCTGAATACGCTGAACGCTGCGGCGCGTTCGAATCAACCAGCCGCAACGTTGACAGTTTGAGTGGGACAGTCTCTGAACGTGTATATCGTCAATAGACCGCGAGACTGCGCGTGACAGCGACCACGAGGACCCCGGCGATGATCGTCCAATAGGGCAGGAGTCCCGCACGCCTGCCCGACTTGCCTTCCTCAGTCCTATGCATGTCCTCCATCATCGTTTCGGGAAAAATCCCTTTATCAGTGACGTAATGGCGATAAAGAAAAACGGGAATAATCAGTGCGGCGAAGGCGAGGCCCGAAATGAGCGTCCCCGAGCCCCAGATGTTCGACCCCATGCCGAGCAGTCCGAGATTGACGAATGAGAATAACGTTCCGAGCGCCAGCAGCCAGTTAGGAGCGCGGAACGGCCGGTGCCAGTCCGGGCGGTCGCGCCGGTGAATCCAGGCAGCGTTCAGATTCAAAAAGATGAAGATGATATAGCCAACGTTGGACATGGCCAGCACGAATACATAGTCCGACATCAAGAGGAGGATCAGGTTGAAGCACAGGTCTGTCCACATCGCCCGGGTCGGAGCTCCGTCTTGATTGACGTATGAGAGGTATTTCGGCAACCAGCCTTCCCGCGAAGCCTGATAGAGCGTCCTGGAGGACCCCGCCATCGCTGTCATGATGGCCTGCACGAGCGCCAGCACCAGCATGACCGCGAGCACGCGTTCTACAAACGGGCCACCGTGGATCATCGGTGCCATTGCCTTCGCGATACCCAAACCGCTATAGATGTCGGGGGCCAGCATGCCGCTATAGACGGCCGGTGTCACCACGTGCCCGGCTGCGTCCTTGACTTCAGGGGTGACCAGGTGGCCCAGCCCGAGCACACCCTGAAAGGACAGAGGCAACACCGTGAATACGAAGATGCACAGCAGGCCAGAATAGAGATTGGCCTTGAACGTATCGATCTTCGGATAACGGAATTCGCGCGTATAGCAGATGGCTGTCTCAAATGCATAGGTCGAATAGCCGGCGATGAAAAGTCCACCCGCCATCAGGGTAATTCCGGCGCGTCCCCATGTGCCATCTACGATCTGTCCGCTCGCGTCTCGCGCGAACGGAAGTAGCGGCAAAAGGTTGTGAAGCGGCAGATCGGCATGCAGAAGGGGCACGGTGCCAACGATGATCAGCGGTATGAGCGCAAGCACGCCGAGCGTCATCTGGATGCGCGCCGTGCGCAGGATGCCGCGATTCTGCATCGCAAAGGTGACAAGCAGAATCGCTGCACCTAGTATGAATGTTGCGTTGATCCGGAGGCTCAATCCGCTTCTCAACCAGTCGAGATTGACGAGTGTGATCTGCCAGGTATTGATTGCGGCTTCCGGCGGGAACATGATTGTCAGGACATAGCCTGCCCCAAGTCCGGATCCAATCGCAATCACCGGCGACCATCCGAACCAGCTGCACCACACAGATAGCGGCGCGAGCAGTTTTGCGTAGCGCACCCATGCGATTGCACCGTAGACCGACGCGCCACCAGACTTGTGCGGGAACAGCCCCGCAATCTCCGCATAGGAAAACGACTGGATAAAGCCCAGACCTATCGAGATCATCCAGACCGCCCACGAGAGCTTGCCGACTGTGGCCGCAATCGAGCCGATCGAGAAAAGGACCAGCGCCGATGCGCCGCTTGCCACCCAGAATGCGCCTGTCCACGTTATGCTTCTTTTTAACGAACCTTGCGGTTCGAGGGCGTGGGGTTCGGGAATCGCGCTCATTGCTGTCTTCCTTTCCGATGGGACACCTCGTGGGATGCCCCTTTCCATTGGTCAATTGAGGGGAAAAAACGGTCGCGCGAGTGCGCTACGGTTCGTGTGCGCCTTATGGCACAGCGAGCGCTTGTCGGTAACCGAATGTAGCACGCATGTGCTGATGGAAAAAATGATGCTTCTACGGCGCGAGCCCATTCCACAGCGATTCAGGCCTTCAGTCACTCTGACTGCCAGACGGACGTTGGCAGGGTCGCCGGAGTGAGTCGTTGATACGGAGGGGCGGATGAGAGGTGGTTCCCCCGCGGCTCAAGATCGTCACCGACCAGTTGCGCAGCTATCCGGCAGCGAAGGCGGATATTCCCGACCTCGCCCACGTCAGGCATGTATTGGTCAAGACGGCCGCGCGCGTGAACAACCGCGCGGAGAACAGTCATCAACCCACCCGCCGACGCGAACGCCAGATGTGCGGCTTTCGCGACCCCAAACGCACCCAGGCATTTCTGTCCAGCTCCGGTCCGATCCGCCAGCACTTCGCGTTGCCCACCGGATGAATGCCTCGCGTCATCGCACCGAACTCAAGGCGCGCTTCACGGCATGGCAACTCTGGAGCGAGGCAGAAGTCCGCACCAACGCTATTTGATTAGGATGCCAATACACTGTTGGCAAGATTCACCCTATAGCGGCTAACTTGACAATGCCCTCCACGCCGCACAAGTCTTTGCGCGTTGCGGATGGGCGAGGACGCGAATTGACACATTTATCGTCGCAACGTTGACAGATTCAATGCGGTCTACGGCTCAGACCCGGGCAAGCACTCGTGGTATCTCGTCTACGAGCGCGTCGATTGCGACGCGTACCTTCGAGGGCAGATGTCGCGATTGCGGGCGGATGACGTGAACCTCGGCGCCCTGCACGCTGTTGCTATCCATCACGAGCGACAGCCGGCCGTCGCGCAGATAGGGCGCCATGAGCCAGCATGGTAACCAGGCGAGGCCTGCGCCCGCAGCCGCTGCGTCGGCGATGGCCTGGAGGTCGTCATAACGCAGGCGCGCGGACAGTCGGCACTCCTGCACCTCGCCGTCTGCGCCGAGCACTCGCCATGGTGTGCTCTGTCCACCGCGGCCGTAAGCGATGCTGACGTGCGAGCCGAGGTCGGCGAGGCCCGACGGCCGCCCGTGTCGATCGAGCCAGGCCGGAGACGCGCAAATGCCCATCCGCTGAACGCCGAGCCGGCGCCCGACAAGGGTTGCATGGTCCGGCAGCGGTCCAATCCGCACGGCGATATCGAAGCCGTCCTCGACCAGGTCCGAAACGCGATCGCTGAACGACATCTCGACGTCGAGCAACGGATGGCGCTCGACCAGCTTCAGCATCACGGGTGCGACGCACTGCCTGCCGAACAGCACCGGCGCGGTGATGCGTAGCCGCCCGGACGGATCGCGGCGGCCCGCCTCCAGTGTCGCCTCGACCGCGCTGAGTTCGGCCATCACGCGTCGGCACTGCTCATAGTACGCATGTCCTTCGTCGGTTAGGCTCAGATGGCGGGTGGTTCGCTGCAGCAGCCTCACTCCGAGACGCTGCTCGAGCCTCGCGACAATCTTCGCGATCGCCGAGCGCGTGACACCAAGGCGTACGCCCGCTGCCGCGAAGGTGCCGGCATCCACGACATCCACAAATTCCGCAATGCCTCTTAGTCGATCGTCCATCGTGCGAGCTCCCGATACCGCGGTTTATGTTTCCTGGAAGGCGACGATAAGTCGTCAAAATCTCGTCAATGCGTCCTTTCCCGCAACACTAACATAGGTGCTTCTACCCGATGAGGAGTTGCTATGAACGCATGGAAACTGAAACCCGGCGCCGGTATCTCCGGCCTGAAGCGCAGCGACGCGACCATGCGATCGCCGGGGCCGACTGAGGTCGTTGTCAAGGTTCACGCGGCGTCGCTGAACTATCGGGACCTGATGTTCGCCCGCGGTGACTATCTCGGCATTGGCGATGCGCCGCTGATCCCGCTGTGCGATGGCGCGGGCGAAGTCGTCGAGACCGGCCGCGACGTGAGCCGCTTCAAATCGGGCGATCGCGTGGTCAACACATATTTCCCCCGTTGGATCGACGGCGCTCCGGCACCGTGGAAAGTCGACAGTTCGCCAGGCGCCAAAGTCAACGGCGTGCTGGCCGAGCGGTTCCTGGTCGACGAAACGGCTCTTGCGGTGATCCCGGCACACCTGGGTTATGAAGAAGCCTCCACGTTGTCGTGCGTCGGCGTCACCGCATGGAACGCGCTATTCGTGGACGGCGACGCGAAACCCGGTTCCACGGTGGTGCTGCTCGGCACAGGCGGGGTGTCGATCTTCGCGCTGCAGCTGGCGCGCGCGGCGGGTCTGCGCACGATCATCACGTCATCGAGCGATGAAAAACTGGAACGCGCGCGGAAACTCGGCGCCGATGAGACGATCAACTACCGCACCAAGCCGGAATGGCAGAACGAGGTTCTCCGGCTGACCGATGGGGTAGGCGCGGATATCGTGCTGGAGATCGGTGGACGGGACACACTGCCGCGCTCGGTGGCCGCGACGAAAATGGGCGGCCTCGTGTCGATCATCGGTGGTGTGAGCGGCTTTAGTGGACCGGAGCTTGGACTCCTGCCGGTGATCGGGGGCATCAAGCGGTTGCATGGAATCATGGTGGGCAGCCGCTCGATGCTCGACGAGGTTGTCAGGCTCGTGTCCGCGCATCAAATCCGGCCGGTGGTCGATCACGTCTTTGGCTTTGACGACGCGCCTGCCGCGTACAGGCATCTTGAGTCCGGACAGCACTTCGGTAAGGTGGTGGTCCGGATAGACGCTTGAACCCTGTACTGATGAGGGTTCGGCGATGTCTGGATACGCGGGCACGAGGCCTGGGGATATTGTCGAACCGCGTGGGCGGCAGTGATCGACTCTCAATGGCCGGTGTGTGGAGCGCTTCGAAAGGCCCAGTACGACCCGAAGCGGCCCGTCGAGCCAAAGACCGTCGGATGGCCGCTGACTGTGGAGCCAGTCGTTCGATACCGTCGGCGAAGACAACTCATCGGTGCATCAGTCCGACACTGCTGGGCGCGCCAACATCAATAACCATCAGATTGCGCGGCCACGACCAATAATGCTCCAGGAACGACGAAGAGCGCGAAGATCGGCCAAGTGAACTTCGCCCAGCCCTCCTGCTGGCCGGGGACTTTTGCCGCCGAGTCCATAGTTCGCGATCGTGTACCTGTCCGACAGTGCAATCAGAATTCACCCGATGTAGCGCGAAGTTTCAGGCGGACGGAATAGCAGTATCAGATTTAGTAATGGTGCTGCCCGATTATTTTGGCGTGTCGCGCGGATTACTACACTTCGCTCATCGGAACCGTACCAGTCGAAGCAAGGCATCCACGCATCCCTTCACCTACCGATTGGGTCCGATTCAATCGACCGCGTCAAGCGATGACGCGCCGGCGATCCTTTACCTTTAATCCGGGAGTACGCTGTGAAAGACGCATGCGCTCAATTGAGCCAGGTGAAACGCCTTGCTTGCACTTTCCTCATCTTTGGCTTTCTTGCGACTGGGCCGTTGAATGCCCAAGCGCAAACTCAAGTCCAGACTCAGCAGCAAAACGCTCTGCCTCATGTTGCTGTACTGGCAACCGGTGGAACAATCGCTGGAACCGCGGCTACCGAAACGCAGACGACGGGCTATAAACCGGGCGTACTCACTGCAGACGCGCTTCTCAAATCGGTTCCATCGCTGGGAAAGGTCGCCCAAGTATCAGGCGAGCAGGTCTCGAACGTTGGAAGCGAAAACATCACCAACGCTATTCTTCTTAAGCTTTCGAAGCGAGTAAACGAACTGTTGGCTCAACCCGATATCGCTGGCGTGGTTATAACTCACGGAACCGATACACTCGAAGAGACCGCCTATTTCCTGAATCTGGTCGTTAAGAGCGACAAGCCGGTCGTCGTGACCGGCTCAATGCGCCCTTCGACGGCTATTAGCGCGGACGGCCCTAGCAACCTGCTTCAGGCGGTGACTGTCGCAGCATCACCGGCGGCGCGCGGACGAGGGGTGATGATTGTTCTCAACGACCGGATCGGCTCCGCGAGATATACGACTAAAACTAACGCTGATAGCCTCGATACGTTCAAGAGCCCGGACGACGGCTACCTTGGTACGTTGGTTGACAACGTGCCGCACTTCGAAACTGCTGTAGTGAAACTTCACACAACGCAGACCCCGTTCGACGTGTCCAACCTCGATTCGCTTCCTGAAGTGGACATTATGTATGGCTATCAGAACGACGGAGGTTATCTCTATGACGGTGCAGTGGCCCACGGCGCGCGTGGCATCGTCGTGGCAGGCGTAGGCGCAGGCAGCGAGTCGCTTCTCGCGCTTCCGTCGATCAAGAAGGCAATCGATAAGGGTGTCATTGTGGTCCGTTCCTCACGAACCGGCAGCGGTTACGTCCCGGAAGATCCCGCTTACGTTGGCCTTCTCGGGGATAACCTCGATCCGCAGAAGGCTCGAATTCTCTTGATGCTCGCGCTCACGATCACAAAAGACCCGGCCCGGATTCAGGAGATGCTTCACCAATTCTGAAACATAGATGTGTGGGACGGAGAACTGCCCGGACGAAGTACCATTGAACGGCCCGGTGCTACGCGCTGGGCTTTTTTACGCCTTTAAAAAGGCGGCGCCCGCTGAGATTAACCTTGCTTCGAGTTAGTATTAGAAACTCTGATACTAGGGCTGGACCTGCTGTTTTACTGAATTTCTCGTCATAGACTGTTTTCAAGATGCCAAGACCACTTAGGCATTACACCGAGACAGGAGACGACAGTGAGCAATCAGGTGTTACTCGAAGACGTACCCCTTCGTCCTTTCCACGTGGGCGTCGCGTTCAGTGGCACGGGCGGGCAATTCAGCGACGGTTTCGTGCTTGGCATCATCGGCATCGCCGTCAGCATGGCAACGGGCCCCCTTCACCTCGACGCGTTCTGGATGGGACTACTCGGAGCGGCGTCGCTTGCGGGCCTCTTCTTCGGCAGCATGTTGGCAGGCCCGTTTGCAGACAAGTTCGGTCGCCGATCGATCTTTGCCTATGACATGCTGCTCTTCGCCGTCGTCTCGGGCGCGCAGTACTTTGTCACCTCGCCTACGCAGCTATTCGTTCTGCGTCTGCTTTTAGGGTTCATTCTCGGCGCTGACTATGTCGTGAGTAAGTCCCTGGTCACTGAGTATTCTCCGCGTCGCTACCGGGGACGCCTGCTCAACGTTCTTGCCGCGGCTTGGGCGGCCGGCTATGTTGGCGCCTACCTTGCCGGGTTCGCAATGCGCGACATTGGCCCGGACGCCTGGCGAATCATGCTCGCGGCGAGCGGCGTTCCCGCCCTGTTGATTCTTCCGTTCCGTCTCATAGTGCCGGAATCGCCGATGTGGCTGATGAAACGCGGACGCGGCGACCAAGCTCTGGCCATCATTCGCCGTAAGTTCGGTCCCGAGGTTACCCTTCCGAAGCCCGCGGCCGATGCAAATCAGCATCGCGGCGGCGCATGGTCCGAGCTGTTCTCGCCGCGTTGGCGCAAAAACACCCTTGTCGGTTGCGTCTTCTACACGTGCCAGGTCATCCCTTACTTCGCATTGGGGACGTTCGCGCCGCGAGTGCTTGAGGCGCTGCACGTCAAAGACAAATTCGTTGGCGGCCTTGTCTACAACGTTCTGTTGTTCGCCGGTGCCATCATCGGGCTCTTGCTGGTCGATCGGCTGTCTCGCCGCACCTTCCTGATCGGGACGTTCTACCTCGCATCGCTTGCTCTGGCGGTGCTTGCGTATGCCAATTTCGGCCCCGTCGGAACGATGATTGCATTCGGCGCATTCGCATGCATTCTCTCGGCAGCAGCAAACCTTGAATTCGTCTATCCGCCCGAACTCTTCCCGACTCATCTGCGTGCATCTGGCGTGGGCCTGGCAGTTGCGTCCAGTCGCTTCGGTTCGGCAATCAGCACGTTCTTGCTTCCGCTGGCGGTCCAACACGTCGGCATTCACGCGGCGTTGGGCGTATGCGTCGCAGTGCTGCTCTTTGGCGGGGCCTTCTGTCACCTGATGGCACCTGAAACGGGCAATGAGAATTTGACCGACGTAAAGGCCGATACCACCGCCCAGGAAGAATCCCTTGCTGCTAAGCGCCATGCCTGACGGCTTACGTCTTCGTGGTGAGTGGCGAGCAGTCGGTTCCTCAAAGCGGAAAAGCATGCGGTTCTCAAGTCATCAAATATGCGACAGTGGGGCCAGGCAACTATCAGGAACCGAGCAATGTCATCGAACAAGCCACTCGACATGCATGCAGTGCAAATCTTTGTGGCCGTTGCCGAAGAAGGAAGCATGTCGGCAGCGGCAGCGAGGATGGGCATCTCACAATCAGGCGTGTCGCAGATAGTCCGGCAGCTTGAGGAAGAGTTAGGCGTCGTGCTGGTCAACCGTACGACACGACCGCTCGCATTAACGCCGTTTGGAATCGCACTTCGGAATCGCGGTGCAGTCTTGAGTGAGGAAATTGCCAACCTGAAGGCGCAGGTCGTCGAGGCAGGTCAAGGAATCAAACCTGATTTGCGTATCGGATTGGTCGACTCCTTCGCATCAACTTGCGGCTCACTCTTCACGAAAAACCTGCTCAGCAGGGTTTCGCAGCTCTCGATACGCACCGGTCTAAGTCCGCAGCAGGGCGAAGCTCTGTTGCGCCGAGACCTGGACCTCATCATAACCAGCGACCCGTTGATGGATGCGAATGACGTTGTTCGCTACAGGCTGTTCTCAGAACGGTACTTCGTTATAACCCCAAAGGAGATGACAAAGCCTGTGCGAACTCTGGACGATCTGCGGTCGCTTTCGAAGAGCTTGCCTATCGTCCGGTTCAACCGAACCTCTCAGGTTGGCATGCAGATCGAACGGTATCTTCGGCGAATTGAAGTTCGCGCCCCCAACAGGCTGGAGCTGGACAACGCGGACGCCCTCACGTCCATGGTCGCCGAAGGCATCGGCTGGGCAATTACATCTCCCATGTGCCATCTCCAAGCGGTGACACATGCGGGCAACGTCGCTACTCACGTAGTTGACAAAATGGGCTTGGAGCGCTCGCTTTATCTAGTGGCGCGACGAGACGAATACAACGCATTCTTCGATGACGCTTGCGAGACCGCGCATATGGTCATCAAAACATCGTTCATGCCGAGGCTGAAAGCCGTTGGCTCAGACATCGAATCTCTTATTACCGTTGGCGAAAGGAACACTCATGAATAAGCTTACTCAAGGCGAGCAGCGCACCGAGCAGGACTACGTCGGCAATGTCACCATTCCGGCTGACAAGCTCTACGGTGTGAACACCGTTCGAGGCGTCGAAAATCTTACGGTGTCCCCGCTCAATGTGGCCCACTACGCACAATTCCGGGACGCGTTCGCACAGGTGAAGTGGGCCGCCGCACTGGCGAACTTCGACAACAACGTCGTGACCAAGGAACAGTGCGAAGCGATCGCACAGGCCTGTCAGGAAGTCATCGCCGGGAGGTGCGACGCGTCGCTTCTCGTAGATTTGATGGAAGGTTCGGGCGGGACTTCGACGAATATGAACTTCAACGAGGTCATCGCCAACCGTGCGCAGCAGTTCCTCGGACACGCACCGGGCAGTTACGAAGTGGTTCATCCGAACGATCACGTCAATGCTTCGCAGTCGACAAACGACGCTTACCCGGCAGCTTTGAAGATCGCGACATATGCGATGCTCGGACCCTTGATCGAAGAGTTGTCGCAACTTGCGGTTCTGTTCGACGGCAAGGCCACCGAGTTTGCCGATGTGCTGCATCTGGGCCGCACCTGCCTACAGGACGCGCAACCGATGCGTCTCGGCCAGCTGTTTGGAGGCTATGCTTCTTTGACGAAGCGTCTGGCCGAAGAACTCACTGTAGTTCGCGACAAGCTTCGCACGCTTCCGCTGGGTGGCACGGCGATCGGGACTGGTTTCGGCGCTCCGGCTGGCTACCGCGCTGCAGTGTATTCGCATCTTGGCAAAATCACGGGGGTGGACTATCAGGCACCAACGAACTCCTTCGATGCAATGCAGAACATGGACGTGTTCTCGCGAGTTTCGGCAGAACTCCGCACGACCGCCGTATCGCTCGCAAAGGTTGCTTCCGACCTGACGGTGCTGTCCTCGGGACCGGTGGGTGGCTTGGGCGAACTGAAGCTGCCAGAGGCACAGGCCGGTTCTTCAATCATGCCCGGGAAGGTCAACCCAGTCCTACCGATGGCAATGCTCCAACTGAGCTTCGCGGTCGTTGGAAACGACGTCACAGTTGCTCAGGCAGTGCAGTACGGTGAATTGGAAATCAACCATTTCGAGCCCGTAGTTGCGTCTCGTGTGTTTGACAGCATCGTGCTGCTCACAAACGGCATTCAACGTTTCGCACAGAAATGCGTCAAGGGCATCCAGGCCGACGTTGAACGTAACGAGAAGCATCTTTTGGAATCGATGGCAGTTGCGACGGCGTTGGTTCCCAAGGTCGGCTACGCCCGTGTAAGTAAGCTCGCTCGCCAGTCGGTGGCGGAGGGCCGCTCGCTGGTCACCATCCTGGACGAATCGGGGTTGCTGTCTCCCGATGCGACCATCGCTGCGATCCGCAAGGCATCTTATCCTGTATTCGACGTATAACCGAAATGAATGGGGTCGGCCGTGCGGACAGTTTCGCGAGCCGGCCATCACCCTGCGACTTTAAAGACTAAAAGACATCAATGTTGGGAAAAGTCGAACTACTGAAGCTCCTCGACGATAGACAAATACCGTTCTCTTGCGAGCAGCATGACTCGGTGCTCAATATGGCTGAGTCAGGCAAACTCAACCTCGTGCTTGAGGGTGCGCGGTGCAAGAATCTTCTGCTTCAAGACAAAAAGGGACGTTACTGCCTGATCGTTACGACGGCCTCCAAGTCTCTCGATTTGGTTGCTTTGGCGGACCTGCTTGGCAGCAAGCGTCTCTCCTTCGCGTCGCCAGACAAACTCATGGAACTGCTGGGCGTCCTGCCCGGATCCCTGAGTCCGCTTGCGCTGGTCAACGATGAAGGGAAGCGTGTTCGGCTCATTGTGGACTACGATCTGCACGCAGAACCGTTGTTTCTCTTTCATCCGTTAGAGAACAACGCAAGCGTTTCGCTTTCTAAACAAGCATTTGACGCGTTCCTCCGAACCATCGGTCATCGCGCCGACTGGAGACCGCTCCCTGATCGCGGCGTCGCTTAGAACGCCGTATCCGTGCGACAAGACCAGTGCTCATACGCTGGCTTCGGGCCACAATAGGACATTGGAGACATGTCTATAGATCGATGACGATCGCCGCGTTTTCGTACCCAGAATTCCGGAATGGCTACAATGTAATTCAGCCAGTCTACGGGTCGGTCCTCGAATGACAACGAAACAGAGATTTACCACTGCGCTGTTTTGCGCGCTCGCTTGGATCGTTATCGACCAGTTGACGAAAGCATTGTTTAAGCAAATATTGTCGTCCGGCGAGGTAGTGTCGCTGTTTGCCGGAAGTCTCCTGGTTCTTCCCACCTACAACCATGGCGCGTTCCTTAGCCTTGGGGCGGAAATGTCCGATGCGACGCGCAATGCAATTCTCGTATATGGTGTTTCGGCGATTCTGGTCGGTCTGGTTGGTTGGCTGTTGCGGTCGCCTAAGCTTGGCCGAGTTGACGTCATTGCGATAGCTTGCATTCTGGGCGGTGGACTTAGCATCGGCATCGACCCGGTCCGGCTATGACCGGTCACTCAAGGTCTCCTCCGGAATCCGCGACCATTAGACAGAAACCGCTATACAGGGAGCATTGGGGATGTTGATCGCCTTCGGGGGACTACCGGGAACCGGAAAGACAACGGTAGCGCAAACACTCGCACGTA
The DNA here is from genome assembly GCF_040948805.1 of Paraburkholderia sp. BR13439. Classification (NCBI taxonomy): domain Bacteria; kingdom Pseudomonadati; phylum Pseudomonadota; class Betaproteobacteria; order Burkholderiales; family Burkholderiaceae; genus Paraburkholderia; species Paraburkholderia sp. BR13439. The sequence goes on along the minus strand of NZ_JBFPKN010000018.1, from coordinate 87,004 downwards.
GGCTCGCCGCAGTTTATCTGCGTATCGACACGTTGGAACAGGCATTCATCGCGTCCGGGGACTGGCAGGCGGATATCGGAGCTGCCGGCTACCTGGCCGCATATGCAGTTGCGGGCGATAACTTACGGCTTGGGTTGACCGTCGTCGCGGACTCGGTCAATTCGTTGCACATTACGCGTAGCGCCTGGACAAATGTGGCGTTCGACGCAGGTGTGCAAATTTTCGAAATCGAGTTGGTTTGTTCGGACGCCGCGATGCATCGTCAGAGGGTCGAGGGGCGAAAGGCTGATATCCCGGGCTTCCAGCTGCCGACATGGAAGAGCGTGCTCGAACGTCAATACGAACCATGGGAATCGGTAAACCTCGTCGTCGACACCGCAAAGGTTTCGGTCGAACAAGCCGTTGAAGCAATCATGCAGCGCCTGTTAGCGGCACCTCCGGATAATGGAACGGTTTAGCGTGCGAGACGCCGAGCATGCTGATTGCATGGGGTGGCGCTCGGCCAACTGCGGACGCTTGGCCTCAACAAATGCCCGTCAGATAGCGGACGTTCGATGGGTTGGGTATTCTGTTCCAACGAGCGCGGATTTCGCTTACGCGGACCTTTCCACGCTACACCCTTGGCTAACGCCTTCTTTCCAGGGGCAAACATTGGCAGACGAAAATAATTTTGTAGCCGTAGTCGTCGCGATTGAGGACGAGACAGCAATTCGCTCGTTGCTAGCTCGTTTGCACGATGCGTGGGCGCGTGGCGATGGGGCGGCATATGCACAGTGTTTTGCGGAACAGTCTGACTACATCACATTCAACGGGATGCATCTTCGCAGTCGGGCCGAGAATTCTGCGGTACACAGCGCGCTCTTCCGAGGCGTCCTTAAAGACACCGGACTGTCGGTCGAAATCGAAAGCATCGTCCTACTCTCGAGCAACATTGCGCTGGTTCATACTGCAGGAAGTGGGCGAAAGAGATCCTATCAAACCTATGTCCTCGTAAAAGCTGGCGGAGACTGGTTAATCCGATCGTTCCAGAATACCCGCGTACAACCGCTCAGCGTCAAAATCACGCGCTGGGCACAGAGATGCGCCGATCGTCGATAGCCTCACGACCCGTCAAACGCAGAAGCTGACGACGGCACTCTGGAAAAGCTGTCGCTCGTCGCCGACGGCTCAGGGTCGGTTTGGTGCATTCGCCGCCGGCCCGGTGGCGGCCAAGTGCCAGCGGCCCCCATCAGGCAGAACCCGGCCACTTTCTGCCGCTCGCCTGAACCGTGCAGAGGTCATTCGAACGGCCGGTCCACTTCGAAACCCGCCCGATGCGCGACGCGCGCTTGTCTTACGGTTTGTTCGACGCCTGCCCATGTCCGCGGGCTCGCGAGCACGCGTCAGCGCACGCGGGCAGGCGTTGGGCAAACCTAAAAAACTACTGTCTTTGAGACGCCGGTCAGGATGTGCGCACTGCTCCGTTAGCTGCCCCGGCGGCGGACACTATATTTTTCGATGTGGTTGGCCTTACCCCGGTTTAGGTCCTTGGAAAGAACTGACTGTCCACGTGTCAGTGTGAAGCCACCGGTGCACGTACGCGAACGCAGAGGACGGTGTCCTCGCGGTCGAAGTGGCGACCATTGAACAAACGATGTTGTCTAGGCAACGTGACCGCGAACCATTCCTTGTTCATTACCAAACCTGGCGCGTCCCACTTTCCAGGAAGCGGAGTGGTCCCGGAAGCAAAGATGTTCCGGAAGCACCAAATTCAGGGTGCACCGATGCGCGACAACACCCGTGCCATGGAGCACTGCGGTCATCAATGGCTCCGCAGATCCATCTCTCAGCACGATCGGTGTGCCTGATCGTCGACTCGGGGCATACCCCAGATAAGTCCTGGTTTTTTGGAATTCAGCTTGCATCCAGATTTTTTTTTCAGCATCCTGACTAGACAAGATGCGATGCGAAGATAGTCGCGCGCTCATTCCAGAGGTTCCGCAATCACAGGAGAGTCGAGATGCACGCGAAGTACAGCAGGTTGGCGAAGGGATTGATCGGTGCTGCAGTCGGTGCCGCCGTGCTGTGCGGCGGTGCCGCGCAGGCAAAGGAATGGAAGACGGTGACGATCGCGCTCGAAGGCGGCTACGCGCCCTGGAACCTGACGCTGCCGGGCGGCAAACTGGGCGGTTTCGAGCCTGAGCTGGTCGCGAACCTGTGCGCTCGCGCGCAGCTGCAGTGCAATCTCGTGGCGCAGGACTGGGACGGCATGATTCCGGGCCTTCAGGCCGGCAAGTTCGATGTGCTGATGGACGCGATCTCGATCACGCCCGAACGCGAGAAGATCATTGCATTCTCGAAGCCCTATGCGGCGACGCCCGCGACCTTCGCTGTGACCGACACGAAAATCGTGCCGAAGACGGCCGCCAGCGCCCCCCCGCTGAAGCTTGATAGTGACGCGCGGTCCCAAGCCCCCGCTGTGGACGCGCTGCGCACCGCGTTCAAGGGCAAGACGATCGGCATCCAGTCAGGCACGGTCTATACACGCTTCATCAACGAGAACTTCAAGGATGTCGCGTCGATCCGCGTGTACAAGACTTCGCCGGAGCGCGATCTCGATCTGGCCAACGGCCGCATCGACGCCTCGTTTGACGACGTGACCTACTACGCCGCCAATGCCGACAAGAAGGAAACGTCCTCCACGGTGACGGTCGGCCCGAAGATCGGCGGCCCGATCTGGGGGCCGGGCGAAGGGCTCGCTTTCCGCAAGCAGGACGCCGACCTCAAGGCGAAGTTCGACACGGCGATTGCTGCCGCGCTCGCCGACGGCACGGTGAAAAAGCTCTCGCAGAAGTGGTTCAAGACCGACGTGACGCCCTGAGCGGCGCCTACAGACTGGCCGCGCGCCGCGCAGCACCTGGTTGAGGGGCGCGCGGCCCCGTTCGCAAGCTTGCCTGGGGTAGGAAAATGTCTCTGTTCGAAATGCTTGGATTTGGTCCTGATGGCTGGGCCGGCGTGCTGTTGCTCGGTGCGCTTATGACTGTTGCCCTGACTCTCGCTGCGCTCGCGATCGGTGCCGTATTCGGCGCGCTCATCGCCGCCGCGAAGCTCTCGCGCTATCGCACGGCGCGCGTGATCGGTGACTGCTACACCACCGTATTTCGCGGAGTTCCTGAGTTGCTCGTCATCTATCTGTTCTACTTCGGCGGCTCGACGCTGGTTTCGTCTATCGGCCAGTGGTTCGGCGCGGACGGCTTCATCGGCGTGCCGCCTTTTGCAATCGGTGCGTTCGCGGTAGGCATGATTTCCGGCGCTTACCAGGCCGAGGTGTATCGCGCTGCGGTATTGGCCGTCTCGCGTGGCGAACTGGAAGCGGCGCGGGCGATCGGCATGCCTACGCTCACCATGGCGCGCCGCATCCTGATTCCCCAGGTACTGCGATTCGCGCTCCCTGGCATCGGAAACGTCTGGCAGCTGAGCCTCAAGGATTCCGCGCTGATTTCCGTCACCGGACTGGTCGAACTGCTGCGCGCAAGCCAGGTGGCCGCCGGTTCCACACACCAGTACTTCCTCTTCTTCGTGGTGGGCGGGGCTCTCTATCTCGTGATGACGGGCATGTCGAACCGCGTTTTCGGCCGCGCGGAAGCGATCGTCGCACGGTCCTTCAAGCGCAATTTCGCACGTAACTGACACCACGGCGCCCCATCATGCATATCGATTTCGACTTCCTTCTCGACACGATGCGCCAGTTGATCGCGGCTGTCCCGATCACGCTGGGCCTGTTCTTCGCGTCGCTGGTGCTGGGCGGCCTGCTCTCGCTCGTGATCGTGACGATGCGCGTGTCGCCGCACTGGTTGCCCAACCGTTTCGCGCGTGCCTACATTCTGGTGTTTCGCGGCTCGCCGCTGCTGATCCAGATGTTTCTCGTGTACTACGGGCTCGGCCAGTTCGGTGTGATCCGCGAGAGTTTCCTGTGGCCCGTGCTGCGCGAGCCGTACATCTGCGCCGTGCTGTCACTGGCACTGTGCACGGCGGGCTACACCGCCGAAATCATCCGCGGTGGGCTGATGGCCGTGCCGGTGGGGCAGATCGAGGCGGGCTATGCGATCGGTCTGTCGGGCTTCGCGCTGCTGCGTCGGGTGATCGGGCCGATCGCGCTGCGCCAGTGCCTGCCCGCCTATTCGACCGAGGCCGTATTGCTCGTGAAGTCGACGGCGCTGGCGAGCCTCGTCACCGTGTGGGAAGTGACCGGCGTCGCGCAGCAGATCATCCAGCAGACCTATCGCACGACCGAGGTCTTCACCTGCGCCGCGCTGATCTACCTGTTCCTCAATTTCCTCGTTGTGCGGATCCTCGGACTCCTCGAACGCCGCCTCTCGCACCATCTGCGCCCTGCGCCGTCGGTCGTTCGCCGCCCCGCAGCGAAACTCGAAACCCACCGCGCAGCCTCGTGAGCCGCCGCCCCATCCGGAGAAACTTATGAATGCAGCTGCACCGGTCGCCCTTTCCGTGAGAAACATCCACAAGTCCTTCGGCGACCATCATGTCCTCAAAGGCATTTCGCTCGACGCTCACGAAGGCGACGTGATTTCCATTCTCGGCGCGAGCGGCTCGGGCAAGAGCACCTTCCTGCGCTGCCTGAACCTGCTCGAGATTCCGGACGATGGCTCGGTTGCGCTCGGCGGCGAGGAGCTCAAAATGAAGCGCCGCCGCGACGGCAAGCTGCACCCGGACGACCGCCGCCAGGTGGACCGCGTGCGTTCGCAGCTCGGTATGGTGTTCCAGAACTTCAACCTGTGGTCTCACATGACCGTGATCGAGAACCTGATCGAAGGTCCGATGCGGGTGCAAAAGCGCAGCCGCGCGGAGGCCGTCGAGGAGGCCGAGGCGCTGCTCGCCAAGGTGGGGCTCGCGGACAAGCGCGGCCACTACCCGGCGCACCTCTCGGGCGGCCAGCAGCAGCGCGTGGCGATTGCACGGGCGCTCGCCATGCATCCGAAGGTAATGCTGTTCGACGAGCCCACCTCGGCGCTCGACCCGGAACTGGTCGGTGAAGTGCTGCGCGTGATGCGCGCGCTGGCCGACGAAGGTCGCACGATGCTCGTGGTGACACACGAAATGGGATTCGCCAGGCACGTGTCCAATCGCGTGATGTTTCTGCATCAGGGCCAGGTGGACTCGGACGGCACGCCCGGGGAGGTCTTCGGCGATCTGAAATCGCAGCGTTTCCGCCAGTTCGTGTCGAGCCATGAAGACCGCAACACCCAATAATCCACCGGCAGGCCGCGTTATGTCAGTTACCCGTTCCGAGCAGCCTCTCGACTGGCGCGACGTTTGCGCAGTCGCAGCGGGCGCCACGCTCGAGCTTTCCGCGTACGCGCGGGCACGGATCCGTGCCGCTCGCGAACTCATCGATCAGATCGTTGCGCGCGGTATTCGCGCGTATGGCGTGAATACGGGCGTGGGCGCGCTGTGCGATGTGGTGGTGTCGCCAGCCGAGCAGCACGATCTGTCGCACAACATCCTGATGAGCCACGCGGTGGGCGTTGGTGCGCCGCTCGGCGCCGAGGAGACGCGCGCGATCATGGCGGCCGCCATCAACAACTACGCGCATGGACACTCGGGTGTGCGTATTGAAGTCGTCGAGCGTCTGCTCGCGCTGCTCGAAGTGGACTGCCTGCCCGAGGTGCCCGCCTTTGGCTCCGTCGGCTACCTGAGCCACATGGCGCACATCGCGCTGGTCTGCGTGGGTGCGGGGCACGTGAAGTGGCGCGGCGAACGCATGAGCGGCGCCGAGGCGCTGCGGCGGCTCGGGCTCGAACCACTGTCGCTCGAAGCGAAAGAGGGTTTGAGCCTCGTGAACGGCACGCCCTGCGTGACCGGCCTCGCGGCACTTGCACTCCGGCGCGCGCAGCGGCTGCTAGACTGGGCCGACGTGGTGTCCGCGATGAGCTTCGAGAATCTTGGCGGACAGATGGCGGCCTTCGACGCGGGATCGCTGGCGTTTCGCGTATCGCCCGGGCTTGCCCAGGTGGGCGCGCGCATGCGGGCGGCGCTTGCCGGTAGCGGCTTGTTGGGGGCGTCGATCGGACGTCGCACGCAGGATCCGCTCAGCATGCGCACGATTCCGCACGTTCACGGCGCGGCGCGCGACGTACTGGCCGCCACGGCGGAAGTGGTGAATCGCGAGCTGGCCTCGACGACCGACAATCCGATCGTCGCGGGTACACCGCAAGAGCCTCAGGTGTATTCGCAGGCGCATGCAGTGGGCGCTTCGATCGCGCTCGCCATGGACAGTCTCGCCGCCGCGCTGGCTCAGGTCGCCGCGATGGCCGAACGCCGTCTCGACCGGCTCGTGAATCCACTGGTGAGCGGCTTGCCCGCCTTCCTGGCGCAAGCAAGCGGCACGCGCTCGGGCTTCATGATTGCGCAGTACACGGCAGCCTCGCTGGTTGCCCAGAACCGGCGCGAGGCCGCGCCCGCAAGCCTCGATGGTGGCGTGACCTCGGGGCTGCAGGAGGATCATCTCTGCCACGCGACGCCGGCTGCGCTCAAGGCGCTCGCGGTGCTCGAAAACAGCAGCCGTATCCTCGGCATCGAGCTGCTCGCGGCGGTGCAGGCGTACGACCTGCAGCCGGTCAAGGCCGAGCGCGCGCCATACACCGAGGGGCTGCACGCACAAATTCGCGCCATTGTGCCGACCTATCGCGATGACCGCCCGCTTGCCGACGATATGACGCTGGCTTTCCGCATGATCGCCGATCGCGATCCGCCGCCGGTGCCCGACCCGTTGCCGGCGAGGTCGGCGCCTGTCCTGTGGACGGCCGCGGCGATGGAGCCCGCGGCGCGCAGTACCGCGCAGCCCGCCAACGACGCCATGCCTGGCGCAGTGGGCAGTTGAGGCGCTCGAGTGGACTCGAGCGAGGTGTTGCACAGCGCCAGCAAGAAATAGATCATGTTGGGAAAATGACGCGCATGAACTCTACCGTGCAGGCAGTGGAAGAAACAGGACGGACGCAGCGCAAGCTCGCGCCCGCATATGAGCAGATCAAGCGCTACGTGATAGAGCGCATCGCGAACGGCACGTGGAAGCCGGGGGACGCGATTCCTTCGGAGACCATGCTCGTCAAGGAATTCGGGGTGGCTCGCATGACGGTCTCCCGCGCTTTGCGCGAATTGACCACCGAGCGCGTCCTGACGCGCGTGCAGGGCTTGGGCACCTTTGTGGCGCCGCGCGAGTACGAGTCCACGGTGCTTGAAATCCGCAATATCGCCGATGAGATTGCCTCGCGAGGCCATCGACACGCCGCGCGCGTGATCGGGCTCGGGACGACCAACCTGCAGACGGCGATCAGCGAACTCGATCTCGCCAGCGGTCCGGTGTTCCACTCCACCATCGTGCATCTGGAGGAGGGGGAGCCGATCCAGTATGAAGACCGCTACGTCAATCCAAAGGTGTTCCCGCACTATCTGGAGCGGGATTTCTCGTTGGAAACGCCCAATCGTTACATGGTGCGGCTGGCACCGATCCAGCGCGCGGAATTCCGCATCTATGCGCACAAGCCCGACGCGCAGATCCGCCGGCAACTGGAGATGGACATTGGTGAGCCCTGCCTCATGGTGTGGCGGCGCACATGGGTCGGTGAGGCGGTCGCGACAGCGGTTCGGCTATGGCATCCCGCCTCACGCTTTCATTTGGCTGGGCATGTATGAAGCGAGTGGGCTCCTGTCTCACATCGCGGCGAATATACCCTCGAAAAGGTGAGCCCTGCCGGTGAGAGAACAGGTTCAAGCAGTAGCTGACGCGCGGCCACGTCTTCCAGTTTCCCACGCATCGTCCGGCCAGCGCTGGAACGCGACAATTCCGGTCGCCGGATTGCTGCTGCGAACTTCAATCTCGACAAGATGCCGGTACAGGCGATCCAGCATCCTGGCGTACCGCAGACGCGTCGTCGTACCTGGCGCACAGCGGATCTCGACATCGTTGAAAAACGACTCGATGTGCTCGGTGCCGAAGGTGGACAGCGACGCGCCACGGGCGACCAGATGACGATGGAAGCGTGCAAACATGGCCGCACGCTGGACGCGCGAGCGTGCTGCCAAAGGCTTCCGGTCTGCGCCGACCGCCTCGGCTTCCTGCCAGACCCGGTGCGTGAGTCCCGGTGCATTCCCGACCGCGGCCGAAGCCATTCACCCCGACCTCGAGGGGTACACCGCGATGGTTCGGGTGGTACATGAGCTGAATCACCCCTTTACCGCACCCACGGCGATGCCGGACACGATGCGCCGCTGGAACACGACGTAAAGCACGACGATCGGCGCCGCGGCCAGCACAAGACCCGCGCACAACAGCGGAACATTCGTCGTATATTCGCCGCGCAATGCGGCGATACCGACCATTAACGTGCGCTTGTCCTGAAGCACGAGCAGCGAAATCAATACGTCGTTCCAGCAATACAGCGTGTTCAGAATGCCGAGCGTGACGAGCGCAGGCTTGCCCATCGGCAGCATCACGTACCACCATGCCTGCAGAATGCTCGCGCCATCGATCCGTGCGGCCTCGAGCAGGTCACGCGGCACGCTCGAATAAAACGCGGTCATCAGATACACGCTAAACGGAAGAAAGAAGGCGGTATAGGAAATGATCAGGCCGACGCGCGTATTCAACAGACCCAACGCAATAATCGTCTGATAGAACGGCACGAGCACCACCTGCACCGGAATCATCAGCGACGCGAGGATGACCACGAAAATCAGCTTGCGATACGGGAACCGCAGAAATGCGAACGTAAAGCCCGCGAGCGATGAAACGACCAGCAAGCACGCGACCGCGCCCACCGTCACGAGTATCGAGTTGATGTAGTACTCGCCGAGATTGGCCTGCACGCAAGCTTGAATGAAGTTCTCGAACGTCGGATGAGCCGCGATGCCGAAACGGTCAAGGATATAGTCACGCGTCGACTTGAACGCGTTGTTGAGCGCAAACGCCAGCGGATAGACGCACGACACGGCGAGCACGGCCATCGGAACGGACAGCGTCCAGAGCACTCGCCGGTCCTGCTTTACGGTGATCGCCATGCCATGAGCCTCAGAGGTTCGCGTTACGGGTCATGATCCGGATCTGCAGCCATGCAATGCCGCCCATCAGCGCAAATAGCACGACGGAGATCGACGCCGCATACGATGGGCGATTCATCTTGCCCTGCTCGATCCAGATCAGGAACTCCGGCAAGGTCGTCGATGTGCCGGGACCCCCATCGGTCAGCACGTAGATGAGTCCGAACATCGACGTCAGCACGCCGACCGTCGTGACGACGGCCACGAATTCGATGATCGGCCGCAGCGTCGGGATGATGATGTAGATCCACGTCTGCCAGAAATTGGCGCCGTCAAGCCGCGCGGCTTCGATCATCTCATCGGGCACCGTCGACAGGCCCGCCATGAAGATCAGCACGCCCATGCCGAAGGTCGACCACATCTGCACGCCGATCAGGCTCATGAGCGCAGTCGAACCGTTGCCAAGCCAGTCGACCGCATCGATGCCGAACGTACCGAGCATCGCATTGAGGTTGCCGTCGTATCGCAGGACCACATTGAAGATCGAGCCGATGATCACGCTCGACAACACGGCCGGGAAGAAATAGACCGCACGAAACACCTTGCCGCCCGGCACCCCCTGATGAATCAGGATCGCCAGCACCATCGGCAGCATGACCCAGATTGGCAGAGTGGCCAGCAGGATCAGTGTGTTCACCATCGAATCGCGGAATGACGGATCGTGCGCGAGCGCAACGTAGTTCGACGCACCGACAAAGCCGACCGCACCCGACGGCGTCACGCCGAGGAACGACAGCACTGCGCCCCATCCGAGCGGAAAGATGCGGAAGACGATGACGAGCAGCAAAGCGGGAAGCAACAGCACGAACGCCATGCGCTGCTCCGAACGGTCACCGCCCGGCCTGGCCACGGCAGGCGACGCCCTGGATGCGGGTGCCGCGCCGCTCGTCACAGATGCAGAAGATTTCGACATGTCTGGGTCGTATTTCAACGTGCTTTCGAGTGCCACCAGTCCCCACGGGCTTGCCTGGTTCGCCTCGCTATACACATCACCGCTTTGCCGACGCCTGGACTTCATCCATACGCGCAGCGGCCTTGTCGACCGTCGTATCGCCATTAAGCAGCAGCTGGCTCTGACGGTGCCACTCTTCCATCTCGACCGCCGATGCGCCGAGCAGCGTCGTCGTCACGGCGGAGTCCTTGAGCCATCCGAGAACGATCTTGACGGTCGGGCCCTTGAACGCAGCGAGGTCGACACTGCTGTTCGCCGGCAGCGCGCCCGCATCGTTGGCGAAGACCTGGAGGGCCGCCGGGCTCGCCAGCTCTTGCACGAGTTGCTTGGCCAGCGCGACATTCTTCGACGCCTTGTTCACGCCGTAGCCGATACCGCCGGACACGGGCATACGGGGATTGTCGGGCGGATTGCCGGCTGCAACGGTTGGCGACGGCATCTTGTAGACACCGAGCTTTTCGGGCGTGAGGAAACTCTCGAACTGCTTCCAGTGCGCGACATCGGAAATGAGGCCGATCGTGTTGCCCGCATCGCCGCGCATGAATTGCTCGTATTCATCCATGAACTTCGTCGTGGAGTTCGCGCCCTTCGGATACCAGCCATCCCTTTGCGTATCGACCCACGCCCGGAGAATCCCCTTGACCTGCGGGCTCGACCACTTGAGCTTGCCCGCCGCGAATTGCGCCTGTTCGTCGGGTGTCATCGACGTCGCGGCCAGCGAGGAGAAGAAGAATTCGGCACCGTAGCCTTCCTTGTTGCCGAGCGCAAGGCACGGGATCTTGCCGCCCTTGGCCTTGAAGGCCGCGCAAACGCGCTTGAGATCGTCCCAGTTCTTCGGCGGCTTGTTCGGATCGAGTCCGACCTGCGTGTAGAGGGCCTTGTTGTAATACACGACAAACCCCTGAAGCGTCAGCGGCAATGCATAGGTCTTGCCGCTTGCGTCCTGAAACTCCTTCACCCCGAGCATGCCTTTGTCGAGCCCGTTGAGATCGACGAGGTCCGACATCCGTGCACGAGCCTGCGCGCCGCCGTTCATCAGGAACACGTCGGGCCCGGCGTTAGCCGACAGCGAGGTGCCCAGGATCGTGTAGTACTGCTCGATCGGCTGGCCGACGAACTTCACCGTGACGCCCGGATGCGTGGCTTCAAAGTCTTTCCTGACCTTCTGGAAATACGTCGACGTAACGGGATCGCTCGACTTCCAGTCCCAGACCGTCAGGGTCTGTGCCGTGGCGGCGGCGAAAAATGCGAGTCCGGCAAGACACACCGCGATGCGTGAGATGAATGGGCTTCGCACAGCTATCTCCAATGGTTTTTATGTGAGATCCATGCCTAGCCGGCCGTCTGTACGACCGCCGGTTTCGAGACCGGCGGCGCGCCAAGCTCGCTGCGGTCAAGCACATCGGGCCGCCGTAGTTCGCGGCGCGCGTATTCGCTGAGTTCGAGCCCGTGTCCGGGACGATCGGGTGCCATCGCAATGCCGTCGACAATGGCGATCGGCTCTTCGACCAGCGCGTCGAAGTTCTGGAATGAGTATTCAAGCCACTCGACGTCGGGCAGCGCGCATGCGCAGTGCACGCCCACTTCGAGGAAGGTATTGCCCATGCTGACCGGCACACCGAGGTCGGCCGCGAGCCAGCCCACACGCATGACATCCGTCACCTGCCCGTGCACGTTGAGGATATCGACCGCGCCGGCCTCCATCAATGCACGCTTGCCACTCGCATCGAGATACTCACCCGTATTCAGCGCGGTCCACGTGGCGTTGTGCCGGATGTGCCGCAGGCCTTGGAAATCGTTGCGCAACGTCGGATCCTCGACCCACAGCAAGGCGTGACCGGCGTCGCGGATGCGTTCGAGTTTCACAACGGCTTCCTTGGGCGACCACGCTTCGTTTGCATCGACCATGAACTGCGCGTCGGCCCGCACGAGCTTCTTAAGCAAGTCGAGGCGATGAAGGTCGCGCTCGAAGTCCGGGTGCCCGACCTTGATCTTGAACGCGGTATAGCCGAGTGCGTCGGCACGTCCAAAAAGTTCGGCGAAGTCGGTGTCGCTCAGATGAAAGTCGAGCCCGCTTGCGTACGCCTTGATCCGGTCGCGCTGTGCACCGAGCATCTGCCAAAGCGGCATGCCCACCTGCTTCGCGGCCAGGTCCCATAGCGCGACCTGGATTGCTTCATGGAAAGGCAACGTCCACGCGCGGTGGTTTCCGCCGCGCGGACGCGCTATACGGTGCACCAGTGCGAGCGGCCGCTCTCCTTCCAGCGTGGACCAGACTTCAGAGCGGAAAATGCGCTCGATTTCCACTTCGGGCGGCAACGGCACGAACAATGACTGCGCAAAGCCCAGGCCGGTGAGCCCGTTCTCACCGATCAGCTCGAGCGCCACGACGTGAGCATCGTCGGCCCGGACCTGGCTATCGCCGATCACCCGATCTCGGGCAAACTGGAAACGCGTAATACGGAAGTCAACGATACGCATGATGGAGTGCGCTGATAGATCAGATGCCGTCGGTGATATATCATGCTAGTCGTTACGATCGGAGATCTCAAGTGGGTAGAACGAGAAAAGATGCCCCCGCCGAGACGGCATCCGGTGAAACAGCCGTGGAAAGTTCGCCGGCCACCGAGACTGCAAGCGGCGGCGCGCGGCTCAGCGACATTGCGTACGAGCGGATTCTCGAGGGGTTGTTCGAGCGCAAACTGCCTGCCGGTGCATTCGTTTCGCAGAAGGAACTCGTCCAGCTTCTGGGTATACCCGTAGCGCCGCTGCGTGACGCATTGCGTGTGCTCGAAGCGGAAGGGGTACTGACAATTCACCCGCGCTCGGGCATTCAGTTCATCAAGCCGGGGCTCGAACTGACTCGGGCGACGTATCAGTTCCGCAGCATCATCGAGCGCGCGGCGATCCGCGTGTTCGCCGAGACCGCGGATGAAGAGTCGATTCGTTCACTCGAAAAGCGACATCTCGCGCTGGTGACCGCGATCGAGAAGCAAGGTCTCAATGCGCAGCACCTCACCGAAGTCGAAGCGCTCGAAACCTCGCTGCATCATGCGGTCATCACGTCGCTCGGCAATCCGCTCGTCGAGAACAGTTACCGGCGCATGCACAATTACCTGAAACTGTTGCGCCTCGAACGCAAGCTCACTGCGCCGCTCGTACTGCGCACGCTCAGGGAACACCTCGCGATTCTCGAGGCTTGCAGGGTGCGTGATCCGGATGCCGCCGAAGCCGCCGTCACGGCGCACTTTGCGGCGGCGTTGCAGCGCAATCTCGGGATGTATTGAGCGAGAAGCGCACGCGCTCGACAACGACTCGCATCTGAGACGCATCCCAGGGCTACACGCAAATACGCGTGTGCCGATGAGCCGCCGCGATCCGGTATTTGCCATTGCGCAGGCGCTCTGGCTGGTCGCGAATACCGGGTCGCGCCAGTTTTGCAACCAAAGATCGGTCGCTCATCAATGAAGGCTGACAACATCTGCAATTTCAGGCAAATGCCGGCTGGCTCCCGACGCTCGGGCGTTCGCGCATTCTCGCGTATCAGGCGAGAAGGGCTTCGCACTCTGCGGGCACCGGCAGCTTCACGATCGACGCAAAGACCAGGCCGCCAATGACGGTGATGTCGGCCATCGAGAACGCATCCCCGGCGACAAACGGCTGCCTTCTCAGGACGTCATTGAAGTAGTGCATGCCTCTGAGTGCTTTGTCGCGCTGACGAAACCCCCATTCGGGGTTCTGATATAGCTCGACTTCGGGCCCGAGACCAGGCGTGGCGTGGTGGAAATAGACACTGATGGCGTCGAGCAATTCGAGCTCGGCGCGCTTGCTCATCATGTGGATCACGCCCTTGTCGAGCGGTGTTTTGCCGGTCAGCGTGGGTGCGCCATCGAGCGTATCGAGGTATTCGGTAATGGCGGTGCATTCGGCGATGCAGGTCCCGTCATTGAGTTCGAGGACCGGTAGCGTACCCGAGTAGTTTTTCCCTGAGATGAACTCGGGCCTTTTATGCTCTCCCTTGTAAAGATCGACCGTCACGAACTCGACGCGCGATTTCAGATTCTTTTCGGCCAAGGCGATACGCACGCGTGTCGGGTAAGGTCCCTTGGGAAAATCGTAAATCGTCATGACGGGGAGTTCGGTTACATCGCGATGAATGATGCTTGATGTCATGCTTACCTCTCCAGGTGGTGGCTGATGCTCGGGATCGGAGGATATGGCGAAGTATCCCCATTAACCTACCTAACGCTTGTTAGGTTTAACATAGAAGGTATAATTCGCTGTGTCAACAGTCATCCCAGCTTGCGGAGGCGGTCGTAGTGAAGAACGATTCGGGCTTGAGTTCCAGGGAGCGAATCCTGGTGGCTGCTACAAAGATTGCGCAGGCGCACGGCTACAGCGGCCTGAATTTTCGTGATCTTGCTGAGGCTGTCGGCATCAAGGCCGCGAGCATCTACCATCACTTCGCGAGCAAGTCCGATCTCGGAGCAGCGGTGGCAAGGCGTTATTGGGAGGACTCGGCAGCCACGCTGGACGCACTTTGGGCCGAATCCGCGAATCCGATCGACTGCCTGCGCCGCTATCCGGATACATTTCGTGAGGCACTGGAGCGTGGTAATCGCATATGCCTCTGCAGCTTCATGGCTGCCGAATCCGATGACTTGCCGGAGGCGGTGACGAAAGAGGTCCAAACCTTTGCTGACGTGAATGTTGCATGGCTGAGCAAGGTGCTATCCGCCACGGCCATGACCAGCGCCAAGGAGTGCGAGGGGCGTGCTCGCGCGATTTTCGCAGCCGTCGCTGGCGCTCAACTCATCGCCAGAAGTCGCGCGGATATCGCTGTCTATGACGGGTTAATTGAAAGCTATCGTATTGCTGGTCTTTTGCCGGCATAGCAGCAGAAAAAAGTCAGCATGACGCCTCCGGACCTTCGAGGTGCCCGGATGGGCGAAGCGAGCGATATCGCCACAGCGGCGGCTATTTCTGGCGACTGACGTTTCGCGTATGTGCTGGGCGCGGAGTCGGTGGTCGACGGCGGCATCTCGCTGCTCTAATGTTTCGGCCTAGCCGCCTCGCACTGGAGTCGCACATGTACTGCTATCCGAAGATCGAACAGTCCGATTTACCGCCGGCCTCGCAGCTGAGATCGTCGTACCGCCTCGCTGATTTCGGGGACGCGTTCTCGGTGGACCTGCCAGAAAGTGCCTGCCACGACCCGGAGACTCTCGCACGACACGTCTTTGCGAGGCAGCCCGCATGGATTGGGATGCTGCTGAGACTCCGGGACATTCTCGTGCGGCCGTTCGGCTTGAAGACAGCCGTTGACCTCAAGCAGAAAGGAGGCGACAGGATCAGCCTGTTTCACGTATTCGAACGATATGACGACGAGATCGTCATCGGCGAGGATGACACGCATCTGGATTTCCGCGTGTCGGTCCTCGTGCAGCCGGCATCTCACGGTCGACACCGCCTCGTACTGACGACGCTCGTCTTCTACAATCGTCCGCTAGGGCGAGCCTATATTGCGCTCATCGCACCTTTTCATCGGGTTGTCGTACGAGCCTCGCTTGATCGGGCGCAGCGGCTAGGATGGCCCAATGCATAACGCCGTTTCAATGAGCCGCCTGCGCGGCTCAGCCAGAGACTTCAACCCGCTCGCGATCCGGCCGCATTTCGTTGCCCGTTTGTCATCAAACGGCTGACGTTCGATTTTTCGCACAGGATAAACTCAAGACTGCGAACGATAGCGGAGCCTATGAAGCCTGTGGCGCCCGCGATGAAAACCCGCATTCCGGGCTCCTTCGATGTAAATTCAGTGAGAGGACGCGGCCGGTCCGATGCTGAAATAACCGGATTGCGCAAGGTCGGCGAGGAGGCCAGCTTGCTCAGGCGTCCAGCCCAACAGCACACGCGTGCGATCACTATTAGCAGGGGCATCAATTGCCACAAATGGTGCAAACCATCCGAAATGCTCAGCGGCCTCGTCCGCAGAGAGTGAAGCTACCGGTAAGCGCAGGCTACGGCCTATAGCCCCGGCGATGTCCTTGAGCGCAACGCCCGTTTCGCCGATTGCATGAAAAGGTCCCGCCGTAACTTTCTCCAGGGCAAGCCGGTAGACACGGGCGGCATCCAGCCGATGCACGGCAGGCCAGCGGTTGAGCCCTTCGCCCACGTACGCTGAGACACCTTTTTCGCGAGCGATGGCGGCCAGACGCGGCACGAAACCATGGTCGCCCATACCGTGAACCGACGGTGCCAGGCGTATCGTGGTCGCCCGAACACCGCGCGCAATCAGTTCTGAAACGGCCGCCTCCGAAGCACGCGGGAACGATTCGGAGACGGGAGGTGCAAGGTCCCTCTCCGTCGCGATTCGACCGGGAGCCAGTAACGCGACCCCGGATGTGACAAGAAACGGACGGCTGGAACCTTCCAGCGTCGCGCCGATCGCCTCAATGGCACGCCGTTCCACCAGACTGTTCTCGGCAAATCGCGACCAGTCATGATCAAAGGCTGTATGGATCACCGCATCCGCTTCGGAAGCCCCCTCGCGCAAGCGCTCGACATCTTCGAGTGAGCCGACGTACGATCGCGCACCGGCTGCGACAAGTTTCTCTACGCCCTGTGCGGAGCGGACCAGACCGATGACCTGATGCCCAGCTTGAACCAGTTCTCGAACGACGGCGGAGCCAACCCAGCCGGTCGCCCCAGTGACAAATACGCGCATAACCAACCTCCTGATCGTTTCAGCAAGAGATTAAGGATTTGTCGCTGGACGATCTATGTCGTAAAGTTCGCATTTGGTTTTAGATCGTTCGGAATTGTTGCGTGGATCCGCTATCAGAAGTGTTGTCGTTAGTGAAGCTGCGCAGCTATCTGTCCGGCGGCTTCGATGCGAATGGAGACTGGGCCGTGCAATTCGGCGCGCACGACGGCATCAAATTTCACTCCGTGCTTCGCGGCCAGTGCTGGGTTTTGGTCGAGGGGGTGCCCGACCCCGTGAAGGTGAGTGAAGGTGAATGCTTCCTGCTGGCGAGAGGAAAGCCTTTTCGTCTCGCCAGCGATCTGGCCGTCGAACCAGTCGACGTCCGTACGCTCTTGCCACAGGTCCATGACGGGCGGGTCGTGACGTACAACGGAGGGGGCGAGTTTCTGAGCATCGGCGGCTATTTCACGCTCGCCGATGGCCCAGCCGATCTGTTGTTGAGCATGCTGCCGCCGCTTGTCCATGTCCGCGAGGAGCCGAATCGGGCAACAGTGCGATGGTACGTCGAGCGCATGAGGCATGAATTGAGCGATGCGCAGCCGGGCGATTTCATCGTCGCACAGCAGTTGGCTACCCTGGTCCTTATCGAGGCGTTACGACTGCATTTGTCGAACGAGCGCCGTGAAAGCGTCGGTTGGCTTTTCGCATTGTCCGACAAGCGCATGCGGGCTGCGATCGATGCAATGCACGCCTCACCGGGCCGCAGATGGACCTTGCAGAGCATGGCCGAGCAGGCGGCAATGTCGCGCACGACGTTCGCCCTGCGATTCAAGGAGACGGTTGGGCTCTCGCCCATGGAGTATTTGACGCGCTGGCGCATGATGCTGGCCGCAGACCGATTGACTCATTCCCGCGATTCCGTTTCCGAAATCGGTCTCGCCCTTGGCTACGAATCCGAGAAGTCCTTTAGCACGGCGTTCAAACGAGTAATGAACTGTTCTCCACGCCGATATGCTCGACAGCGAAAAGCGGGGACGACTGATGCTGATGTTGGCGGTGCGCCCGTCTGGCAGATCGGCAATCCGTAACCAGTGGTGCGGCAAAGCGAAGGGCGTTCATCAGGTAAGCTCCGGAAAGTAATCAGGATTCGATTGGCACCGGGCGGTCATTGACTTTTGCCATCACGGGGGGGCACCCCCTAGCTGACGAAGGGGAGCTTCTCGTCGCGCGCAGTTGCGAGCATCGACAGCGTGATCTTCCGCACCTCAAGCTTGCTTTGCGTGATGTGAGCGCGCAGCAGGATGGCAGCCTCGCCAAACTTGCCGCGATCGATGAGATGGAGCATCGCCGAATGCTCGTCATACGTCGCGCTCGTGCGATGCGCCTTGAGAAAGTCGAGCCGCCGCACGATGCGGATGCGCTCGGTCACCTCGTTGTGCACGCGCAGCATCTCATTGTTGCCGGCAGCGCTCACGAGGCCGCGGTGAAAGCCCTCGTCGAGCACGAACATCGTGGCCGGGCAGCTTTCGCGTTCTCCTTCGTCAACGCACCATATGGCTCGCAACGCATCCATCGCAACGTGTGGGGCACCCGAGAGCCGCTCGAGCGCCGCCAGTTCGAGAACGATGCGCAGGTCATACAGCTGGTCCAGTTGATTGAAGTCGATATTGCATACTTTCCAGCCGCGCCGGAACCCCACCTCGAGATAGCCTTCGCGCGCGAGTCGGAACAGCGCATCGCGCATAGGCGTGCGCGACACGCCGTAGTGCTGGGCAATGTCGTTTTCGGAAAAGCGGTCGCCGGGAAACAGCCGAAAGCTGAAGATGTCCTGCTTGATCAGCTGATACACCTGCTCGGCAAGGGGGTTCGCGCTATAGGCCGCCTTCGTGCCAGAGGCTGCGGCGGCTTCGGCGGCGGCTTCGGTCAAGTCGTGCATGAGTCAGGTATCGCTAACGTCGAGAGTGGTGCGGCGCGTCGGTGCAATGGCGGGTGACGGGGCCAGCTCCCTATTATCCGCCCTTAAACGGGCTCGATGAGGCTTACGTGCGCCGCCACGATCATCCAGCCGCCGAACCTATCGTTCACCTCATGCAGCCGCGCCCAGGTCTGCATCTGGCGGCCCGTCAAAGGCGTCGTGTCGCTCGTAAACTCGGTGCTCACCGTCGCGTAGTCGCCGCCAAACGTCGTCACCACGGTGCGGTGCAACCGCCGCGAGCGAGGCACCGGCACGCAGGTTTCCCGCCAGCGGCGGATCGCGTCGCCACCATGCTGGATTTCGGCGATGCCATAGCGCACCGTCGCGGGTGCGTCCCAGAACAGGGCGTTCATCGTCTCGACGTCGTTGTCGACGAGCGCGCGCTCGTAAGCCTCGAAAGCTGCCGCCACCTGTGCGACGATCTCGGGCCGGTTCACTTCCATGATCATCAGTCTGCCCCCAGCAGTGCGTCGAGCGGAGCCGTCCAGCCGACGATGCCGCCCTGCGAATGAATCATCGCAATCGTCGCTTCGCGAAACGCCGGTAGGTAGCTCGCCGTCGCGTCCTCGACCAGCAGACATTCGTAGCCCCGATCGTTGGCCTCGCGCATCGAAGTCTGCACGCAGACCTCGGTCGTCACGCCCGCGAACACGAGATGCGTGATGCCCCGTATCGACAGTTCCTCGCCGAGCTGCGTGGCGTAGAAAGCGCCTTTGCCGGGCTTGTCGATGACGAGTTCGCCATCGATCGGCGCGAGCGGGTCGATGATCGCGTTACCGGGCTCGCCGCGCACGAGGATGCGGCCCATCGGTCCTGCGTCGCCAATGCGCGCATTTGGCATACCGCGCATGCGTTTGGCCGGCGGGCAGTCGGAGAGGTCGGGTGCGTGCGACTCGCGAGTGTGCACGACCTGCCATCCCGCCGAGCGTGCATGCGCGAGCAGCCGCGCGACGGTCGGCACGATGCCTGAAAGCAGCGATACGTCGTTGCCGAGCGCCTCGCCAAAGCCACCCGGCTCGATGAAGTCGCGCTGCATGTCGATCACGATGAGCGCCGTATGACGCGCGTCGAACGTGAACGGCGCGGGTCTTGCGCTGGCGATGGTTGTCATCGCGACATTGCTCCGTTTGTGTTGTGCTTCGTTCGCGCGCCGCTCAGGCGCTTGCGTGCAGCTCGGCCGGCTCAGCCGTCTGCGGCCTGCCTTCGTCGCCATGGCCTGCCATGTGACGCCCAAGCACCACGCGATCCGCCTCACTCGCTGCGGTCTCGTAGACGAGGCGTCCCTCGGCCATCACCACGATCCGGTCGGCAAGCTCCAGCAACTCGTCGAGATCTTCGCTGACGAGCAGCACTGCCGCACCGGCATCGCGCGCCGCGAGAATGCGGGCGTGGATGTCCGCGACGGAGGCAAAGTCGAGTCCGAACACAGGATTCGCGACGATCAGCACGTTCACTGCGTGCCCAAGCTCACGCGCCAGCACGGCGCGCTGTACGTTGCCGCCCGACAGCGCGCCGATGGCGCGCTCGGGCAGCGCAGGCCGCACGTCGAATTCGGCGATCAGCCGCTCGGCGCGCGAGCGCATCGCGCGACGATCGAGCCACCATCCGCCGCGTCGCAGCGGCGCGCGGTCGAAATCCCGCAGCGCCATGTTCTCGGCCACGCTCATGCCTGCCACGCAAGCATTGCGCAGCGGCTCCTCGGGAAGGGCGAACACGCTCATGTGGGTCATCTCTGCGCGCGTCGCGGCATAGGGCGAACCTTCCACGGCCATCGCGCCCGACTGGACCTTGCGCTGCCCAACGAGCGCTTCGATCAGTTCCTTCTGACCGTTGCCGGAGACGCCCGCAAGCCCGAGGATCTCGCCCGCGCGCACGCTCAACGACGCCTCGCGCACGGCAGCGTGCCCGCGCTCGTCGACGACCGAAAGGCTCGATAGCGAGAGCCGCACCGGAGCTTCGGGTGAGTGCGGCTGGCGCGCAAGCCTGATCTCGCCGGTGTTTTCCGCGGCGCCTTCACGCGTTTGCGAGCTTGCGTCGCTGCCCATCATCCAGGCGGCCAGCCGGTCTCGGTCGGTGTCGGCCACCGCGCAGGTGCCGACGAAGCGGCCTTTGCGCAATACCGTGACGTTGTCCGAATAGGCCATGACCTCGCGGAACTTGTGGGTGATCATCAGCACCGTGAGGTCGCCACGCGAGGCAAGCGTGCGCATGAGGCCTAGCACTTCGTCGGCTTCCTGCGGGGTGAGCACGGAGGTCGGTTCGTCGAGAATCAGGAAGCGCTGATCCAGATACAGCTGCTTGAGAATTTCCAGCTTCTGCTTTTCTCCCGCCGCGAGCGACGAAACCGGCGCATCGAGTTCGAGGTGAAACGGCATTCGGTGCATGAAGGCGTCGAGCGCTTTGCGCTCTGCCGCCCAGTCGATCTTCCATGACAGGTTGCCGCGCGCGAGGAGCAAATTCTCCTCGACACTGAGCCCCGCCGCGAGTGTGAAATGCTGATAGACCATGCCGATGCCGAGCGCTTGCGCATCGCGCGGGGAGGCGATGCGCACCTCGCTTCCATCGGCCAAAATCGTGCCGTGATCGAGCAGGCCGTAGCCCACCAGTCCCTTCACGAGCGTGCTCTTGCCTGCTCCATTTTCGCCGAGCAGCGCGTGAACCGTCCCGGGCGCGACCCTGATCGAAACGTCATCGAGTGCGCGGAACGTCCCGAACGACTTGCTCGCACCGATCACCTCGACGCCGAGCGCGCGTGTCGTGGCGCTCATGGTCACTGCTCCATGGCAGCGACGAGCGCCGCCGAACTGGACACCGTACCGAACACGCCGCCCTGCATCAGGACCATGTTCAGCGCAGCGTCGTGGTTGCCCTTGTCGGTCGCGCCGCAGCAGTCCGCGAGCAACGTGCATTCGAAGCCGCGGTCGTTTGCTTCGCGCATCGTCGTGTGGACGCACACGTCCGTCGTGATGCCCGTGAGCACGAGATTCGCAATGCCGTGCGTGCGCAGGATCAGTTCGAGGTCCGTCGCGCAGAATGAGCCTTTGCCAGGCTTGTCGATGATGATTTCGCCCGGCAGTGGCGCGAGTTCGTCGATGATTTCCCAGCCCGGCTCGCCGCGCACGAGTATGCGGCCGCACGGTCCCATGTCACCGATGCCGAGACCGTTCGTGCCCGCCTGGCGGCTGCGCCAGCGCTTGTTCGCGGGCAGATCGGACAGATCCGGCCGATGCCCTTCACGGGTGTGGATGATCGTGAAGCCGAGTTTGCGCATCAGCCCCAAAACGCGCTTGATGGGCTCGATCGGCGCTCGCGTGAGCGAGAGGTCGTAGCCCATCTTGTCGACGTAGCCGCCGTAGCCGCAGAAGTCGGTCTGCATGTCGATGATGACGAGCGCCGTGTTGTCGGGGCGCAGGTTCCCGTCGTAGGGCCAGGAATAGGGACGGGCTTCGATGGTTCGGGTCATGTCGATTCTCCGGGCGCGCGCTTTCGCGATCACACGATTCTGGATTCGGTCGGTCGGAAGCCGTCCGCGCTCAGCGCGTCAGGCTCAGCTCGCCGGGTGCGCCCGCGAGCGTGCGGTCCGGTCTGCAGTTGATGATCATGAGCGCGAGCGTCAGCACGTAAGGGGCGGCGTTGAACAGGTAATAGCCGCTGGTCACACCGATTGCCTGCAGGGCGGGGCCGAGCGCTCCGGCAGCACCAAACAGCAGCGCAGCCCAAAGACAGCGCAACGGCTGCCAACGGGCGAAGATCACGAGCGCGACGGCCATCAGGCCTTGGCCGCTCGAAAGCCCCTCGTTCCAGCTGCCGGGATAGACGAGCGAGAGATAGGCGCCGCCCACGCCCGCGAAGAGCCCGCCCACCGCCGTCGCGATGACACGCACCCGCGTGACGGGATAGCCCATTGCACGCGCGCTCTCGGCGTTCTCGCCGACGAGCCGCAGCGTCATGCCCCAGCGCATCGAGCGCAGTCCCCACTGCAAGGCGACGGCAAGCACGACCCCAATCACGAAGAGCAGATTGATATGCAGCGCGTTGTGCACTTGCTGCGAGGCGGCCCACGCGCCGAGATCGATCGACGGGAGCATCGCTGCCTGCGGCTCGATGAACGGCTTGCCGAGATAGAACGCCAAGCCGGTGCCGAACAGCATGAGCGCGATACCGAACGCGATATCGGAAACACGCGGCAGCGAGCAGACCAACCCATGCAGGCAGCCGAGCATCAGACCGGCTGTAGCCGCCGCGACCACGCCGATCCACGGCGAGCCCGAGAGATACGAGCCCGCATAGCCGCACATGGCGCCGGAGACGAGAATGCCTTCGAGACCGAGATTCACGCGGCCTCCTTTCTCGGTCAGGCACTCGCCGAGGCTCACGAACAGATACGGCGTACTCACGCGAATAGCTCCCGCGAAGAGCGAAATCAGCAGCACCGCAGCGGGCGAATGAAGGTCAGACATGGCGGGTACGCTCCAGTGAAGCAGACGAGGCGTCGAGCGCGGCGGCCTGAAGTTTCATGCGCAAGCCGGCAAGACGGGGAGCCAGTGCCTCCCAGGCCAGCAGGTTTGCGAAAAGCAGGCCTTGCAGCACGAGCGTGGCGGCGTCGGGCAGGCCGAGGCGGCGTTGCAGCAGACTGCCGCTGGCCTCGATGCCGCCGACCATCAGTGCGCACACGATCACGGCGAACGGATTCTGGCGTGCCGCGAACGCGACAAGGATGCCCGCATAGCCGTAGCCCGAGAGCAGCGATGCGTTCGCGCTGCCTTGAACGGCCGCGACTTCGAACATTCCGGCAAGGCCCGCTGATGCCCCGCCTATCGCGCAGGCGGTGAGCGCGAGCCCACCCACAGGCAAACCGACGAGGCGCGCCGTGCGTACGTTGCCACCCGTTACGCGCATGGCGAAGCCGAGCGTGCTGTGGCGCACGAGCACCCAGGCAGCGAGGCAGGCGAGCACGCCCCAGAAGAGACCCCAGTGCACGTCCAGTCCCGGCAGCGAGCCGATGGTCATGGCGTCGGGGAGGGGCAGCGTCGACGGCTTGTTGAGACTGGCGGGATCGCGCAGCGGTCCTTCGACGAGAAACTTGAAAACGGCGATGGCGATATACGACATCAGCAGGCTGCTGATGGTCTCGTTGACGCCACGCCATTGACGCATCGCGCCCACTGCGCTGATCCACAGGCCGCCCGCGAGCATGCCTGCAATCGCCATCAGCGGCGTCGCGACGATCCACGGCGTAGCATGCGGCAGGCACTGCGGCACGACGGCGGCCGCGAGCCCGCCCAGCGCGAGCGCGCCTTCGCCGCCAATCACGATCAGGCCGACCTGGGCAGGCAGCGCGACGCACAGAGCCGTGAGCATGAGCGGTGCGGCGCGCAGCAAGGTGTTCTGCCATGCGAACGACGAGCCGAACGCACCTTTGCCAATGAGACCAAGCGCCTCGATGGCCGGCTGCCCCTGCACGAGCAGGAAGATGCCGAAGATCGCCAGAGTTGCCACGATTGCACATACCGTCGGCAACGCGGGCAACAGGGCAAGCAGCAGGCGCGCGAGACTTGCAGACAGTCTTCGCGACGGCCCGTGAGCGGGAGAAAGGGAAGCGGACATCACGACTCCTGGCGAAGGCGCTTGCGGTCCTCAGATCTGGCCAACCACACCGGCAACCAGATAATTCATGCTTTCAAGCGCAATATCGGTCTGTGCGTAGCTCGTGCCGGCCGCAATGGCGCTGCCGCCCTTGTTGTCCTTCATCGGCCCCTTGAAGATGACGTAGTCGCCCGCGACCATCTTCGCCTTCGCGGCGTCGGCTTGCGTGCGCGCGTCGGGCGTCACCTTCGCGCCGTACGGCGACATCTTCACGAAGCCTTCGCGCAGGCCGCCGCGAAGAATGTTCGGCTGCGGCTTGCCCGTCTGCGCGTTTGTGACGAGCAGTTTGTAGGGCGTCGCCCAGTCCCATTCGGCGCCAGTCAGATAGCCCTTTGGCGCCAGCGCCGCCTGGCTTGCGTGGTATCCGCAGCTCATCGCGCCGCGTTTCTCGGCTGTCTCGATCACGACCTTGGGTCCGTCCACGTGACACGTGAGCACGTCGCAGCCCTTATCGACGAGGCTGTTCGCGGCCTCCGCCTCCTTCACCGGCATCGACCAGTCGCCCGTGAAGATCACGTGCGTGGTGATCGACGGATCCACCGACTGCGCGCCCAGCGTGAACGAGTTGATGTTGCGCAGCACCTGCGGAATAGGCTTGGCCGCGACGAAGCCCAGCTTCTTCGTCTTGCTCGCATGGCCTGCCACGACGCCGTTCAGATACTGGCATTCGTCGATATAGCCGAAGTAGCTCGAAATGTTGGCCGGATTGCCGCTCTTCCAGAGACCGCCGCAGTGGGCGAGGCGAACCTTCGGATATTTGGCTGCCATCTTCAGCACATGGGGATCGAAGTAGCCGAACGAGGTCGCGAAAATGAGCGTCGCACCGTCCTGCTCGATCATCGCCTCCATGGTCTTTTGGGCTGCGACGGTCTCCGGCACGTTTTCTTCCTCGACGACCTTCACGTTCGGCAGCTTCTTGATGACAGCCGCAGCCTGCGCCTGTGCCTGGTTGTAGCCGTAGTCGCCGCGCGAACCGACGTAGATGACGCCGACCGTAAGCGGCTCGGCACCGAACGCGAGGTCGAATGGGAGCGTGCTGCCTAGGGCGAGGGCGCCAGCGCCCTTGAGAAAATCGCGACGGTTTTTCATGGTTGGACTCCTCGTGAGTTCAATGCATAAAGTCAGGATGGCAGATCGGATTGGGCTTGCGTTCCAGCCGCCGTTGCAAGCCATGCACGCCAGCCGCCGAATGCGGTGATGTCGTGTGCGCCGCTGCCTGGTGCAACCGCCGCGGGCTCGCTGATAAAACCCTTGACGATGAGTCCATCGGCTGTCCGCACGCTGCCGATGCCGAGCGGCGCCGGCACGTGGGCAACGAATGCGCCGAAGCTGCGCAGCGGCACTTCCCAGAGCTCGATTTCGATGGGCCGGCCCGCCTCGTGTGGCGTACGCACCAGAGCGGGCTTGGCCGGTGTCGTGCCGGCGAGCGCGTAAAGTCGGTAGTCCGACGACGTGGTGGTGGTCTCGACGAAACGCGCGCCAGCCTCGAGCAGTTGCCAGCAGAGGGGCTGCCCGCGCAGATGAGCGCCGGCCACGGCGAGCGTCACCGTCGGCTCTTCGAAGGGCAGCGGTCGCGCGGCAATGCCGGCAGCGTCGTCCGGTGTAGCGTTCGCCATGAAAAGCGCCTGGATGCGTGCGCCGAGCACTGCGAGGCGCTGGTCTGCGCCCGCTGGGGCGATCAGCGTCACGCCCGCCGGCAGGCCGTCCGCACGGCGAATGCCCGGCACCGCCAGAGCGCACAGATCAAGCAGATTCACGAAGTTGGTATAGACGCCGAGCTGGCTGTTCGCCCCGATCGGGTCCGCACGCACTTCGTCGAAGGTTGGATGCGTGGGCGCGGTCGGCACGATGAGGACGTCGATCGCCTCGAACAGCGTTTCCACTTCGCGCCGCAGGGCGGCGAGTGCGTACTGCCCGTTGAACGCGTCGACGGCGCTGTAGCCGTCCGCTTTCGCAATCACCTCGGCGACAACCGGATCGATGTCGGTGCGATTCGTCTCGAAGAAGGAACCCAGCGCGGCACGGCGCTCCGCTACCCACGGGCCGTCGTAAAGCAGCGCCGCAGTTCGCTGCAGGGGGCCGAACGGCACGCTTACTGGCAAAAGCGCAAGGCGCGAAGCGATCGTGTCGAGCGTGGCGGCAAAGGCCTGATGTGCCTGCGCGTCATCATGGAAGGTCAACGGCTCCGGCACAGCGAGGCGCAGTGGTGCATGGGGCAGTCCGAGTGCCGGCACTCGGCGCGCATAGCTGTCGTCTCCATCGTACTTCGCCATCCGCAGCAGGACCTCCCAGGCGTCGCCCACGTCATGCGCGAAGATCGACACGCAGTCCAGGCTTCGGCACGCCGGTACCACGCCGCGTTTGCTCACGAGGCCTGGCGTTGGCTTGAGGCCCACGAGCTCGTTGAAGCCCGCGGGAACACGCCCCGAGCCAGCAGTATCGGTGCCGAGTGAGAACGCAACGAGCCCAGCCGCAACAACGACCGCCGAGCCAGAGCTCGATCCCCCGGAGATGTGCGCGTCGGATTTGAACTGTCGCACACCCCCATAGGGCGAGCGTGTGCCGACCAGGCCTGTGGCGAACTGGTCGAGATTCGTCTTACCGATGAGGATGGCGCCGGCGTCGAGCAGACGATCGACGGCGAATGCCGAGGCTGCGGGCGTGTAAGCAAAGGCGTCGCAGGCCGCGGTGGTTGGCATGCCGGCGACGTCGATGTTGTCCTTCACCGCGAACGGTACGCCGAACAGCGGCATCCGCTCAAAGATCGCCGCTCCCAGGCGCGCGCGCGCTTCTTCGAGCGCGTCAGCCCGGCTGGCGAGATCGGCGGCACTCACGCGCGATATCCAGACTTCGGGGCGACAGGAGGCTTCGATCCGGGCGATCAGCGTGTCGACGATGTCGCGAGGCGTCGTGCTTGTGGTGGCATAGGATTCAAGCAGCGCTCGAACCTTGAAGAAGGCGTCCGGAAGCATGAGTTCAATCTTGAATACAAGTTGAGCTCGTGCGTGCAGCAAGTGTGCCAGGCAGTGGAAGTTGACAGGAGGTCCTTGCCGGGCAACGATTTTCACATTGGAGTGGGTGCCGGTAGTGGTCCACCTGTGATCCAGCGTGGGTCGTGAATAGTTCGGGTTGGTGCAGGTGTCCCGCTCATCGTGCACCAGACCAGGGGAAGGGCGCGAGCGGTGGTTCCCTCGGCTATCGCCGCTTGGTGGGCACCCACCGGATCCTGACGCTTACGGGAGCGAGCCTTTGGCGCTGGACCGGAGGACGGTTACCGCGTCCACTGGTTCGTGCTCTGTTTGCGCTTGTATCGACAACTGCGCCGCTTCGGGTGGGCCCGTACTGCGCCGCATCAATAGCGCTGTGCAATGTTGCCGCATCGTTCCGTCACACGAGAGAAATTCCTGTGTGCGATTCGAGGCTAGAAAAGCCAGTCTTCATTCCTGTCATTTGACTTAATGTAATAAGCAGTAGCCGTGAGTTCGGGAAATAAAGGGCTGGAACAACGGTTTTTTAAGCGGTCACGTATCAAAGCGACAGGAATTGCTTGTCCTTATTGCCATTACGCGCTGTGGGCCTCGGATTTCGCGCCTCAAGACGGCAAGAATCGCGGCAGCGGAGGCCGCCGGGCGGAGTGCATCTTCAGCGGAGAAAGCTAGTCGCCCTGGACAGCAGTTGCTCGAATCGCCGAAACCACGGCATGTGTTTATCGCCGTCCGCCGTACTCATAGTGACCGATAAACGCCCACCCACCGTTGCGATCCCCACAACAGGTATCGGTTCCGCGTTCAGCAACAGGTAGGCTGCTCTGACACGGACACCCGACTTCGAATTGCTGAAGGGGAGCATTCCGAGGTTCGAAAGTACGGTCTGGTACCCGAGCTCGCAACGTATCGCCCCCCACAATGCCTGCATGTCCTCCTCGCTTCGGATGTTCGCTAGCATCGACCGCATTGCCTTGATGCTGTCGAGTAAGGGCGGCAATGTGCGCGCCTGATCCAGCTGACTCCGCACGGTTCGCGCCGCCTCCCAGAAACAGTCGGTCTTACCTTCGGTGATCGAGGTGATACCAGATGTAATATACAACCCGACATCGTCTTCGATGGAAGGCAAATGGTGACGTGCATTGATGGGTGACAGACTGCGCCGCGATGGCCCTTCACTGGCAAGGAGCGCGGCGGCCGTCAGGGCGCTGTGAAGCGTCGTACGTTCGTAACGGCAGCGCAAACCCAGTTCGTCGACGACATCGGGCGAGAGTGAAAACGTCGCGATGACAGGCTGTCGCGAGGGTATGTGACCAACTGTTGTCGAGACAGCGTCATACCGTGAAGCGGTCGAGCCGGGGGTGACCTGTTGTTCGCGGCTCATGCGCGCTGGCAGTGGGGCGCGAAGTTCACCCTGCACCGCTTCCAGAATATCCCTTGTGAGATAAACGGCGGAGATACCGTCGCCAATGGCGTGATGAACGGCCAGTATCAAATGCGAAGTCGATTCGCCCTGAACAAGGCGTACGCGTATCAAGGGGCCTTTCTCCGCGTCAAAACGCGTATGGAGTTCGCGGGTCGCGGCACCCATCCATGCAGCCTCGCCTGTTCCATGATCCAGTCGAAACGGGATGGGCTCGCCAGTCGCGACGAATCTCGGCCGTGCCCCAGGGTCGCAGACAATGCGGACGCGCAATGGAGGATGTCTTTGCTGAACCGCGGCCAACGCGGTCGGCCAAAAATCTCGGCCTGACGGAAGATTGTCGATCTCTGTCACCAGAAGAAAATGACGCGGCTCGATTCGATCGGTCGCCCAAAGGATCTGTTCGAAGGCGTCCAGTTCACGCGTCAGGACATGAGTCGACCCGTCCTGCATCGTGGTTTTTTGCTCGGTGTTTGACATATCGATTGAATGACACTGGTGAATTCTTCAATTACTTCGACCTCGGCTGCTGAGGCAGTTGTGCTGGAAAAAGGGCACAGCTATCCCACGATGCCAAGAACGAACGCATTCACGGCCAAAAGCAATAGAAACAGGATCGCAGGCAGATAGCGTATGGCGACTGATCCGGCATCGCGCTTGTGCGAACCGGGCGTCGCATTGAACGTTGCTCGTTTTCTCATTTCGAAGGATTCTCGAAGCGGCGCGCGCAACGATGATGCACACCCCGCAGCGAGGCGCGCGTGGTCTCACGGCACGGCGTTGAAGGTTCCCGGCAACGAACAGCGTTGCCGTGTTCAGTA
The DNA here is from genome assembly GCF_040948805.1 of Paraburkholderia sp. BR13439. Classification (NCBI taxonomy): domain Bacteria; kingdom Pseudomonadati; phylum Pseudomonadota; class Betaproteobacteria; order Burkholderiales; family Burkholderiaceae; genus Paraburkholderia; species Paraburkholderia sp. BR13439. The sequence continues at coordinate 57,404 of NZ_JBFPKN010000018.1, read as the reverse complement.
GGCAGCAGCCATCGACAGCAGCAGATAGCGCATGAGTTCGATTTCTTCATCGAGCGGCGCGTTCGGCGCGGCGTTGTCGTCCGTCGACGGCGGCGGCGTATCTCCGTCGGGACATGCAGCAGTCGGCGCTTCCGGGTGGCGCAAGACGCATTGCCACCGCCCGGACCGCCGCGCCGAAGCAATCGGCTCAGCGCGTCGATCACGAGGGATCCTCGACGAGATGCGTTTCGTCGATCGGTATCCGCATATAGCGGCGGCCATTGTGGTCGGAAGCGGGCAGACGTCCGCCGCGCAGATTCACCTGCATCGCGGGGAACAGCAGTGCGGGCACCTTCAGCGTGAGATCGCGCGCAGTTCGCAGCGCAACGAATTCGCTCTCGCTGATGCCGTCGCGCACATGAATATTGTGTTGCCGCTGCTCGCGGATCGTCGTCGAGAAGCGTACGTTACGCCCCGCCGGCGGGTAGTCGTGACAGACGAATACGCGAGTCGATTCGGGTAGTACCAAAAGCCGCCGGATCGACGCGTAGAGCGTTTGCGCATCGCCACCCGGGAAATCGCAGCGTGCCGTGCCGAGGTCGGGCATGAACAGCGTATCGCCGACGAACAGCGCATCGCCAACCAGATAGGCCGTGTCGGCGGGCGTGTGTCCAGGAGTTGGAATCGCACGCGCCGTCATTGTGCCGATCGTGAATGCTTCCTCGGGGCCGAATAGATGATCAAAGCCGTGCTCATCGGCGAGATCGAATGTCATCGAGAACAGCGAGCGCACGTTGACGATGCGCTCGCTCGTTGCGATGGTGCCGCCCATGCGGCGCTTCAGTTCGACTGCACCCGACAGATGATCCGCATGCGCATGCGTTTCGAGAATCCATCCGACGACGAGTTGCTGCTCGCCGATAAACGCGAGGATGCGATCGAGCGACGCAGTCGATGCGCGCCCCGACGCCGCGTCATAGTCCAGTACGGGGTCGATCACCGCGCAAGTCGAACCGGCGCCTGCATGAACGATGTGACTGACGGTGCCCGTTGCTGCATCATGAAAAGATTGAACGTGAGGGAACATAGCACTCCTGAAACGTGATTCACTGCATGCACGAAGCGCGCACGAGAAAGAACGTGCGTAGCGCGGCGGGCGCGGGCGCCGCTGGCGCGTGATCGACATAGCGTTCGATCTGCACGTGATCGAAACCCGCTTCGAAGCAGGCTTCGCGAAAAGTAGTCGGTCCGTAGACGCGAAAACCGTGGCGGCCGAACGGCATCGACAGCGCCGCTTCGGGTGTCATCGCCGCGATCACCAGTTGCCCTTCGTCGCGCAGCACCCGGCGGATTTCCCGTAGGGCTGCCAGCAGGTCCGGCCAGAAGTAGACGCTGTTGATCGCGATGGCCTTGTCGAATGAGGCGTTCTCGTAGGGAATGCTGGCGGCATCCGCCGTCGTCAGCGCGACGCGTCCGCGCGCGAGCAACATGGCGTTGCGTTCGCGAGCCGCGGTTGTCATCGTCGGCGATATGTCAAGGCCGACGAGTGTGAGCCGTGGCGCACGCGTCAGCACGGATTCGATATGGCCGCCGTTGCCCGGCCCGATCTCGACGATGCGTTCGTCCGCTTGCGGATCGAGTCTGGTGAAGGCCGCGTCGATCAACGCCGCGTTGACGCGCTCCATCATGTCGCCAACCGCGAGGCCGGTCTCGCCCGCAGGACACGCGAGGTGCGACATCAGGATATCGATGTCGATGCCCGCGAGCGCGTCGCTGCTGCTATCGGTTCTGGAGGTCACCTTCGACTCCTTCTTCGTGCGGCTTCACGAAAAGCAACGACGACGCGAGGACGACGACAAAGTTGACAAGCAACGCGATCACAGCGGCATAGACAGGCATCGCGAGCGCGCCGACGTGAATCGTGTAAGTAGCGGTCTTGAAGCCGTTCCCGGCAATCATCCACGTGCCGGTGCCCAGCCCGGCTATCCAGCCTGCCATCAGACTGCGTGCGCGCATGGCCGGCACGAATAGACCGAACACGACAGCAGGCAAAGTCTGCGTAATCCACACCCCCCCGAGTAACTGCAACTGAATCGCGAACTGCACGGGCACGAACAGGACGAAACCCAGCGCCCCGAATTTGACGAACAGCGAGACCCGCTTCGCCACCCGAGTCTCGCGCGCCGCGCTGCAATGCGGCGCGAAATACGGCCGCCACACGTTGCGCGTGAACAGGTTGGCCGCAGCAATCGACATGATCGCGGCGGGCACCAGCGCGCCGATGCCGATCGCCGCGAACGCGACGCCGACGAACCACGAAGGGAAGTAGTGCAGGAAAAGTGCGAACACCGCGAAGTTCGGACCGTACTGCCGGAACTGATCGGCGTACTCGGGCATTGCGCCGACACCCGCTGCGAGCGCCATCACACCAAGCAGTGCTACGAAGGCGAGCAGCAGCGAATACGCGGGAAGCAAGGCCATGTTGCGCCGGATCACGCGATCCGATGAGGCGGAGAGTGTTGCCGTCATCGAATGCGGATAAAGCAGCAACGCAAGCGCCGAGCCGAGCGCGAGTGTTGCATATGACGAGTAGCCGTTGAGGCTCGTGGCGTCCGGCGCTTTCAGCAGCAGCTTCGCTGCCGGCAACGCCGCGAACATGTGGCCGAAGCCGCCAAGCTGCGTCGGGATCACGATCAGTGCCCCGATGATCGTCGCGTAGATCAGCAAGTCCTTGACGACAGCGATCATTGCGGGCGCGCGCAATCCGCTCGACCACGTATAGACCGCGAGCACGCCGAACGCGACGAAAAGCGGCAGTTCGCCGAGCCACCCATGCGTCGGAAAACCGAGCGCGCCGAGCGTGACCTGAATGCCCACCAATTGCAGCGCGATGTACGGCATGGTCGCGAGCAAGCCCGTCAACGCAATCGCGAGCGCGAGGGGGCGACTGCCAAAGCGGTGTTCGATGTAGTCGGCGACGGTCACGTGGCCATGCTGGCGCGCAACGCGCCACAGGCGCGGCAAGACGAGAAAGCCGAGCGGAAACGTGATGATGGTGTAAGGCACCGCAAAGAAGCCCGTCGCTCCCGCCGCGAATACAAGCGCCGGCACGGCGACGAAGGTATAGGCGGTGTAAAGGTCGCCGCCGATCAGGAACCAGCTCATGACAGTGCCGAAGCGCCGACCGGCGAGTCCCCATTCGTGAATGGCGCTGAGATCGCCGCGCCGCCATCGCGATGCCACCATGCCGAGCGCGCTCACGAGCGCAAAGAGTGCGACGAAGATACCTATGGACATCACGTTCATGCGGCACCTTCTTGCGATCGCGCTGCGGCCTTGCGCACGGCGCGCGCATCGAGCAGGTAGGCAGCGCCCGTCAGCAGCGCGCCCGCGAGGACGCAGCCCGTTTGCCACCAGTAAAAGAATGGCCAGCCATCGAGCGTTGGTGTCACGCGGTTGTAGAAGGGCACGCAGAGCACGGCAACGATAGGTGTGGCAAGCAACAGTAGGGTCAGCCGGGTTGTCATCGGTCGAGATCCAGGTCAAAAACGGGGGTAAACGCACGTGAGTACGCATTGATGAGCGCAGCCAGTCTTTCGATGCCGCAATCGATCCAGTTCCTTGACCTCGCGGCTAACGGCGGACTGGCTCACCCGCAGGCGCCGAGCGCCGCCGCTCAAGCTGCCGGCACGGGCAACTTCGTAGAACGCAAACAGATGAGTGAAATTCATTGCCAACAGCCCGCGAATATCGCCGTGGCCGACTCTCGGTCCGAGATCCGATGATCAATGGCTTTCGACGCGATGGCCAAAATGGTAGCGGCGATTCGTTTGCCATTGAAGGATCTTGTGCGAGCAATACTGTTTCCTCTGGGAAACGATCGACTTAAAAGGAGGCTGCCAGACTCTGAAAACGAGTCAGGTATAACTCCAGGTCAGAGTAGGGGGTGCCTATTTTGTATTTTTCAGAACGCCTAACGATGAATAGCCTAGTCGCTCCGTTTAACGCACCGGTGTCGACATGTCGTCCCTTTTCCCGAACCGCCCAGCATTGCGCAGCAAGAATCCGACGGGGCCTCGTTACCTTATTGGAGTGCTTCCCGGCATCGCGCTATGTATCGGCGTGTGCTTGATCGCGTGGCTGCTGCAAGCGCCGCAAGCGCATCTATTCGGTCAGGTGTGGCTTGAATCGCTCGTGCTCGCAATTCTCGTTGGCGCGCAGGTCCGCGTCATATGGACCCCAGGCGAGCGTTGGACGCTAAAACCTTGCTGGAAACCTCTGTCGTGCTGCTCGGTGCATCGTTTAGTGCCGCCGCGTTGCAAGCGACCGGCATCAAGTTGCTGTCGGGCATTGTCGTGATCGTCGTCGCGGCCATCCTTGTCAGCTACGGAATCGGACGCGCACTCAAGTTGCCGCGGCGCATGGCGCTGCTGATCGCGTGCGGGAATTCAATCTGCGGAAATTCGGCCATCGCGGCTGTTGCGCCCGTGATCGGCGCAAGCCGTGATGATGTTGCTGCGTCGATCGCCTTCACGGCGGTGCTTGGTGTTGCGGTAGTGCTTGGATTGCCGCTGCTGTCCCCGGTTCTTCGTCTTAACGCGGTGCAGTATGGGACATTGGCAGGTATGACCGTCTATGCGGTGCCACAGGTGTTTGCCGCGACCGTGCCGGTCTCAACCGTCAGTGTCCATATTGGCACGCTGGTCAAACTGGTGCGTGTGCTTATGCTCGGACCGGTGATGCTGCTCCTGTCGGCGCTCGCCCGTAGGCGTGATGCGAACACAGGAACGCCAGAGCAGGGCAACGACCCGAGGACCCGGCCCGGTATGGTTCGTCTGACGAAGCTGGTGCCATGGTTTATCGTCGGCTTCGTTGTCATGGCGCGGCACGCGCGACGGGGCTGATTCCGATGACGCTGTTGCAGTCGGCAAGCCAGTCAGGCAGCGCGCTCACTGTCGTTTCAATGGCTGCGCTGGGTTTAGGTACCGATCTGCGAACCATCTCAAAGGCGGGGCCGCGCGTCACATTTGCGGTGATTCTTCCGATACTCGCGTTGGCTGCGATGAGTCTGGTGTTGATCAACATATTGCGGATTGCATGACGTTGCCGTTCGGCCGATATATCGACGAGCCGACTCCTGCAAGGGCGCAAGACTGGCGGGGTTCGCGCACGGACGCGCGACAGGCGTTCGCACGCCTCGTGCTCCATTGTTTCCATGCGGAAACGGTTTTTCCCCGCGGCCTGCTTTTTCATGCGCTTGATCTTGCCTACGCTGTCGTTTGCCTGGAATCGACGGATGCCGGATGTCGTGCGAGTGTGGACAGGTCACGCTGGCGATCGCGAGGGGCGCCGCGAAGTCTTCCTTGTTCGAACGTCGCGCATGTCAGAGGAGTGTCGTTGATGTTTCCGTATGTCGAGACGTTTTACGATCCTTCGGCGGGCACGGTCAGCCACATTGTCTACGCCGGTTACGGCTCGCCGTGCGCCGTCATCGACCCTGTTCTCGATTTTGACGCCGCCCCGTCGACACATTCGATCGAGCGCCTCGTCGCTTTCGTCGAGAAAAAGCGTCTGGAGGTTGAGTGGATACTTCAGACGCACGCGCATGCCGGTCATCTTTCGGGGGCGTCGGTGTTCAATGGCCGCGTCGGCGGAAAGACCGGCATTGGCCGCAGCATCGTCGACGCACGATCGATGCTTTCTGCGACGCTCGATCTGTCGAGCGAGCCCGGTTTCGATCATCTGTTCGCCCCACATGAGGTCTTCTTTATCGGTACGCTGCAGGCCCAAGTGCTTGCCATGCCCGAACCTACCCCGTTCGATGCCGCGTTCATGATCGAGGACGCGCTGTTCGTCGTCGATACGGTGTTCATGCCGGAAGTGAGAGCGTGGCGCCGGGTTTGCGTTCGTGGACCTGCAAGTCTGGCCGGGCATGCATGCCGATTTCCATCGAACGGCACGCGTACGTGTCTTGGTCGCCAGGATCGTTAGCATGAAAATGCATGCCGGAGGCGGCGCTCCAGAGAATGGCACTTTAAACAGGCGTCACGTGGGAAGCCTGAAGCGAAGCCCACATTGCTCCTGCTACGCGCGCCTGCTCGTCGGCGGAATTTGCTTTTCGACGCTCAACACGACCTTTCCAATATTCTTGCGATCTTCTATCCAGGCATGTGCGTCGCCAGCGCGTTCGAATGGGAACGTGCGGTCGACATGAGGCCGAATCCAACCGGCTTCGACTCCGCCAAGCAGAGCCCTCATCCACGCTTGCAGTTTTGGGACCTCGTGCCACAGATGCCCCAGGTTGACGCCAAAGACTCCGCGATTGCGACTCATCAAACTGAGCGGATGAAACCACGGAGTGGCGGCGGCGAGTGCGAGCAAGCGTAGAGGGCCGGGCAACTGCGTGGTGGTGGCGCTGGAAATGCCAAAAATGCCGAGACGGCCTGTCGAGCGCAGGGCCGAATAACTCTTCTTCCAATGGGAGCCGCCGAGAGGGTCAATGATCAATTCAGCCCCAGCGCCCGAGGTAAGCCTCATGAATTCTTCCCTCCAGTCGCCACGAGTGTAGTCAATAGCGTGGTTCAGGCCGCGTTCGCGCAAGAATGCATGTTTGGTGGGACTTGCTGTCCCGTAGATCGTCGCGCCCAGGTGGCGTGCAATGTCGATCGCAGCCAATCCGACGCCACCACCTGCGTTGTGGACCAGTACTGAGTCGCCGGCTGTCACCGCGCCCATCACCACCAGCAACTGCCATGCGGTGAGGTACTGGACGGGCAGCGCGACGGAATGCTCGTAATCCAACGCGGCCGGCATGGCGAACACTTGCGATGCTGGAACCGTTACGGTGTCGGCATAGCCGCCGAAGTGGACGAGCGCGAACACATCCCGGCCAAGCCATTGCTTGTCGACCTCGCTGCCGAGTTGGTCGACGATTCCTGAAATTTCATAACCCACGACCATCGGTGGGCGCGGTGCATCTGGATACAGGCCGCGCCGGGCAAGGATATCGGCGAAGTTGATGCCGCAAGCCTTGACGCGAATGCGGACTTCGTCTGGACGCGGACTCGGGTCTGGCGCTTCACGAACCTGGAGCTTCTCCGGTCCGCCATGACCCGTGATCACGGTTTGTTTCATGGGCTGTTAATTCAAACGTACCCCGTTTAACTGATACCCACGCTCAAATTCGGCATTCCTGCGTTGGTATAAAGGATCGCGGGACGCAGGTCGGATTATGATCGGATTTGCTCCACCACGTTTTGGAATCGTTCCAGATCGATCAGGATTCGAAACCGGGATGCTTCGAGCACTGTCCACTTTATCGCAAGAGGAGGGTCAAATGGTTGACTTCAAAAAGCCTCGCGCCATCGGCTTCAACCACGTGGCGCTGGAAGTCGACGATATCGAGGAAGCGCTGGCGTTCTATGGCCGCATCTTCGACTTTCAGCTACGTGGCAAGAGCAAGACAATGGCCTTCATCGATCTTGGCGACCAATTCATCGCGTTGCAGGCAGGACGCAAACAGCCCGCCGATGACGGCCGGCATGTCGGCCTCGTTGTGGATGACAAGCAGGCGGCGCTCGCGGCTCTCAAGGCGGCGGGGGTCGAGCCGATCGACGGTCCGTTTCTGGATTTCCGCGACCCATGGGGCAATCGCATCGAGATCGTGGGCTATAACAATATCCAGTTCACGAAGGCTCCGAACGTTCTGCGGGGCATGGGCCTGACGCATCTGACGAAGAACGAAAGCGCGAAAAAGGAACTGGCGGAAAAAGGCATGGCGGAGGGCTAGAGCGAGCGTGACAACCGACGTTCAGATACGTCCGAATTCGAGTTGCGCGTTAATGCCGCTGTAGCCTCCTTTCGGCTTGTTCACGGACTGCGCCATACCCGTCGAGCGCCTTCCGGCGGCGCAGTGTTCGAGAAGGAATATGAGGCGCGTTTTCACCAGCCCATCCTGATGTACGCACCGTTTTCGTCCGACGCCGTTTATATCGTTGTCGCTCCTGGAACCGATTCAGTGAGCTTATCGGGCGCGAGCAAACGCAAGGCTGATACTAGCAATTATCAGACTTGACGAGGTTCGTAAACATCAAAACATCGGCGTCCAGGCCCGTCATGTCGCTCGTCGTCGCTGCCAGCCGGCCTGAATCCCTGCCGCAATACATGCCGCCTCGACAAAGAGAATCACCATCACGGCCGCCATGGCGTTGTCCGCCATCCACGGCGCAGCGGCGAAATAGGGGTGGCTTTGATTACCGGGCAATTTTCCGGTTAGGAACACCTGAGCCTGGCGTGGGTCTGCCTTGCGGCCCCGTATAAATTTTCTTTGCAATCAAGAACCTGCTGACTACCTCCTTTGCGTACTCCCGACGCGGTTGGGCGTGCAGACGCGCCTGCCCGTCAAGCTAGTCTGTCGCTGATCCCTCTGGTGCAGCGACGTCTCAATGTCACGCACCACCCGAACAATGAACTCTCTCAACGCGCCATCGGGCTGTTTCCCCACCCGTGCTCGTAGAAGTGGGGCGTTTTTGTGCGCATCCTGTCTGCAACTGATCGGCGCACCACCCAGTCGCGCGGCGACGAACAACCAATCGTTTGCCTTTCATTACAGCTTTTTCAGAAAATGAACCCGGTGTTGACGAATTTCGATTGATGATTAGTGACCATTGCATCGAGGAGAGCTTTATTTTCCTCGGTCTGCTTTGCCGCGACCATTGACCGAATCGAAAAAGCGCGCAATGCATCGGTGACAGAAAGCGTACCTTCCGCGGAGTCCTTACGTCCGGCGAAGGGGAAGACGTCTGGTCCCCGTTGGCACTGACAGTTGAGGTTGACACGGCACACCTGATTGACGAGCGGGTCGACCAACGCCCCTATCTGGGCGGCGTCGGTGCCGAAGATGCTGACCTGCTGCCCGTGATCCGAAGTGATGACATAGTCGAGCGGTGTTTCAATGTCATCGAACGCAACGACCGGGATGATCGGCCCGAACTGCTCCTCGCGATAGAGCATCATCCCTTCCTTGACCGGATACACCACGGCCGGATAGACGAGCGTCTTGCAGAACACGCCGCCGCCGTCGTTCACGACCTGCGCGCCTTTCGCCTTCGCATCGTCGATCGCCTCGGTCATGTAGGCCGTGCGATGAATGCCGGGGAGCGGTGTAATGGACACACCCTGTTCCCACGGCATGCCCACCTTGAGATTTTTCAGCGCTGACGTGAGGCGTTCGAGGAAGGTGTCGACGATCGAGTGGTGCACCATCAGTATCTTGAGCGCGGTGCAGCGCTGACCATTGAACGACAGCGTGCCAAGCAGACATTCCTTTACAGCAAGGTCTATGTCGGCGTCAGGCAGCACGATCGCGGCGTTTTTGGCGTCGAGACCGAGCACGGCACGCAGCCGATGCGACTTCGGGTGCTGCTTTTTCAGGTGGTCCGCGACTTTGCTCGAGCCGATGAGGGCGAGCACGTCGATCTTTCCTGCCCGGCGCGTAGGGGAGTGGGATTTGCCAGAGGGAGACAGCGACGCGCGGGCTCATCCCTGCGTCCTTCAACTACATGCCGGGCCCGATCGGCGCGATTTGTGTCGAATGACGGGAGTGAGACGCGCTTTACGGCGGCGGTCCCTGCGTGGAGCCCAACTCCCTTGGAAAGTTCGAAGTCAAGCGCATTGCCTGATCCCGGGAGGCCGCAAAACGACAATCTAATCTGGCGGCGAGAGCATGACAGTGGCAGCGTTCACCGTCATGAGTGAAAGCACTGACGCATGCGGCGATGTCGCGGGCCGAGCACTCGTGGCCGCGAGGACAAACTGGAATGCATCTTGGGGTTTACACCGATGCGCGCTCGACCAGATTGAACCCGACGTCGACTTTGGACCGCCTACAGGTGCCGGTCTCGATTTTCTTGATCAGCATGGACGCAGCCAGTTTGCCGATCTTCGTACCATCGATCCTGATGGTCGTGAGAGGGGGATCTGTGTCGGCTGCAAAGCTCTGGTCGCCGTAACCAATCACCTTGAGTTGCGACGGGACATCCAGGTTGCGGCTCCGGGCTTCCATCAGCACTCCAAGCGCCATGATGTCGGCGCCGCAGAACACTGCGTCGATTTCCGGGTGCGCGTCGAGCAGGCTCGCCAGTGCGCGTCGACCATCGCCGAGATGCGCGGGCGACGCAACCGAGGCGACCGGAACCGTCCAGTCGCCACCGAACGCAGCAATGAACGCATCGGCCCGCAACATCGCCCGACGGTCTCCCGGCGTGACGATCGCTGGCCGCCGGGCGCCGCGTTCGCGCAGATAATGGGCCGCCGCCTCACCGACCTTCGTGTGTGAGAAGCCAATCAGCATGTCCAGCGGTGTGCGGGTGATATCCCACGTTTCCACCACCGGGATGCCTGCCGCGCGCAGCTTCTGCCGCGAAGCCTCAGAGTGGATCACGCCGGTCAGAACGATGCCTGCTGGCCGTCGGCCGACGATGGCGTCGAGCAGGGCTTCCTCGCGCGACTCATCGTGGCCACTCTGTCCGAGAAGCAACTGGTAGCCGGCGCTCGCGAGCTCGGCGGTCAGCGCGGCGACGGTCTCCTGAAACACGCTGCCCGCCATCGCCGGGATCAGCGCGACGACGAGGCGGCTTCGACTCGATGCGAGAGAACCGGCGATCAGGTCCGGCGTGTAGCCGGTTTGTCTCACGGCCTCCAGAACGCGTTCCAGCGTGTCGGTCGAAACCAGCTCGGGACTGTTCAGGGCGCGCGAAACCGTCACTTTTGTGACCCCGGTCAGACGAGCCAGATCATTGAGCGTCACGCGGCCGGTGTTCTTGCGGGCGCGTCGCGAGGTGTTGGCGGCGGCCGGATGTGCGAGTTCTAGGGAGGACTTGGACACGGGCTTGAGGGTTCCTGTCGACAGAAAGTTGTTGTCAAGCATCCCGGGAGTGTACTACGATGCCATCTATGTTACCGGTTACATTAACCGGTAACATCATTCGAGAAACGAAAGGTTGCGCATTTCCCGGCGCAGCCAGCGGAGACTTCCTCATGTTGCAGCCCACCAAGACCTTCAACGGGCCGTTGATCCGGCTAAACCAGAACGATAACGTCCTGATCGCGCGCGAGTCGCTGACGATCGGGCGGCAAATAACTGTCGCAAACGTGACGGTTCGTCTGCGCGCGCAAGTCGCGGCAGGGCACAAGGTTGCGGCAACGTATATCGCCCAGGGGGAGCCCATTCGCAAATACGACACGGTCATTGGGGTGGCGGCCCGCGACATCGAGGCAGGCGAACACGTCCATACACACAACGTCGCGCTGGTCGACTTTGATCGCGATCCGGGTTTCGGTCTCGACGTGAAGCCGGTTAACTACGTGCCGCCCGGGCAGCGAGCCATGTTCGCCGGCATCGTGCGCCCTGACGGTCGGGTCGCGACACGCAATTTCATCGGCATTCTCGCGTCGGTCAATTGCTCATCGACCGTCATCCGCCACATCGCCAACTGGTTCACGCCGGAACGTCTGCAGGACTATCCCAACGTCGATGGCGTTGTCGCGTTCGCGCAAACGAGCGGCTGCGGCATGTCCTCTCCAAGCGAGCATTTCGACGTGCTGCGCCGCACGCTCGCGGGTTATGCGCGGCATGCCAACCTCGCCGGCGTCCTCATCGTGGGGCTGGGTTGCGAGCGCAATCAGGTCACGGACCTGCTGGATTCACAAGGATTGAAGACCGGCAAGGCGGTGCATGCGCTCGTGATGCAGGACACGGGCGGCACCCGCGCGACGATCGAGGCGGGCATTGCGGCCATCCAGCAGATGCTGCCAGCCGCGAACGACGTGGCCCGCACGCCGGTGCCCGCCAGTCATCTGAAGATCGGCCTCGAATGCGGCGGCTCCGACGGCTTTTCCGGGATCACAGCCAACCCGGCGCTCGGTGCGGCGATGGACCTGCTGGTCCGCCATGGAGGCACGGCAATCCTTTCGGAGACGCCGGAGATCCATGGGGTCGAGTACATGCTCACGCGCCGTGCCGTTTCTCCCGAGGTCGGCCAGAAACTGCTCGACCGGCTCGCATGGTGGGAGCGTTACACGCGTGGCCAGAACGGCCAGTTCAACGGTGTGGTCGGGCCCGGAAACCAGCAGGGTGGTCTCGCGAACATCTTCGAAAAATCACTGGGTTCTGCGATGAAAGGCGGTACGACACCGCTGCAGGCCGTGTATGAGTATGCAGAACCCATCGACCGCGCTGGCTTGGTGTTCATGGATTCGCCCGGCTATGACCCCGTCGCCGTCACCGGGCAGATCGCCAGCGGCGCAAACCTGATCTGCTTCACGACCGGGCGCGGCTCGATGTTTGGCTCCAAGCCCGCGCCAACGCTCAAGCTGGCGAGTAACACGCCGATGTTTGCGCGCCTCGAGGAAGACATGGATATCAACTGCGGACTTGTGCTCGACGGCGAGCGTTCGATCGAGGAAATGGGCAAGGACATCTTCGATCTCATCTTGCGGGCGGCATCGGGCGAACGTACGAAAAGCGAATTGCTGGGCCTGGGAGACAACGAATTCGTGCCTTGGCACATGGGCATCGTGAGCTGACGCCTTGAAGCGTCGCGCGGTGCAATCCACGTTAAAAAAGAGCAAGGGAGACATGTGATGTTGAAGGCTGCACAGCGGCAGGGTCGCTCGAAAGTGCGCTGGTGGATAGCGGGGCTGATGTGGGCCGCGATCGCCATCAATTACATCGATCGCACGGTGCTTTCGGCCGCGGCGCCACGGATCCAGTCGGAGTTTCATCTGAGCGCGATCGAGATGGGTGTCGTGATGTCGGCATTCTTCTGGTCTTACGCGCTGTTGCAGTTGCCGGCTGGCCTGCTGGCCGATCGTTTCGGACAGAAGAAAGTGCTCGGTTTCGCGGTGCTGTGGTGGTCGCTGGCAACCGCGGCGACGGGTATTGCGAGTGGCTTCCGTTCGCTCGTGGCGCTGCGGGTGGCGCTCGGCGTGGGCGAGGCCGGAGCCTATCCGAGTAACGCTGGTATCGCGACACGCTGGTTCCCTCGCACGGAGCGCGCAACCGTTGCAGGCATTTTCGACAGCGGCTCAAAGCTCGGCGGCGCTATCGCAATGCCGTTGATTGCTGGCTTGCTCACCGCCTTCGACTGGAAACTTACCTTCGTGTTGACGGCAACGCTTGGCATCGTCTGGTTCCTCGTGTGGCTCGCGAGCTTCACGGATTCCCCGGCAGACCATCCCCGTGTCAACGCGGAGGAACTCGCGCATATCGAAAGCGACAAGGTCACGCAGGACACGCGCCAGCCCACGCGCCGGCAATGGCGACGTCTCTTTGCGCATCGGAACATCTGGGCGATGTGCATTGGTTTCTTCATGATCAACTACAACTCCTACTTCTTCATCACGTGGCTGCCCACGTATCTGATGAAAGAGCGCGGCATGAGTGTGCTGGAGATGGGCTGGATCGCGTCGTTGCCGCTTATTGCTTCGATCATCGTTGAGATTTTCGCCGGCTGGGCCTCGGACCGTGTGTTCGCGAGCGGCAAGCTTTCGCTCACGGCCACCCGCAAGCTGTTTCTCGTGATCGGCCTCGTGATGGCGTCGAGTATCGGATTTGCGGCCTTCGCACAGTCGCCATTCGTCGCTGTGCTGCTGCTGTGCATCGCGAAGTCGGGCACCACGGTGGCGGCTTCGCAAGTGTGGGCATTGCCCGGTGATGTCGCACCGCCTGACTCGGTTTCGATGGTGGCGGGCCTGCAGAACACGATCTCAAACCTCGGCGGCGTGGTCGGCCCAATCGTGACGGGTGCCATTGTCGGTGCAACCGGTTCGTTCGTGCCAGCCCTGCTGTTTTCGTCGGCGCTGATCGGCATTGCAATCCTCAACTATCTGTTCCTCCTCGGAAAGGTGGAACCCATTCAATTCGGCGACCCCTCACAGGAGACACGCATTCATGAACCCGCAGATCTCAGCGCTTAATCCATTCAAGGCGGCCCTCGCCGCGCGCAGGAAGCAGGTCGGCTTCCGGCTCTCGATGGCTGACCCGTACCTCGCGGAAGTGAGCGCGACAGCGGGTTTCGACTGGCTGCTCATCGACAGCGAACACGCACCGAACGATTTGCGCAGCATGCTCGCGCAACTGCAGGCCGTCGCGCCTTACGAGGGCGAGCCGGTCGTGCGGCCGGTGAACGGCGACCCGGCGCTGCTCAAGCGTTTGCTGGATATCGGCGCGCGCAACCTTCTGGTGCCGATGGTCGATACCGCGGAACAGGCGCGCGCGCTGGTGGGCGCCGTGCGCTATCCGCCTCATGGCACTCGCGGCGTGGGCAGCGCGGTGGGCCGCGCGTCGCGCTGGAGTTCGCGCACCGATTACCTCGATGTCTCAGATGACGAAGTGTGTCTGCTAGTACAGGCTGAGACCACGACCGCATTGAGCAACCTCGACGGGATCTGCGATGTGGACGGCGTGGACGGCGTGTTCATCGGCCCGGCCGATCTTGCCGCGTCGATGGGCCATCGCGGCAAAGCCACACATCCAGAAGTGCAACAGGCGATCGATGACGCGATCCGCAGAATCGTCGCGTCAGGCAAGGCAGCCGGCACGCTCACTTCGGACCCGGCGCTTGCGCGTCACTATCTCGACCTCGGCTGCACATTCGTCGCGACTGGCGTCGACATTCTGATGTTCGCGAATGCGGCGCGAAAACTCGCACGCGACTTCGCGGACGTGCGCCCGGCGCAATGAAATCAGGCTGCGCGTTTTCGCCGGTTCGAACCGCGCGGCCAATCGACGAAGGAGGAGACACGACATGAACGATTACACAGCGAAGCGCCCAGCGAGCGCGCATATTCAGGCGCTGCGCGAGAACTGGCGCATCATCTTTGCCGCGACGGCCGGATGGGCGCTCGACGCATTCGACTTTACGATTCTGCTGTTCCTGATTCCCCATCTGGGCAAAGTGTTCAATGTCGGCTTGCCCGCCATGGCGTTCGTGGTGACGGCGACCGGCTTCGCGAAAGTCGCCGGCACCATCGGCTGGGGCTTCGCGGCCGACCGCATCGGCCGAAAGGTCGTGTTCATGGCAGCGGTGCTTTGGTTTTCATGCGCCGCGGGCTTGAGCGGGCTCGCCTGGAGCTATGCATCGTTCATGGCGATGCGGGTGCTCTTCGGTATTGGATTCGGCGGTGAATGGACCGCGTCGGTCGCGCTGCTCATGGAAACCGTGCCGGCAAAGATCCGTCCGCTCGCGTCGGGGATCATGGTCGCCGGTTATGAGTTCGGTTACCTGCTCGCAGCGCTCGCTTTCCACTTCCTGTTTCCGGTCACCGGCTGGCGCTGGATGTTTTTCCTCGGCGTACTGCCCGCGCTCCTCACGCTCTTCATGCGTCGCAACGTGGGTGAGTCGCCGGACTGGCAGCGTGAACAGCAGACGAAGGTGCGCCGTACCGCGCGCGAGGCATTCATTTTCAACCCGGCGGTGCTGCAGGCATGGCTCTTTTCCGCCGCAATCAACTTCATGCTGTGGGCCGTGCAGGTTCTTTATCCGACCTTCCTGCTCACGACGCAGCATCTTGATTCGAGCCAGATCTTTCCGTTCGTGCTGGCCTATTCGGTGGGCTCGGTGATCGGCAAGCCGTTGTCAGGCTATTCGGCGAGCCGGTTCGGCGAACGTCGCACGATCTGCATGTTCCTCGGCGTCGTCATCCCGTCTACGGTGCTCTACACGATGGTGTCGAGTCACTTCCTGCTCGGCGTGGGCGCGTTCTGCATGGGCATGTTCGCGAACGGGCTGTTCGGCATCATGCCGCTTTATCAGTCGCGCCGTTTTCCGGTGGAGGGGCGCGCAACAGGTATCGGAATCAGTTATGCCATGACGTCGGTGAGCGTCGTCGCGCCGTACGCGATTGCGCTGGTGACGCCGTCGCTCGGTCTCAAGTTTGGCATGGCGTCGTTCATCGCAGGCGGGGCGCTCCTCCTGATTGCGATCAGCCTGTTCGACGCCTCGCGCTGGATGCCACGGGGCGAAGCAGCCGAAGGCGCGAACCATTGCAGCGAAGAAGATGCGCAGCCGATGCTCGCAACCAGCAACGCAACGCGTTAAAGCGATCAACGGGATACTTCGATGAATACATCCGCACGCCGCTGGGTTACTCGCCCGCAAGACTCGACATGGGGCGACTTCGGTCCCGACGACCAGCTGGGCCGGCTGAATCTTCTCACGCCGCAAAAAGTGCTTGAAGGGCTGCGCGAAGTGCGCGAAGGCCGTACGTTCTGCCTGAGCCTGCCGCTCGATTGTCCCGGCAACCGCATTCTCAATCCGCGTCGTGCGCCGCCGCGCGTCGAACCTACGATGCGCGGCGACAAGCCCAACATGACGTACCCGCTCTCGCGCGACACCCCGTGCCTTACTGACGTGATATGCGATGACACGGTCACGCTCGCGTTGCAGTATTCAACGCAGTGGGACAGCCTCGCGCACATGGGCCAATGGTTCGACGCGGATGGCGACGGCAGGCCGGAAATGTGTTTCTACAACGGCTATCGCTCGGGCGAAGACGTCGTCGGGCCGCTCGATTACCGGGACGATGCGATGCCCGCGACCGATTGCCAACCCGGCGCGTATCGCCTCGGGATCGACAACATGGCCACAGCGTGCGTACAGGGGCGCGCGGTAATGGTCGACATCAAGCGGCAGTTCGGCGCCGGACCGTTACGAATCGGCTATCGCGAGCTCTTGGCCGCGATGGACGCGCAAAACGTCAGCGTCGAGCCCGGCGACATGTTGTGTCTGCGCACGGGCATGGACGAAGCCTTGCTCGAGTTCTACCGAACGCAGGACGCGACTGCGCTAGAACGCGGGTTCGCTGGGCTCGATGGTCGCGACGAAGCCCTGCGCCGGTGGATCATCGATTCGAAGGTCGCCGCGCTGATCGCCGACAACGTGGCCGTCGAAATGTTGCCCGCATCGCCCTGCGAAGACTCGCACTATCCATCGCATCCGTTGCATGATCTGTGTCTTTTCCGGCTGGGCGTGCATCTCGGCGAACTCTGGCATCTGAGTGAGCTCGCTGACTGGCTACACGAAAATGGCCGCAACCGGTTCCTGCTTACCGCGCCCCCGCTGCGGCTGCCGCGCGCGGTCGGCTCGCCGGTGACACCGGTGGCGACCGTCTGAGCGCCCGTAAGCTGCGCCTCCCCGGCGCCTGTTCTTCTAATACGCGCCCCATGTTATTGATGTCATGAATCCAGCAAAAGACTTGCCCCGCTACGATCTCAATGTCCTGCTCGCCCTGCGGCGGCGGCTTGCCAGCAACACGCAGGCGGAGGTCCGGTTCGACTCGGGCACGCGGGCCGCGTACGCGTCGGAAGCGTCGAACTACCGGCAGGTGCCGATCGGCATCGTCGTGCCGCGCAGCATCGACGACGTCGTCGAAACGATGCGCGCTTGCCACGAGGCCGACGTGCCGGTGCTGACGCGCGGCGCAGGCACGTCGATGTGCGGGCAGTCGGTCAACGCGGCGGTGATCATCGATGCATCGAAGTATCTGACCAGTATCGAGACCATCGATGTCGCGGGTCGCCTCGCGACGGTGCAGCCCGGCGTGATCTGCGATCAGTTGAAGGATGCGGCTGCGCTCAAGGGCCTGACTTTCGGCCCGGACCCGGCCACGCACAGCCGGTGCACACTCGGCGGCATGATCGGCAACAACTCGTGTGGCGCGCACTCGGTCATGGCCGGCAAGACCGCGGAGAACATCGAGTCGCTGGAGATCCTCACCTACGACGGGGAGCGATTCTGGGTCGGCCCGACCGATGAAGCCGCGCTGAAGGAACACCTGGCCGCCGGCGGCCGGCGCGCGGAGATCGTCTCGGGACTGCTCGGCCTTGTCGAGAAATACGGCGATGCGATCCGGGCCGGTTTTCCGAAGCTCAAGCGCCGCGTTTCAGGCTACAGCCTCGATCAGCTTTTACCCGAGAACGGTTTCAACATCGCGCGGGCGCTCGTGGGTTCGGAGGGCACCTGCGTGTCCGTGCTGCGCGCGAAAACGACGCTTGTCACGAACCCCGTGCATCGCATGCTCGTCGTGTTCGGATTTCCGACGATCTTTGATGCGGCTGATTGCGTGCCGCAACTGCTGCCGCTTTCACCAATCGCGATGGAAGGGCTGGACACGGGGATTGTTGGTGGCCTGCGTGAGCGGGGCCTGGCGCTGGCTGACATTGCCGAGCTGCCCGAGGGCAATGCCTGGCTGATGGTCGAATTCGGCGCGACCGACAGGCGGGTTGCGGCCGAGCTCGCGGAGAAGGCGGCCAGTCTGTCGGCTTCGTTCCCCGGCAGTCCTTCGTCGCGGACAGTCGACGATGCGAGTCTTATGAGGCGGCTGTGGTCCGTGCGCGAGACGGGCGCTTCGGCGACGTCTATCGGCGACGACATGTCGCAGCCAGATCCCGTCGTCGGCTGGGAAGACGCTGCCGTCGAGCCGCGCCATCTCGGAGCGTATTTGCGTGAATTCTCGGCGCTCGTCGAGTCGTACGGCTACAAGACGAACATGTACGGCCACTTCGGCGACGGTTGTATTCATTCACGCATCACGTTCGATTTGCGTAATGCGCAAGGCGTGAACACGTGGCGACAGTTTCTCTTCGATGCTGCTGCGCTCGTCGTGAAGTACGAAGGCTCGCTGTCGGGCGAGCACGGCGACGGCCAGGCCAAGGGCGAGCTTTTGCAGCTCATGTACCCGCCCGAGCTGATGGAGGCGTTTCGCGCCTTCAAGGCGATCTGGGACCCGCGCGGACGCATGAATCCCGGCAAGCTCATCGACGCGATGCCGGTCGACGAAAACCTGCGTCTTGGGCCGTCGTATCGGCGCGTCGACGTGTCGAGCCCGTTCACGTTCGGCGATCTCGGCAAACCTGACACGTTCGCGCGGGCGACGGAGCGTTGCATCGGCATGGGCAAATGCCGCTCACTGAGCGGCGGAACCATGTGCCCGAGCTATCGCGCTTCGCGCGAGGAGAAATATTCGACGCGCGGGCGCGCTCGCCTGTTGTTTGAGCTCCTCAAGGCTGAGGTCATCGAAGACGGCTGGAAGAGCGAAGCCGTGAAAGACTCGCTCGATCATTGTCTTGCCTGCAAGGGCTGCCGAAGCGACTGCCCGACGCATGTCGACATCGCAAAGTACAAGAGCCATTTTCTCTATGAATACTTCAAGCACAAGCGTCGCCCGGTGATGGACGCCATGATCGGCCGCATCGGCAACTGGTTGCCCGTGGCGACGCATGTGAGCGGCGTGGCCAACCTGCTGATGCGCAATCCGTCGTTCCGTAAGGTGAGCGCCCGGTTCGGTCTGTCGCCCGACGTGACGTTTCCGCCGATCGCCGCGAAGAGTTTTCGCAACGGTCCGGTCGCAAAACGTCTGTTCGGGCAAGGTGAAGGACGCGGGAGCGCCATGCGCGGGCCGATCCTGCTGTGGACCGACACGTTCAACAACGGCTTCACGCCCGAAGTCATGGATGCCGCCGTGCGGGTGCTCGAATCGCACGGTTTCGAAGTGCGTCTGTTGCGCAAGCATGTGTGCTGTGGCCGGCCAATGTATGACGCTGGTCTGCTCGACGAAGCGCGGCGTAACCTCGAAACGATCATGGCGGAGATGTCGCACGTAATCGAGGCGCAACTGCCGGTTGTCGTGCTCGAACCGAGTTGCCTTTCAGTGTTTCGTGACGAACTGCGCTCGCTGTTCCCGGACGACCCGCGTGCTCACGCGCTTGCCACGACGGTGAAAACGCTCGCCGAACTGCTGCAGGAGCATGGCGTCACGGTGCCAAAAATGGATGCGGACGTGCACGTCCACGGGCACTGCCATCAGAAAGCTTGTGGCGGCATGAAAGCCGAGGCCGCGCTGCTCAAGCAGGCGACAGGGAGGGGCACTGTCTTGCCAACGGGATGTTGTGGCATGGCGGGCGCGTACGGCTACCACAAGAAAACGACGCATCTGGCGAAGAAGGTCGCCGAATCCGAACTTGTGCCAGTGATCGAAGGGCTGCAAGGCGATGCCGTGATCGTCAGCGACGGCTTCAGCTGCCGTTCCCAGATCCGCAATACGACGGGGCGCACCGCAATCCATCTCGCACAGTGGCTTGATCGGTACGCAAGCGAAACGAAGACGAAAAGCGGTTGCACGAAGACAGTTGACGACGAGGTTGCGCCGAACATCTGAGATTACGACGATCGATTTCTATTGCTGGAAGGAGAACGCAGTGAGTTTGAAACTGACGCGAGGCGAACTGCTTCGACAAGCGAATTTCATCGACGGAAGGTGGGTGCACGCCGTCGAAGGCAAGCGATATGCCGTTTCCGATCCGGCGACGGGCGAGACGCTGGCGCAGGTGGCTAACAGCACGGCGGCCGATGCCCGCGCGGCGACCGACGCGGCGGCGGGTGCATTGCCGGCGTGGCGCGACATGCTGCCGCGTGAGCGCGCGGAACTGCTGCATCGCTGGCACGCGCTGATTCTTGCGAACACGGAAGATCTCGCGAGCCTGATGTCGATGGAGCAGGGCAAGCCGCTGGCCGAAGCACGGGGAGAGGTTGCCTATGGCGCTTCTTACGTCGCGTGGTTCGCGGAGGAAGCTACGAAGATCTACGGCGACATCATTCCACAGACGCAACGCGGCAAACGTATGAGTGCGATCAAGGAGCCGATTGGCGTCGTGGCCGCCATCACGCCGTGGAATTTTCCGCTGGCGATGATAGCGCGCAAGATTGCGCCTGCGCTTGCTGCCGGCTGCACGGTCGTCGCGAAGCCGGCCGAGGACACGCCGCTCACGGCACTCGCGCTTGCCGCGCTAGCCCAGGAAGCCGGTATCCCGGACGGTGTTCTCAACGTGATCGCGGCCGCGCGTGACGAAGGCATCGCAGCCGTCGCGGACTGGCTGGCCGACGAACGCGTGCGAAAGATCACGTTCACTGGCTCGACCGCGGTGGGCAAGCACCTCGCGCGGGAATCGGCGGGCACGCTCAAGAAGCTGTCGCTCGAACTGGGCGGCAACGCGCCGTTCATCGTGTTCGGAGACGCGGACATCGACGCCGCCGTCAACGGTCTGATGACGGCCAAGTTTCGCAACGGCGGCCAGACCTGCGTGTGCCCGAACCGGATCTACGTTCACGACGCGGTGTTTGACCGATTCGCGGAACTGCTTGCCGCGCGCGTCGGCGCGCTTCATGTTGGACCAGCCACGGACCCAAAGGCGCAGATCGGCCCGATGATCAACGGGCGTGCGATCGACAAGATCGCGACGCATGTCGAAGATGCGGTCGCGAATGGTGCGCGGGTTCTCGTAGGAGGCAAGCGCCTGACCGGTTTGGGGCGGAATTACTATGCACCCACGGTTCTCGCCGATGCGAACGACCAGATGGTGCTGTGCTGTGAGGAAACGTTCGGCCCCGTCGCGCCGCTGTTTCGCTTCGATGACGAGGACGAAGTCATTCGCATCGCAAACGATACGCCCTTCGGTCTGGCGGCATACTTCTACACGAACGATGTGCGTCGCATCCATCGCGTCGCCCGGCGTCTCGAAGTGGGCATCGTGGGCATCAACGAGGGCGCAGTGGCAAGCGAAGCAGCGCCGTTCGGCGGCGTCAAGGAGTCAGGATATGGTCGGGAGGGGTCGAAATACGGGCTCGACGATTATCTGAGCATCAAGTATCTATGTGAGGGCGGCCTCGCCTGACGCGGTTCAACCTAACGACCAGGGCGGCACTTCGCGTTGCGACAGGGCCGCGTCTCCCACCTCACGGCCGCGAATGGTTTTCCGAATACGCCGGATGCTCGGGCATGTCAGGACAACGTTGTCCGTTTCAAGGTTCGCTGCGCATGCAGTATGTGAAACCCGACCTCTGCAAAGGGCGCAGCCACGAAGTTCGCGCAAACCTCGGCGCGTCTGGATCACATCGGAAGTGGCGCGTGCATCGAGGGCAGCGAAGGCGCCAAGCGCCAGAAGGCACGGCCCGAACGCCACGGAGACACTTCATCCTCTCTGGCATGCCGGGAACCGGTAGAGCCTGTCTCGACAACTGGTAAACGGGGCCAGTATCATGTGCGGATCATTGGAGAGGCACATGACTTACAAGACCCGCGCGCTCGGCGACCTTCAAACTCACGGAGGTTGAATGGACACCAACGCTCCGCATTTCTGGATTCTATGGGACATCGTCAATATCTTTGCCCCGATCCTTCTCACGCCCGCAGCGATGCTTCTAGTGGTCGCCGGAAAATCCGACGACCAGCGATACAAAGAAAATGGTCACTTGATGACCGTCCTCAAGGATGGGCAGATGGGCTTCGTCGCGGTGACGATGGCGCTTGCAATGGTAATGGAGATTTTGGGCAAGCAAATCGACGCAGATATGGGGATCGCGCTCGTGACGCTTGTCACATGTGCGATCGGCGGAGCGTTTGTGGCAGCGCTCGGAGCGGTCTATACGACCGAGCGCAAGGGAGCGCCAAAACTGTTTGGCAAGACGCTATTTCAGAACCTACGGTACTATTCTTACATGTGGCTGTCGTTTGTTTTCGTCGGCCTCGCGTCGGGCGTCACCCACTACACCCGTTGGCATCTGATAAAATAGGATTGACTTACGGAGGTCTCCATGTTTGATGTCAAGCATCAAGAAAAGCTGGATCACACAGAGGGCGCACCGCGCTGGTTGGTGAGCATCCCGGCTTTCGCCGCAGTGGTGGCCGTGGTCGCCTACGTTGTGATGCTGTCGCTTCCGCTCCTGCGCTCATTCGGCCAAGGTTGAACGTCCGGAAAGAGTGCCAGAAACCCGCCGCGCGCGGGTTTTTTTGTCTCGTGCCCGATCAACATTCTTAGCAATGGGCATCGTGCCTTCCTCACTAGCCCCAGTGGATCTGGCCAGAGAGCCAACACTGCATCTGTTTCGATTCAGCTCGGCCTGCATCTTTGCCAGGATCGACCGGCCTTCCGAGAGTCAGACACAGTGCACGTTGCGCTATGCGCTGGCGAGCGGCGCGCACCAGCGCAGGTCTACGGGCAGGAAGTCGACGGCGCTCACCGTGCCGAGCGCTGCGACCAGCAACGCGGCGGCCCTTACGACCGGCGCGAACGCGTCGCGGCCGGCCGGGCTGCAGGGGGTGTCGTCGTTGCCTTCCGCCTGTTGCCCCATCGGAGTTTCCTTACGTACGAGTTACAGAGTGCGCAGGAGTCCGTGCGGAATGCTGCGAGCGGCAATGTAGCGCGACGGATGATGAAACTCAAGGTGAGCGACGCGAGTAGAGGTATCCGCGCTTACCGGAAAAAATTCGTGATGGAGAATGTTGAGCCAATCGCGGCAAACCTTTGCGGGCAGGTAGGTATTGATTGATGAGTAATTTTGAATTTCGCTATTAATTTAGATTTTTAAAAATGACCTTAAACGGCTTGATGAAAATGAGAAGTGCGATAACCTGGCCGCGTCTGAACTCGCTTTTCGCATGCACATTTCTTTCGAAAATATAATTTGCCTTCGCAAACGTTTATCAGTATTTTAAGTTTGCTGTGAACCACATTATTGTGCTTCTGCCCGCAAGACTAAAGAGTGCCTCATCTCGACCGCACTACATATTCGGATAGTTCGGACCGCCGCCGCCTTCCGGCGTGACCCACACGATATTCTGCGTCGGGTCCTTGATATCGCAGGTCTTGCAGTGCACGCAGTTCTGCGCATTGATGACGAGCCGCTCGTTGCCTTCGTCGTTCTTCACGAACTCGTAGACACCAGCCGGGCAATAACGCGACTCCGGTCCGGCGTAAGTCTGCCAGTTCACGTTGACCGGCACGGTCGGATCTTTCAGCGTCAGGTGCGCCGGCTGATTTTCCTCGTGGTTCGTGTTCGAGATGAACACCGAAGAGAGCCGGTCGAACGTCAGCTTGCCGTCCGGCTTCGGATACGTGATCGGCTTGCACTGCGAAGCCGGCTTCAGCATCTCGTGATCGGAATGCTGGTGATGCAGCGTCCAGGGCACGTTACCGCCGAGCAGCTTCTGCTCGACGCCGACCATCAGCGTGCCGAGGTAGAGACCCTTGCTCATCCACTGCTTGAAGTTACGCGCGCGATACAGCTCGGTGTAGAGCCACGACGTCTTGAAGGTTTCCGGATAAGCGGTCAGTTCGTCCGACTGACGGCCGGCCCGTACGGCGGCGAATGCGGCGTCGGCGGCGAGCATGCCGGTCTTGATCGCGGCGTGCGAACCCTTGATGCGCGACGCGTTCAGGAAGCCCGCGTCGTCGCCGACAAGTGCGCCGCCCGGGAACACCAGCTTCGGCAGCGACATCAGACCGCCCGCGGTGATCGCGCGCGCACCGTACGACACGCGCTTGCCGCCTTCCAGAATCGCGCGGATCGCCGGATGCGTCTTGTAGCGCTGGAATTCCTCGAACGGTGACAGATACGGATTCGAATAGCCGAGGCCGACCACGAAGCCGACCACGACCTGGTTGTTGTCCATGTGATAGAGGAACGAGCCGCCGTAGGTGTCGTTTTCGAGCGGCCAGCCGGCCGTGTGCATCACCAGACCCGGCTTGTGCTTCGCGGGATCGATCTCCCACAGCTCCTTGATACCGATGCCGTACACCTGCGGATCGACGCCGTCGCGCAGCTTGAACTTCTCGTTCAGCTGGCGGCCGAGGTGGCCGCGCGCGCCTTCGCAGAACAGCGTGTACTTCGCGTGCAGCTCCATGCCGAGCTGGAAGTTCTCGGTCGGCTCGCCGTCCTTGCCGATGCCGAGGTTGCCGGTCGCGACGCCCTTGACCGAGCCGTCGTCGTTGTACAGCACTTCAGCCGCCGGAAAGCCCGGGAAAATCTCGACGCCGAGCGCCTCGGCCTGCTGACCCAGCCAGCGCGTCACGTTCGCGAGGCTGATCACGTAGTTGCCGTGGTTCTTGAAATTGTCCGGCAGCGCCCAGTTCGGCACGCTCTTCGCGCCGGTCGCCGACAGGAACAGGAAGCGGTCTTCGGTCACCTCGACCGTCAGCGGCGCGCCTTTCTCCTTCCAGTCCGGGATCAGCTCGGTCAGCGCGCGCGGGTCCATCACCGCGCCCGACAGGATATGCGCCCCGATCTCAGAGCCTTTTTCGAGTACGCACACGCCAAGCTCGACGCCTTGTTCGGCGGCGCGCTGCTTCAGACGAATGGCAGCCGACAGGCCCGCAGGGCCGCCGCCGACGATGACGACGTCATATTCCATCGACTCGCGCGGCCCGTACTGCTCGATCATCATCACCTCCTGCATACCTCAATGCTCCGCCGCATCAATAGCGATAGAAACGAGCCGTGCGCGGGGCCCCATTGCATGCAGATCGATTTCCTCGCGTCGTCCGTCGATCCAGATGCCTGTCATCGGCTGCAGCGACACGCCGTTGAGCAGCGCGCTTGCCACGCCCCATTGTCCGTCGACGCACAGGACGAGCTGTGTCGAAGCCGCGGTGATCCGCAGCGACTGCGAGGCGACATTGACGCGGGCCTGGCAAGCGCCGCGCCGCGTCATCACGTTCAGTACCTCGACGGGCCGGGCAGGCACGCTGGCCCATATCAGCAGATCGCCGGAGAACTGCACGGGCTGTCCTGGGCGCGCGAACCACGCGCCGTCCTGCGAATGCAGATCGACCGCACCGTCATCGAGCAACAGCAGCGTGCGATCGAGTCCCGGAAATTGCGAGAACCTGGCGGGACCATTCAGTGTGGCGAGGCTGACGCGCCACTCGATGCCGCCATCGTCGCCGGCGCGTTTGGCGACGGTGCGCGTGATGCCGCCGCCGTTCGCCCACGTTTCGGGCGCGAGTTGCGCGCAGTCGAAGAAATGAATCGAGTGCTGCGAGGGTGGCTTCCCGAAGCTCGTCGAGGCACGGAGCGGGGCGCCGTGTTGATCCGGATGCGTGAAGTCCGTCATGAGGTGCCCCGTGCGCCGACATACGCTTCCAGTTCGCGCATCGTCTCGAACAGATCTCCGACGAGCCCGATGTCGGCGACGGAAAAGATCGGTGCATCGGGGTCCTTATTGACGGCGACGATGATCTTCGAGTCCTTCATGCCGGCCAGATGTTGAATCGCGCCGGAGATACCGAAGGCCAGGTAAGCATCGGGCGCGACCGTTTTGCCGGTCTGTCCGACCTGTGCGGCGTTGGGCGCGTAACCGGCATCGACGGCCGCGCGCGAGGCGCCGAGAGCGGCGCCGATGCGCTCGGCCAGGGTACCGAGCCGCGCTATGTTTTCTTGCGACGCCAGGCCGCGCCCCCCCGCCACGACGACGCGCGCAGTCGATAGATCGTGGCCCGTGTGCTGCGTCGCCTGTCGTTCCACGAGGCTTGTCTTTTCAAACGCAGGCACTGCATCGAGCGTCACGATCGACGCGTTTCCTCCCGCACGTTCGACCGGCGCAAACGACGACGCGCGAAACGTCGCGAACGTGAGCGCCGTTTCGCTTGCCACGGTCGCCAGCACGCTGCCCGCGTACAGCCCGCGCAGGAAGCCACCATCGTTCGCGAGTCCGAGCGCGTCAGCCACGAACGCGCTGCCGGTCAACGCAGCCGCGCGCGGAAACGCGCCGCGAGCCAGCGGCCGATGGGCGGCGGCAATCAACGAATAGCCGGCACACACGGCGCGCAATTGAGCGGCGAGCCGCTCCGGCGTCGCCACGCCGTCGCAGCGGCTGCTCAGCACGCGTGCTACACCGGGGAGCCGAGCGGCTTCGCTTGCGGTCTCGGCATCGAGCGCAAGCACATCGAGCGGCGCGCTTCGCTGCGAGACAGCGCTAATCACGCGCAGCGTTGCGTCGCTGATCGAGCCGTGATCCGATTCAGCCAGTACCAGAGTTTTCATACGATGGCTCCTGCGCGGTCGAACACGCGATGCGCCGCGAGCGCATCGAGCAAAGCCGCGGTATTCGCGACCTTCACGCCCGCCTGCCGCGCGGGCGGATCGCGCAGTTCGACGATCCGGCTTTGCGGCGTGAGCGTGACGCCGAGCGTGGCCGCGTCGAGGGTCGCGAGAGGCTTCTGCCTGGCCTTCACGATGTTCGGCAAGCTCACGCGCCGAGGCTCGGCCAGGCGCAGGTCCGCGCTGACGACCGCCGCGCCGTCGAGCTGCCATGTCGCGGTGCCCGAGTCGTCGCCGCAGGTCACGCGCCAGCCGGCGCCGTGGGCGGCGATGGCGCTCGCGTCGAGCGCCTGCGGCCAGTCGAGCAGGCCCGCGAGCATCGCGGCGACGCCGCCCGTATCGTCGTCGATGGCCTGCTTGCCGCAGATCACGAGGCCGAATGCGTCGCCGTGCGCCGACAGATACGCGCGCAGCAGGCGCGCGACAGCCAGCGAGTCCAGCGAGTCCTGCGATGTCGCAGCCGCGCCCGTATCGAGAAGGACCGCATTGTCGGCGCCCATCGCGAGCGCCGTGCGCAGCACGTCCTGGCTATTAGCCTGTCCGCAGGTGATGACGGTCACCTGCGAGGCGTGTCCCGCTTCCTTCAGTTGCAACGCTTTTTCCAGCGCGCACTCGTCGAAGGGATTCAGCGACATCTTCAGGCCGTTCGTGTCGATCGCGCCGCCGGCACCGACCCGCACGCGCACGTTCGGATCGACCACGCGTTTGACGGGGACGAGAATCTTGATGGACATGATCGCCTCCATGAATCAGGACACCGCGCCCGAGCCGTATTTGCCGACCAGCAGCGCACCCGTCTCGAAGCGCTCGAGTGCATAGGGCGCGAGCGACACATCGGTCGGCTGACCGAGCGCATGCTGCGCGAGCAGCCTGCCGATGCCCGGCGAGAGCTTGAAACCGTGTCCGGAGAAGCCGAAGCCGACCACCAGTCCCTCGACATCGCCGACCCCGCCGAGAACTGGGTTCCAGTCGGGCGTGACGTCGTAGACGCCCGTCCACGACGACGCGAGCCCCGCCGTCTCGTAGGCGGGAAACCGCCCGGCGACCTGCGCGCCGACTTCGACGACATAGTCGAGGGAGATCTCGCCCTGCTCGGTCTCCGGCGCATTGAGCGTTTCGCCGACCACGCCTTCGGACACCAGCATCTGGCTGCCGCCGTAGCTGCGGAAATAGAGCATGCCGGGCGAACCGAGGTCCTTGAACGCAGGCATGCCGAAGGTGTACGCGCCCGTCTCGCATTCGAGGGCGAGCACGGTATGGCGTTCGGGTTTCACGGGCAGCGGCACGCCGATCCAGGCGGCCAACTCGGGCGTCCAGATGTTCTGCGTGCTGACGAGGGTGCCGCAGCTGAAGCGGCCCGCGCTCGTCTCGACGCCGGTTACGCGGCGACCTTCGCGGATCACGCCCGTCACGCTCACGCCTTCCATGATCTTCACGCCGCGGCGGCGCGCCGACCTGGCGAAGCTGGTCGCGACGAGATAGGCGTCGGCGAAGCCGGCCTCGGGCTCGAATCCTATCAGCGCCGCGTCGTCAAACTGCGCGATCGGCAGGCGCTCGCGCGCTTCGGCGCGGTTCATCAATTGCACTTCGATGCCCATCTCCTGCTGCGCGGCGAGCGACGCGCGCAGTGGTGCGAGCTTGTCGCCTTCGGGCGCGCAGATCAGGTAGCCGCATTTGACGAGCCCGCACGACGCTTCGTCGTCGCCGACATACTCGGCGAAGTTGTTGAACGCCGACCACGACGAGCGCGCGAGCTCGACGTTCTGGCGAACCGAATAGTGCGTGCGTAGCAGTCCAGATGATTGCGAAGTCGTGCCGGCGCCGGTCGTGCCGCGCTCGAGGACCAGCACGCTATTCGCGCCGGCGGCGGCGAGATGGTGCGCGACCGAGGTGCCGATCACGCCAGCGCCGATCACGATGAAGTCATAGTGGCTCATGGGAGCGTTCCGATTTTCCAGTAGGGCGATGGAGCGGATTCTAGAAAGCCGAAACGCGGGGGAATTTTGTATTAGGCAAACTTATGACGCGCTTCCGAAATTGCTCATCGTGAGCACGGGCGGATTTTGAGCAAGCAGCATTCGACATCGTCGCGCGGCCTGCACTGGGCGCCGCGGACACTGGAGTCACGATGAGACGAACCCAAACGCCGATCGATCTGCGCGCGTTGCAGGCCTTCATCGCCGTGTGCGAGACCGGCTCGATGACGGGCGCGGCCAAGCAGTTGGGCGTGAGCCAGAGTGCGATCAGCCAGGCGGTCTCGGCGCTCGAACGCGATCAGGGCATGACGCTGTTCGACCGCGAGAGCCGTCCGCCGCGGCCGAATATTTCCGGGCGCGCCTTGCTCGAGCTCGCCGGGCCGCTGCTCGAACACGCGCAGATGGTCAGCACGCGGATCGGCGACGCGTCGCACGCGGGCACGCTGCCGGTGCGGCTCGGTTGCGTCGATTCGTTCGCGGCCACGGTCGGGCCGGAGCTGATTCGCGCGGTGTCGAATTCGGCGCGGCAGATCGCATTTTGGTCGGGTCTCACGCCGGGGCTGTCGAAGCAGCTGCACGAGCGGGAACTCGATCTTGCCGTCTGCACGCAGACGACGCTGAACGATGCGCGCATCGTCGAAGTGCCGCTCTTTTCGGAAGCGTTCGTCGTCGTCGTCGCGCGCAGCCATCTCGCGGGCCGCGCGCAGCTCGACTGGCGCATGCTCAGCAAGGAGCTGCCGCTGATTCGCTACACGGCGCGCTCGGTGATCGGCCAGCAGGTCGAGCGCTTCGCGCGGCATCTCGGCATTGACAGCCCGCGCCGCTACGAATTCGACGCGACCGATCCCCTGCTGAGTCTGGTGGCGGCAAGGCTCGGCTTTGCGATCTCGACGCCGTTGTGCCTGTGGCAGGCACGGCACTATCTCGACGAGATCGCGGTGCTGCCGCTGCCGTCGGGGCGGCTCGGACGGCGCGATTTCTTCCTGCTGCACCGGCAGGGCGAGTGGGACGATTTCGCGAGCGAAATCGTCACCTTGACGCGCACGGTCATCGATCGCTCGATCCAGCCGGCGCTGGCGCGTGCGTTGCCGCAGCTTCCCGCCGACGCATTGCTCTAGTCGCGTCGTTTTCATGGAGAACGTCTTTGGACGATCTATATACGTTGCAAAGCGGCGAGGCGCCGCTGCTGATTTCAATTCCACATCTGGGCTGCCGGATTCCCGCCGAGCTTCAGCCGCTCTATACGGAACAGGCGCTCACGGTTGCCGATACCGACTGGCATCTCGACCGTCTCTACGATTTCGCTGCGCAATTGGGGGCGACGGTGCTCGGCGCGAAGCTGTCGCGCTATGTGATCGACCTGAACCGGCCGCCCAACGACGAAAGCCTGTATCCGGGGCAAACCACGACCGGCCTGTGCCCGGCCGAAACGTTTCGCGGCGAGCCGGTCTATCGCGCCGGCTGCGAGCCGGACGCGCGGGAGAAAGCGCGGCGCGTGACGGACTACTGGCAGCCCTACCATGACCGGCTGCGCGCGGAACTCGCGCGTCTGCGCGGGCGTCATGCGCACGTCGTGCTGTGGGAGGCGCATTCGATCGCGAGCGTGCTGCCGCGCCTGTTCGACGGCAAGCTGCCGGACCTGAACCTGGGCACGCAGGACGGCCGCACGGCGGCGCCCGCCTTGCAGGCGGCCGCCGTTGCCGCCGCCGCAGCCAGCCCGTTCAGCTGGGTCGCGAACGGACGCTTCAAGGGCGGCTATATCACGCGTCACTTCGGCGCGCCGCACGACGGTGTGCACGCGCTCCAGCTCGAGATGTGTCAGTCGACCTACATGAGCGAGCGCGCGCCGTTTGCCTATGACGAGGTACGTGCGGCATGCGTGCAGCCGGTATTGCGCGCGATGATCGAGGGCGTGCTGCGCGCCTTGGCGACTTTATAAGTTGTGCTGATACACCGTCGTAACCTGCCTGGCCGTTTCAGTGCAGCTTTGCACCGCATTCACGATCCGGCCGCACCGCGGGCAAGCAGGAGCAGGACCAACAGGGAGAAGGAGCAAGACCGCCGCGCGCCGCCAGTGTTTATTGACAGGAACGTTTGATTCTCATTGATAAACATGGCACGGTCGTTGCATGACAAGGACAGTTGCCAGGAATGCGGCCGCGAGGTGGAGGCCGAGGTTGGAGTTGTTCACTCGGTGGCGGACTGAGCGTAGACGAAGATCGAAAGAAACTGGATCGGCGTCTTGATCAGGCGTTCTGGGCCATGGGGGATATCGCCCCGGAACGTGAGCGTGTCGCCGGGATGCAGGATGTAGGTTTGCTGGCCGTGGCGGTACTCGATCACGCCCTTGAGCATGTGGATGAACTCGGTGCCCGGGTGCTCGAAGACGGGGAAGCGCTCCGACTCGTCGTCCATCGTGATGAGGAACGGTTCGAAGAGCTTGCGCGGGCCCTGATCGTAGGCGAGCAGATGGTAGGTGTGGCCACGCTGCGTGCCCTTGCGGACGACCTCCATGCCAGCGCCTTTCTTGACCAGTTGGGCGCCGCCTTGCGGGACGTCGAAGTTGCGAAACAGCGCCGACATCGACACGCCGAGCGCCATGGCAATGCGGTGCAGCACGTCGAGCCCGGCCGAGGTTTGCGCGTTCTCGATCTTCGAGAGCATGCCGCGGCTGATGCCGGCCTGCTCGGCGACCTGCGCGATGGTCAGTTCGTGAGACTGGCGCAGCTCGCGGATCGTCGTGCCGAGATAGCGTTCGAGCGGTGATTTGTTGTCGTCCGCGGTTTGCATAGATGGCCTCGGAAAAGGAAGCAAGGTTAGCGGATCGCACTGGTTTGCCGGCCTTTGAAGCGGGCGTTTGAAGCGGGCCTTGAACGCGGGAATGCGTGCGCGCAGAGAGTTTCCTGCTGGGAAATATTTTTGCATGTTAATAAATTGTTGCAAGGAGTGGCAATGAACCTGAACGATGCGAGCAAGCTGCCGGTCACCGTCAACGAGCTCGGGAGCGTGCCGCGCTTCGACACGGCACAAGACGCGCAGGCCTGGCTCACGCAACAGGGCGTGAAATACGTGCTGGCGCAGTTCGTCGATATTCACGGCGTGGCGAAGGCAAAGTCGGTGCCGGTCGCGCATCTGAAAAGCGTGCTCACCGCCGGGGCGGGTTTCGCCGGCTTTGCGATCTGGGGTGTGGGGATCGAGCCGAACGGTCCGGACTTCATGGCTGTCGGCGATCTGTCGACGCTCACGCCGGTGCCCTGGCAACCCGGCATCGCGCGCATCGCGTGCGATGGCCATGTCGACGGCAAGCCCTGGGAGTTCGATTCGCGCGTGATGCTGAAGAAACAGGTCGCGCGCATGACCGGGCGCGGCTGGACGCTCTACACGGGGCTCGAACCCGAGTTTTCGCTGCTGCGCCGTTCGGCGTCGGGCTTGCTCGAGCCGTGCGATCCGAGCGATACGCTCGCGAAGCCATGCTACGACTACAAGGGCCTTTCGCGCACCCGCGTGTTCCTGGAGAAGCTCACCGAATCGATGCGCGCGGTCGGCATCGACGTCTATCAGATCGACCACGAAGATGCGAACGGCCAGTTCGAGATCAACTACGCCTACACGGATTGCCTGACTTCGTGCGACCACTACGTGTTCTTCAAGATGGCCGCATCCGAGATCGCCAACGAGCTCGGCATGATCTGTTCGTTCATGGCCAAGCCGTTCGCGAATCGTCCCGGCAACGGCATGCACATGCACATGTCGATCGGCGACGGCGAGCGCAATCTGTTTGCCGACAAGAGCGATCCGCTCGGCATGGGCCTCTCGAAGCTCGGCTACCAGTTCACGGCCGGCTTGCTCGCCCATGCGCCGGCGCTCGCGGCGCTGTGCAATCCCACCGTCAACTCGTACAAGCGGCTGGTGGTAGGCCGTTCGCTGACGGGCGCGACCTGGGCGCCCGCGTATATCAGCTACGGCGACAACAATCGTTCGACGATGGTGCGCATGCCGGGCGAGCGCATCGAACTCCGCCTGCCGGACGGCTCGTGCAATCCGTACCTGGCGACTGCCGCCGTGATAGCGGCCGGGCTCGACGGCGTCGAGCGCGAATTGTCGCCGGGTGCCCCCGCCAACGAAAACCTCTACGACTGGACGCCGCGGCAATTGCGCGAGCACGGCATTGGCGTGCTGCCGCAGAACCTGGAACAGGCACTCGAGGCGCTCGAAGCGGACCGCCTGGTCTGCGACGCTCTCGGCCCGGTCGCCGATGAATTCCTCAAGTTGAAGCGCATGGAATGGCTCGAATACATGCGCCACGTATCGGATTGGGAGCTGAAGAGCTACCTCGAATTTTTCTAAGGAGACGCACTATGTGTGGAATCGTAGGAATGCTGGTCAAGACGCCGGCACTACGTGAACGGCTCGGCGAACTGATGGTGCCGATGCTGATCGGCATGACCGAGCGCGGCCCGGATTCGGCCGGACTGGCCGTGTTCGGCAAGGCGGTCGATGCGCACCAGCGCAAGCTCAGCCTCTACTCGGGCTTTACCGACGAAGGCGAGCGTTTCGCCTGGCAACCGCTCGTCGACGCGTTGAACGCCGCGATGGACGTCACGGCGCGCATCGAAGCGAAGGGCAATCATGCGGTGCTGACGCTGCAAGGCAGCGTCGAGAACGTGAAGCGCTGGCTCGGCGAGCATTATCCGACGCTCTATCTGCTGTCCGCGGGCCGCTCGATCGACCTCTACAAGGACATCGGCCTGCCCGCGCAGATCGCGCAACGCTACGGCTTCGCGAACCTGAAGGGCTCGCATCTGGTCGGGCATACGCGCATGGCGACCGAATCGGCGGTCACGCCGGATCGCGCCCATCCGTTCACGGCCGGCGAGGACTTCTGCCTCGTGCACAACGGCTCGCTGTCGAATGCGCACGGCGTGCGGCGCAAGCTCGAACCCGAGGGCATTCACTTCGATACCGACAACGATACGGAAGCGGCCTGCCGCTTTCTCGAATGGCGCCTGCGCGAAGGCGACACCTTGCCGGACGCGCTGCAAAAAGGCTTCGAAGAGCTCGACGGCTTCTACACCTTCCTGATGGGCACCACGACCGAGCTCGCGCTGATCCGCGATCCCTTCGCGTGCAAGCCTGCCGTGGTCGCGGAGAACGACGAATACGTGGCGATCGCCTCGGAGTTCCGGTCGCTGGCACATCTGCCCGATATCAAGAACGCGAAGGTCTTCGAACCCGCACCCGAGGAGATGTATCTATGGAAAGCGTGACATTCGACCTCGCGCGCTCGCCCGTCAGGGCGCTGAACCGGTACCTGCACGGCGATGCCGCCGAGCTTGCCGGTCAGCGCATCACGGTGAGTTCGCCCAACGGCGCGCACAACATCGCGGTCGGTGTCGATGCCGACGTCAGCATCACGATCGAGGGCCATGCCGGCTACTACGCGGGCGGCATGAACCAGCACGCGAAGATCGTTATCGAGGGCAGCGCGGGCACCGGGGTCGCCGAAAACATGATGAGCGGCAAGGTGCACGTGAAGGGCTTTGCATCGAACGGCGCGGGTGCTTCGGCGCATGGCGGGCTGCTCGTCA
The DNA here is from genome assembly GCF_040948805.1 of Paraburkholderia sp. BR13439. Taxonomy (NCBI): domain Bacteria; kingdom Pseudomonadati; phylum Pseudomonadota; class Betaproteobacteria; order Burkholderiales; family Burkholderiaceae; genus Paraburkholderia; species Paraburkholderia sp. BR13439. Next base: position 22,928 of record NZ_JBFPKN010000018.1, on the reverse strand, counting down.
TCGACGGCGACGCGGGCCTGCGTTGCGGGATTTCGCTGAAGGGGGGCGACATCGTCGTCGGCGGATCGGTGGGCAGCTTCTCGGCGTTCATGGCGCAAGCGGGCCGCATGGTGATCTGCGGCGACGCGGGCGACGCGCTCGGCGATTCGCTCTACGAAGCAGTCCTGTATGTGAAGGGTGAAGTGAAATCGCTCGGCGCGGATGCGCAGTTCGAGCCGATGACCGATGCGGACGTCATGGCCGTCGCCGCGCTGCTCGATGCGGCCGGGCTGCAGCAAGATCCGCGCGCGTTCAGGCGCATCGCCTCGGCTCGCACGCTCTATCACTGGAACGCCGACGCGGACCAGGAATATTGAACACCCAAGATCATCGAGAAGGTCCCCATGGAAAAGCCCGTTCATTTCGCCCGCTTGCAGCAGGAAGAGTCGCAAGGCTACGACCGCAAGACGATCGACTACATCCACATGGCCGCGCAGCGCGGTCTCTATGAAATCCGCGGCCTTGGCGCCAAGCGGCGCGTGCCGCACTTCGACGATCTGCTGTTCCTGGGCGCGTCGCTGTCGCGCTATCCGCTCGAAGGGTATCGCGAGAAGTGCGTCACCAGAACGGTGCTTGGCACACGATTTGCAAGCAGACCCGTCGTGCTCGACATCCCGATCACGATTGCGGGCATGAGCTTCGGCGCGCTCTCGGCGAACGTAAAGGAAGCGCTGGGGCGTGCGGCGACGGCGGCCGGCACCTCGACGACGACGGGCGACGGCGGCATGACGCAGGAAGAGCGTCGCTCGTCGAAGACGCTCGTCTACCAGTGCCTGCCGTCGCGCTATGGCTTCAACCCGGACGACGTGCGCCGCGCCGATGCGATCGAAATCGTGATCGGCCAGGGCGCGAAGCCGGGGGGCGGGGGGATGCTACTGGGGCAGAAAGTGAACCCGCGGGTCGCCGCGATGCGCACGCTGCCCGCGGGCGTGGACCAGCGCTCGGCGAGCCGTCATCCGGACTGGACCGGCCCGGATGACCTCGCTATCAAGATTCAGGAGCTGCGCGAAATCACCGATTGGGAAAAGCCGATCTACGTGAAGGTCGGCGCGACCCGCACGTTCAACGACGTGAAGCTGGCGGTGCATGCCGGCGCGGATGTGGTGGTGATCGATGGGATGCAGGGCGGCACCGCGGCGACGCAAACGTGCTTCATCGAGAACGTCGGCATTCCGACGCTGGCCGCGGTGCGGCAGGCTGTCGACGCGCTCGAGGACCTGAACATGAAAGGGCAGGTGCAGCTGATCGTGTCGGGCGGCATTCGCACCGGGGCCGACGTGGCGAAGGCGCTGGCGCTCGGCGCCGACGCCGTGGCGATCGGGCAGGGCGTGCTGATGGCGCTCGGCTGCAACAGCGACACCTATTTCAAGGATGGCGCGCTGCATTCTGCCACGGCCGATTACGCGGCGCTCAACACGTCGCCGGGGTTTTGCCACCACTGCCACACGGGCAAGTGCCCGGTCGGCGTGACGACCCAGGACGCCGTGCTCGAGCAGCGCGTGCAGCCGGAGGAAGGCTCGCGCCGGGTACGCAACTACCTGAAGACGCTGAACATGGAACTGACGACGATCGCACGCGCCTGCGGCAAGCAGAACGTGCATCACCTGGAGCCGGAGGACCTCGTGGCGCTGACGGTGGAGGCGGCCGCGATGGCGCGCGTGCCGCTCGCCGGCACCTCGTGGATACCAGGACTAGCGAAATACTGAACCACTTACCTTGAGGAGAGCCCAGCATGAGCGCAACGCCACAACCTACCGCTGTTCCTTCGCAGTCCGCCGATCTTCGATCGTCGAGCCTGGGCTTCATGGAGACGATCGGCCAGTCTCTCGCCAACATCTCTCCGACTCTGACGCCGTCGATCAACGTCGTGGCCGTCGCGGCACTCGCGGGTGCGGGCAGCTGGCTGGTCTACGGGCTGTCGACGCTCGGGCTCATGTTCGTCAGTCTCAACATCGCCGTGCTGGCCAGCCGCTTCGCCGCGGCCGGATCGTTCTTCATCTTTATCTCGCGCTCGCTCGGGCCAATGGCGGGCGGCATCGCCGGATGGGGGCTGATTGCCGCATACACCGGTACCGCGATGGGCGTGCTGGCCGGCGAGGCCATCTTCGTGCAGAACGCGTTCACGCCGTTCGGCATCGCCGTGCCGACCTGGCTGATCTATGCGGTGAGCGCGGGGTTGGCCTGGTTCCTCTCGTCGCGCGACATCAAGCTGTCGTCGCGCCTGAGCCTTGCGATCGAGGCCGCCTCGATCACGATCGTCGGCGGCGTGCTGCTGGTGGTCTTCTATCAGCATCCCGAGCGCATCGTCGATCATGCGCAACTGTCGCTACAGGGCACGACGCCCAAAGGGATGGCGGAGGCGATGGTGCTCGGCATCTTCTCGTTCGTCGGCTTCGAGAGCGCGGCGTCGCTCGGCAAGGAAACCAGGGACCCGCTGAAGGCGATTCCTCGCGCCATCATCTGGAGCATGGTGCTGGCCGGCGCCTTCTTCATGTTCGTCGCCTACTCGATGGTCGTCGCCTACGGCGGCAACGTGAGCAAGCTCGGCGCCGATACCGCGCCGTTGCAGACGCTGCTGAGCGGACTCGGTGCGCCGGCGCTGGCGCCGCTGTTCTATCTGATCGCGTCGGTGAGCGCGTTCGCCTGCGTGCTGGCCTCGATCAATGCAGCGAGCCGGCTGCTGTTCTCGATGGGCCGCTATCAGTTCGTACACCGCTCGATGGGCATGGTGCACACGAAGCATCAGACGCCGCACTATGCGGTGGCCTTTGCCGCGCTCCTCTCGCTGGCCGTGAATCTCGCGTTGCTGGGCACGGGCGCGTTGAATACGTTCGGCTATACGAGCACGTTCGCGACCTTCGGCTTCATCGTGGCCTACTTCCTGATCTCGGTGTCCGCGCCGCTCTACCTGAAGAAGCAAGGGCAGCTCAAGCTTGCCAATCTGGTGGTGGGCATCCTTGGCGCCGTGGCGATGATCGGCGGGTTCTTCGGCAGCGTCTATCCGGTTCCGGACTGGCCGTACAACATCCTGCCCTATCTGTTCGCGGCCTACATGCTGTTCGGCCTCGGCTGGCTCGCGATGCTGAAGAAGCGTGCGCCGCAGGTTCTCGATAAGATCGAGCACGATCTCGAATCGAGCGAAGCTGCGATCTTCGACAGGAAATGACCGACACCCCCCTCGCGAATGCCGCTGAGCAGGCGTGCATGACACTGCGGCCCGAGCGCGGCGAGTCTCCCGAGCTCGACATCGCCTTTGTTTCGGAGCCGGGCAGCAGTGGGCGCAACGAGGACTACGTCGGCGTCATGCTGGGCGATCTCATGCAACGCTCGGCGCGGGGGAGCGTGGTCGCGCTGGCCGACGGCATGAGCGGCGGCCGGGGAGGGCGCGTGGCGGCCGAGCTCGCGGTGCGCAGCTTCATCGACGGCTACTATGCGCCGCCTCACACGCTGGCGCCCGAAGCCGCGGCGTCGCGCGCACTCGATGCGATTCACCGCTGGCTGCACCAGATCGGCCGCAGCGATGCGGCGCTCAGTCAGATGGCGGCGTGCTTTGCGGCGCTCGTGGTCAGGGGCGCCACGGCCTGGCTTGTCGGCGCGGGGGATGTGCGGCTTTATCAGCTGCGCGATGGCGAAGTGTCGCAACTCGGCGGCGACGACGTCATCGACGTGCCGTTCGGCGCCTTCGTCGCGCATGCGGTCGGCTTGCAGAGTGCGCTGGTGACACGCATCGAGAGCTGGGCGTTAAAGGAGGCTGACCGCCTGCTGCTGTGCTCCGACGGGCTCTATCGACGCATACCGTGGCGCGAATTGCGGGCCGTGCTGTCGACGCAGGCGCCCGCTGCCGCGGTGGCTGAACGGCTCGTCCAGATGGCGCGCTCGCGCGGTTCGACCGACGACGTCTCGGCGGTCGTGGTCGACGTGCGCAAGGTGCCGGACCTCGACTATCGCTACCTCGAAGGCGTGCTCGGCGACCTGCCGATTCTCGCGGTTCCCGCGTGTGGCGAGGTGATCGACGGCTATGCGCTGAGCACGGTGCTGAGCGACGGGCATTACTCGCGGATCTTCATCGGCCACGATCTTGCCGACCCGCAAAAGCGGCTCGCGCTCAAGTTCCCGAAGCCGAGCGTCGACGAAGACGCCAACGTGCGCCAGTCGATCGTCCGGGAGCGGTGGCTCGCGGGGAAGATCGACAGCGAGAACGTGCTTGCGCCGAGCGCGATCGATCCCGCGCGCCAGACCCGCCTCTATGTCGTGATGCCGTTCCTCGACGGCTTGCCGCTCGAAACCTTGATGACGCCGGCACTGATGTCGCTGACGCGCGGCCTCGCGATCGCGCGCCAGCTCGGCCGCGCGATCCACGCGCTGAATCGCCAGGGCATCTTTCATCGCGACATCAAACCCGAGAACGTGCTGGTGTTGCCCGACGACAGCGTGAGGCTGCTTGATCTCGGCTTCGCCTACATGCCCGGCCTGCTCGCGCCGGGGCCGTCTACCGCGCCGGGCACGCCCGCCTACATGGCGCCCGAACTCATCAAAGGTGCAGAGGGCGATGCGCGCTCTGAGGTCTTTGCGTTCGGCGTCACCCTGTATCGCATGTTCAGCGGCGGACGCTCGCCGTACGGCTTCAATAGCCGGGTGCCGTTGCAGCATCACCGGCCCGACCTGCCAGTCTGGCTCGACCTCGTGCTCGAGAAGGCGATGCAGGCCGATCCGGAGCGTCGCTATCAGGATGCGCTCGAGGTCTGTGCGGAGCTGGATCGATTCGCCGCGGGCGGCGGCGAAACGGCAACGGCAGCGAGGCTGCCGTTGATCGAGCGCAGTCCGGTGACCTTCTGGAAAAGCGTGGCGTTGATCCTTCTGATCCTGCTGCTGATTGCGTTGGCGCACGGTTCGGGAGGGACCTGAAAGGTCCCGGCGGTTTTTATTTTTCTAATTTTTTGGAATACCACCATCTCAGAAGACGGGATTCATGATCTGGTGATCGTCGTCTGCTAACCCCGTTACCACGACCCTGTATGTCCCTTAAACGATTCCGGAGATCGACATGAGCAGTAAATGGATTGTGTTTGCAGCGCCGCTGACTGCTGCGTGCTTGATGACGCTTGCGACGGAACCCACCTACGCCGCCGACCCGATCGTCTTCACGAGCTGGGGCGGCACCACGCAGTCGTCGCAACAGAAGAACTGGGCGCAGCCGTTCACGCAGGCGAGCGGCATCACCGTGTTGATGGATGGCCCGACCGACTACGGCAAGCTGAAGGCGATGGTCGACAGTGGCAACGTAAGCTGGGACGTCGTCGATGTGGAAGGCGACTTCGCGTACGCCGCGCAAAAGGCCGGCCTGATCGAGCCGATCGACTACTCGGTCGTGAAGAAGGACGAGCTGGACCCGCGCTTTGCGACGCAGGACGCGGTGGGCAGCTTCTACTACTCGTTCGTGCTCGGCTACAGCAAGTCGAAGTACACGGGCGCGCAGCCGCAGACGTGGGCCGATCTGTTCGACACGAAGAAATTCCCGGGCAAGCGCACCTTCTATAAGTGGTCGGCACCGGGCGTGCTGGAAATCGCGCTGCTCGCCGATGGCGTGCCGCCGAACGAGCTCTATCCGCTCGACCTCGACCGCGCGTTCAAGAAGCTCGACACGATCAAGAGCGGCATCGTCTGGTGGAGCGGCGGCGCGCAGTCGCAGCAGCTGCTCGCGTCGGGCGAAGCGCCGATCGGGATGTTCTGGAATGGGCGCTTGCACGCGCTCGCGCAGACCGGTGTGCCGGTCGGCATTTCGTGGAACCAGAACCTGACCGCCGCGGACATGCTCGTGATTCCGAAGGGCGCCAGGCATCGCTCGGAAGCGATGAAGTATCTGGCGGCCGCGACGAGCCCGCAGGCGCAGGCGAAATTCGCAGCCGAGACCGGTTACGCGCCGATCAACGTGAAGTCGGTGGCGCTGATGTCGCCGGATGTCGCGAAGACGCTGCCCGACCAGTACAAGGACTCGCAGATCAATCTCGACATGAAGTACTGGGCCGACAACCGCGATGCGATTGCGAAGCGCTGGTACACGTGGCAGTCGAAGTGACGTGGAAAGCGAATCGCTCGCACGAAATACGCGCCGACCAGGAGTGAGCATGCGCCATGTAATGAGTACCCTCACGCAGCCGCGCGCGGCGGAGGTGCGCCGCCGCCGCGACTGGCGAAGCGCCCGGCTCGTCGCGCCGGCGCTTCTCCTGCTCGCGATCTTCTTCCTGCTGCCCGTGCTGTCGCTGCTGTTGCGCAGCATCCTCGAGCCCACGCCCGGGCTGCAGAACTACGCACAGCTCGTCGGCTCGACGACATATCTGCGCGTGTTCGGCAATACGTTCCTCGTTGCGACGGTGGTGACCGCGGTGACGCTCGCGATCGGCTTTCCGACCGCGTGGCTGCTCGCCATTGCCCCACGCAGATTGAGCAGCGTGCTGTTCGCGATCCTGCTGCTGTCGATGTGGACCAACCTGCTCGCGCGCACCTTCGCATGGATGGTGCTGCTGCAGCAGACCGGTCCGATCAACCGGATGCTGATGGCGCTCGGCCTCATCCACGAGCCGCTCACGCTCGTGAACAATCTGATCGGCGTGACGGTCGGGATGACGTACATCATGCTGCCGTTCCTCGTGATGCCGCTGCACGCGACGCTGCGCAGCATCGACCCGTCGACGCTGCGCGCCGCCGCCGTGTGCGGCGCGAGCCGTTGGCAGGCGTTCTGGCGCATCCTCGTGCCGCTCGCGATGCCGGGCGTGGCCTCCGGCGCGCTGATGGTGTTCGTGATGGCGCTCGGCTACTTCGTCACGCCGGCGCTGCTTGGCGGGCCGTCGTACATGATGCTCGCGGAGCTGATCGCGCAACTCGTGCAGGAACTGCTGAACTGGGGGCTCGCGGGTGCGGCGGCGTTCGTGCTGCTGGCGGTGACGCTCGCGCTTTACGCGCTGCAATTGCGCTTCACAGGCGGCGCGCGCCCGGCCTACGGAGACTGATGAGATGCTGCTCGATTTCGATCGTCTCGGCGCGCTGCGCTGGATGTTGCTGGCGGTTGGCGGCCTGGTCGCGCTGTTCCTGCTGCTGCCGATTTTCTTTATCGTCGCGCTGTCGTTCGGGGACTCGCAGTGGCTGATCTTTCCGCCGCCGGGCTGGACGCTGGAGTGGTATCGGCAGCTTTTCACCGATTCCGGGTGGATCGACTCGCTCCTGACGAGTGCGAAGATCGCCGTGATCGTGATGGCGCTGTCGGTGACGCTGGGTTTCCTCGCGGCGCAGGCGCTCGCGCGCGGCAAGTTTCGCGGCCGCAAGACGCTGCAGGCGTTCTTCCTGACGCCGATGGTGCTGCCCGTGGTCGTGCTCGCCGTCGCGCTCTACGCGTTTTTCCTGAAGCTCGGCCTGAACGGCACGGTCGTCGGCTTCGTGATCGGCCATCTGATCATCGCGCTGCCGTTCTCGATCATCGCGATCGGCAACTCGCTCGAAAGCTTCGACACCTCGCTCGAAGACGCCGCGCTGATCTGCGGCGCGGGGCCGCTCGAAGTGAAATGGCGCGTGACGCTGCCCGCGATTCGTCTCGGGCTCATCGCGGCCGCGATCTTCTCGTTCCTCGCGTCGTGGGACGAAGTGGTCGTCTCGACCTTCATGGCGAGCCCGACGCTGCAGACGCTGCCCGTGCGGATCTGGTCGACGCTGCGCCAAGACCTGACGCCGGTGATCGCCGCCGCGTCGTCGCTGCTGGTCGGCTTGACCGTTGTATTGATGGTGGCTGGCGCGCTCGTGCGCCGCGCCCGATGAAATGGATGATCGAGGAGCTCAGCGAGCCATGACTGCCTCATTCCTGCAAATCCAGCGTTTGCGCAAGACCTATGACGATGTCGTCGCCATCGACCACGTTTCTCTCGACGTGCGCAAGGGCGAATTCATGACTTTCCTCGGACCGTCCGGTTCGGGCAAGAGCACGACGCTCTATATCGTCGCGGGCTTCCAGGAACCCACCGACGGGCGCGTTCTGCTCGACGGCAAGCCGCTCACCGCGGTGGCGCCGAACAAGCGCAACATCGGCATGGTGTTTCAGCGTTACACGCTATTTCCGCATCTGAGCGTCGGCGAGAACGTCGCGTTTCCGCTGCGCGTGCGGCGCCGCCCCGAAGCCGAAATCAAGGCGAAAGTGGAGAAGATGCTCAGGCTCGTGCATCTGTCCGAGTGCCGGGAGCGGATGCCCGCGCAGCTCTCGGGCGGCCAACAGCAACGCGTGGCGATTGCGCGCGCGCTGGCCTACGATCCGCCCGTGCTGCTGATGGACGAGCCGCTCTCCGCGCTCGACAAGAAGCTGCGCGAGGAAATCCAGCTCGAATTGCGCCGCATCCACCAGGAGACCGGCGTGACGATTCTTTATGTCACGCACGACCAGGAAGAGGCGCTGCGCCTGTCCGATCGCATCGCCGTGTTCAACAAAGGCCGCATCGAGCAGGTCGGCACCGGCGAGGAGCTGTACGCGAATCCGGCGTCGCGCTTCGTCGCGAGCTTCATCGGCAATTCGAATTTCTTGCCGGTAAAGGTGACGAAGAATTGCGATGGCCGGCTGAACGGCGTGTTTCCGAACGGCCATCAGATCGCCGCGAATGACTTCAATCCGGTGCTCAGCGCCGGCGACGACGGCACCTTGATGATCCGCCCGGAACAGATGCGCATCAGCTCGCTGCAGCACGCGAGCGGCGTCAACGGCACGAGCGGCCTGCCGGTGATCGTGCGCGATATCACCTATCTCGGCGACGCGATGCACTACGCGGTGGCGACGCCGTGGCAGCAGGAGATCTCGATCCGCATGCCGGCCGCGCATCGCCACGACAGCGGCATCGCGATCGGCTCCGAGGCGCTGGTCGACTGGGACGCCCGCGACGTGCGCCTGCTCGCGCAGGCATGACGACACCCGCGAGCCATGCACTTCCATCGCGCCTCGTCGAAAAGATGCGTCGTGCGCTGTCGGTCAGGTATATCGATTTTCATGAACGCCAGATCATTGACAGCACGGTGCGTGGGCGTATCGAATGGGACGAATCGCAGGCAGGATATTTGCCGCTCGTGGTGGTCGACGGCAAGGAGGTCTCGTGGAACGAGCTTGGGCGAATGCTCATGAGCGTGGAAGGATGGCAGTTCCGGCTCGATATTGCTGATCCGAGCGAAGAGCTTTGACTGGCGGTGCCGTGGCGGTGAAACGGGCGGCCATCCCTGGCCCGAGCCGGTCTGCGAACCGGAGCCTTGAACGTTACAACCCTGGCGGAGGAAAGCCGTGGTCGCAGTCGGGTACGACGAACTTTGCATGGCCTTTGACTTCGTCAGCTCCGCGGGGCCAATGGAGCATAACGCGTATGTCTCGCTCGATACGGGCAAGATCTGGTGGACCTCCGATTCCAATGACGCATTCGACGAGGAGTTCCCTGACGACCTTGAAACTTCAGATCGTTATCTTGCGATACCGCATAAGAACGAGCTTGATCTCGGAAGACGCCTCGCCTTGCGTTTTGTCGCACAGGAGTTGCCTGCGCGTTACGAGCAGGTCGAGGGATATTTCCGGCGGCAAGGGGCCTATGCGCGTTTCAAGGGTTTGCTCGAGCGTAAAGGCGTTCTCGAGCGTTGGTATTCGTTTGAGGCCGATGCCGACGAAAGCGCGCTGAGGCAATGGTGTGCCGAAAACGGGCTTGAGCTGGTTGAGACGTGACGGGCGGCTCTGTTTCAACGCCCAATCTTTTACGCGGGATGCGCGGCTGTGTGGTCAGGCGACGCGATGGGCCCGGGTAAACGTCAGCAACTGCGGCTTCACGCGGCGTATACCACAGACGGGGCTGGATACCCATGAATCCAGGAGGCTGATGCGATGGCCGCACCGAGTTTCGTCTATACGATCCCCTGCGTCGCAAAGATGCTTCGAGAGCCGGAGGACTGGCTGGACGAACTGGCGAGTATGAATCTGGAGCCAGAGGACGGATGTCTCGGGATCATCCACGATCTGGACGTCCCCGCTGAGCAGTTGGTCACGGTAACCGCGTTCACGGATGCCGGGATGGAGGCGCTCAAGGAACTGGTTGCTGAAGCGAAGCGGCAGTCTGGCGGGACGGTCAGCGCTCGTAGATAGGCGGCGTCGGTCAGGAGAGGGCGGCTCCTGCGTCCTAAGGCACCCAAGGCCCCCGGACGGACGGGTGTGCAGCAGGGGCTCGAAACAGCGCGAGATGCGTACACGACCCGGCAGACAGGGGCGTCATCGCAGGCGCCGCGTATCGGGCGACCGTCCAGTCGCCCGAGTGGCTCACTGGCCGTGTCCGTCGGGCAAATCGGGTCGGAGTTCCGCCTCGATCTGGTCGATGGATGGCAGCCCGCTTTCCAGCGATTCAGGCACATGGCGCAAAAGCTGATATTCGGCGACACCCATCGGTTTGGCCACGCCACGTAGCGCATATTCCGCCACGAGCCGGTTTTTCTCCTTGCACAGCAGCAGGCCAATGGTCGGCTGGTCTTCCGGCGCCTTGACCCGTGCGTCGATCGCGGAAAGGTAGAAGTTCAGCTGGCCTGCGTACTCGGGCCTGAACGGCGTCGTTTTCAGTTCGACGACGCCATAGCAGCGCAGCTTCAGATGATAGAAAAGCAGGTCGATGAAAAACTCGTCGCCGCCGACCTCCAGCCGGTACTGGCGGCCTACGAACGCGAAGCCGGCGCCCAGTTCGACGAGAAACCGCGTGATGTGCTGCGTGAGTGCACGCTCGATGTCGCGCTCCTGGGCGTCCTCGCTCAAGCCGAGGAAGTCAAAGATATAGGGATCCTTGAGGGCGTCGCGCGCGAGATCGGACTGCGGCGGCGGCAGCCGGTCGGCGAAATTCGTGACGGCGCTGCCGGCACGCGCATGGGCCGCCGTCTCGATCTGCATGGTCAGCACGCTGCGCGACCAGCCGTGCTCGAGCGATTTTTCTGCGTACCAGAGCCGCTGGGCGCCATCGTCGAGCTTGTCGAGCAGCGTTACGACATGCGACCACGGTAATTGTGCAACGGGCTGTTGCACAAATTCCAGCTGCGGAAAGGCTTGCGCCAGCGCGCGCATGGATTTGAGGTTGCGCGCCGAGAATCCGCGCATGTCGGGAAAGGCTGCCTTGAAGTCCCGCGCGAGCCGGTCTACAACGCCGGACCCCAGCCTTGCTGCTCCTGCCGCTCGAGAATGTCGCGGCCGATCTGCCAGTACAGGGTGACCAGCTCGCGATTTGCGCTGGCCACGGCGCGCTGCCGCGCGCTACACGCGCTGCTTGAGCTGGGCAGACCAGTGACGATAATCCTCAGTCCACGCGGGAGCACTCAGGTCTTTGGTCATGCGTTCAGTCGTTGGGCGCCGGTGAGCACGCCCGGATTGGAAATTATCGTAGGGGAACCGGATACGGACAAGCGCAGCCGGCCCGGAACCGTTCCGATTATAGCATCGCGCCCCATCAAAAATGTTGATAAATTATATTATGTCAAATGTCAAGTTGCATGCTTTGGAAGCAGACGTTTCGTTCGCGGTCTGTGCCTTTATTGTGGATGGGCGTCGCAATGAATCTGTGGCATCCGAGCGAGCGCGGCAGCTTCAACCAGTTTATGGCATCGCTTCTTCGCGATCCGGATATCCCCCGCGCCGATTGTGTCCGCGCACTATTTTGGCGAAGCTTGCACATTTCAGGTGCCATCGGCCGTTGTTCTGGTACGAACCGTTGCCTGTGTTTGACTAGGAGACCGGCGAGCAGCTAGTCCCGGATGGCCGGACTATCGATCTGCTGCATTATGTTTTCGTCTTTTGAGGCAGGCGCGGCCGGATGATCCTCAAAGGCTAGTCCAGGGGTCACGGCGCGCTGGACGCACGTGCCGAAGTGGGCAGTCGCCTCCATCCTTTCCGACCCATCCGACGGCTACAAGGCTCTCGGTGTGACCTTGATCATTGCCCATCGGCGGAAAGCCGTCTGGCGGCTGCACTCGATGGCTGCCTGCATACGATGGCCGTCAGCACCAGGGGAATGACCGGATGAACGACTGCAGTGCTCCCAGCGTCGCCGAGAAGACGTTTAACGGAATCCGCCGAACCCAGCACAACCGCACCGTAAACCGCACCTGGCGAAGCGTTGCTTCCGCCAGCTTTGAAAAGTGGATCGCCCGGCTGGTATCCAAAAACGGCATGAACGCGGAGGCCGAATGCAGTCAACCCGGCGTCGCTCCTGGGGCGAAACGCGTTCACCGAATTCGGGTCAACCCGCATGGCTGGGATTTGGATCGAATGCGCGTCGACGAGATGCGCAACGAAGTCATGCGCTGTCTGAGTGCACGCCAACTGATCGTCCAGGGCGAAGCTGAACGCGGATGAGGGAAACACGGCGATGACTGCAAGCAGTCCGGAGATGAATCGCATACCAATTGCCTTGACGTCGGTCGAGGAGATGACTTCCAGGTCACCACCAGCGTGGCGGCCGCATACGAATGGTGCCAGCGAGCTGAAGCATTTGCCGTGCCGTCTGCTCAAGCTGGCGCCGCTGCCGATGTAGTCCGGCCTTACGGCTTCATCACGACCTTCACGCAGCCGTCTTCCTTATCGCGGAAGACCTTATACATGTCCGGACCTTTTTCGAGCGGTACCGTGTGCGTGATCACAAACGACGGATCGATCTGTCCGTCCTGGATCCGCTGCAACAGGTCGTCGGTCCAGCGGTTCACATGGGTCTGCCCCATGCGGAACGTGAGACCCTTGTTCATGGCGGCGCCGAACGGGATCTTGTCGATCAGCCCGCCGTAGACGCCGGGGATCGACAGAATGCCAACCGGCCGGCATACGTACATCATCTCGCGCAGAACGTGCGGGCGGTCAGTCTCCAGCATTACCGCCTGCTTCGCGCGGTCGTACAGTGAGTCGAACGAACGCGTCGCATGTGATTCCATGCCGACCGCGTCGATGCACTTCTCAGGTCCTTTCCCGTTGGTCAGTTCCTTCAAACGTTCGAGCACGCTTTCTTCGTCGAAATTGATCGTGACCGCCCCGACCGCGCGCGCCATCGCGAGACGCTCGGGCACGCGATCGATAACGACAACCTGCTTCGCGCCGAGCAGTATCGCGCTGCGAATCGCGAATTGCCCGACCGGGCCGGCGCCCCAGATCGCTACCGTGTCGGTCGGCTCGATCTCGCATTGGACCGCCGCCTGCCAGCCGGTCGGCAGGATGTCGCCGAGAAACAGCACCTGCTCGTCGGTCAGTCCGTCGGGTATCTTGACCGGCGTGACGTCCGCGAACGGGACGCGCACATACTCCGCCTGGCCGCCAGGATAGCCGCCCGTGAGGTGCGAATAGCCGAACAGTCCCGCGGTCGTGTGGCCGAACACCTTGTCGGCCATCTCCTTGTTACGGTTGGAACGCTCGCAAACTGAAAAGAACCCGCGCCGGCATTGATCACATTCGCCGCATGCGATGGTGAACGGCACGACCACGCGCTCACCCACTTTCAGCCGCGAATTGCCGGACCCGACCTCGACTACCTCGCCCATGAATTCATGGCCGAGAATGTCGCCCGATTTCATCGATGGCATGAAGCCATCGAACAGATGCAGGTCGGAGCCGCAGATCGCGCAACTCGACACCTTCACGATCGCATCGCGGGGATGCTCGATGATCGGATCCGGGACGTTATCGACGCGCACATCTTTCTTGCCGTGCCAGCAAAGGGCTCTCATGTGAAGCTCCACAGTAGATGGCCCATTGCACAGGCCACAGGGGACGATGTTTGGCTATGCGCGTACCGCCCGAATCAAGCTGACGACCGTGAGCGGCAAACAACCCGCGCAGCCGCCATCGCACGAGCAACGCACGTGCCGCATCGACCGCCCGTCCGTGCTCGCCGTCGTGGCGGCAGGCGGAGCCGATTGCAGCCGTTGTCCGCCCTTTGCAGCAGAACGGCCGTGAATGTCGCCGATGGGCTAGCGCGCCGTGGAACGCGCCTGGCAGCGAGGCCGTCGTAGCCGGTCGCAATCCGCATTGACCGACCCGTGGCGATTTCCGTCGAGTCCGAGACGACGTGACCGCTCTTGCCTCAAGACTGCTGTCGAACCGAGCAATTTCAGCAGGTCGACGATCGATGATCGCCAGTTCAATTGGTGCCCGCCAGCTTCCTGCATCTTCGTCAAAACAGCTTCAACGTCGACCGGGGGCATCGGGGTGACGGAGGGTCGGAAAGCCTGCGCCGCAGCCGTTGATGGAGTTGACGGAGCAGCGGGCGGCTCCGTTGCGCTGCCCGGTGCCGAAGCAGTCGCAGCTGCGGGAGGCATCGTGGACGCGGAAGCTGTATCGGCCGGATGGTCGTGCGGAGAGATCTTGTCAAGAACGGTCGAAAAGATGCTCATTTGGCGCTCCTCCGTATGAGGGTGGGTTGCTCGCCCGGACTCCGCCTGTCGCAACGCGACCTGGTTTCATCGAATGACAAAGCGCCGGCGATCGCGGGAATGGACGTTGCGTCGGCGTGTGCACCAAACCAACTGATGGATGCCGTCGTGAAAAATCCGTGGACCAAAAAAGAACCCTTTTCCGAGCATGTGGCTCAGCGGTGCAAACACGCTCGCCAACTCCGCGCGAGTGCGCACGACCGCTGCCGTGAAGAGCGGAGTCTCGGCTTTTTGGAGTGCCGCGCTCGCGCCTCCGAAGCCTCGAAGAAAGAGAAAGAATCGCCGCTGATGTGGGCTCGGGAAGAGTCGGCCGCATTGCGCAAGCCGTTCAGCAACGTGCAATGACTGCCCGTCGGCGGAGCGATCCGCCCCATTCGAGTGGAATTCGCCTTTGCAAAAGCGCTGACACCCCCTTCCGGCAAGGCTGGAAAAACAGCGCGGCCGTCGTACGACGTGATGACCACCTTTCGAATGTCTGTAACGCAGTAATGGCCGCCGTTTTCGGCGCCACAGCGTGTTGCCTGATTGTTTTATCTTCCGACCTCGGTCATCAGATCGCATGCCGAGGTGCGTGGCCGCCACGATTGCATCGAGGCAGGTTCAGCCTTGCGGATCGCGTTTGGGACGCGGACGTGCCGGGTCTTTCGCGGGCTCCAGGTCGGATCGACGTGGTCGTGTTTGGGGCGCATAAGGGCCCTGTTCGGGATGATCCTTGCCCTTCGCGAGCAGCGTTTCGTCCATGTTGCCGTGCGGGTTCTGATGCACGCTGCCGTCGGATTCCACGGCTACGTCGGCGTCCTTCACGGCGTGCTTGCGTTGCTCGGCCATTTCAACGGGATCGTTCGCGGGATCGTTCGGAAGCACTGGCATGGTCAGCTCCTCTGGCTTGGATGCAGTGGACCCGCATCGTGGGTTCCCGCCATTCGCGCGACGAGCCGCGTGAGCCGACCCGGGCCGCTTCGACGCTTCCTCTCGCTTGTGCGCGCGCACGCGGAGCACACCGGATGCGCGCACCGCGCGTGAACCTCTCTCGGATGGTCGAGCATAACTTCGTTCAACGCCAGGTCCGACTCCCGGCCTGGCGCATCAGCCGACGCTCCCCGCCCGAACGCGTTCGGGCTTCGGCGTATCGTCTTCGGCGCGCGTGTAGGGCTGCAACGCTTTCGGCGCGCGCAGGTCGCGCGGTATCTGGAAGTCGGCGAGCGCAGCCCCGCGCATCTGCGCAGCACTGCTCGGAAAACCGGTGCGCCCGCTGTAATCGTGACATGCCGCGCGACGAGTGCGTTCTCGCGTCCGAGCGTCGCGATACACGCGTGTCGCGAACAGATCGAGCGCCGCAATGCCCACGATGTTGACGGCCGCGCCGAGCGCACTGCGCTTGGCGCGCGGGCTAAGTGTGAACGATGCAGCGGCTAGGCTGCCCATATCGGCGATATCGCCGGCAACGCGCGCCGCGAGGAAAGGCCGCGGGTCACGCGCAGCAAGGAGGCCGACGCCGCAAGCAATCTCCCGCAGCCCGTAAGCACAAACGAGTGCAGTGTGTGGCGAGACGCCTGCCGTTCTCGACATTGCACGCGGCGCGACGAGTTGGGCCACTCCGAGCGCGATGCTGAACCACCCGAGGCCGCGTGCGAGCGTAGCTCCGCCCGATGGCTTCTGCATATCCCTGTCCATTGCGTTACCTTTTTCGTGTGAGCCGATGATCAATTGCCCGGGGACCGTGCGTCGAACGCAGCAAGACAGATGCCGCGCGGATGCGATGCGACGCACGCCCGGATAGCGGCAGCCTGGAGCAGATCGATGCTGGGTCCATGGGTAACGAAGGAGGCAGTCTCGCCGTTTCGGTGGCCGTTCGACCAGCAAGGGCACAACAGTTGCTCGTCAGCAGCGCCGGCACCGACGCGGTGTCATTAATGGGAGAGCATCATGAGACTTTTGACGACGAGCGACGGTCTGCCACGGCTGTCGTGGGGGGCCATCATCGCGGGGGTCATCCTTTCGATGATTGTTTATGTGGTGATGACCGTACTCGGCACCGCCATCGGCGCGACCCTGATCTCGCCGATGGCGAAGCCCGACACGCTGCACGGCTTCGGATTTGGCTCCGGTGTGTGGGTAATCGTCACGACGGTGCTCGGCGTGTTCGTCGGTTCCTACTACGCTGGGCGTTGTGCTTCCGTGCTCGGATGGCTGCACGGCCTGCTCGCTTGGGCCGTCATGACCCTCCTGGTCGTCTACGGGATGACCTCGCTGCTCACCGGCGCAGTGAGCACCGCGGGAAGCATTGCGGCGACAGGCGCACAAGTGGGCGCGGTCACCACCAACCAGACCGCGGGAGGCAATCAGGCAATCGACAATGCCAGGCAGCAGCTTCAGGCCGCGGTGGCATCCGCGGCTTCGGCTGCATCGGGTCCCGACGCGGACCAGCACGTCCGCCAGGCAGCGGACACCGCCGCGCGCGGTGTAGCGCGCGCCAGCTGGTTCTCGTTTGCCGCACTGATCGTTGGCGCAATCATCTCGATCGTTTCGGGCGCTGCGGGCTTCCGTCATCAGCCGCCGTACGAGGAAGGCAGCGGATCAGCGTCGGAGCGCGCCGCGCGTCGCGCGGCGGCAGCGCATTCCCGGGGCGCTTGAACGACACGGCTCTCGCGACGGTTGATCGTTGTGATCGGTTGGATGTCCGCGCGGTCGCGCCACGCGCACCCGAGCGTTTGCGGAGCCCCGGGAACCGGAAATCGGCGTGTGGCAGTTGATCCGCGAGTAGCCCGATTAGCACGGCGTCGGCGACAGGACACGCAGTACCGTCACGACGCCGGCACGCCGGAACCCGACCTGATGCGTGCGAATCATCCAGATCCGACATGCCGCATCGGGTCCACGGCGCACTGCGATTCATGCCTCGCGCCGTGCGAGGCGGAAAAGGCAGCAGTCCCCGTTGCGACCTTTAATCGGGGTGATCGTCCTATTCGTGCTCGGAATGGCGGTTAACTCTGGAAATGGGCGCAGGATCAAGGGCTTCCGATTGCGTGCGACACGCAAAATTCCCGATAGCGTGAAAGCCTTACTGTAGGCGTCTCATTACGCTCAAAGCGCCATTCTTCGCACAGAAGGTACGTATATCCCTGCTCTGACACCCCAAGGTTTTTTAACGCCCCCACTCAAAGGCTTACGCCCTACCCTCGTCAGCATGGTGCGGTGACGACATTGCTTCGCTTTACGTCATCGATCGTACCAAGGCAACTGGTCTCGCGCGAGTTTCGCTGGCAAGGCCTCAAAGAATCCTCGCACCGCGTTCACAGCGGCCTCGAAATGTTCAGGAGCAAGCATCAGGTCGACTGAGCCGGGGTCCTGAACGGGACAGTTTTCATTTGAATCGAAAAGCTCTGGTGCAAGTACCTTCAGTTCCGTCGCGGCCGGTCCACGACCGTGCTTCACGACATTGGCGATCAGACGCAACAGCTTCAGCCCTGGGTAAAACGGCTGACTTTCGAACGGCGTGCCGTCTCTATTCCAGGTGAAACGGTTCAGCCACTTGTCCAGTGTCTTGAAATCGGCCCTGGATAACTTGCATGAGAGAGATTCGTGATCGGTTTGCGGCGCCCTCAAGGCCCAATACAAGATTTGTTTGGCCAGTTGTTCCCAGAGGTGATATAGCCCGGCCATCGCCAACCCTACCATCTGCCGAGGTATTGCATCGAAATAAAGGAACTGCCGCGTGTTGTGATAATCCTCTGCTTCATTGAGGCAGCGGAAGGTCATATCATCGTTGATATCGAATTCGGCCCACTCCCCTTGCAGCCATTCCCGAAAGCTTTTGTCTTCTTCTTCCCCTTGCGTCTTAAGGTCGTCGAACAAGGGAAGGACATTTTTGGTTACCGCCTCTGCATAGGCATCGACTGCGTCCAAACAGGATCGCCGATCAGGAATATCGGACCACATTGCGTGACCTCCTTGCAGAAAGGTTCGGCGACGTTGCGATGATGACGCCGGGTGGAAGCGTCATCGCCATGAGCGGCGCAGACGAACTCAGTGGCGGTAAACAAAAAACGCTTCCTCACCAGGTGCCCCGTGATAGGCCGGCTCAATTGGCATCAGAACCATCACCGTCCGGTAATGGAATCTTCGTCGTTTCAGCTTCCACATCTGTCGACGTTCGCAGAGAGCGTCGCGCAGCCAACGCTGAAGAAGTCGGCCAGCAATTGCCGCTGGGACCGATACGCCCGCAGAGACAGTTTCGACAATGTATGTCGACATGATGGCTTCCAGACGACGTGCTTCACCGCCTGATCACCGTTGCCGGAACATGCTGAGAGTTGGGTACGCGTGGACCATGCGCTCCGCACGTATCGAACTTGACCTTCGTTCGAAGATAAAAGGCAAAGTAGAGTTCCTTCCCCATCCCAACGTCAGCGGAATGCGCCGCTCCGTTTCGTTGGGCGGGTTCTTTCTGGCTATCCCCAGCAATTTGCCGCCCGAGCGCGCAGCGCTCGCCCAGCAGGCGATCGGGTGGATGACCTCATCAGCGGTAATGAAGTCGAGTGCGAGCAACAATCTACCAGTGGCGCCACGCTTCAGTGTGAATTCCGACCCCGATTTGACCGTGATTTCGCCCATCGTAAATTTCGTCAACAACCTTGCGCGCAACGGCATGATCAGCAATACGATGCGACCTCTGACTCCAGTCTACACGCGCATTGAGGAGGTCTTGGGCGTCGAAATCCACAACGCCCTGTGCGGGCTAATATCACACGACGAAGCGCTGCAGAAGTTGCAAGCACGCGTGCAAGAACTCCTGGAGTCAATCCCTATTAAGGAAGTCAGCTAGGGTTGCCCGGGTGCCCAAAAGGAAGAACGTTTGTTTTGCGCAGGTCGGAGGCGCTGGGTTCCTCCCCAGGCGCGATGCTGGAGACGCCCGGTATAGTCTTTTAAGACACCCCGCCTAGCACCACAGCTCTGCCCCCGTCCTTCACGGCCATTGCTGCCGCGCGTGCTTTACCCGCAGGCTGGTGACAGCTTCATCGGTGGCGGTATAGAACACGATGTAATTGCGATGCACGATCATTTCGCGTGTTCCGCGCACGCGGCCCGCACGGTAGAGTGTGGGACGCGTGCGCAGTCCCTCTGCCTTTTCGTGGATCTTCTGCACCAGTTCCAGTGCTGCGTCGGGCTTGTCCTGCCCAATGTAATCGAGAATATCCAGCAGGTCCGCTTCTGCGAGCGGTCGCCATTCAAGCCTTCGCACGCTTGCCCTTTCGCATCGTCTCGATGCGCGCCTGGGCCTTCTTCATCACGTCGGCATGATCGACGCTCGGGCGTGGATCGTCGGTCGCTTCCTGGACCTGTTCGCGCACCCACTGGCTATAGGCGGCGGCGCTCGCGTGCGTCTGCTTCATCGCCTGGGCGCGATCAGGTCGTGCGGCACGATCAAACCCGGCTTCGTCCGGTCGCCACGCTTCGAGCGAAAAGCGGCCCGTCTGCAAGCCCAGCTCGCGGATCACTTCAAGCGCCTTGACAGGATTGCGGAATGCACGCGGGCGGCGGTTGTTCGACGTGACGAGCACGGCAGTACCCGCCGAGCGGGTCTCCAGCTCGACGTAAAAAGCGCCGCCTTCGGCTTTCAGGATGGCCGACAGGACGCCGCCCGCATGAGCGGCGGCAGTGGCCTGGGAGACGTCCAGCGTTTTCATGGCATGGCCTATAGATAAATTCCCCACGAGTAATTATAAACCGTTGCGCCCAACGGTGAATACCGTGACGCTCATTTGACGTAACACCCCGTCGCGAACGGCAAAAATCGAGCGCGAACTGATGGTGGCCGCGCGCGTGCTAACAACCCTGCTGACGTTGTGACGATCGATCTAGGCGATACCATCGCTTTCTCGATACGACGCGAGCCGCCTGAGCCATCCCAGCTGAATTTCCACAAACGGCCGGAGTAGCGTCGAAGGCTGCCGGCGAGTTCAGAAGCCGAGGCCGACACCTACGCCCACACCCCCACCAAAACTGCCGCCGCCGACGCCGATACCAATACTAGTGCTCGGCGGGTAATAGCCGGGGCCATATCCGTACCCCGGATCACCGTAACCATACGGCGGCGCGACGACGCAGCCGGCGAGACCAGCCCCTAGAGCCAATACGCCGAATAGTCTGATCATACTCTCCCTCCTCCTCCTCCATAAACTCTCGCGCAATATCCAGTCCAAGGGGCTGCCTCAGCACGCTGCATGGGTAGAGACTAGGGTTTATACTTAGCACGTCTCCTCCAGCTTCCCCCAGAACTGGATTAAGCCCGCCCACCGAGGCGGGCTTTTTTTGGGGTGACAACAGAGTCTGTCAACGCTCTCGCTCACGCAACTAACGTTGTAGCCACGAATGTGCAGGCGCAACGTGCCCGCGCACCGTTGTCACACAAGGCGCGGAGGCCCCTCCCCTTTCGACTAAAGTCGAACCTACCGGGGCCCGCGCCGACAACTAAGGTCGTAATGCGATGCGCGATTTCAATCAAAGTTGTCACTCAATGGGCCGGCGGTCGGTCAGAAACGATGATGGCGTGCAAGCCGGACCTGCGGATCCGCCTCGTGCGCAGCGGAACCGTGCACGCGGTGACAGGACGGGCGGGTCGTGACGACTTTAGTTGAAATTTAGACACAAATTTAGTTGTGTGACCGAGGGCACAACCTTTACTTGGGGTATTCGTCCTTTTCGTGCTAAATCTGGCGGTTTGGCTTGATTTGGCTTGTCAAAACAAAGACTTGCAAATCATCGCTTCTGCGGGAGCGCATCCTTTTGATGCAAAATCTGGCGCTTTCATCCGCCCGCGCGCCTGGCCGGCGAGCGCATGATTGAAAGCGGCCGACACAACCGCACCACGCGCTGCAGTCCGGCGGTCTGTGCGCATGCAGAACTGGTTCACGATCCAGCGATGCGCCGCCATGGCGCCGCATCGAGAAGCATCTCTCGATAGCGATCGATGGGAAAGCTCAGCGTTCAACGAAAATTCACATGCGTAAAATGCCCTGGACCCATCCGCCGTAACCAATCGTCGTCCACCCCTTGGCCCTTGCTTCGCCAACGATCAAGGGTAGCCTGGATGCGCTGTGTATTCCACGCAATGACCAGGTTGGTCAGCAGCGTCAAGGAGCCAGAAATCGCGATCATTTCGTCGCGGCGCCGCCCGCGCTCCGGCGCGATCTTGCCGGTATCGATTGCGCGCTGCAACTGATGGACCGATTCGCCGCGGTTGAGCAGCGTATGCATTTCTCGCCGGAACTCAAAGTTGCTGAAGTAGTCGCACAGAAAAAGCGTGCGCAGTAACCTACCGAGGTGGTCTGCTGCCCGGTACACCGGGTCGCCCTGCGCCGCGCTACCGAACCGTTGCAACGCGACCATTGCGCTCACGCGTCCCGCATGAATTGATGCAACGAGGCGCAGCAGTTCCTTCCAGCCGTCAAGAATCGCCTTGATGGAGATCTCATAGGCGACGACCGCTGCCATGGGCATAGTCCAGTACGCAATGCAATGCGCTCAAGCACTCGAAGAAACCATCCTCCGACTTGGCCCCGAGAATACCCTGTGCTTCATCTTTGAGCCGATTGGAGGCCTCTCGACGGGAGCGAATGTTCCTCCGCCGGAGTACTTCACTGAAATCCGGCGTATCTGTACCAAGTATGGCGTCTTTCTCATTTTCGACGAAGTCATGTGCGGCGCCGGCAGAACAGGAAAATTCCTCGCTAACAGTCATTGGCCAGACGCAAAACCTGACCTGGTCGTGCTCGCCTAAGGATTAGCGTCGGGATATACCCCGCTTGGCGCAGTTCTGGCACCCGCAACGCAGAACTCACCGGGTTCCATCTGGCGCATACATACAATGCCAACCCGATTACCTGTGCGGGCGCTTGTGCCGTCCTCGACGAAACCGTTGAGAACGACATCATGGGTAATGCTGCCCGCGTCGGCGAATATCTGCTACAGCGCCTGCTCGCGCTGCGGGAAAGTTCGCCGAGACGTCGCGCTAGTTTCGGACTGAACACATCGTATCGGCGCGCACCTTGAGGACGAGGCAGCGCGAGCGGATCAAAACGACGCGAGAGATCGACCATAAGAACCACCTTGCGAGCGGACTTCATGGTCTACAACGAAAGGGAAATGACAGATTGAATGCGGACTGATGCGAAGTGACGCCTTTACTTCGCAGAGTAGCGAAGTAAAGGCGTCAACTGCGACGCTCACGCCCAGCCGCTGTGGGTGTGATGCGGTGACAACATTGCTTCGCTTTACGCAAACAGAAATAGGCAGAATTTCGACCATGCGCCTGCTCTATATGAACGCGTCCCGTTTGCAACAGTTTTCTTGTGTTCAGACAGACAGGATGGGCTGCGGCTCTATATCCGGCCTTGTTGCAGTCGGTATTGCTGCCTGCGGGCCTCTATGAAATACGCTGACTC
>NZ_JBFPKN010000189.1:0-277 GCF_040948805.1 Paraburkholderia sp. BR13439 | reverse complement strand
TCACCAGCCGCACCGCCTCCAGCTTGAATTCCAGGGTGTACCGCGCACGCTTCAATTGGCTCATCTTCGTTTCTCCTTGCTGCAGTTTAAACCTCAGCAAGGGATACGTTTTTCAGAGGCAAGCTCATACCCACATCTTTGCCGCGAAACCGGCATTGTCAACTTGTCGGCAGTGGCACGGACTACTGCGAAGAGTCAATCGCTCAGGAGACAGTCGACGGATTTTGAGCGATGCCGGTGAATTCGCGCCACGCAGCGAATCGGGATGCGAGTTGTT
>NZ_JBFPKN010000188.1:0-277 GCF_040948805.1 Paraburkholderia sp. BR13439 | reverse complement strand
CTGCGGCTCGCCGGCCCGCTCCTCGCGCGCCACCACCACCGCCTCGCGCACCCATGCATGTGCGCACAGGTGCGCGGCCACCTCGCCCGGCTCGATGCGAAAGCCCCGGATCTTGACCTGCTCGTCGGTGCGCCCCAGAAACTCCAGAACGCCATCCGGCAGGTACCGCGCCAGGTCCCCCGTGCGATACATCCGCGCGCCCGGCTGCGCACTGAACGGATCGGCCATGAACCGCTGCGCGCTCAGTTCCGGACGCTTCAGGTAGCCACGCGCAACC
>NZ_JBFPKN010000187.1:0-279 GCF_040948805.1 Paraburkholderia sp. BR13439 | reverse complement strand
CCACAACCTGCGCATGATCCTCAGAAAGCTGCGGCGTTTTTACGTCCTTGTACTTGTCGCATTGCTCAACCGCTCCGCGGCTTCCGCTTCGACACCATGAACGGCGTCGTCGCCGAAAACGAATTATCCAGACCCGACTACTGACGTGCCACCCCGACCGAATGACGTCCCTTCTTTGGAAAACCGGTGTCGTCAATAATCCAGTAGTAACCGGTTTCTTTAGCAGCGTGCGCGTCTAACGCGGGCATCACCCATTCGCGTACCCGCTGCAGGACCGCC
>NZ_JBFPKN010000186.1:0-280 GCF_040948805.1 Paraburkholderia sp. BR13439 | reverse complement strand
CTGATCGAGCCATCCGCAAGCACGATCGAACCACCACCCAGCGCCCGGGCCGTGCTCGACGCCGTGCCGTACAACTGGCCACCGTTGACCGCGTCCACGCTCGATGCCCGCACTGCGCCCGCAGCCAAACCCGTCACCGTACGGTTGCCCGCCGTGCCCGCCACGTTGATCACCGAACCGTCAGCGTCTTTTGCCACCGTGATGTCACGACTGGTTGCGTCCTGCTGGACCAGACCCACCGTGCCCTCGGACAACTGGTTCTGCACGTTCGTGATGCTGG
>NZ_JBFPKN010000185.1:0-284 GCF_040948805.1 Paraburkholderia sp. BR13439 | reverse complement strand
GTACGATCCAGCGCAGCGCGTTGAACATCTCGCGCAGTTCGTAGCGGCGCTGCAGTGCGTCCTTGTTCATCAAGGTCAGATACGGAGCGGCGAAGTACCACTCTTCATCCGATACATCCGTTGGGTACGGCCTGCGTTTTTTCATTCCGCCAGGATACTAGGGAAGGTCTGCACAACTCGTTTTCAGAGAGTTGGCCGTTTGCCACTTGCGTTGTATCAGCCATGAGAGTCTGCTGGCAGGTTGGTCGCCTGGCTTTTTGAAGCGTGACGACCACTGTTTGCCG
>NZ_JBFPKN010000184.1:0-285 GCF_040948805.1 Paraburkholderia sp. BR13439 | reverse complement strand
GAAGCGTGCCGGAGTGATCAAGGCGTCGAGCGCGAAACGCGTAATCGTTGATACGACCGTGATGCCCAAGGCGATCGCACATCCGACTGACTCGCGACTGCTGGAGCGCTGTCGTGAACACCTCGTGAAGGCAGCTGCGCGGCACGGCCTGAAACTGCGTCAGAACTACAACCGCGAAGCACCACGCCTGGCCACCCAGATCAGCCGCTACGCGCACGCGAAGCAGTACCGGCGGATGAGCAAGGCAGTGCGCACCCTGCGCTCGCGTGTCGGCCGCGTCATGCG
>NZ_JBFPKN010000183.1:0-294 GCF_040948805.1 Paraburkholderia sp. BR13439 | reverse complement strand
TGGGAAAGGCACTGCGCACCCTGCGCTCGCGGGTGGGTCGGGTCATGCGCGACGTCGAACGGCAACTCGACACGGTGGTTGATAACAGGCGAGCTGAGCTGCAGGAACTGATTGCCCGCACGAAGCGGATCCTGACGCAGAAGACGAAGGACAGGAACAAGCTTTACGCGCTGCACGCACCGGAAGTTGAATGTCTGGCGAAGGGCAAAGTTCGTACGCCGTACGAATTCGGCGTCAAGGTGTCGATCACGACGACGCATCGGGAGGGACTGGTGGTAGGTGCCCGCTCGATGC
>NZ_JBFPKN010000182.1:0-295 GCF_040948805.1 Paraburkholderia sp. BR13439 | reverse complement strand
ACATCGACTCGGTATAGCCGTCCGCTCCGCGCATCGCTTCAGTCTCAGTGTTGTCCGATTCTTTGTTTCAACGTTTACCCCTCCCGCCTGGATGACGTGTGCGGGAGGTATTTCAACAGCCTGCTAGAGGGTGTTAGGCACTTTTGCTAAGGGTTGCAAAGTGAACACGCATAAGCACGGAGAAGACGACGAAGTGCAAGCCAGCCAGAGTTTCGGGCAATCGCTCGTAGTCTCGTGCGAGTCGGCGGAAGCGGTTGAGCCAGCCGAAGCTGCGCTCAACCACCCAGCGGCGCGG
>NZ_JBFPKN010000181.1:0-308 GCF_040948805.1 Paraburkholderia sp. BR13439 | reverse complement strand
CCATGCGCCCAATGTCGAGCGCGGTATCGCGACGCCCGCTCGCGCAAAGATCTGCTCCTGACGGTACAGGGGAAGGTGGTCAGCGTACTTGGCAACCAGCACTGACGCCAGCAGTCCTGCGGTCGGGATGCCCTTGTCGATCACATGCGCAGGCACCGCAGCCTGAATCAGTGTTTCGCAGTTTCTGCACACCCACTTGCCACGGATATGCCGCTCCACGGTGAACACACCTGGCGTGTAGTCCAGCTTCTCGCTGATGTCCTCGCCGATGCGCACGCGCTCGCAGCCACACTGGCATACGGTGCTCT
>NZ_JBFPKN010000180.1:0-309 GCF_040948805.1 Paraburkholderia sp. BR13439 | reverse complement strand
TGCCGCCACTCCGACCGCAAAGGCGAGGCACTCGCGCAAATATTTCGGTCGCGAACGGGGAGTCGTCGCCTTTACCTCCCTCACCAATCACGTTGCCACACTCACCAACCTCATCGGTGCGCACGAGCACGAAAGCCATTACGTCTTCGACCTCTGTTATCACAACACGACCGATATCGCGTCGACGATTATCACCGGAGACATGCACAGCATCAACAAGATGAATTTCGCGGCCATGTACTGGTTCGAGATGGACTTTGCGCCGCGCTTCACCAACCTGCAAGCACAGCTAAAACATCTGTTTTGCGG
>NZ_JBFPKN010000017.1:0-189897 GCF_040948805.1 Paraburkholderia sp. BR13439 | reverse complement strand
GAACAGGACCGTGAAACGACTCCACGCCGATGATAGTGCGGATTGCCCGTGTGAAAGTAGGTAATCGTCAGGCTCCCCCAAAGCCAGAAACCCCACCGCCCAGCGGTGGGGTTTTTGCGTTTACGCGTCGAAATTAACAAACAGCATTGAAGTAAGCGAAACCCTCCACCCGCCTCAACGCGTCTCAACCCTCTACTTACCCTGAGCCAGAAACTTTTGCGCCAGTCGAACCCAATACGTCGACCCCACCGGCAATAGCTCGTCGTTAAAGTCATAACTCGCATTGTGCAGCATGCAAGGGCCCGCGCCGTGGCCGGCTTCGCGGTGGCCGCCATCGCCGTTGCCCAAAAACGCATAGCAGCCCGGTTTCGCCAGCAGCATGAACGAGAAATCCTCGGCGCCCATCGTCGGTTCAACTGCGTCATCGACATTTTCCGCGCCAACGATCTCTTTCATGACCGACGCCGCAAAACGCGCTTCCTCGCTGCTGTTGATCGTCGGCGGATAGTTCCGGTGGAACTGGATCTGAACGGAGCAATCGTATGCTTCGGCTGTACTCTGCGCGATCTTGCGCATGCGTGACTCGATCAGCTCGAGCGTTTCTGTAGTGAAGGTCCGCACCGTTCCCGCGATCCAGGCGTCGTTCGGCACGACATTGACCGCATCGCCGGCATGTATTTGCGTAATCGACAGTACCGCGGTATCCAGCGGCTTTTTGTTTCGCGTGATGATACTTTGCAGTCCGCTGGCAATTTGCACTGCCGTAAAGACCGGGTCGCGGCCATTGTGAGGTAGTGCCGCATGCGAGCCGACGCCCTTGATTTCGATGCGGAATTCATTGCTCGACGCCATGATGGGGCCTTCGGTCACGCCGAAGTGGCCCGCCGGCATGCCCGGCCAGTTGTGAATGCCGAACACGGCGTCCACGGGGAATTGGGTGAACAGGCCGTCGTCGATCATCGCCTTCGCGCCCGCGCCTCCCTCTTCGGCCGGCTGGAAAATGAACACGATCGTGCCGTCGAAATCACCATGTTTGGCCAGGTAGCGCGCGGCACCGAGCAGCATCGCAGTATGTCCGTCATGCCCGCACGCGTGCATCTTGCCATCGTTCGTCGAACGATGATCGAAGCTGTTGAGCTCCTGGATCGGCAGCGCATCCATGTCGGCGCGCAAACCAATCGCGCGCGAGCCGTTCCCGCGCTTCAATACGCCGACCACGCCCGTCTTGCCCAAACCACGGTGGGTCTCGATGCCCCATGACTCGAGCGAACGCGCGACAAGATCAGCGGTCGCCGTCTCTTCGTAGCGCAGTTCCGGGTGGGCATGGATGGTTCGTCGAAGGGTCTGGATTTCACCGCGAGCGGCCTGAATTTCGGGGATGAGTTTCATGATGGAGTGATTATGCGTTTGTGCTCGACGAGCATGAGATCGCCGCGGACCGCGTGAGCCCGGGCACTGCGGATAATTCATTCTACGCCGAAGGCATTTTTGGCGGCACCACCCGGGTCGGCGGCCCAATGACGTAATAAAATTCCATTTTGCCCGATTGCCTACTGCTCGCCAGGACGCCTTGCCGATGAACGCTCCGACCGAATTCGCGCGCGCCGTGTGCCCGCACGATTGCCCCGACACCTGCGCGATGCGCGTGACCGTCGACAACGGACGCGCGATCAAGGTCGCCGGGGATCCCGACCATCCGCCGACTCAGGGCGTGCTGTGCACGAAGGTCAGCCGCTACGCGGAGCGTGTATACCATCCGAACCGATTGACGACGCCGATGAAGCGTGTCGGCCGTAAGGGCGAGGGCCGCTTCGCGCCGGTCAGCTGGGACGAAGCATTGGACTTTGCCGCAAACCGCCTCGGCGAAATTGCCCGTCGCGCGCCGGAAGCGATTCTGCCTTACAGCTACGCTGGCACGATGGGCTTGGTGCAGGGCGACAGCATCGCGCAACGCTTCTTCCACAAGCTCGGCGCATCGCAGTTGGATCGAACGATTTGTGCGGCCGCCGGCGCAGCTGGCCTCAAATACACGTATGGCGCCGGCGTCGGTATGCACACCGAGTTTTTCGCCGAAAGCGAAGTGATCCTGATCTGGGGCGCCAATCCGATCGCATCGAATCTGCATTTCTGGACGCGCGCGCAGGAAGCCAAGCGTGGCGGCGCCCGGCTGATCGCAATCGATCCGTATCGCTCGCTGACCGCGGAGAAATGCCATCAGCACGTCGCGCTGAAGCCCGGAACCGACGCGGCTCTCGCGCTAGGCATCATGAACGTGCTGATCACCGAGGATCTGCTCGACCACGAGTACATCGCCGCGCACACGCTGGGCTTCGCTACCTTGAAGCTGCGCGCGCTAAGCTATCCACTGTCACGCGTTAGCGAAATTTGCGGCGTTAAAGAGGAGGAAATCGCCGAGCTTGCGCGACTTTACGCCAGCACGAAGAAAGCCGCGATCCGCTTGAACTACGGTCTGCAGCGGGTGCGCGGCGGCGGCAATGCAGTGCGCGCGATCGCGTGTTTGCCTTCGTTGACCGGCGCATGGCGCGAGCGCGCGGGCGGGGCGCTGTTGTCGTCGAGCGGTTGGGCGCCGGTCGACTCGCACGCGTTGCAGCGTCCCGACCTGATGCCGGGCTGGCCGTCGAAGCCGAGCCGCGTGATCAATATGAATGCGATCGGCGATGCGCTGCTGCATCCGGGCGACGCGACGTTCGGTCCCAAGGTCGAGGCGATCGTCGTCTACAACTCCAATCCGGTCGCGGTCGCGCCGGACTCCGAACGCGTCGCGGCTGGCTTTGCGCGCGAGGATCTGTTCACGATCGTGCTCGAGCATTTCCAGACCGACACCGCGGATTACGCCGACCTGCTGCTGCCCGCCACGACGCAGCTCGAGCATCTCGACGTGCACAAGTCATACGGCCACACGCACGTGATGGTCAACCTGCCCGGCATCGCGCCGTTTGGCGACGCACGCCCGAATACCGAGATCTTCCGCGGCCTCGCGCGCCACATGGGACTGACGGAACCGTCGCTCTTCGACAGCGACGAAGCCGTCGCGCAAGCCGCATTTCGATGGGAAGACAAGACACTGGACGGTGTCGACTGGCCGATGCTGAAGCAAGCCGGCTGGGCGCGTCTCGATCTGCCCGACGCGCCATTTGCCCACGGCGGTTTTCGCACGCCATCCGGCAAGTGCGAGTTCTACAGCGAGCGCCTTGCGCAACTGGGCCTCGACCCGCTGCCGGACTATCTGCCACTCTACGAATCGGCCGACGGCGCGCCCGAACTGGCGGCCCGCTATCCGCTCGCGATGATTTCGCCTCCCGCGCGCAACTTCCTGAACAGCACCTTCGTGAACATCGAGAGTCTGCGCGCGACGGAAGGCGAGCCGCATCTGGACATCCACCCTGCCGACGCGCACGCGCGCGGCATCGGCGACGGCGATCAGGTGCGCATCTTCAACGACCGCGGCTCGATGCAGGCGCGGGCCCGCGTGACGGACCGCGCGCGCGAAGGCCTGGTCGTCGGGTTGTCGATCTGGTGGAAGAAGCTCGCGCCGGACGGCCGCAACGCCAACCAGTTGACGAGCCAGAAACTGACTGATCTCGGCGGTTCCGCGACGTTTTACGACTGCCTCGTCGAAGTCGAGCGGGCCTGAAAGCCGCACCGCACCTTGAAGCCGACGGCGAGCCTCGTAAGTTCGAGGCTGCCGTCTAACCCCATCGGTTTGGCCATTGGCCGCAATATGCCCATGCTACGATGCGTTTTTAGCACGATCATTCGAAAATAATTCAGGAGACGCTGCATGGAGAAAATCTGGCTGAAGTCTTATCCGCCCGGCGTTCCCGCAGAGATCGACCCGACACGCTATTCGTCGGTGGCCGAGTTGCTCGAGGAAGCCTTTCGCGAACACCGCACGAAGCCGGCATTCGTGTGCATGGGCAAGCAGATCAGCTATGGTGAACTCGACGAGCTCTCGCGCGATCTTGCGGCGTGGCTGCAGTCGAAAGGGCTCCCGCGCGGCGCGCGTGTCGCGATCATGATGCCGAACGTGCTGCAATATCCCGTCGCAATCGCCGCAATTCTGCGCGCGGGCTATGTGGTCGTGAATGTGAATCCGCTGTACACGCCGCGCGAACTCGAACACCAACTGAAGGACAGCGGCGCTGAGGCGATCATCCTGCTCGAGAATTTCGCGGGGACCTTGCAGGCAATCGTGCGCAATACGCCGGTCAAGCATGTGGTCGTCGCGACGATGGGCGACCTGATGGGCATCAAAGGCCCGCTCGTGAACTTCGTGGTGCGCAAGGTCAAGAAGATGGTGCCGGCGTGGAGCCTGCCCGGGTACGTCAAGTTCAACGACGCGGTCTCGGAGGGCGCGCGCCGGACGTTCAGGCCGGTCCAGCAGGGCCCTGACGATATCGCGTTTCTGCAATACACGGGCGGCACCACCGGCGTGGCCAAGGGCGCGACGCTGCTGCACCGGAACCTGATCGCGAACGTGCTGCAGTCGGAGGTCTGGCTCAATCCGGTGCGCGCGAACCGCACCGATATCGACCAGTTCATCACGGTCGTCGCGCTGCCGCTGTATCACGTGTTCGCGCTGACCGTGTGCGGGCTGCTGACGATCCGCACTGGCGGTCTCGGCGTGCTGATCCCGAATCCGCGCGATATCCCCGGCATGATCAAGTCGCTCGAGGGTTATGCGATCACGACGATTCCCGCCGTCAACACGCTGTACAACGCGATGTTGAACAGCCCGGACTTCCACAAGCTCGACTTCTCGAAGCTGCTGACCGCGAACGCCGGCGGCATGGCGGTGCAGGAGGCGGTCGCGAAGCGCTGGTTCGAGCGGACGCGCACGCCGATCGTCGAAGGCTATGGGCTGTCGGAAACGTCGCCGTGCGTGACCTGCAACCCTGTCACCGCCACCGAATACAGCGGCACGATCGGCCTGCCGCTGCCGTCGACCGAGATCTCGATTCGCGACGACGCAGGCAACGAAGTGCCGGCCGGCCAGGCAGGCGAGATCTGCATCCGCGGCCCGCAGCTGATGGCGGGCTACTGGAACCGGCCCGACGAAACCGCCAAAGTGATGACGGCCGACGGCTTCTTTAAATCCGGTGACGTTGGCATCATGAGCGCGGACGGCTTCGTGAAGATCGTCGATCGCAAGAAGGACATGATTCTGGTGTCCGGCTTCAACGTGTATCCGAATGAAGTCGAGGACGTCGTCGCAAAGCTGCCGGGCGTGTTCGAAGTCGCGGCGGTCGGCGTGCCCGATCAGCATTCGGGCGAGGCCGTGAAGCTATTCGTCGTGAAGAAGGACCCGTCGCTGACCGACGAACAGATCTTCGCGTACTGCAAAACGCAACTGACCGGCTACAAGCGACCCAAGGTCGTCGAATTCCGCACCGAGCTGCCGAAGAGCAACGTCGGCAAGATCCTGCGCCGCGAGTTGCGCGACGGCAGGGCTTAAGCGAGCGAAGAACAGAAGCCCGGCGCACGAAAGTGCGCCGGGCTTTTTCGTTGCGCCATCAAAACCCGCGCATAAAAAAAGGCGCCCGAAGGCGCCTTTGAGGCAAACTGCTTTTTTACGACTTATTAGAACTTGTGGCGGATACCAACACGAGCCGTGAACTGGTTGTTGGTCGACGAACCGGTCAGGCCGTTGATGCCTGCCGTTGCTGCGACCACCTGGCCCGTTGCGTTGACCGTGTCGCCCAGAGCGTGCTGATACACGCCGACCAGGTACACGTCGGTACGCTTGGACAGGAAGTAATCCACGCCCAGTGCGCCCTGATGGTACTGAGCACGCGAGTTGCCTTCGATCTGCGTGCCGCGCGTGTAGTCATACGCTGCGCCGACCAGCAGTGCCGGGGTCAACTGGTACTTGAAGTTGATTTCGCCGTTGTTGAACGTAGCCTTCTGGCCAGTGAACGGCGACGTGAAGGTCTTGCCCAGGTTGCCGAACTGGATGTTCGAATACGTCAGGCCGATGGTTGCCGCGCCGAACGTGTACGCACCGCCTGCACCGACGACCTGATACGTGTTAGCCGATGCGAAGCCAGCGTAAATCGGGCTCGTGACTGCGAAGCTAGCCGGAGTAGTACCCACGGCCGGTGTGTTCGTTGCGATCGTGCCGCCGTTGTTGAACAGACCACCCGATGCTGCAGGCGTACGTGCGTTCAGGTAACCAACGCCCAATGCCAGCGGGCCATTGTTATAGCCAGCACCCAACGACCAGATCTGGTTGTGCGTGAAGTCACCAGCGACGCCGCCGAAGCTATACGTGCCGCCGAACGTCAGGCCGTTGTAGTTCGCGCTCGTGTACTTGATCGTGTTGTTGGTGCGATACGCGTTGTTGAAGTTGTCGATATCGCCCGGGTGAGCGGCGATGTAGCCGCCCCACTGATCGCCCGATTCGAACGGACCCACGTAGTCGACGACGGAGTCGTACTGACGACCCAGCGTGACCGTGCCGAAGGTGCTCGACAGACCGACATATGCCTGACGACCGAACATCAGGCCGCCTTGGCCGAGCTTGCCGTTGGTCACGTCAAAGCCGTTTTCCAGAACGAACAGCGCCTTCAAACCGCCGCCCAGATCTTCCGTGCCACGCAGGCCGAAACGCGAGCCTTGCAGGACGCCGCTGGACATGTCGTACTTGTGAAAGCCACCAGCGTTGGTATTCATGTTGATACCAACGTCAACAATGCCGTACAGGGTCACGCTGCTCTGCGCATGAGCGACGCCTGCGAATGCGCCTAGTGCTGCGAGAGCGAGAAGCGACTTTTTCATCGAATGATCTCCAAGGATTACGAATCTTTTGTTCAAGGCGAAATATTTAGTTAGTGCTGAGGCCTTGCGTGTCCAACTTCGCGAGAAGTTGCCACGTAATGTAACAAAAGGCATACATGGGACAAAGAAAAAGGAGGCGCTCCGGACGGCCGCTGTTTCGTTTACGCAACATGGTCTAGAATCCGAAATTAACCGCCGATTTCATGCGGATTGATGCCTGTCGGACCGCGGGTTTCGCGTCGCAAGGCCTTGTCGCACGGACCTTCCGGAACGATGCGGCGGTTGTCGAATCAGGGAGCGCTTTATGTTGCTGGACGAGTTGATTGGCGAGTTTGATCGGGGTTTACGCTCACTGACGGGGGTCTCGCGGATGAGCCGTCCGCTGCCGCTTCCGCAGGCTTCCCCGGCGACGTCCGAGGCTCCCGAACTCTCGCCCGCGGAGCGCGCGCATTCGGCTGGTTTGATGCGGGTGAACCACGTCGGCGAAGTGTGCGCGCAGGCGCTTTACCAGGCGCAGAAACTCGCCACCGATTCGCCTTCATTGCGCGCCATGTTCGATCACGCCGCGTCGGAAGAAGAGGATCATCTGGCGTGGACCGCCAAACGCCTGGAGGCGCTCGACTCGCGTCCGAGTCTGCTCAATCCGCTGTGGTATACCGGCGCACTCGCGATCGGGCTCGCCGCGGGACGTCTCGGCGATCGCGTGAGTCTCGGCTTCATGGCCGAAACGGAGCGCCAGGTCGAGCAGCATCTCGACAGTCATCTTGATCAGCTGCCGGCCGCGGACCATGAATCGCGCGCAATCGTCGAGCAGATGCGCGCCGATGAAGTGCAGCACGGCAAGGCGGCGATGGACGCGGGCGGCATCGAGTTGCCGTTTCCGGCGCGTGCGTTGATGCGCGCGATGTCGAAGGTGATGACGCGCACCGCCTATTACATATGAGCGTTTCGCCTGCTTTGCGTCGCCGACCGGAGCACCGCGCGTATCGCGTCGACCATCGCTGAACGCATTATTCGCAAGTGGGACGGCGCCGCGCACGCCGTCCGTCAACCGTCCACGCAGCGCCGCCTTTTTCCTTTCAGATTCCCTTAACGATCTCTTTCAATCCGCGCTGTTTCCTCGCACTGTTCACGTATCACCTTCACAAGTTGCACTAGCCCATTCATTTATAACGGTTTTCCGTTTTATACGGGACGTGAAGGAGTCGCGCTAAGTCCTTGTTCTAACAAACAAATTCCGCCCGAAAAGCGGGCCGCTCCCTTGACCCGTGTTTAGCGTTCCTCTAAAGTGGGAGACAGTGTGAGAAAGTGTATTTTTGTGTGTTCTCGGCATCACTTTCAGGTAGATTTTCACGGACCGGGCGGGTGGCGCAAACAGCACCGCAATAGGGGAGAGCGAAGTGTTCCAAGGGGCGTCGGCGCTGACGCTCGATGCGAAAGGGCGGATGTCGATTCCCTCTCGTTATCGGGATGCGCTGCAAACACAGGCAGAGGGTCGGGTGACGATCACCAAGCATCCGGACGGCTGCCTGTTGCTCTTTCCGCGCCCCGAATGGGAAATCTTCCGTGACAAGGTCGACAAGCTGCCCATGAACGCAGCCTGGTGGAAACGCATTTTTCTCGGCAATGCAATGGATGTGGATATGGACGGCGCAGGCCGTGTGCTCGTGTCGCCCGAGTTGCGCGCGGCTGGCTCGCTGGAGAAAGAGGTGACGCTGCTCGGCATGGGCCGTCACTTCGAGCTCTGGGATGCACAGATTTACGCGGCGAAGGAACAGGCGGCGATCGCCGAGGGCATGCCCGACGCGTTGAAAGACTTCACGTTCTGATCGCGGCTTATTTATATGGCTTCTGCGATGAGAAACGAATTGCAGCATCGCACGGTGCTGTTGAACGAAGCGGTCGATGCGCTGGTCACGCGCGCCGACGGCACGTATGTGGACGGCACGTTCGGCCGTGGCGGCCATAGCCGCCTCGTGCTGGAGCGGCTCGGCGAAGCGGGGCGATTGATCGCGTTCGATAAAGATCCGCTCGCGATCGCGACGGCGCAGAAGATCGCCGATCCGCGCTTTGCCATCGTCCACGAGAGTTTTGCTTCACTGCGCGCCGCGATGGCGGAGCGCGGGGTAGGGCGTGTGTCGGGGGTGTTGCTGGATCTGGGCGTGTCGTCGCCGCAAGTCGACGATCCGGAGCGGGGCTTCAGCTTCCGCGCCGACGGCCCGCTCGACATGCGGATGGACCCGACGCGCGGCGAATCCGCGGCTGACTGGCTCGCGCGGGCTACGGTGCAGGAACTGACGGAGGTGATACGAGATTATGGGGAAGAACGGTTTGCTTTTCAGATTGCAAAGGCGCTTGTTGCTCGCCGGGCAGAGTCCGACCGTCTTGGGCCTCTCGTCAGCACGGGCGAGCTTGCCCAAATCGTGGCTAACGTCGTCAAAACCCGTGAGAAGGGCAAGGACCCGGCAACCCGCACCTTTCAGGCTATACGGATTCACGTCAATCAAGAGCTTGCGGAGCTGCAAGTCGTTCTAGAAGCAGCGTTGTCGTTGTTGGAGCAAGGGGGGCGGCTGGTGGTCATCAGCTTTCATTCGCTCGAGGACCGTATCGTCAAGCGATTCATGCAGGCGCACGCTAGTACGCCGGCGGTCGACCGCCGCCTGCCGATCCGCGCGGTCGACCTGCCGAGCCCTCCGCTCAAGATCATCGGCCGCGTCTTTGCGAGCGACGCAGAAGTCGCCGACAACCCGCGCGCCCGTTCTGCCGTGATGCGCGTGGCGGAGCGGATCGCGCCATGAACCGCCTCAATATCTTCCTGCTGATCATCGTGATGGGCTGTGCCTTGTCGGTCGTCAACGCGACCAATCAGCAGCGTCAGATCTTTATCCAGCTGCAGCGCGCGCAGTCGCAGGAGCGTCAGCTGCAGCAGGACTATTCGCAGCTTCAATATCAGCAGAGCGCGCTGTCCAAAACGTCGCGCATCGAGCAACTCGCCACCGCCTCGCTGAAGATGCAGTCGGCCACCACGGGCCGCACGCAGTACCTGACGCTCGCCCCGGGTGCCGCAACGGCGATCGACGCTCCCATTCCGACCTCCGCGCCCGCCTCGGCGCCGGTCGCGACCCGTCGCGGAGCCACGCGATGAAAAAATCGTCGGCGCACAAGAGCGTTGCGTTTTCGGCCAACCCGATTCTGTCGGTGCGCCTGCCGATGTGGCGCTCGAAGCTCGTCGTGTTCCTCCTGTTCATGGCGTTCGTCGCGCTCGCCGCGCGCGCGTTCTGGATTCAGGGACCGGGCAACGCGTTCTATCTGAAGCAGGGCGAAATCCGCTATCAGCGCCGCATCGACATGCCGGCCACGCGCGGCAAGATTCTCGACCGCAACGGCCTCGTGCTCGCCACGAGTCTGCCGGTGCGCGCAATCTGGGCGATTCCCGAGTCGGTGCCGGACGACCTCGGCGCCGACAAGCTCGACGCGCTCGGCAAACTGCTCGGCATGACCGCGAAGGAATTGCGCTCGAAGCTGTCGGAAGACAAGACCTTCGTCTACGTGAAGCGCCAGGTGCCCGTCGACGTCGCCGACAAAGTCGCGGCGCTCGACATCCCCGGCATTTACTCGCGCGCCGAGTACAAGCGCTTCTACCCGGAAGGCGAGATCACCGCTCACCTGATCGGCTTCACCAACGTCGAGGACGAGGGCCAGGAAGGCGTCGAACTCGGCGACCAGAAGCTGCTCGCGGGCACATCGGGCAGCCGTCGCGTGATCAAGGACCGGATTGGTCACATCATCGAGGATGTCGACGAGCAGGTCGTGCCGCACAATGGCAAGGACGTCGACCTATCGATCGACAGCAAGATCCAGTACATCGCCTATACGAACCTGAAAGCGGCCGTTGAGAAATTCAAGGCGAAGGCCGGCGCGGCGATGGTGATCGACGTGCGCACCGGCGAAGTGCTCGCGCTTGTCAACTACCCGACCTACAACCCGAACGACCGCTCGCACCTGACGGGCGAACAGCTGCGCAACCGCATCCTGACCGACACCTTCGAGCCGGGCTCGATCATGAAGCCGTTCACGGTGTCGCTCGCGCTCGATCTGCACCGGGTGACGCCGACTACACTGGTAGATACGGGCAACGGTCACTTCGTACTCGACGGCGCGCCGATTACCGACGACAGCGGCTTCGGCGTGCTGACGGTCGGCGGCGTGATCCAGAAGTCGAGCAACATCGGCGCGACCAAGATCGCGATGCAGCTGCGGCCCGAAGAAATGTGGAATATGTATACCAGCATCGGTCTCGGCCAGGCGCCGAAGGTCGGTTTTCCTGGCGCGGCGGCGGGCCGCCTGCGTCCGTGGAAGAGCTGGCGCCGCATCGAGCAGGCGACGATGTCGTACGGCTACGGCCTGTCGGTGTCGCTGTTCCAGCTCGGCCGCGCGTACACCGCGATCGCGCACGACGGCCAGATCATGCCGGTGACGATTTTCCATGCGCCGGGCGACCAGCCGGCCACTGGTCCGCAGATCTTTTCGCCTGCCACCGCGCGCGAAGTGCGCGCGATGCTCGAAACCGTCGTGTCCGCGCAAGGCACGTCGCCGGATGCGGCGGTGCCCGGTTATCGCGTCGGCGGCAAGAGCGGTACCGCGTACAAGCACGGGCCGCACGGCTACGACCACTCCAAATATCGCGCGTCGTTCGTCGGCATGGCGCCGATGCCGAATCCGCGCATCGTCGTCGCCGTGTCGGTCGACGAGCCGACGGCGGGTAGCCACTTTGGCGGCCAGGTGTCGGGCCCGGTGTTCTCGGGCATCGTCGGCGATACGCTGCGCGCGCTGAACGTGCCGCCCGACATGCCCGTCAAGCAGATGGTGGTGTCCGACGATTCGGCCCCGCCCGCGCCCGGCGCCCCGTCCGCGCCGGCCGGGGCGAAGAAGCTGCCGACGAACCCCGGCGTGAAGAAGATGACCATTTCCGCCAACCCGAAAACCCATCCAGGAGTCGAGCGATGAGCGCGCTGCGCGAGCAACATCCAGCGCACCGGCAGATCGCCGACGCCCTCGCCTGGCTGCACGCGCACGTGCAGCCAGGCGCGCATCTGCACGCCGACACGCGCTCGCTCGCGGCCGGCGACGCGTTCTTCGCGTACGCGGTCGATGGCGCGGACAATCGCGCGTTCATCGACGCGGCGATCGAGCGCGGCGCGGCCGCCGTGCTCGTGCAACCCGAAGGCTTCGCCGGCAAGCTCGACGCGTCCGTCGCGCATGCGGTACCGGCATTGAACGAACTCGCCGGCACGATCGCGAGCGCGTGGTATCGCGATCCGAGCGACGCGATGCTCGCGGTCGGCATCACCGGCACGAACGGCAAGACGTCTTGCAGCCAATGGGTCGCCGCGGCGCTGTCCGCGCGCGGCACGCGCTGTGCGATCGTCGGCACGCTCGGCACCGGCCTCGTTGGCCAGCTCGTGCACACCGGCTTCACGACGCCCGACGCGCCGCAATTGCAGCGCAGCCTCGCGCAATTGCGTGACGCGGGCGCGCAGGCGGTGGCGATGGAAGTGTCGTCGCATGCGCTGCATCAGGGGCGCGTGAACGGCACCGCTTTCGACATCGCGGTGTTCACGAATCTGACGCAGGACCATCTCGATTATCACGGCACGTTCGAGGCCTATGAAGCCGCCAAGGCGCGCCTGTTCGCATGGCCAGAGCTGCGCGCGGCCGTGATCAATCGCGACGATGCCGCCGGCCGGCGTTTGCTCGCGAGCACGCGTGGTCACGCTCGCACCATCGCTTATGGCATCGATGGCGAGCACGGCGACGCCGGCGCCACGAATGCGCCAGAAGCGGACGCGTGGCTGACCGCATCGAACGTGCGTGCGACCGCGACCGGCACCGCGTTTCATCTGAGCACGTCGGACTGGGGCAACGCCGACGTCGAAGTGCAAACGCTCGGCCTCTTCAACGTCAGCAATCTGCTCGCGGTGCTCGGCGTGCTGCTCGCCGCCGACGTGCCGTTCGACGCGGCGCTCGCCGAACTCGCCAAGCTGGAACCGGTGAACGGCCGCATGCAGCGTTTGGGCGGCCGACTGCAAAACGACGAGCCGCTCGTCGTGATCGATTACGCGCACACACCCGACGCGCTCGAAAAAACGCTCGAGGCCCTGCGCCCGATCGCGACCGCGCGCGGCGGCGAACTCGTCTGCATGTTCGGCTGCGGCGGCGACCGCGATGCGACCAAGCGTCCGCTGATGGGCGCGATCGCCGAGCGGCTGGCGGACAACGTCGTCGTGACGAGCGACAACCCGCGCAGCGAAGATCCGCTCGCGATCATCGAGCAAATTGCGGCGGGCATGCAGGATGCGTCGCAGGCGCGCCGCGTCGAAGACCGCGCGAGCGCGATCCTGCAGGCGATCCGCGGCGCCGCGCGTGAAGACGTAATCGTGCTGGCCGGCAAGGGGCACGAAGCCACACAGGAAATCATGGGCAAGAAACGCGCTTTCTCCG
This sequence comes from Paraburkholderia sp. BR13439, assembly GCF_040948805.1. Lineage (NCBI taxonomy): Bacteria > Pseudomonadati > Pseudomonadota > Betaproteobacteria > Burkholderiales > Burkholderiaceae > Paraburkholderia > Paraburkholderia sp. BR13439. The sequence goes on along the minus strand of NZ_JBFPKN010000017.1, from coordinate 176,598 downwards.
ATCAGGACCACGCCCGCCTCGCGCTCGCCGCGCGGGCCACGCAAACTCGCGGAGGTGGCGAATGACGATGTTCTCGCTACGTGCAGCCGCCGCGCAGATTCCCGGCGCGAGCGTCACCGGCGACGAAAGCGTGCGGTTCGAACGCGTGTCGACCGACAGCCGCAGCGCCGGCCCCGGCGATCTGTTCATCGCGATCAAGGGCGATCGATTCGACGCGCACGACTTCCTGCCGCAAGTCGCCGAGCGCAACGTCGCGGCCGTGCTGGTCGCGCGCACGCCGGAGAACTGGAGCGTGCCGGCGATCCGCGTCGCTGATACGCGCGCAGCGCTCGGCGCGCTCGCGCGCGGCTGGCGTCGTCAGTTCGACCTGCCGCTCGTCGCGGTCACGGGCAGCAACGGCAAGACCACGGTCAAGGAAATGATCGCGTCGATCTTCGCGGCCGCGGTCGGCACGGACGCGCGTCTCGCGACCGCTGGCAATTTCAACAACGACATCGGCCTGCCGCTCACGCTGTTCCGTCTGCATGCCGCGCATCGGCTCGCGGTGGTCGAGCTCGGCATGAATCATCCGGGCGAAACCGAACTGCTCGCGAAGCTCGCCGAGCCGACGGTCGCCGTCGTCAACAACGCGCAGCGCGAGCACCAGGAATTCATGGCGACCGTCGAAGCGGTCGCGCTCGAACACGCGAGCGTGATTCATGCGCTGTCGCCCGAAGGCACGGCAGTGTTCCCCGCCGACGACGCGTACGCGAGCATCTGGCGCGTCGCCGCCACCGGCAACCGCATCATCGATTTCGCGTTGAACAGCGCCGAGCGCACGACCGAAGCCGCGGTGCAGGGCACCTTCGACGGCAAGCGTTTGAGCATCGACACGCCGCAAGGCCATCTCGACATCACGCTGCAGGTGCTCGGCGATCACAACGCGCACAACGCGCTCGCGGCGACCTCGGCCGCGTTGGCCGCGGGTGTGTCGCTCGACGCGATCCAGCGCGGACTCGAATCGTTCGGCCCGGTGAAGGGCCGTCTGCAGGTCAAGCAGGCCGCGCTCGGCTCGCTCGCGGGCGCAACCGTGATCGACGACACCTACAACGCGAATCCCGATTCGATGCGCGCCGCAATCGACGTGCTCGCGTCGCGTGAATCGCCGCGTGTGCTCGTGATGGGCGACATGGGCGAAGTCGGCGACAACGGCCCGGCGTTTCACCGCGAAATCGGCGCGTATGCGAAAGAGCGCGGTATCGACGCGCTGTACGCGATGGGCGACGCCTCGCGCGACTCCTGCATCGCATACGGCGCGGGCGCGCACCACGTCGCCGATGTCGGCGCGCTGGTCGCGCAATTGCAGCAGGCCGGTTTCGGCGCTGCCGCAACGCTTCTCGTGAAAGGCTCGCGTTTCATGCAAATGGAGCGCGTGGTGGACGCCGTTACGAGTCCACAACCCAACGCCGCGGGCTCGACGCCCGCCGCACATTAAAAGAAGGATCCAGGCATGCTACTGGCGCTGGCGCAATGGCTGCAGAATGACGCAAGCTTCTTGCGCGTGTTCAGTTATCTGACGTTTCGCGCGGTGATGGCGACCATCACCGCGTTGTTGATCGGGCTCGTCTGCGGCCCGGCGGTCATTCGCAAGCTGACCGCGATGAAGGTCGGCCAGGCCGTTCGCAAGGACGGCCCGCAAACTCACCTCGTCAAATCGGGCACGCCGACGATGGGCGGCGTGCTGATCCTGCTCGGCATCGGTGTGGCCACGCTGCTGTGGGCCGATCTGACCAACCGCTTCATCTGGATCGTGATGCTCGTCACGTTCGGCTTCGGCGTGATCGGCTGGGTCGACGACTACCGCAAGGTCGTCTACAAGGACCCGCGCGGCATGTCATCGCGCGAGAAGTATTTCTGGCAATCGGTGATCGGCCTGTTCGCGGCGGTGTATCTCGCATTCAGCGTGTCCGAGGCGAGCAACGTGCGCGTGTTCGACCTGTTCATGGCGTGGGTGCGCAGTGGCCTGTCGATGGGCCTGCCCGCGCGCGCCGACCTGTTGCTGCCGTTCTTCAAGTCGATCACGTATCCGCTCGGCGTGTGGGGCTTCATCGTGTTGACGTATCTGGTGATCGTCGGCGCGAGCAACGCGGTGAATCTGACCGACGGCCTCGACGGCCTCGTGATCATGCCGGTCGTGCTGGTCGGCGGGTCGCTCGGTGTGTTCGCGTACGTGATGGGCAGCTCGGTCTACTCGAAATACCTGCTGTTTCCGCACATTCCCGGCGCGGGCGAATTGCTGATCTTCTGTTCGGCGATGGGTGGCGCGGGGCTTGCGTTCCTGTGGTTCAACACGCACCCGGCGCAGATGTTCATGGGCGACGTAGGCGCGCTCGCACTCGGCGGCGCGCTCGGCACGGTCGCGGTGATCGTGCGTCAGGAAATCGTGCTGTTCATCATGGGCGGCATTTTCGTTGCGGAGACGCTGTCGGTGATGCTGCAGGTCACGTGGTTCAAATACACGAAGCGCCGTTACGGCGAAGGGCGGCGGTTCTTCAAGATGGCGCCGCTGCATCATCATTTCGAATTGTCGGGCTGGAAGGAAACCCAGGTGGTCGTGCGGTTCTGGATCATCACGTTGATGTTGTGCCTATTCGGTTTGTCCACTCTCAAATTGCGTTAAGCAGCAGTATTTAAGGAAGCAGGCGATGTTCGGCGAGAAGTTTCGGGATCGGCAAAAGCCGATGGTGCTCGTGCTGGGACTGGGTGAATCCGGTCTCGCGATGGCGCGCTGGTGCGCCAGGCACGGCTGTCGGCTGCGCGTGGCAGATACGCGCGAAGTGCCGCCGAACCTGTCCGCGCTCGAAGCGCATGGTGTCGATGCCGATTTCGTCGGCGGTCCGTTTTCGCCGGTGCTGCTCGAAGGTGTCGAACTGGTCGCGATCAGCCCGGGGCTGTCGCCGCTCTCCGCCGATCTGCTGCCGCTGATCACGGCGGCGCGCGAGCGGGGCATTCCGGTGTGGGGCGAACTCGAACTGTTTTCGCAGGCGCTGCGCGCGCTCGGCGAGTCCGGCTACGCGCCGAAGGTGATCGCGATCACCGGCACGAACGGCAAGACCACGACGACGAGCCTGACCGGCCTGCTGTGCGAACGCGCGGGCAAGAAGGTCGCGGTGGCGGGCAACATCAGCCCGTCGCTGCTCGACAAGCTGTCCGAAGCGATCGATCAGACCGCGCTGCCCGACGTGTGGGTGCTCGAACTGTCGAGCTTCCAGCTGGAGACCTCGCATACCTTTACGCCGGACGCGGCGGTCGTGCTGAACATCACGCAGGATCATCTGGACTGGCACGGCGGACTCGATGCGTACGCGGCCGCGAAGGGCCGCATCTTCGGTCCCCGAACGGTGCGCGTGCTGAATCGCGACGACGCCCGTGTGATGTCGCTCGCGCCCACCAGCGGCGAGGCGGAGGTCATCACGTTCGGCGTGACCGAGCCGAAGAACGACGGTGACTACGGCCTGTTGCGCGACAACGGCATGGTGTGGCTCGTCGAAGCACAAGATCGTGATGCGACCGACGAATCCACGCCGAAGCGCCGTCGCAAGAACGAAGCAGCCGCAACGCCCGACATCGCGCTGAAGCGTCTGATGCCCGCCGACGCGCTGCGCATCCGCGGCCTGCACAACGCCGCCAACGCATTAGCCGCGTACGCGCTCGCGCGTGCGATCGGTCTGCCCGGCGCGCCGCTGCTGCACGGCCTGCGCGAATACCGCGGCGAACCGCATCGCGTGGAACTGATCGCGTCGATCGACGGCATCGACTACGTGGACGACAGCAAGGGCACCAACGTCGGCGCGACGGTCGCCGCGCTCGATGGTCTCGCGCAACGCGTCGTGCTGATCGCGGGCGGCGACGGCAAGGGCCAGGAATTCGAGCCGCTCGCCGCGCCGGTGATGCGTTGGTGCCGCGCGGTGATGCTGATCGGCCGTGACGCGCCGCAGATTCGCGCGGCGCTCGAACATTGCGGCGTCGCGATGACCGATCACGCGACGCTCGAAGAAGCGACACGCGCAGCCACTGCCATCGCGCAGCCCGGCGACGCGGTGCTGTTGTCGCCCGCGTGCGCGAGCTTCGACATGTTCAAGGGTTACGCACACCGCGCGGCGGTATTCCGCAGCACGGTCGAAGAGATCGCTGCCGAACGGGGGACGATGATATGAGCTGGTCGGAACGTTTCGGCTCGCGCGAAGCCGCCGGCGGCAACGGCGCCGCCGCAGGCACGTCTAGCCGCACTTCCACCCGCACGGGCGGCAGTGGTCTGGCGAGCGCGGTCAACGGCGTGCGGCCGCTGCGCTCGCGCATGCTCGACTACGATCACTCGCTGCTGTGGGTGGTCGTCGCGCTGCTCGGGCTCGGCATCGTGATGGTGTACTCGGCGTCGATCGCGATGCCCGATTCGCCGAAGTACTCGTCGTACCGCGATTGGGCGTTTCTCGTGCGCCAGATCATCTTCGTGCTGATGGGCGCGGCGGTCGGCGTCGCGTCGTTCCGCATTCCGATTTCGACGTGGGACAAGTACGCGCCGAAGCTCTTCCTGATCTCGCTCGTCGCGCTCGTGATCGTGCTGATCCCGCACGTCGGCAAGGGCGTGAACGGCGCGCGCCGCTGGATTCCGCTCGGCATCACGAACATGCAGCCGTCGGAAATCATGAAGCTCGCGGTGACGATCTACGCGGCGAACTACACGGTGCGCAAGCAGGAATACATGCATAGCTTCGCCAAGGGCTTTCTGCCGATGGCGGTCGCGGTCGGTCTGGTCGGCGCGCTGCTGCTGCTCGAGCCGGACATGGGCGCGTTCATGGTGATCGCGGCGATCGCGATGGGCGTGCTGTTCCTCGGCGGCGTGAACGGCAAGCTGTTCGGCGGTCTCGTCGCGACCGCGGTGGGCACGTTCACGTTGCTGGTGTGGGCGTCGCCTTGGCGTCGTGAGCGGATCTTCGCGTACCTCGATCCGTGGGACGATCGCTACGCGCAGGGCAAGGCGTATCAGCTGACGCACTCGCTGATCGCGTTCGGGCGTGGCGAGTGGTTTGGCGTCGGTCTCGGCGGCAGCGTCGAGAAGCTTAACTATCTGCCCGAAGCGCATACCGACTTCATTCTCGCGGTGATCGGCGAGGAACTGGGTTTCGTCGGCGTGCTCGTCGTGATCCTGATGTTCTACTGGATCGTGCGCCGCTCGTTCGAGATCGGCCGCCAGGCGCTCGCGCTCGATCGCACGTTCGCGGGGCTGGTCGCGAAGGGCGTCGGCATCTGGTTCGGCGCGCAGACCTTCATCAACATGGGCGTGAACCTCGGTCTTCTGCCGACCAAAGGCCTCACGTTGCCGCTCGTCAGCTACGGCGGGTCGGGCATCTTGCTGAACTGTGTCGCGATCGCCGTGCTGATGCGAGTGGATTACGAGAATCGTGTGTTGATGCGCGGGGGCAAGGTATGACGGCTCTGCCACAACGCACGCTGATGGTGATGGCCGGCGGCACCGGGGGACACGTGTTCCCGGGGCTCGCGGTCGCGCATCTGATGCAGGCATGGGGCTGGAAAGTCGTATGGCTCGGCAACCCCGCGGGCATGGAAGCGACGCTGGTACCGAAGCACGGCATTCCGATGGAGTACGTGCGCTTCGGCGGCGTGCGGGGCAAGGGGCTGAAGACCAAGCTGATGCTGCCGGTCAACCTGCTGCGCGCGTGCACGCAGAGCCTGAGTGTGCTGCGTCGCGTGAAACCCGACGTCGTGCTCGGCATGGGCGGCTACATCACGTTCCCGGCCGGGCTGATGACCGCGCTGAGCGGGTGCCCGCTCGTGCTGCACGAACAGAATTCGATCGCCGGTCTCGCGAACAAGGTGCTCGCGAAGCTCGCGAAACGCGTTCTGGTCGCGTTTCCGAATGCGCTGCCGCACGGCGAATGGACCGGCAATCCGATTCGTGAGGAACTTGCGCGCGCGAATGCACCCAAAGCACGCTACGCGCAGCGTAACGGTCCGCTGAACGTGCTCGTCGTGGGTGGCAGTCTCGGTGCCGCCGCGTTGAACGAAGTCGTGCCGCGTGCGGTCGCGCAGTTAACGCCCAATGAAAGACCGCGCATCGTGCATCAGGCGGGTGCGAAGCATATCAACGCGCTGCGCGAGAACTACGCGGCCGCAGGCTTGCAGGCAGGCGCGGACGTGTCGCTCGTGCCGTTCATCGACGACATGACGAGCGCCTATGCGCAGGCCGATCTGGTGATCTGCCGCTCGGGCGCGATGACGGTGTCGGAGATATCGGCGGTCGGCGTCGCGGCGCTGTTCGTGCCGTTCCCCTACGCGGTCGACGATCACCAGACCACTAATGCAGCGTTTCTCGCCGACAACGGCGCGGCGCTGGTCGTGCAACAACGCGACCTGTCGGCGGAAAAGCTCGCCGACTGGTTGCGCAGCCAGACGCGGGAAAGTCTCGCGGAAATGGCGGAGCGTTCGCGCTCGCTCGCGAAACCGGATGCCACCGAACAGGTCGCGCAGATCTGCGCGACGGTGGCGGGCGCGGCTTCGATGGCGGGCGTGAGCCCAGAAGGAAAGCAATGAAACACATCGTCAAACACATTCATTTCGTCGGCATCGGCGGCGTCGGCATGAGCGGCATCGCCGAAGTGCTCGTCAATCTCGGCTATCAGGTGAGCGGCTCGGACCTGTCGGGCAACGCGGTTACCGAGCGCCTCGCCGGGCTCGGCGCGCGCATTTCGATCGGGCACGCGGCGGAGAACATCGAAGGCGCGAACGCGGTGGTGGTGTCTACTGCGGTGCGCAGCGACAACCCGGAAGTGCTGGCCGCGCGTCATCGCCGCATTCCGATCGTGCCGCGCGCGGTGATGCTCGCGGAACTCATGCGACTGAAGCAGGGTATCGCGATCGCCGGCACGCACGGCAAGACCACGACCACGTCGCTGGTAGCGAGCGTGCTCGCCGCGGGCGGGCTCGATCCGACCTTCGTGATCGGCGGCCGGCTGATCAGTGCGGGCGCGAATGCGCGTCTGGGCACCGGCGACTTCATCGTCGCCGAGGCGGACGAATCGGACGCGTCGTTCCTGAACCTGTTCCCGGTGATCGAAGTCATCACGAACATCGACGCCGATCATATGGATACCTATGGTCACGACTTCGCGCGTCTGAAGCAGGCGTTCATCGAATTCACGCACCGTCTGCCGTTCTATGGCATCGCGGTGCTGTGCGTCGACGATCCGAACGTGAAGGAGATCCTGCCGTTCGTGTCGAAGCCGATCATCCGCTACGGTTTCGCGGCCGAGGCGCAGGTGCGCGCGGTCAACGTCGAAGCGCGCGAAGGCCGCATGCATTTCACCGTGATGCGCGAAGACGCGGCGCCGCTCGACGTCACGTTGAACCTGCCGGGCGAGCACAACGTGCAGAACGCGTTGGCCGCAATTGCAATTGCGACTGAACTTGAAGTGAAAGATGCCGATATCCAGCGAGCGCTCGCGGATTTCAACGGCGTCGGCCGACGCTTCCAGCGTTACGGCGAAGTGCCGGTCGTCAGCGACGGCCAGGCCGCGGGCTCCTACACGCTGGTGGACGACTACGGTCACCACCCGGTCGAAATGGCCGCCACGGTGGCGGCGGCGCGCGGCGCATTTCCGGGCCGGCGCCTGGTGCTGGCGTTCCAGCCGCACCGCTTCACGCGTACGCGTGATTGCTTCGAGGATTTCGTGAAAGTGCTGTCGACCGTCGACGCGCTCGTGCTGACCGAAGTCTATGCGGCCGGCGAAGCGCCGATCGTCGCCGCGGACGGCCGCGCATTGGCGCGCGCGCTGCGTGTCGCGGGCAAGGTCGAGCCGGTGTTCGTCGATACGGTCGATGAAGTGCCGGACGCGCTCTCTACGGTGGTGCGCGACGGTGATGTGGTGATTACGATGGGCGCGGGTTCGATCGGCGGTGTGCCGGGTCGCCTCGCTCAGGAACTGAAGGTGTGAGATGAGCAGTATTAATCAGGATCAACTCGCCAAACAATTCGGCAAGGTGGCCGTGCTGCTCGGTGGTAATTCCGCCGAGCGCGAAGTGTCGCTCAATTCCGGACGCCTCGTGTTGCAAGGTCTGCGCGACGCCGGCGTCGACGCGCATCCGTTCGATCCGGCCGAGCGTCCGTTGTCGGCATTGAAGGAAGAGGGCTTCGTGCGCGCGTTCAACGCGCTGCATGGCGGCTACGGCGAAAACGGGCAGATCCAGGGCGCGCTCGATTTTTACGGCATCCGCTACACCGGTAGCGGTGTGCTCGGCTCGGCGCTCGGTCTCGACAAGTTCCGCACCAAGCTCGTGTGGCAGCAGCTCGGCATTCCGACGCCGCCGTTCGAAGCGGTGCTGCGCGGTGACGACTACGAGGCGCGCGCCAAAGAGATCGTCGCGAAGCTCGGTCTGCCGCTGTTCGTGAAGCCGGCGAGCGAAGGTTCGAGCGTCGCCGTGATCAAGGTGAAGAGCGCGGACGCGCTGCCGGCCGCGTTGATCGAGGCCGTGAAGTACGACCGTATTGTCGTGGTCGAGAAGAGCATCGAAGGCGGCGGCGAGTACACCGCGTGCATCGCCGGCAATCTGGATCTGCCGGTGATCCGCATCGTGCCGGCCGGCGAGTTCTACGACTATCACGCGAAGTACATCGCGAACGACACGCAGTATCTGATCCCGTGCGGTCTGGGCGCCGCAGAGGAAGCGCGCCTGAAAGTGCTCGCACGCCGCGCGTTCGACGTGCTCGGCTGCACCGACTGGGGCCGCGCGGACTTCATGCTCGATGGCGAAGGCAAGCCGTACTTCCTCGAAGTGAACACGGCGCCTGGCATGACCGATCACTCGCTGCCGCCGAAAGCGGCGCGCGCGGTCGGCATCAGCTATCAGGAACTCGTGGTCGGCGTGTTGGCGCTGACGCTGCAGGATTAACCAGGGTAAGCGCAAGCAACACCATGTGGAACAACGTTCGCCAGCTCAATCTCGCCACCAACGCGCTGCACGCGTTGCTGGTGCTCGTGCTGCTGGCGGCGGGCGGTTACTGGCTGATCCAGCGCCCGAATTTCGCGCTGCGCGAGATCCAGATCGACGGCGACACCGAGCACATCAATTCGCCGACGGTGCGCGCCGGCGTGGTGGGGCGCCTGAAGGGCAACTACTTCACGGTCGATCTCGACGCCGCGCGGCAGGCGTTCGAACAGATGCCGTGGGTGCGTCACGCGAGCGTGCGGCGCGTGTGGCCGAATGCACTGGCTGTCACGCTCGAGGAGTACAAGCCGCTAGGGACGTGGGGCAGCGATCAGCTGGTGAGCGCGGACGGCGAGCTGTTCACCGCGAACCAGGGCGAGCTCGACGAAGAACTGCCCGCGTTCGACGGCCCGGACGGTACGGCGAAGGAAGTCGTCGCGCGGTATCACGACTTTCAGAAGTGGTTCGCGGCGATCAACGCGACGCCCGAGGAAGTGACGCTGTCGCCGCGCTATGCGTGGACGGTGAAGCTGTCGAACGGCACGCGGGTGGAGCTGGGCCGCGAACGCAATCAGGACACGCTGGCCGATCGCAGCAAACGCCTGACCGCGGCATGGGGCGCGGTGACGCAACGTTGGGGAAAGGATATCGAGAATGCGGACTTGCGCTATCCGAACGGTTTCGCGATTCGTGCCGCTGGCATGCGCTTCATCAGCGAACCCGACAAGGGCAAGAAGTAAACGGACATCACACGCACTGAGCACGCTATGAGTAAAGACTATAAGGATCTGCTGGTCGCCCTCGACATCGGGACGTCGAAGGTAGTGGCCATCGTCGCCGAGTTGAAGGGCGAGGGTCACTACGAGGTGATCGGTCTCGGCCAGAGCGAATCGAAGGGGCTCAAGAAGGGCGTGGTGGTGAATATCGAAGCCACCGTGCAGTCGATTCAGCGCGCGCTCGAGGAAGCCGAGCTGATGGCCGACTGCAAGATCACGAACGTGTTCACCGGGATCGCCGGCAGCCATATCCGCAGCTTCAATTCGAGCGGCATGGTCGCGATCAAGGAGAAGGAAGTCACGCAGGCCGACGTCGCGCGCGTGATCGAAACGGCCAAGGCAATCAACATCCCGACCGATCAGCAGGTGCTGCATATCCTCACGCAGGAATTCATCATCGACGGTCAGGAAGATGTGCGCGAGCCGATCGGCATGAGCGGCATCCGCCTCGAAGTGAAGGTGCATATCGTCACCGGCGCGGTCAGCGCGGCGCAGAACATCGTCAAGTGCGTACGCCGCTGCGGCCTCGAAGTGAACGACCTGATCCTGCAGCCGCTCGCGTCGTCGCTCGCGGTGCTGACGGAAGACGAGAAGGAACTGGGCGTGGTGCTGGTCGACATCGGCGGCGGCACGACGGACATCGCGATCTTCAGCGAAGGCGCGATTCGCCACACCGCCGTGATTCCAATCGCCGGCGACCAGATCACCAGCGACATCGCGATGGCGCTGCGCACGCCGACGCCGGACGCCGAAGACATCAAGGTCGATTACGGCATCGCCAAGCAGGCGCTCGCCGATCCGGACGAGATGATCGAAGTGCCGGGTCTCGGCGAGCGCGGTCCGCGCACGCTGTCGCGCCAGGCGCTGGCGGCCGTGATCGAGCCGCGCGTCGAAGAACTGTTTTCGCTCGTGCAGCAGGTGGTGCGCGAGTCGGGTTACGAAGAACTGCTGAGCTCCGGCGTCGTGCTGACGGGCGGCGCGTCGATGATGATCGGCATGGTCGAGCTCGGTGAGGACATTTTCCTGAAGCCGGTGCGCATTGGCGTGCCGGAGTACGCGGGCGGTCTCGCCGACGTCGTGCGCAATCCGCGCTATTCGACGGCGATGGGCCTGCTCGTCGAAGGGCGCTCGCAGCGTATGCGCGGGCGCAAGGTTGCGGTGCAGTCGGGGTCGATGGGACAGGTGTTCTCGCGCATGAAGGACTGGTTCCTCGGCAACTTCTGACCAGGGGTTTCGAGAAATTCGCGCTGGTGCCGGCGGCCGGTGCGCGACAGGAGGTTGCCCGATCTCCTGCCGGATAACGCCGAGTGGCAGTAACTTTTTATCTTGACGGAGGCAACATGGAATTCCAGATGCTGGAAACCGAAACGAGCGGCACCATCATCAAGGTCGTCGGAGTCGGTGGCGCTGGCGGCAATGCCGTTCAGCACATGATCAACAAAGGCGTGCAAGGCGTCGACTTCATCGTGATGAACACGGACGCGCAGGCTCTGTCGCGCTCGCGCGCCACCGCGGTGATCCAGCTCGGCAACACGGGGCTGGGCGCAGGAGCCAAGCCGGAAATGGGCCGCGCCGCCGCTGAAGAAGCACGCGAGCGTATCGCCGACGCACTGCGCGGCGCGCACATGGTGTTCATCACCGCCGGCATGGGTGGCGGCACGGGCACGGGCGCGGCACCGGTCGTGGCGCAGATCGCAAAGGAAATGGGTATTCTGACCGTTGGCGTCGTCAGCAAGCCGTTCGAATTCGAAGGCGGCAAGCGCATGCGCGTGGCGGAGGCCGGTTCGCAACAACTGGAGGATCACGTCGACTCGCTGATCGTCGTGCTGAACGACAAGCTGTTCGAGGTGATGGGCGACGACGCCGAGATGGACAAGTGCTTCCAGTGCGCTGACGACGTTCTGAACAACGCGGTCGCGGGTATTGCGGAAATCATCAACGTCGACGGTCTCGTGAACGTCGACTTCGAAGACGTGAAGACCGTGATGGGCGAGCAAGGCAAGGCGATGATGGGCACGGCGACGGTGGCCGGTGTCGATCGCGCGCGTCTCGCGGCCGAGCAGGCCGTCGCGAGCCCGCTGCTGGAAGGCGTCGATCTGTCGGGCGCGCGTGGCGTGCTGGTCAACATCACCTCGAGCCGTTCGCTGCGTCTGTCGGAAACGCGCGAAGTGATGAACACGATCAAGAGCTATGCCGCGGAAGATGCAACCGTGATCTTCGGCGCGGTGTACGACGATGCGATGGGCGACGCGTTGCGCGTGACGGTCGTGGCAACGGGTCTCGGCCGTGCGGCGAAGAAGCAGCAATCGGCACCGATGACGCTGCTGCGCACCGGCACCGACAACCAGCCGGTCGGCGCGATGGCGCACGCAGCGTATGCACCGGCGGCAGGCCATGCCAGCACGGCCGACTACGGCGCGCTCGACACGCCGGCGGTGTGGCGCACGTCGCGCGACACGGCGGCCTCGCACGTGCAGGCGCTGCAGGAAAAGGGCGTCGATACGTACGACATTCCGGCATTCCTGCGCAAGCAGGCGGACTGAGCGCACGGGCAGGCTTCGTTGCCGCGCTGCGAGTCTCATCGCAGGTGCAGCGCTGGCGGCCGAATGCACGAGCGTGGCGGGTGAACGGCAAGCAGGTCGCGTATCGTCTGGTTCGCGGCGGGGGCAACTGCCCTCTGCGGATTCGCGAAGCGGACGGAGTGACTGTCGCCGCACGGTGTGGCTTATAGTTGAAAGGGCCGAACCGATATTCACTGCGACACGATGACGTGCGAGCGTGCTTCGCATCGATGCAAAGGACTGAGCATGATCAAGGAAGGTGAAAAGCTGCCCGACGCGACGCTCTTCGAGTATGTCGAAGACGACCGGGCGGGCTGCACGATCGGACCGAACAGTTTCGACGTGCGCGAGCAGACGGCGGGCAAACGCGTGGTGATCTTCGGATTGCCCGGCGCGTTCACGCCGACCTGTTCGGCCAAACATGTACCGGGCTATGTCGAGCATGCCGAGCAGTTGCGCGCTGCCGGCATCGACGAAATCTGGTGCGTGTCCGTCAACGACGCGTTCGTGATGGGCGCGTGGGGACGCGATCAGCACACCTCGGGCAAGGTGCGCATGATGGCGGACGGTAGTGCGGCTTTTACACGGGCGCTTGGTCTGGAGCAGGATCTGTCGGCGCGCGGCATGGGGATTCGTTCCCTGCGCTACGCGATGGTGGTCGACGACGGCGTGGTCAAGACGCTGAACGTCGAGGCTGCCGGCAAATTCGAAGTCAGCGATGCAGCGAGTATTCTCGCCACGTTGAGCTAGTTGCTGACGTCGCACCTTCGCCGCGGCCCGCGTGCTCATGTCGCGTGGCGCGACGGCAACGGTGATTACGACGCTTTTGTGACAGGCCGTTACGCGGGCCGATGACCGGAAACGCCTCCGTTCCGGGGCATCGGCCCGTCACGCTTTCCGTCGCTAAGCCCAATGGGTAATGCAGCGAAACAGATTGTCACGTTCCCCGCAAAGACGCTGGTCTGGGGATTGGAGTATAATTGCGGCTATGGAATAAAAAATCCTGATTAGGATTTCCAATCGAACAGAAGACCACCATGTTGAAGCAGCGCACAATTAAATCGATCGTCAAGACTGTCGGCATCGGGTTGCACTCCGGCCGTAAAGTCAATCTGACGCTCCGTCCGGCGGGGCCGGACACTGGCATCGTGTTTTCGCGCGTGGATTTGCCCACGCCGGTTGACATTCCTGCGTCGGCGATGGCGATTGGCGATACGCGTCTGGCTTCCGTGTTGCAGAAAGACGGCGCGCGCGTGTCGACCATCGAGCATCTGATGTCCGCCTGCGCCGGTCTTGGCATCGACAACCTTTACGTCGACGTCACCGCCGAAGAAATCCCGATCATGGACGGCAGCGCGGGTTCGTTCGTGTTCCTGATCCAGTCGGCGGGTATCGAAGAGCAGAACGCGCCGAAGAAATTCATCAAGGTCACGAAGCCGGTCGAAATCCGCGACGGCGACAAGTTCGCGCGCCTCGATCCGTATTTCGGCTTCAAGCTCAAGTTCACGATCGACTTCCGTCACCCCGCCGTCGACAAAACCGGTCAGGCGCTGGAAGTGGATTTCGCCAACACGTCGTACGTGCGCGAAATTGCGCGCGCCCGCACATTCGGCTTCGCGCATGAAGTGGAAATGATGCGTGAGCTCGGCCTCGCGCGCGGCGGCAGCATGGACAACGCGATCGTGCTCGACGAGTACCGCATTCTGAACAACGACGGTCTGCGTTACGACGACGAGTTCGTCAAGCACAAGATGCTCGACGCGATCGGCGACCTGTACGTGGTCGGTCACCCGCTGCTCGCGTCGTACACCGCGTACAAGTCGGGCCACGGCCTGAACAACGCGCTGCTGCGTGAGCTGCTCGCGCACGAAGACTCGTACGAAATCGTTACTTTCGACGACACGCAAAAGGCCCCGCGCGGCTTCGCGTACGAAACGCAGACGGCGTTCGCATAAAGCCAGCGTGACAGGTAGGCAAATGAAAAACGGCCCTTCGGGGCCGTTTTTTTCGTTCAGCGTTCAGCGATTGCGCCGATGCCGCGCGGCCATGCGCGCAAGCGCTTCCTGCAACGGCGACGGCTCGAGCGATTCGCTCAACGCCTGCAGCGCGGCGGCGCCGGCCGGCGTCATGCGCGCCTGCTTGACGGGCGGCGGTTCTTTCAGCGGCTGCGGCCGCACGCGAATTTTCAGCGACTGCACGGGCCAGCCACGCTGCTGCAGATCCACCAGCAGCCGCGGCTCCAGATGCCGCAGACGCGCCGCAAGCGCGTTGTGCGCGGCGAATAGCGCCAGCACGCCTTCCTTGATGAAGCCGGGCTCGACACTCGTCGCCAGATAATCGGGCAAAAGCTCGCGCAGGTCCTTCTCGAGCGCGGCGATCTGCTCGACGCCCGCGCGCAGCGCCGCGAACGCGTCCGTGCGGCCGAGAACCTCGGCGAGCGGTTGCGGGCGGCGCAGATCGAACTGCTTCGGCGGCCTTGAAAAGGACGAAAAACGGCTCATGTTTGGCATTGACACGTGAGCTCGCCCCATGCGCGCTCACGCCGCGATTGTACCGCGCGGGCAGCTTGCGATGCCGGTCCGCGCCGCGCCGAAGGTTGCCCGGCGGGGCCGGCCAGAGCCAGCGCCGCCACGGCTCCGACACGAGCGCAGCCGGAGGCGCGTGCTAAAATGCCCGATTCGAATTCACTCTTGGACTAAGCCGCCGAGGACTTTCCGACCCAGGCGCGGTGTGCATGTAGCGCACACCGCGAGCCAGCCGAAGCCGCGACGCAGACACCGATCCGATGACCACCGGTTTTCTACAGAAGATTTTTGGCAGCCGTAATCAGCGGCTTGTCAAGCAATATCAAAAGACCGTCGCGGCGATCAATGCGCTCGAGCCGCAGATCGAGCAATTGACGGATGACCAACTGCGCGCCAAAACGGGTGAATTCCGCCAGCGCGTCGCGAGCGGCGAATCGCTCGACAAGATCCTGCCGGAGGCGTTCGCGGTCTGCCGCGAGGCCAGCAAGCGGGTGCTGAAGATGCGCCACTTCGACGTGCAGCTGATCGGCGGTATGGCGCTGCACTACGGCAAGATCAGCGAAATGCGCACCGGCGAAGGCAAGACGCTCGTCGCGACGCTGCCGGTCTACCTGAACGCGCTGTCGGGCCGCGGCGTCCACGTGGTCACGGTCAACGACTACCTCGCGCAGCGCGACGCCGAATGGATGGCGCGTCTCTATAACTTCCTCGGTCTGTCGGTCGGTATCAACCTGTCGCAGATGGAGCACACGGCGAAGCAGCAAGCGTACGCCGCCGACATCACCTACGGCACCAACAACGAATTCGGCTTCGACTATCTGCGCGACAACATGGTGTACGAGACCGACGCGCGCGTGCAGCGTAGCCTGAACTTCGCGGTCGTCGACGAGGTGGACTCGATTCTGATCGACGAAGCGCGTACTCCGCTGATCATCTCCGGCCAGGCCGAAGATCACACCGAACTCTACGTGCGCATGAACGCGCTGCCGCCGCTGCTCGAGCGCCAGATCGGCGAAGAGAAGGCGGACGGCACCGGCGTCGAGAAGCCGGGCGACTACACGCTGGACGAAAAAGGCCGTCAGGTGTTCCTGACCGAGTCGGGTCACGAAAAGGCCGAGCGCCTGCTCTCCGAGTGGGGCCTGATCGGCGAGGGCGAAAGCCTGTACGCGCCGCAGAACATCACGCTGATGCACCACGTGTACGCGGCGCTGCGCGCGCACACGCTGTTCTTCAAGGATCAGCACTACGTCGTGCAGAACGGCGAAGTGATCATCGTCGACGAATTCACCGGCCGTCTGATGGCCGGCCGCCGCTGGTCTGACGGTCTGCACCAGGCGGTCGAGGCGAAGGAGCACGTGAAGATCCAGAGCGAGAACCAGACGCTCGCGTCGATCACGTTCCAGAACTACTTCCGCATGTACGCGAAGCTGGCCGGCATGACCGGCACGGCCGACACCGAAGCGTACGAATTCAACGAGATCTACGGTCTCGAAACGGTCGTGATCCCGACCAACCGTCCGCCCAAGCGGATCGACAAGCAGGATCAGATCTACAAGACCGCGAAGGAACGCTACGACGCGGTGATCCGCGACATCCGCGAGTGCTACGAACGCGGTCAGCCGGTGCTGGTCGGCACGACGTCGATCGAGAACTCGGAGCTGCTGTCGCATCTGCTGAAGCAGGCCAGCTTGCCGCACGAAGTGCTGAACGCGAAGCAGCACGCGCGCGAAGCGGCGATCGTCGCCGAAGCGGGCCGTCCGCAACGCATCACGATCGCAACCAACATGGCCGGCCGTGGCACGGACATCGTGCTCGGCGGCAACGCGGAAAAGCAGGCGTCGTTCATCGAGCAGGACGAAACGCTCTCCGACGACGAAAAGCAACGCCGCATCCAGAAGCTGCATGACGAATGGCAGACGCTGCACGATCAGGTGAAGGCCGCGGGCGGTCTGCACATCATCGGCACGGAGCGTCATGAGTCGCGCCGGATCGACAACCAGCTGCGCGGCCGTGCTGGCCGTCAGGGTGACCCGGGTTCGTCGCGCTTCTATCTGTCGCTGGAAGATCCGCTGCTGCGCATTTTCGCGGGCGACCGCGTGCGCGCGATCATGGACCGTCTGAAGATGCCGGAAGGCGAGGCGATCGAAGCAGGCATCGTCTCGCGTTCGATCGAATCGGCGCAACGCAAGGTCGAGGCGCGCAACTTCGATATTCGTAAGCAATTGCTCGAATACGACGACGTGTCGAACGACCAGCGCAAGGTGATCTACCAGCAGCGCAACGAATTGCTCGAAGCGAACGACATCACCGAAACCATCACCGCGATGCGTCACGGTGTGATCAGCGACATCGTGCATCAGTTCGTGCCGGTGGGCAGCATCGAAGAACAGTGGGACGTGCCCGAGCTCGAAGAAGTGCTGCGCAACGAATGGCAGCTCGACCTCGCGATCCAGGAAATGATCAACGAGTCGAACTCGATCAGCCCGGACGAGATTCTCGAAGCGGTTGAAGCCGCCGCGGACGAGGGGTACGAGGCGAAGGTCCAGCTGGTCGGCCGCGAATCGTTCAGCGCGTTCGAGCGCTCGATCATGCTGCAGACGCTCGACCGCGCGTGGCGCGAGCATCTGGCCGCGCTCGATCATCTGCGTCAGGGCATCCATCTGCGCGGCTATGCGCAGAAGAACCCGAAGCAGGAATACAAGCGCGAGGCGTTCGAACTGTTCGCCGCGATGCTCGACGCGGTGAAGCTCGAAGTTACGCGCATCGTGATGAACGTGCAGATCCAGTCGCCGGAGCAGCTCGAAGCGGCCGCGGAGCAAATGGAAGAGCAGGGCGGTCATCTGGAGAATGTCGAGTTCCGTCATGCGGAGTTCGCGGAAGCCGGCGCCGCCGCGCCGGTTGCAGCCGAAGCGGCCACCGCCGCGATGATCGGCGACGCGATGAGCCATGGCCACGGCGCAGCGCCGCAGGCGGCCGTGCATATGCATACCGATAACGTGCCGAAGGTCGGCCGCAACGACCCGTGCCCGTGCGGTAGCGGCAAGAAGTACAAGCAGTGCCACGGCAAGATCGCATAATTGCCGACGCGGCGCGCTTCAGGGCGCGCCGCGTCGTTTTTGAGTGCCGCTTGGCCGTTTTGATTTCGCGGATGACCCGGCAACACGCCCGGGTCATCAGTTCCGTTTCCCCGATGCCGGCGTCCGCCGGCATTTTCTTCGACAGGTCGCGACCATGGCTGTCAACTTTCCATCGATCGATCCCGCTCAACTCCACCCCGTCGCCGGCGTCACGCTAGGCTGGGCGGAAGCGCATATCCGCAAGCCGAACCGCAAGGACGTGCTCGTCATTTCCGTCGACGAAGGCGCGACGGTAGGCGGCGTGTTCACGCAGAATCGCTTCTGCGCGGCGCCCGTCACGGTCTGCCGGGAGAACCTGCAGCGCGTGCGCGCGGGCGGCAAGCCGATTCGCGCGCTGGTGATCAACACCGGCAACGCGAACGCGGGCACCGGTGAGCAGGGCCTCGCGGCGACGCGCGAAACCTGCGCGGAACTCGCGCGTCTCGCCGACATCGGGCCCGAGCAGGTGCTGCCGTTCTCGACGGGCGTGATTCTCGAACCGCTGCCGGTCGATCGTCTGAAGGCCGGTTTGCCGGCCGCGCTCGCGAACCGCAAGGAAGCGAACTGGTACGACGCGGCCCAGTCGATCATGACGACCGACACGCTGCCGAAGGCGAGCTCGCGCCAAGTCACGATCGACGGCCACACGGTCACACTGACCGGCATCAGCAAGGGCGCCGGCATGATCAAGCCGAATATGGCGACCATGCTCGGCTTCCTCGCGTTCGACGCGGCTGTCGCGCAGCCCGTGCTCGACGAGCTCGTGAAGCACGTCGCGGACCGCTCGTTCAACTGCATTACGATCGATGGCGATACGTCGACCAACGATTCGTTCATCCTGATCGCGTCGGGCAAATCGAGCCTGCCCGCGATCACGTCCACCGATTCGCCCGCTTATGCAGCGCTGCGCGACGCGGTGACCGAGGTCGCGCAGAGCCTCGCGCAACTGATCGTGCGCGATGGTGAAGGCGCGACCAAGTTCATGACCGTGCATGTCGAGGGCGGCTCGAGCGTCGGCGAATGCCGCCAGATCGCCTACGCGATCGGCCACTCGCCGCTCGTGAAGACGGCCTTCTACGCATCGGACCCGAACCTCGGCCGCATTCTCGCGGCCATCGGCTATGCCGGCGTGGACGATCTCGACGTCGGCAAGATCGATCTGTATCTAGACGACGTGCTGGTCGCGACTGCCGGCGGCCGCAACCCGGCCTACCGCGAAGAAGACGGCCAGCGCGTGATGAAAAAGAGCGAGATCGGCATTCGCGTCGTGCTCGGACGCGGCAATGCGCAAGCCACGATCTGGACCTGCGATCTGTCGCACGACTACGTGAGCATCAACGCCGACTACCGCTCGTAATCAGGTTCAAAGCGCGGCCGCTGGCCGCCCACTTACCATGGACAAACTCGAACAGTTTCTGACCCGGGCCGAAGCCGTGCTCGGCCGCCTGGAAGCGATGCTTCCGCCCGCCACGCCGGACATCGACTGGTCGGCCGCGGTCGCTTTTCGCTGGCGCAAGCGCCAGGGGCGCGGCTACCTGCAGCCGGTGCCCGCCATTTCGTCGATCACGCTCGACGACCTGCAGAACATCGATCGCCAGAAAGGGCTGATCGAACAGAACACGCGCCAGTTCGTGCGCAGCCAGCCGGCCAACAACGTGCTGCTGACGGGCGCGCGGGGCACCGGCAAGTCGTCGCTGATCAAGGCGTGTCTGAACGCGTACGCGAAAGACGGCCTGCGTCTGATCGAAGTGGACAAGGACGATCTGCACGACCTCGGCGACATCGTCGATCTGATCGCGAAGCGCCCGGAGCGCTTCATCGTGTTCTGCGACGACCTGTCGTTCGAAGAAGGCGAGTCGGGCTACAAGGCGCTGAAGGTCGCGCTCGATGGCTCGGTCGCCGCGCAGTCCGACAACGTGGTGATCTACGCGACGTCGAACCGCCGCCATCTGCTGCCCGAGTACATGAGCGACAACGAGACTTACAAGCACACGTCGGACGGCGAGATTCATCCGGGTGAATTGGTCGAAGAGAAGATTTCGCTGTCGGAGCGTTTCGGGCTGTGGGTCAGCTTCTATCCGTTCAAGCAGGACGACTATCTGACGATCATCGCGCACTGGCTGCGTCATTTCGGTTGCGACGACGCCGAGATCGAATCGGCGCGCGGCGATGCGCTCGTGTGGGCGCTCGAACGCGGTTCGCGCTCGGGGCGGGTCGCGTGGCAGTTTGCGCGCGACTGGTCCGGCCGTAAGACGCCGGCATGAGTGACGCTACCAAAAACGTGGGCGATAGTGCCGGGACCAACGGCGCCGGCCGTCCCGTCACCGAAGTCGCGGTCGGCGTGCTGGTGCAGCCGGATGGCCGCTATCTGCTCGCGCAGCGTCCGGCGGGCAAGCCGTACGAGGGCTACTGGGAGTTTCCGGGGGGCAAGCTGGAAGCGGGCGAATCGATCGAGGCCGCGCTTGCGCGCGAGCTGCACGAGGAGCTGGGAATCGAGGTCGAGGCGAGCCATTTGTGGCATACGCTCGAACACGATTATCCCCACGCCTATGTGCGCCTCTTCTTCTGCAAGGTGACGCAATGGTCGGGCGAGCCGCACGGGCGTGAAGGCCAGGCCTTCGTGTGGCAGAGCTTGCCTGCGGACGTCTCGCCATTGCTGCCGGCCACAATCCCGGTGCTGGAGTGGCTCGCGGCCGAGAACAGGTGATTGGTTGAAACAGAGCGACTGAAAAAGCCACGCGATAGCGGGCGCTGTCTCGGCAGCGTCGCGGTTCGCGTGGCTTTTTTACTGGCGCGCTCAGTGCGGGTTGTAGTCGCCGCGCGGCGGTTCCTCTTCGGACGAAGACCCTTCCTGTTCATTGCCGCCGATCTTGTATTTTTCGGCGGCCCATGCGCCGAGATCGATCTGCTTGCAGCGCTCGGAGCAGAAAGGACGGAAACGGCTCTCAGGGGTCCAGCGGACATCTTTACCGCAGGTAGGACATTTGACGACGGTAGGCATACGGTCGGGCGGTCAATCGCAAACGGAACAAGTAACGAATATAGGGCTATTTCGCGCCTCTTCAAAGGCGCGTTCGGTCAAATCCGGTGTGCGCTGCTCGGTGCGCGGCGATTGTCAGGCGGTTACAGGCTGCAGAGCGTGAGCTGGAACGGCACGTCGACGTCGACCGCGCGCGGCCGCAGATCGCCGTCCTGCACCGTGAAGCGCACCCACAGCATGTACTTGTTGGCGCTCGCTTCGGGAATCACGCGCAATTCGGGCGCGACACGAACCTGCATCAATTGATACGAGCGGCCCGACAGCATTTGCTGATAGCTGCCTTGCATCGCCATCACCTTCGACGCCTGGCCCGACTCGCGCGCGAGCCGCAGTACGATCGTGGCCGCGTCGCGCAGCGGCAAAAGCGGCGTGACCCACTTGGCGATGTCCTGGCGACGCTGATCGGGATGCAACTGTTGCCACGCGTAATACGAGGGCAGGTCGAATTTGCAGGTGCCGCCGGGGATGATCGCGCGGCTGCGAATGCTTGCGAGCCATTCGTTGTCTGCAAGATGCTGGCCGGTTTTGCCTTGCATCTGCGTGAGCCCCGCAAGCGTCTGCTCGATCTCGCCGAGTACCGCTTCGAGCGCGTTCTGCTCGATGCCCGGATTGCCGCGAAACGGCGCGAGCGTTTGCCGCTGGCGTTCGAGTTCTTTCATCAGATCCGACTTCAGATCCGCGCGGCCAGCTACTTCGGAGATTTCGAACAACGTTGTCAGTGCGACGTGATGTTCCCGCGCGTCTTCCTGAGTCAGAAAGAACGTGAAGCGCTCGAACAGATCTTCGAGCCGCAACAGCGTCCGGATTCGCTCATTGAAGGGGTACTCGTAAAGGATCAAGCGGGCTCGCCTCGGGCGTGGTCGGTGACAGGAATGCAAAACATTCTAATGCCGTGGGACTACCCAGGCAATCACGCACGCTTTCCGCGTGCTTTCGCAACTTTTTTGTCAGTTCCCGGTGTTATGAGCGCTTCGGCTCTCGCATGCGCGCAAAGTTCAATTGTGTCGGTGACGACGCGTGCCGAAGATGCGTATCTGCCTTCACAGGGCATCGTGCGCTTGATGCTTGCAGCGAGGCGGACCTGAGGCCTCCGCGCGCTACGACTCGGCCTCACCCTTCGCGAGCGACAGATACGCTTGATGGTGAGCGTCCACCTGCGCTTCGAGCTCCAGGGGCGGCGCGTTGTCATTGACGATCACGTCGTCGGCGGCGGCGAGGCGCGCTTCGCGCGTGGCCTGGCGCGCGATGATCGCGAGCACCTGCTCACGGCTGAAGCCGTTGCGGCTCATCACCCGCGCGACTTGCGTGTCGATGCTGCAATCGACGGTGAGCACGCGATTCACACGGTTCTTCCAGGTCCCGGACTCGACCAGCAACGGCACTACGACGATCACGTACGGCCCTTTCGCTTCGCGCTCTTCGCGCTCGGTTTCCGCGCGAATCAGCGGATGCGTGATGCCTTCGAGACGTTTGCGCGCGGTGTCGTCGCTGAACACGAGCGTGCGCATGCGCGCACGATCGAGCGAGCCGTCGGCGGCGACGAACTCCGCGCCGAATTCGGCGGCGATGTGCGGCATCGCCAGGCCATGCGGCGCGGTGATGCGATGCGCGATCACGTCGGTATCGACGAGCGGAACGCCGCGCGCGGCGAACAGATTGGCAACCGTCGACTTGCCGCTACCGATGCCGCCGGTGAGTCCCACAACGAACATGCTTCAGCCTCCCAAAGCAAGGTAAAGCGGCGTGCCGGCAAATAGCGTGAGCGCACCGCCCGCCGCAAGAAATGGCCCGAACGGCAGCGGCTCCTCGAAGCGCATACGGCCGCGCCACGTCGCCGCGAGGCCGATCACGGCACCGGCCACCGCGGCGACCAGCACGATTTGCGGCAGCGCTGGCCAGCCGAGCCACGCGCCGAGCGCCGCGAGCAGTTTGAAGTCGCCATAGCCCATGCCTTCGATACCGCGCACGAGCCTGAACGCCCAATGCACGGCCCATAACACCAGATATCCGAAGATAGCCCCGAGCACCGCATCATGCAGGTTCGTGAACATGCCGTTGAAATTGACGATCAGGCCGGCCCACAACAGCGGCAGGGTCAAGGAATCGGGCAGCAGATGCGTGTCGATATCGATCGCGCTCATCGCAAGCAACGTCGCGCACAGGCCGAACGCGGCGAGTGCCATCAGCGTCGGGCCGAAGGCCATCAGTGCGCCCGCGGCGAAAGCTGCGCTCGCGGTTTCGAGCAGCGGATAGCGTGCGCTGATGTGCGTGCCGCATGCGGAACAGCGGCCGCGTAATAGCAGGTAGCTCAGCACCGGCAAGTTTTCCCACGCGCTCAGCACGTGCCCGCAATGCGGGCACGCGCTACGCGGCACCCACAGGTTGTAGCGCTCGGGCAGTCCGTCGCTGGGCTGCGGCGCGTCGGTGGCCTCGCTGATTTCGGCGCGCCACGCACGCTCGAGCATGATCGGCAGCCGATGCACGACCACGTTCAGGAAGCTGCCAATCACGAGGCCGAGCACGATCGCGAACGCGATCTGCACCCCGGAGGGCAGACTCGCGAGCGCGAGGCCGATATCGCCTGCAAAGCGGCCTGGCAGTAAGCCCGCGAGCAGGCTGGAGGAAGTTTGTGGCACGAGCGGTGGAGGAGCCTGGATGAATTGGATTCGGCTGCGATGCTACACCACGTTGCCGAGTTGAATAATGGGAAGATACATCGCGATTACGAGGCCGCCGACCAGCGTGCCGAGCACGACGATCACGAGCGGTTCGCACAGGCTCGATAGCGTGCCGATCCTGTCGTCGACCTGGCGATCCGCAAGTGACGCGACATCGAGCAGCATGCTGTCGAGCGCGCCGGATTCCTCGGCGACCGCAACGGGCTGCACGACCTCGGCAGGAAAGCAGCGGGCCGCGCGCATCGCCGCGGCGAGCCTTTCGCCGCGCCGCAGTCTGATGGCGATGCTCGCGGTCGCGCGATCGAAGAAGGCATTGCCGGTTGCCTGCGTCAGCGAATCGAACGCGTCGGCGAGCGGTGTGCCGGCGGACAGCAGGGTGCCGAGCGCGCGACTCCACCGCGCTGCGCACAGCGTGCGCAGCAGCGGGCCGGCCACTGGCAGGTTGAGCGACAGGCGAGCGAAGCGGATGCGCGCGCTTATTGATCGACGCAGCACGAATGTGATGGCCGAGCTCATTGCGAGCATCAGCACGAACAGCGGCACACTCCAGCGCGCGGCACCCGCCGAGAGCGCCAGCACGAACTGCGTCGGCGCGGGCAGCTTGGCGCCGAAGCCATCGAAGATCTGCTTGAACGTCGGCACGACCCACACCAGCAACGCGGCGGTTATCGCGATCGCGAGTAGCAGGATCGCGACTGGATAGGTGAGAGCCGCGCGCACCTTTGCACGCTGTGCGGCGGCGCGTTCGCGATCGTCGGCGAGGCGGGCGAGCACGGTGACGAGCGCGCCCGCCGCTTCGCCCACCTCGACGAGTTGGCAATACAGCGCATTGAACTGCGCCGGGTGCCGCTCCAAGGCCGCCGAAAACCGCAGGCCGGCGGTGATGTCGCGCGCGACCGTGCCGACGATGCGCGGCATGCCTTGCCGCTGCCCCGACGTCGGCGTCTGTGCGAGCAGTTCGAGCGCGGGCGCGAGCGGCAAGCCGGCACGCAGGAGACTGGAAAGTTGCCGCGTGAACAGCGTGACATCGGCCGCGCTGCTCTTCGGGCGTGGCGCCGGGCCTTGCGTTGCGAGTTCGACGATAAAGAGGCTGTCGCGTTTGAGCAGCGTGCGGGCGGCGCTCGCGTCGGGCGCGATCAGCGTGCCGCTATGGCGCTTGCCGTCCGCGTCGACGCCGCGCCATCTGAAGCGCAGGTCGGCTGAGACGGGCCGTGTCGGTGACTGCGCGGCGGTACTCATGCGACCTCCGTGGCGGCGAGCGCTTCGGCGAGACTGGTGGTGCCGTCGCGTACGCGCGCTAGCGCCGCGTCGCGTAATGTCGCGACCTGTTCGGTCTGCGCGAGGCGGGCCAGCTCGTGCGCACCCGCGCTTGCGACGATCAGCTCGCGCATCGCGTCGGAAACGGGCATCACCTGATGGATGCCGACGCGCCCCCGATAGCCGATGCCATGGCAAGCCGCACAGCCGGTCGCCGCATACGGTTGCCAGCCGTCGAGCTCTTGTTCGCCGAAGCCAGCGGCGTGGAGCGCCGTCGCCGAATGCGGCGCGGGTGCGCGGCACGCGACGCATAGTCGCCGCACCAGCCGCTGCGCGGTCACCATCCGCAGCGCGGCTGCAAGGTTGTACGGCTCGACACCGATATCGATGAGCCGCGCGATGGCCGCGGGCGCGTCGTTCGTATGCAGCGTGGACAGCACGAGGTGGCCGGTTTGCGCGGCCTTCACGGCGACGTCGGCGGTTTCGTTGTCGCGGATTTCGCCGACCATGATCACGTCCGGGTCCTGACGCAGGAACGCGCGCAGTGCGACCGCGAACGTTAGCCCGGCTTTTTCGCGCACGCTGACCTGGTTGATACCGGCCAGCTGGATCTCGGCCGGATCTTCCACTGAGCAGAGGTTGCGTGCCTCGCCGTTCAGCAGATTCAGTAAGCAGTACAGCGACAGCGTCTTGCCACTGCCCGTTGGTCCGGTGACGAGCATCAGACCGTGCGGCGCGCGGATCGCGGCATCGACGGCTTCGCGCTGCCGCGGATCGAGGCCGAGCGAATCGAGCGAAAGATCAGCGGGCAGCGCGTCGAGCCGTCGTAGCACGAGCTTTTCGCCGAACAGCGTCGGCAGTGAATTGACGCGGTAATCCTCGAGTCGCCCGGGCGACGTCGCGAGGCGTAGCCGGCCGTCCTGCGGCACGCGTCGCTCGGCGATGTCCATGCGCGCGAGCACCTTCACCCGCGTGACGAAGGCATCGCGTAGATGCGCGGGCGGCCGCGGGATTTCATGCAGTACGCCGTCGATGCGCAGCCGCACATGCCAGCCGTGCTCGGCCGGCTCGATGTGGATATCGGACGCATTGCGCCGCGTCGCTTCGTGC
The DNA here is from genome assembly GCF_040948805.1 of Paraburkholderia sp. BR13439. Taxonomy (NCBI): domain Bacteria; kingdom Pseudomonadati; phylum Pseudomonadota; class Betaproteobacteria; order Burkholderiales; family Burkholderiaceae; genus Paraburkholderia; species Paraburkholderia sp. BR13439. The sequence continues at coordinate 150,553 of NZ_JBFPKN010000017.1, read as the reverse complement.
AACGTGTCGGTCAACAGACGCACGGCCGGGGCGTTGTCCGGATCGTTCAGATTGGTTGCGCTGGATTCGCCGTCGGCAGCGAGTGGGCGCGGCAATGCCGCAGCGGTGGCAAAGGGTGTTTGCATGAGAGACCGGTGATGAGCCGCCTGTAGAACATGACGGCTTCATCTTCCGGATGCGGGCGTCCGAATGCCATTCGGCCATTCGGCTAATGGCGCGCGTCGTGAGCCTGTGCAATGCTGACCATGAATTAGCGAGCGACGGCCCGGGTTTCAGCCTGATCTTGCTTTTCCGGCCTTGGTGCGCGACGGCGGTTTGAACAGCTTGACGGTGCGGATTGCCTGATCGTCGCTGCGCATTACTTCGAGCTTGGTGTCGCCGATGCGTACGCAGACGTCGCCGTCGGGAATGTCTTCGAGAATTTCGAGAATCAGGCCGTTGAGCGTTTTGGGGCCATCGGTGGGCAGCGCGAGTTGCAGCCAGCGGTTCAGCTCGCGCAACGGCATGCTGCCCGCGACGATGCATTCGCCCGCTTCGTTCCAGCCGCCGCGCGAACTGGCGCCACGCGGAATCGACGTGGTGAATTCACCGATCAGCTCCTCGATGATGTCTTCCGGCGTGACGAGGCCTTGCAGTTCACCGTATTCGTTGACGACGAGCGCGATGCGGTGCCGGCTCTCCTGGAAGTATTGCAACTGCTGGAACACCGGCGTGCCGCTTGGCACGAAGTACGGCTCGGCGAGCAGCTCGCGCAAGGTATCCCGTTCGAGCTCCTGGTTGTGCAGCGCTGAAAGGGTCTTGCGCACGTGCAGCACACCGAGCACTCGGTCGATGTCGCCCTGGTAGACGATCAGCTTGTTGTGATAGCAGGTCTCCAGTTGATGCAGGATCTGTTCGAACGGTGCATCGAAGTCGAGCGCTTCGATGCGGCGACGCGGGATCATCACGTCATCGACCGAGATGTTTTCGAGGTCGAACAGATTCAGCAGGATGCTGCGGTGTTTGGTCGGCATGAAGCTGCCCGACTCGAGCACGATGGTGCGCAGTTCCTCGGTGGACAGTCGCTGATCGCGCGCGCCCTTCGTATTAATGTGCAGCACGCGCAGGATGCCGGTGGCGAACAGGTTGACGAACCAGATCACCGGTTTCCCGATGCGCATCAATGGCGCGATCAGCAGGCTCGCGGGCAGCGCGATTTTCTCGGGAAAGGTTGCGCCGACGATCTTCGGCGTGATTTCTGCGAACACGATGATTAGGAAGGCGACGATACCGGTCGCGATCGACAGCACGAGGCTATTGCGGCCGAATGTATGCAACGCGAGCGATGTAGTCAGTACCGGAATGATCGTGTTGAACAGGTTGTTGCCGATCAGGATCACGCTCAGCAACTGATCGGTTTTCGCTAGCAGTCCCTGGGTAGTTTTCGCGCCGAGGGTGTTTTTGCTGGCGAGATGTTTGAGCCGATGACGGTTCAGCGCCATCATCGCTGTCTCGGAAATGGAAAAGAAGGCGGAGCAGACAAGCAGCAGAAGGACGGCGCCGATCTGCGCCCATAAGGGAAGTTGTTCCACGCGTCGTGAAAAATAAGGGAAAGGATGGAGAGAATATAGCAGAGGGGGCCACGCGCTCCGCCGTGAACGGCGGCTGGCGCCGCTCGAACGACAACGTCGCGACGTGCGCGCTGTGCTACCTTGGCGGAGGAAAAAATGCAGCGAAAGGCAGCACGACAGCAGCAAAAAGGTATCGCGCAAAACAAAAAACCGCCGAGCAATGCTGCGGCGGTTTTTGAACCTTGAGCTAACAAGGGAGAATCTGGTCGGGGTGAGAGGATTCGAACCTCCGGCCTCTACGTCCCGAACGTAGCGCTCTACCAGGCTAAGCTACACCCCGATTGGGTACTGCTGACTCGATTCGGACTAATTCGGCGTTTCAGTCTCGTTCAAGACTGTCTTGCCGTCGAGTAAGAACATAATTCTAGCAGGCTCTCTTTGAAAATGGAATGGGGAAATGAGGAAATTGCTGCCGCGGCTGCTTGCGCTTCCTGTTTTGCGCACTCGAGCGTGTGGTCGAGCGCGCCCGATCGCGTGATCGCGTCGAAAATCGTATCGAAACGGTCGGTGCCACCTTGCTCGATGGCTTCGCGCGCGAGCGCCGATTGCTCGGGCGTGCCGCGTTCGATCAGATAGATGAGCGGCAGCGTCGGTTTGCCTTCGCGCAGATCGTCGCCGGCGTTCTTGCCCATCGACTCGGCCGTGCCCGTGTAGTCGAGCCAGTCGTCCATGATCTGGAACGCGGTGCCGATGCGGCGGCCATATTCGGCGGCGGCGGCTTCGGTTTTCGCGTCCGCGCCGGCGAGCACCGCGCCGAGTTGGGCGGCCGCCTCGAACAACTTTGCGGTTTTGTAGCGGATCACCTGCATGTAGCGGGCTTCGTCGACGTCGGCATCGTGCATGTTCAACAACTGCAGCACTTCGCCTTCGGAGATGATGTTGGTCGCCTCCGACAGAATTTCCATCACGCGCATCTTGCCCACGCCGACCATCATCTGGAACGAGCGCGAATACAGGAAATCACCGACCAGCACGCTCGCGGCGTTGCCGAACAGCGCGTTGGCGGTCTGGCGGCCGCGCCGCAGGTCGGACTCGTCGACCACGTCGTCATGCAGCAGCGTGGCCGTGTGAATGAATTCGACGACCGCGGCAAGCTCGTGCCGGTGTCCCGTCGTGTCGCCCAGCGCGCCCGCCACCAGCAACAGCAGCGCGGGCCGCAGCCGCTTGCCGCCGGCGCTGATGATGTACTCGGAAATCTGGTTGATCAGCATCACGTCCGACGCAAGACGTTGCCGGATGACGCGATTGACCTGCTGCATGTCTTCGGCGATCGGAGCAAGCAGGCTGGCGACGTTGGGGGAGGTGGTGGCAGTCGACGACATGATGGCTGAATTGGGTAGTGCCGCGAATTATAAGGCGATCGGGGCGCTTCCGGGTCGTCGGCTGCGGTGCGGATGCTTTCCGCATGGCGTGAGGGCCGCTCGCCAAGGGCGTCTGCGGGCCGCCGCGCGTCGCTGGTTTAGTCTCTGCGAGAGAGGGTGAGCCCGAACGGTAGGCGGTTTGGTAAGCAGGTTTTGACCGAGCAGCTAACTCTATGTATAATTGAGAGTTTCCGCGCGCGGTGCGTGGGAAAAATGAATACAGAGTGAGGTTTTCAATGTACGCGGTCATAAAAACCGGTGGCAAGCAGTACAAAGTTGCCGTCGGCGAAAAACTTAAAGTAGAACAGATACCGGCAGACATTGACGCTGAAATCACGCTCGACCAGGTTCTCGCAGTGGGCGAAGGCGAATCGATTAAGTTCGGTACGCCGCTGGTCAGTGGGGCTTCCGTCAAGGCTACCGTCGTGTCGCAAGGGCGTCACGCCAAAGTGACGATCTTCAAGATGCGTCGCCGGAAGCACTACCAGAAGCATGGCGGCCACCGCCAGAACTATACCGAACTGCGCATCGACGCGATCAACGCGTAAGCGCACCGGTTAAGGAGCAAATCAAATGGCACACAAAAAGGCAGGCGGATCGTCCCGGAACGGCCGCGACTCCGAATCGAAGCGCCTCGGCGTTAAGGTTTACGGCGGCCAGGCTATCAACGCTGGTGGCATCATCGTGCGTCAGCGTGGTACGCGCATGCACGCTGGCGAGAACGTCGGCATGGGCAAGGATCACACCCTGTTCGCGCTGAAGGACGGCCACGTCCAGTTCTCGACGAAGGGCGCGGCGAAGAAGCACACCGTTTCCGTCGTCCCGGCAGCCTGAGTTTAATCAGGCACGGGCTTCAGGACCGGAAAAGGCCCCGCGAAGTTCGCGGGGCCTTTTTTATTGCGGCGTCTCTTTCGTGTGGCGCCGAAGCCGCGCAGGCGGCAGTTCATCACCGGCGACTATGCCGTTCGGTCGATTGATCAACGCGCGGCGCGCGCGGCAAAATAGCAAGTATCCAATCAGTAACGCCCCTGCATCGAATCGGGCAGTACACCACGGGACGGAGTAACGCATGAAGTTCATTGACGAAGCGAGGATTGAAGTCATCGCCGGCGACGGAGGGGATGGCAGCGCGTCGATGCGCCGCGAGAAGTTCGTTCCGTTCGGCGGTCCGGATGGCGGTGATGGTGGCCGGGGCGGCAGTGTGATCGCGGTTGCTGACCGCAACATCAACACGCTGATCGACTACCGCTACGCGAAAAAACATCTGGCGCGCAACGGCGAAAACGGCCGCGGTTCAGATTGCTACGGCAAGGGCGGCGACGACATCACGCTGCGCATGCCGGTTGGCACGACCATCACGGACATGGAAACCGGCGAGCTGATCGCCGATCTGACCGAGCACAACCAGAGCGTGCAAATCGCGCAAGGCGGCGCCGGCGGTCTCGGCAACCTCCATTTCAAGTCCAGCACGAACCGCGCGCCGCGTCAAAAGACCGACGGCAAGCCGGGCGAGCGCCGCATGGTCCGCCTCGAACTGAAAGTGTTGGCCGACGTCGGGCTGCTCGGCATGCCCAATGCAGGCAAGTCGACGTTCATCTCGTCGGTGTCGAACGCGAAGCCAAAAATTGCCGATTACCCGTTCACCACGCTCGCGCCGAACCTCGGCGTCGTGCGCGTCGGGCCGAGCCGCAGCTTTGTGATTGCGGACATTCCGGGGCTGATCGAAGGCGCGGCGGAAGGCGCCGGCCTCGGCCATCAATTCTTGCGTCACCTGCAACGTACCGGGCTGCTGCTGCATATCGTCGACATCGCACCGTTCGATGAATCGATCGATCCGGTCGCGGAAGCGAAGGCGATCGTCAACGAACTGCGCAAGTACGACGAAGAGCTCTATCAGAAGCCGCGCTGGCTTGTGCTGAACAAGCTTGACATGGTGCCTGAGGACGATCGCGAAGCGCGCGTGGCGGCTTTCCTCGAAGGTTTCGGCTGGGACGGTCCGGTGTTCGAGATCTCGGCGCTGACCGGCCAGGGCTGTGAAAATCTTTGCTATGCGGTGTTCGACTACCTCGCCGAGCACTCGGACGCGCAACGCGCGGCCGAAGCCGAAGACCTCGCCTCCGACGTGCGTTTCCGAGAGGGGACGCAAGTACCGGCCGCGACCCGCGAAGCCGGCACCGATCCGCAGGAATAACAACTCGAGCGCCGGCGCCTGCGGCGGGCGTCGGCATGCATCACGCGTCATCTTGGGAGACAGCGCACAATGCGTTCCGTCATCGCAGATTCACGGCGATTGGTCGTCAAAGTCGGTTCGAGCCTCGTCACGAACGACGGGCGCGGCCTCGATCATGCGGCCATCGGCCGCTGGGCCGCGCAAATTGCCGCACTGCGCGCGCAGGGCAAGGAAGTCGTGCTGGTCAGTTCGGGCGCGATCGCCGAGGGCATGCAGCGGCTCGGCTGGACCAAGCGGCCGCGTGAAATCGATGAATTGCAGGCGGCCGCGGCGGTCGGCCAGATGGGCCTCGCGCAAGTGTACGAAAGCCGCTTTGCCGAGCATTCCATCCGGACTGCGCAGATCCTGCTCACTCACGCCGACCTCGCCGACCGCGAGCGCTATCTGAATGCGCGCTCCACGCTGCTCACGCTGCTGCGGCTCGGTGTTGTACCGATCATCAACGAGAACGACACGGTCGTCACCGACGAAATCAAGTTCGGCGACAATGACACGCTCGGCGCGCTGGTCGCCAATCTGATCGAGGGCGACGCGCTGATCATTCTGACGGACCAGCAAGGCCTCTTCACCGCCGATCCGCGCAAGAACCCGAACGCGACGCTCGTCCAGCAAGCCGACGCCGGCGCGCCCGATCTCGAGGCGATGGCGGGCGGCGCGGGCTCAAGCCTCGGCCGCGGCGGCATGCTGACCAAAATTCTTGCCGCGAAGCGCGCAGCCCATAGCGGCGCCAATACGGTGATCGCGAGTGGGCGCGAAGCGGACGTGCTGCTGAGACTGGCGGCCGGCGAGGCGATCGGCACGCAGCTGATCGCGCGCACCGCGCGCATGGCGGCGCGCAAGCAATGGATGGCCGATCACCTGCAGGTGCGCGGCCACGTCGTGATCGATGACGGCGCGGTCGAAAAATTGACCGCCGGCGGCAAGAGCCTGCTGCCGATCGGCATCGTCGGCGTGCAGGGCGCTTTCGCGCGCGGCGAGGTGATCGCGTGTCTGAGCGCGTCGGGCCGTGAAGTCGCACGTGGTTTGACGAACTACAGCAGCGCGGAAACCAAGCTGATCCAGCGGCGTCCGAGCGGCGAAATCGAGTCGGTGCTGGGCTATATGTTGGAGCCCGAGCTGATTCACCGCGACAATCTCGTGCTGATTTGATCTTTAGGATGCGAGCGCACAAAGCGCCGACAAAAAAGCCGTTCCAGCGCAGGCTGGAACGGCTTTTTGTCGTCATGTGTAAGCAACGGCGCCTGAATCAGGTGTGCCGCACAAACGGCCTCAATGAATCTGCGACGTCTGCGTGCGCTTGTAACGAATGTTCTCGACGATGCGCTGCGCGTTGCCGGTCGGAATCTTGTTCGCGCACATATAGTCCTGATACAGCGCGGCCTGGTACGCGTTCAGCGCACCGTTTTCGATGCGCGAAAACTGGTTCGCGACCGTCGTGTCCCAGCCGTCGTGATCGGCGTTGAGGCCCGCGTACTGACGCCATTCATACGTATCGCAGCGGATGCCCTCGTAATTGACGTTGCGCGCGCCGCCCGGGCTCGTGACGACCACCGTGTAACGCACGACACCGTCGTCGCCGACGCTGACCGATTTCGGGTCGATCGCGAATTGCAGCGGCGTATTGCCGGAGACCTCGAACGGCAGCAGGTTCGTGTCGGTGGGCAGCGGCGGCAACGTGTCGACCTTGTTTTCAACCCAGTTGCTCTTACGATCCAGCAGATAGACGAACTCGCTGTCGTCTTTATTGGTCGGTTTGCCGGCGCTCGAACAGCCTGCCAGCAGGGCGCCGGTGGCGACGCATGCCACGGCGAGTGCAAATGCTTTCAATCTGATTCCCTCGAAAGACGGACGCGGCCCGAAGGCCGCGCCAGAGAGAGGCGGCGTGAGCCGCCGCCTTGGAATGGTTAATCGCGCACCCCTCGTCGGACTGACGGGGCGCCGACCTCGTCGGCTTCGGCCGTTTCCTGCTCATGCTCCGGTGCAATGTTTGCATCCGGTGAGCCGGGGCCGCAATCCGGCACGACCAGCACGCGCGTCGAAGTTTCGACACTGACCGAACTTACGGTAGTGACGGTGGTGACCACCGTGCTTACCGCGGAATCCGGCGGGCTTTGCATCGACGACGCTATCCGAGGATAACGCGACCCATGATGCCCGCCAGGTTTTTCCGCACGCGGCGCAGGCCGGCGCATGAAACGGGACAACTCCGTCAGCGCCAACTGATACACATCCCGCTTGAACTCGATCACACAGTCGAGCGGTACCCAATACTCGTTCCAACGCCACGCATCGAACTCTGGGTGGTCGGTGGCGCGCAGACAGATGTCGCAGTCGCGTCCTACCATCCGGAGCAAAAACCAGATTTGTTTCTGGCCGCGGTAATGACCGCGTACTTCGCGCTTGATGAACTTGTCAGGCACCTCATAACGCAACCAGTCGCGCGTGCGACCGATCACCTTGACGTGCTCAGGAAGCAGTCCGGTCTCTTCGTGTAACTCCCGATACATCGCTTGCACGGGGGTCTCGCCATATTTGATGCCCCCTTGCGGAAACTGCCAGGAATGTTCACGGAGCCGTTTGCCCCAAAACACCTCGTTGTGCGCGTTCAAGAGGATGATGCCGACGTTCGGGCGAAAGCCTTCACGATCCAGCATACAACCACCTTCGAATCCTTTAAAATTGCTTTGATTATAAACAGATAACGGACCCTACGCACCGAATCGCATGAGATTGCCGCGATTCGCCGCAACAGCCCGTGTTTGCGGTAGCCTGTCGGTTTTGCGTGCCCGATCCCTTGCGAGAGGCTTTGCGCGGCGGTTTCGGCGCCGCACGGGGGCAGGGTGCCGCCAGTCGGGCGAACCCCGCTGGCTTCGCCGCTGATCTGTGTCGATTTTCCCCATGTTTTCACCTTTTCTGGCGGTCCCACCGGAAGCCGCCGCTTTTGGACACCTTGAATGAAAGCTTCCCGTTTCTTTATCGGCACCCTCAAAGAAGCGCCCGCCGACGCCGAAATCATCAGCCACAAGCTCATGGTGCGCGCGGGCATGATCCGCCGCGTCGCGGGCGGGATCTACAACTACCTGCCGGTCGGCCTGCGTTCGATCCGCAAGGTGGAAGCGATCGTGCGCGAGGAAATGAACCGGGCAGGCGCCATCGAGTTGTTGATGCCGGCCGTGCAGCCGGCCGAACTGTGGCAGGAATCGGGCCGCTGGGAGAAGTATGGTCCCGAGCTGTTGCGATTCAAGGACCGCAAGCAGGCCGATTTCGTGATGGGCCCGACGCACGAGGAAGTCGTGACCGACATCGCGCGCAACCAGATCAAGAGCTATCGCCAGTTGCCGGTCAACTTCTATCAGATCCAGACGAAGTTCCGCGATGAGATCCGTCCGCGTTTCGGCGTGATGCGCGGCCGCGAATTCATCATGAAAGACGCGTACTCGTTCGACAAGGACGCGGAAGGTCTGCGCGAGTCGTATCGCAAGATGTACGACGCGTACGTGCGCATCTTCACGCGCCTCGGCCTCGAGTTCCGCGCGGTCGCGGCGGACAACGGCTCAATCGGCGGCAGCGGCTCGCATGAGTTCCACGTGATCGCCGACACCGGCGAAGACGCGATCGCCTATTGCCCGAGTTCCGATTTCGCCGCGAACGTCGAGGCCGCCGACGCGCTGCCGCTGATCGCGCAACGCGCCGCGCCGGCCGAGGACATGAAAAAGACCGCGACGCCCGGCAAGGCGAAATGCGAGGCGGTCGCCGAACTGCTGAACATTCCGCTCGAGCGCACGATCAAGTCGGTCATCCTCGCCACCGAAAACGAAGGCGCCGAGCCGACCATCTGGCTGCTGATGCTGCGCGGCGACCACGACCTGAACGAGATCAAGGTCGGCAAGCTGCCCGGCCTCGCCGACTTCCGCATGGCCACCGAAGCCGAGATCATCGAGACGTTCGGCACGCCGCCGGGTTACCTCGGTCCGATCAACACGAAGAAGCCGGTCAAGGTGATCGCGGACAGCACGGTTGCGAACATGAGCGACTTCGTGGTCGGCTCGAACGAGGTCGACTATCACACCACCGGCGTGAACTGGGGCCGCGACCTGCCGGAGCCGGTCGTCGCCGACATCCGCAACGTGAAGAAGGGCGATCCGTCGCCGGACGGCAAGGGCGTGCTCGACATCTGCCGCGGCATCGAAGTGGGCCACGTGTTCCAGCTCGGCACGAAGTACTCCGAAGCGATGAACGCGACCTGCCTCGACGAAACCGGCAAGCCGCGGCCGATGGAAATGGGCTGCTACGGCATCGGCGTCACGCGTATTCTCGGCGCCGCGATCGAACAGAATTTCGACGACAAAGGCATCATCTGGCCGGAGTCGATCGCGCCGTTCGAAGTCGTGCTGTGCCCGATGGGCTACGACCGCAGCGACGCGGTACGTGAGCAGGCCGACAAGCTGTACGCGGAACTCGTCGCGGCCGGCATCGACGTGATCCTCGACGATCGCGGCGAGCGTCCGGGCGTGATGTTCGCCGACTGGGAGCTGATCGGCGTGCCGCATCGGCTGGTGATCGGCGACCGCGGGCTGAAGGACGGCAAGATCGAGTATCAGGGCCGTCGCGACGCCGAAGCGACGCTGCTGCCGGTCGCGGACGCCGCGCAGACCGTGATCGACAAAGTGCGCGCGGCGCTCGCGAACTAAGCGGGGCGGGCAGTGGAGTACACCTTCCTGTCCGCGACGGTGCTGCTGATCCTGATCACCGATCCGCTCGGCAACATCCCGATCTTCATTAGCTGTCTGCGTGGGGTGTCGCCGGAGCGCCGCACGGTGGTGATCCTGCGCGAGGTCGCGATCGCGTTTGCGATCCTGCTGGTGTTCATGGTGCTCGGGCAGAGCTTTCTGCGCATGATGAGCCTGAGTGACCAGTCGCTGCGGATCGGCGGCGGCATCGTGCTGTTTCTGATCGCGCTGCGCATGGTGTTTCCGCATCCGGACGGTCCATTCGGCGGCGACGCGCGCGGCGGCGAGCCGCTGATCGTGCCGCTCGCGATTCCGGCGCTCGCAGGTCCGTCGGCGTTGGCGACCGTCATGCTGCTGACCTCGCAGGCGCCGGGCAAGACGTTCGAGTGGGTCGGCGCGCTGACCGTCACGATGATCATCTGCGCGATCGTGCTGATGCTCGCCGAGCGCATTCAGGCGTGGCTCGGTGAACGGGTGATGGCGGCGTTCGAGCGGCTGATGGGGCTGGTGCTCGTCGCGATTTCAGTCGAGATGATGCTCGGCGGGATCCGCTCTTTCGTGCACAAGCTGTAAAGCGGGAGCCGGTGCGCGAGCCGCCAACGTCGCAGCCATAAAAAAAAGCAGCCGGGCAGGCTGCTTTTTTTTCGCCGGTACACGGATGCGCCGCTCACGCCCCCTCGGTCAACGCCCGAATGGTCGGCAGATTCCGCCAGTAGCCCTTCGCATCCATCCCGCAGCCGAACACGTACCGGTCCGGCACTTCGAAGCCGCAGTAATCGGGGCGCAGCGGCTTCGCCTTCGGAATGATCTTCTCGCACAGCACCGCGGACAGGAAGCGCTTCGCGCCCATCGCGAGAATGCGGTCGCGGATCGCGGCCATCGTCTCGCCTTCGTCGAGGATGTCGTCGAGCACGAGCACCACGCGATCCTTGACCGACTCGGCCGGCGCGACGCGCCATTGCATCTCGTTGCTGCCCTTCGTCGTATTGCGGTAGCGCGTCAGATGGATGTAGTCGAACTCGAGCGGGAAATCGAGGTGCGGCAGCAGCATGCCGGTGAACACCGCGGCGCCGCCCATCACCGACAGCACGAGCGGAAAGTCCTCGCTCATCTCGTCGCGGATGGCGGCCGCCATGCGGGCGATCGACGCAGTGACGTCCGAGGCCGAAACGATCTCTTCGGAATGTTGAAAAATCTGCAGGGCTTCTTCGCGGTTCATGACGTCTGACGGCCGATAACTGTATACATAGTGTGAGTGGCAACATCCCGAGGGACGTTCCCGCGAGGGACGACGCGATGCGCTACAGAATAAACCCGCACGATGCCGAAGTCAGCCACGCCGCGCATCGGCGCGAGCGCGCGCCGGTCCCATCAAGCTTAGCGCATGCCGGGCATCATGCCCTTCATGCCGCGCATCATCTTCTGCAGGTTGCCGCCCTTGAGCTTCTTCATCATCGTGCGCATCTGTTCGTACTGGTTCAGCATGCGGTTGACTTCCTGCACCTGCACGCCCGCGCCCGCGGCGATGCGGCGCTTGCGGGTCGCCTTGATCAGTTCGGGTTTGGCGCGCTCGGCCGGCGTCATCGAGTTGATGATGCCTTCCATGCGGCGCATCTGCTTCTCGGCCTGGCTCATGTCGGCGCCGGCGGCGGCCTGCTGGAACTGCGCGGGCAGCTTATCCATCAGCGAGGACAAGCCGCCCATGCCCTTCATTTGCGAGAGCTGCGCGCGGAAATCGTTGAGGTCGAAGTCGCCGCCTTTCTTGACCTTGTCGGCGAGCTTCTGCGCGGCCTGCACGTCGACGCCGCGCTGCGCTTCCTCGACGAGCGCGAGAATATCGCCCATGCCGAGAATCCGGCTCGCCATGCGGTCGGGGTGGAATACTTCGAGGCCGTCGAGCTTTTCGGCGACGCCCACGAACTTGACCGGCTTGCCCGTCACGTGACGCACCGACAGCGCCGCGCCGCCGCGCGAATCACCGTCGAGCTTGGTGAGCACGACGCCGGTGAGCGGCAGCGCGTCGCTGAACGCCTTCGCGGTGTTGACCGCGTCCTGACCGAGCATCGCGTCGACGACGAACAGCGTTTCCGCCGGCTTCAGCTCGGCGTGCAGCGCGGCGATTTCCTGCATCATCGCTTCGTCGATACCGAGACGTCCGGCCGTGTCGACGAGAAGCACGTCGTGATAGTGGCGCTTGGCCCAGTCGACCGCGGCGCGCGCGATGTCGACCGGCTTCTGGTTCGGCTCCGACGGGAAGAAGTCCGCGCCGACCTGCTCGGTCACCGTTTTCAGCTGCGCGATAGCGGCGGGACGATAGACGTCGCACGAAACCGTCAGCACCTTCTTCTTGTACTTCTCGCGCAGCAGCTTCGCGAGCTTGCCAACCGTGGTCGTTTTACCGGCACCCTGCAGACCCGCCATCAGGATGATCGCAGGCGGCGTGACGGCGAGATTGAGTTCGGAGGCCTTGCCTTCGTAATCGCCGCCGATCACCGCGGTCAGCTCGCGCTGCACCACGCCGACGAGCGCCTGACCCGGCGACAGGCTGGCGATCACTTCCTCGCCGAGCGCCTTCTCCTTGACCTTCGCGATGAACTCGCGCACGACGGGCAGCGCCACGTCGGCCTCGAGCAGTGCGAGACGCACCTCGCGCAGCATTTCCTGGGTGTTCGCCTCGGTGAGCCGGGCTTCGCCGCGCAGCGTCTTGACGACGCGCGCCATCCGTTGAGTCAGATTGTCGAGCATGGGGAGCGATGAACGGTGGGGCCCGCGCAGCGCGCGAAGCAGAAGGCGTCGCGGGGAAGGGCCCTAGTGTAAACTTCGAATATGGATATTGTACTGTATGCCCTCACCGCGCTTCTCTACGGCGGTCTTGCCGTGGCCGGCTGGCGCTCGCACCGGCACGCGGCCGTGCGTCCGCTGCTCGAGAGCGTGCCGCCGCTGCCCGATCAAGCCGTCCACGCGGGCGCGCTGGTGGCCTCCGGCATGAGCGCGCCCGGGCGCGCGCTGTTATTCGTCGCGCTGCTCGCTCACGGCGTACTGCTGCATACCACGATCTTCCCGCAGAACGCGATGGTGTTCGGCTTCGCGTTCGCGCTGTCGGCGATGTTCTGGCTCGGCGCCGGCATCTACTGGATCGAAAGCTTCTTCTTCCCGCTCGACGGACTGCGCCTGCTGGTGTTGCCGCTCGCGTGCGTCGCATCGCTGCTGCCGCTTGCGTTCGGCGGCGCGCGCGTGCTGCCGTATGCGGCCGCGCCGATGTTCAAGCTGCACTTCCTGATCGCGAACATCGCGTACGGTCTGTTCGCGATCGCCGCGCTGCACGCGGTGCTGATGCTGGCGGTCGAGCGGCGTTTGCATTCGATGCGCGGCGCTCTCGCGCAGCGACACGCGGCGTCGGGCAACGGCTGGTGGTCGAGCTGGCTCGACACGCTGCCGCCGCTGCTCACACTCGAGAAGCTGCTGTTCCGTCTGATCGGCGCCGGCTTCGTGCTGCTTACGCTGACGCTGCTGTCGGGCATCCTGTTCAGCGAGCAACTGCTCGACCGCGCGTTGCGGCTCGATCACAAAACTGTGTTCGCGATTCTTTCGTGGGTGATGTTCGGCGCGCTGCTGACGGCGCGCAAGGTGTCCGGCTGGCGCGGCCGTGCGGCATTGCGCTGGGTGCTGGCCTCGTTCGTCGCGCTGTTGCTCGCGTACGTCGGCAGCCGTTTCGTTTTAGAGGTGCTGTTGCACCGGCCTGTAGTGTGAGCGTCCCCATGCGACAAATCTTTTTGCTGATTCTGCTGTTCATCGTCGGACAGTGGCTCGTGAAGGCACTGCGCCGCCACGACGCGCAACGCACCGGCGCGCGCGGCGCCAACGGTGCCGGCGCCGCGAATGGCGGCGCGCGTTCTTCGAATGGACAACAGCCGCAGCTTGCCGAACCGATGATTCGCTGCGTCGAGTGCGGCGTGCACGCACCGAAGAGCGACTCAGTCAGCGTCGCGGGGCAGGCGTTCTGTTGCGCCGCGCACGCGCAGCGTCACGGCGCGCGTCCGAGCGGCCGCGACGCCCGATGAGCGACGTCTTCACCGTCGATGCCGACGGCTGGGTTCCCGCCGCACGCAAGCTCCCCTCGCCGAACTTCGAAGCGCGGCCGCAAGGCGCGGTGCCGACGCTGATCGTCGTTCACAACATCAGCCTGCCGCCGAACGAGTTCGGCGGCACCGCGATTGCCGAGCTGTTCCAGAACACGCTCGACTGCGACGCTCACCCGTACTACGACTCGCATCTGCGCGGCGTGCGTGTGTCCGCGCATTTCGTGATTCATCGCGACGGCGCGCTCGAGCAGTTCGTGTCGTGCAATGAGCGCGCGTGGCACGCGGGACCGTCGAATTTTTTCGGCCGCGAGCGCTGCAATGATTTCTCGATCGGCATCGAGCTCGAAGGCAGCGACACCACCGCCTTCGAAGCGGCGCAATACCGCACGCTCGCCGCGCTGGTGAGCGCACTGAAGGCGCGCTATCCGATCGACGCGCTTGCTGGACACTCCGACATCGCACCCGGTCGCAAGACCGATCCCGGTCCACATTTCGAGTGGCCGCGGCTGCAACGCGACACGTTGCTCGACGGTCGGTATTTCCCCTATCTCAAGTTTTCCGAAACGCGGTAATCCGCCTTCGCACGATCTTGCGTGATCCGCAGAGAACGAGGCGCAGCCTGCTTCTCGGGGGAGCTTATGCGCGTCGCGCGACGCAAAAGTCAAGACTTCGAACGCAAATAAAACGGTTTGACCTGTCTCGAAACTCCACTATACTTGGTGCCGACAACTGAGTTTCGCACTATATCTTGTGTTGTGCTGTGAATAACCATGTGCATAACCGAGTGAATAAGAGTGGATAAGTCTGCGGCGCCCCGCTCCCCGAGCACGGCGCCGCAAGCATTCCAGACAGCGAAAAAAATTCCTGGGGCGCAGCCGTTGGGGGATCTCCGGCCGCATCCAGAAGCATTCAGGAAAGGACCAGCCAGTGATCGCGACCGACCCGATGAAGACCGTCATCAAATCGAACCAGGCTTCCTCGCAGTTGCATCCCGCCAACCGGCGTAGCCGGCCTCCCTGCACCTCATCGCTCGCGCACGCGACGACGCGGCGTTCGATTTAATCCGCGGCACCCGCCGCCATTTCCAAGACCAGGAGCTTTGCACATGCAAACCACCGACAACGTGACGACCCGGTACGAGGGCTCACCGACTGGCCAGGCTTTCGGCCAGACTCAAGGCGCACAGTCGCTCGCGCCGCAAGCGAGCTACGCCGACTACAAGGTGATCCGCCGCAACGGCACCGTGGTGTCGTTCGAGCCGTCGAAAATCGCGATCGCCGTGACGAAGGCGTTCCTCGCCGTCAACGGTGGTCAGGGCGCGGCGTCGGCACGGGTGCGCGAACTGGTCGAGCAACTCACGCAGAACGTGGTGCGCGCGCTTCTGCGCAGCCGTCCGAACGGCGGCACATTCCATATCGAAGACATTCAGGATCAGGTCGAACTCGCGCTGATGCGCGGCGGTGAACACAACGTCGCGCGTGCTTACGTGCTGTATCGCGAGAAGCGCAACCAGGCGCGCGCGCATGACGACCATGCCGATGCCGCGAGCACGCCGGGCCTGAACGTGACCGACAACGGCATCACGCGTCCGCTGGACATGGCCGCGCTGCGCGGCATCATCGAGTCCGCATGCGCGAACCTCGGCGACGCGGTGAGCGCCGAGCCGATCGTCGCGGAAACGGTGAAGAACCTGTACGACGGCGTGCCGATGAGCCAGGTGTACGACTCGGCCATCCTCGCTGCCCGCACGATGATCGAAAAGGACCCGGCTTACAGCCAGGTCACCGCGCGCATCCTGCTGCACACGATCCGCCGCGAGATCCTCGAAGAAGAAGTCACGCAAGCCGAAATGGGCGAGCGCTACGCCGAGTACTTCCCGCAGTTCATCAAGCGCGGCGTGCAAGCCGAACTGCTCGACGACAAGCTGCTGCAGTTCGACCTGAAGCGTCTGGGCGCCGCGCTCGACGCGAACCGCGACCTGCAGTTCGGCTACCTCGGTCTGCAGACGCTTTACGACCGCTACTTCCTGCATCACGACAACGTGCGCATCGAGATGCCGCAGGCATTCTTTATGCGTGTCGCGATGGGGCTGTCGCTCAACGAGATCGACCGAGAAGCGCGCGCGATCGAGTTCTACAACGTGCTGTCGAGCTTCGACTTCATGAGCTCGACGCCGACGCTGTTCAACTCGGGCACGCGCCGCTCGCAGCTGTCGTCGTGCTACCTGACCACGGTCGACGACGACCTCGACGGCATCTACGAAGCGCTCAAGGAAAACGCGCTGCTGTCGAAGTTCGCCGGCGGTCTCGGCAACGACTGGACGCGTGTGCGCGCGCTCGGCTCGCACATCAAGGGCACCAACGGCAAGTCGCAGGGCGTGGTGCCGTTCCTGAAGGTCGTCAACGACACTGCGGTCGCGGTGAACCAGGGCGGCAAGCGCAAGGGCGCGGTGTGCGCGTATCTCGAGTCGTGGCACCTCGACATCGAGGAGTTCCTCGAGCTGCGCAAGAACACCGGCGACGACCGTCGTCGCACGCACGACATGAACACCGCGAACTGGATTCCCGACCTGTTCATGAAGCGCGTGATGGAAGGCGGCGACTGGACGCTGTTCTCGCCGTCCACCTGCCCGGATCTGCACGACAAGTTCGGCGCCGAATTCGAAACGGCTTACACGGCTTACGAAGACAAGGTCGCGCGCGGCGAGATCAAGCTGTTCAAGAAGATCCCGGCGGCGCAACTGTGGCGCAAGATGCTCGGCATGCTGTTCGAAACCGGCCATCCGTGGATCACGTTCAAGGACCCGTGCAACGTGCGCTCGCCGCAGCAGCACGTCGGCGTCGTCCACTCGTCGAACCTGTGCACGGAAATCACGCTGAACACCAGCGACGCCGAAATCGCCGTCTGTAACCTCGGCTCGGTGAACCTCGTCGCGCACCTGAAGGAGCAGGCCGACGGCACGGTGGCGCTCGACCACGACAAGCTCAAGCGCACGGTCAGCGTCGCGATGCGCATGCTCGACAACGTGATCGACATCAACTACTACGCGGTCGCCAAGGCGCGTAACTCGAACCTGAAGCACCGTCCGGTCGGCCTCGGCATCATGGGCTTCCAGGACTGCCTGCACGTGCTGCGCACGCCGTACGCGTCGCAGGAAGCGGTCGAGTTCGCCGATCGCTCGATGGAAGCGGTTTGCTACTACGCGTACTACGCGTCGACCGAGCTCGCCGAAGAGCGCGGCCGCTACTCGAGCTACCGCGGCTCGCTGTGGGATCGCGGCATCCTCCCGCAGGATTCGGTGGCGCTGCTCGAGCAAGCGCGCGGCGGTTATGTCGAGGTCGATTCGAGCGAGTCGATGGACTGGCCGGCGCTGCGCTCGCGCATCGCGACCTACGGCATGCGCAACTCGAACTGCGTGGCGATCGCGCCGACCGCGACGATCTCGAACATCATCGGCGTGTCGGCGTGCATCGAGCCGACCTATCAGAACCTGTACGTGAAGTCGAACCTGTCGGGCGAGTTCACGGTGGTCAACGACTACCTGGTGCGCGACCTGAAGGCGCGCGGTCTGTGGGACGAAGTGATGGTCGCCGACCTGAAGTACTTCGACGGCACGCTGTCGCGCATCGACCGCATCCCGGCCGACCTGCGCGCGATCTACGCGACCGCGTTCGAAGTCGATCCGGTGTGGCTCGTCGAGTCGGCCTCGCGTCGTCAGAAGTGGATCGACCAGGCGCAGTCGCTGAACATTTACATGGCGGGCGCATCGGGCAAGAAGCTCGACGAGATCTACAAGCTCGCATGGCTGCGCGGTCTGAAGACCACCTACTATCTGCGCACGATGGCGGCGACGCACGTCGAGAAGTCGACGGTCGCGCACGGCGCGCTGAACGCGGTGAGCTCGGGTCATGACGGCTCGGGTGGCGCAGGCGGCGCGGCAGGCGGCTTCGGCGTGGGCGGCGCGACGGGTGGTGTGGCGGGTGGCGTGAACGGCGGCTTCCAGGCAGCGGCAGCCACTGCCGCGGTCGCAGTCGAAGCGGCACCCGAAGCGGATGGTCCGGTCTGCATGATGCGTCCGGGCGATCCCGGCTTCGACGAGTGCGAGGCTTGCCAGTAACTAGAGGCAAGCAGCGGGAGCGATGCTTGCTAACTGCACACGAGGGTCGTAGGTGATGACCCGCAGGCGGCGAGCGACGCGCCCCGTTGATGAAGTAGAAGCAGGTCGATGAGCGGTGAGCAGTATCGAAGTCTCACCGCTCGTCGATGCAGCGAAGCAACACAGCAGTTGGCAACACCAGACGATCGCGCGACATGGCATCGCACCTCAACCGCCAACGCTGACGCAACACGCTCGACGCGGCTCACCGCCGACTCTCGCGACGAGCGATTCGCGCGGCATCGACCGGTCCATCGATCGGTCGGCGGATGCCGCGAACACGCTGCGCAATACATATAGATAGAGCAACGAAACGTCGTGTCGAAACGTTGCTCTTCGAGCTCGCGAAGGACCTCGGCAACACATGTTCAACACGCGATCATCACGCGTCACTCGATGCGTGACTGCATGAGTCACACGCAGCATGTCGAACAAAGTGTTGTATGAACGTAGCAACGCGAATCGAAAACAGGAATTTTCGCGAGTGAGCTCTTTTATCGCTCGTGAAAAGATGGTACAAACCGTTCTAAATTGATGGTGACATTTATGCTCAACTGGGATGACGAGATCACTGCCGTAACTCCCTCGAGCGCGACGCAACCGAACGTGTTGCGCAACGCTGCGGGGTCGGTTGTGGGTTCGCAAATCGGAACGCGTTCCGCTCCTCATGCTCCCTCCGCTCAAGAAGTCTTCGCGAACGACATCGCTGTCGCTCCCGTCGCTCATGCTGTCAACGCGGCGGCCGCTTCCGAAGCGCGCGTCAATGTCGCCGACAAGCGCATCATCAACGGCCAGACTGACGTCAATCAGCTGGTGCCGTTCAAGTACAAGTGGGCCTGGGAAAAGTATCTGGCGGGTTGCGCCAACCACTGGATGCCGCAGGAAGTGAACATGTCGCGCGACATCGCCCTGTGGAAAGACCCGAACGGGCTGACCGAAGACGAGCGCCGCATCGTCAAGCGCAACCTGGGCTTCTTCGTGACGGCCGACTCGCTCGCCGCCAACAATATCGTGCTGGGCACCTACCGCCACATCACGGCGCCCGAATGCCGCCAGTTCCTGCTGCGCCAGGCGTTCGAAGAGGCGATCCACACGCACGCTTACCAGTACATCGTCGAGTCGCTCGGTCTCGACGAGGGCGAAATTTTCAACGCGTATCACGAGGTCCCGTCGATCCGCGCGAAAGACGAATTCCTGATTCCGTACATCCACGTGCTGACCGACCCGGCCTTCAAGACCGGTACGCTCGAAGCAGACCAGACGCTGCTGCGCTCGCTGATCGTGTTCGCCTGTGTGATGGAAGGCCTGTTCTTCTACGTCGGCTTTACGCAAATCCTGGCGCTCGGCCGCCAGAACAAGATGACCGGCGCGGCGGAGCAGTACCAGTACATCCTGCGCGACGAGTCGATGCACTGCAACTTCGGCATCGACCTGATCAACCAGATCAAACTCGAAAACCCGCACCTGTGGACGGCTGAGTTCCGCGCCGAAATTCGCGCGATCTTCCAGCAGGCGGTCGAGCTCGAATACCGCTACGCCGAAGACACGATGCCGCGCGGCGTGCTCGGCCTCAACGCGTCGATGTTCAAGAGCTATCTGCGCTTCATCTGCAACCGCCGTTGCCAGCAGATCGGTCTCGATCCGCTGTACCCGAACGAGGAAAACCCGTTCCCGTGGATGAGCGAGATGATCGACCTGAAGAAAGAACGCAATTTCTTCGAGACGCGAGTGATCGAATATCAGACTGGCGGTGCGCTGTCCTGGGAGTGAGCCGGGATTCGCATCGCGGATGGTTTCATTGATGGGGATGCCGCCGCCTGTGGCCGCGGCGCCCCGGGTTAGGAGCAGAACGGCCTGATGCAAAGCGTGCCCGGTGCCTTGACGGCCCACAAACATGACAGGCACTTTGCGGACCCTTCAGTGGGATGGGCAAACTTCCCCCCGGAAAAAGCCGCTGGCGTCGTTGCCGGCGGCCCGATCAAGCAATTGCCGGCGTCGCCTCGCGACGCCGACCAGATTTGGCGCGCGGTGCCTTGGGGCACGGCGCGCCTTACCGCATTCATTAGCGTAAGCGCGTTGCACCTGCGTACGCCGATGAATAGCCCGCTTCGTAGCGCGCGCCCTGAGAAGCGTCCGCGGGAAGCGGGTTTTGACGAAGGGTGTAGTTTGAACTGACCTCATCTGAAAACCTGAAGGAGAAAATGATGGCAACTGCAAAGAAAGCCGCGGCCAAGAAGACCGCAGCAAAGAAGACCGCAGCTAAGAAGGCTGCTCCGGCTAAGAAGGCTGCTCCGGCCAAGAAGGTCGCCGCGAAGAAGGTCGCAGTGAAGAAGGTCGCAGCGAAGAAGGTTGCAGCGAAGAAGGTCGCGGCAAAGAAGGCAGCACCGGCGAAGAAAGCCGCAGTGAAGAAGGTCGCGGCGAAGAAGGTCGCAGCCAAGAAGGTCGCGGCGAAGAAGGCAGCACCGGCGAAGAAAGCCGCGGTGAAGAAGGTCGCAGCCAAGAAGGTCGCAGCGAAGAAGGCAGCACCGGCGAAGAAGGCCGCAGCGAAGAAGGCAGCGCCGGCGAAGAAGGCCGCGGCGAAGAAGACCGCTGCCAAGAAGGCCGCGCCTGCGAAAAAGGCTGCAGCCAAGAAAGCTGCACCTGCCAAGAAGGCTGCCGCGAAGAAGGCCGCTGCGCCTGCGAAGAAGGCTGCCCCTGCGAAGAAGGCTGTCGCCAAGAAGGCCGCGCCTGCTCCCGCTGCTGCGCCTGCTGTCTCGAGCGCACCGGCGGCGACGGTGAAGACCGCGCTGAACCCGGCAGCGGCATGGCCGTTCCCGACGGGCAGCCGTCCGTAAGCAGTAGCTGTAGCAGTGCGTCGACACATCGCACGATGTGTCGGATGACCGGGTCGTGCTCGAGCTGTTGCGAGCGCCACCCGGTCAATGTCCCGTTACCGGTGTGCCGGTGGCGGGTTTTTTTTTGCCGTCACCGAAAGAAAAACACGCATGGACCCGTGAGGGCGCATGCGTGTGATGTCGTCGTCGCGGCGCTGAACTACGCGCGGCCGCGCGGGCGGGGGGAACTGCGCTTAGTGCGTGACGCGCGTGACGCCGCCGCTCGACAGCAGCCTCACGCGATCGCCGGCGCGGAAGATTTCGCCGGTGGCAGTTTGGGTGATGGCGCGCATGTCGCCGTTGTCGAGCCGCACGGTGATTTCAATGCCGTCGCGCATCGCCACACGGTTTTCGATCGCATTGCCGGCGACCGCACCGCCGATGCCGCCCACGATACCCGTCGCGACCTGGCCACGTCCGCCGCCGAACGCAGTGCCGGCGAGCGCGCCGAGCGCAGCGCCGCCGAGTGCGCCGATGCCGATCGGTTGACCTTCGTTCGTGCTGATGCGCACCGCGCGTACGCTCTCCACCGTGGCCATGCGAACCGTCTGTTCGCGCTGCGCCTGCGAAGCGGTGAAAACGTCGGGAGAGCTGCTGTTGACCGCACATCCCGACATGGCCAGCGAACCGGCGATCACGGTGGCGACGATCAGGCGACTCGAGGTTCTCATTCCCAAACTCCCATAGCACGCGATATCAGTGCAGGTCGTATCCGAAGGCCTGCTTGAACCGCTCGTTGATTTCCGCCCGGCTGGGCGCGTAGTTTTGCGGGCCTTGATGCTCGATCTTCAGTGCGCCCATCAGGCTGGCGAGACGGCCGGTGGTGGCCCAACCGAGGCCCTTCTCGATACCGTAGAGCAAGCCGCCGCGAAACGCGTCGCCGCAACCGGTGGGATCGAGTACCCGCCTGGCCGTGACCGCCGGGATCTCTTCGATATCGCCGCCGTGATGGATCTGAGCACCCTTCTCGCCGAGCGTGACGATCAGCGCATCGACCTTGCTGGCGATCTGCTCGATCGACCAGCCGGTCTTGTTGCTCACCAGCGCGGCTTCGTAATCGTTGACCGCGACATAGGTAGCAAGTTCAATGACGCGCCGCAGCGTCTCGCCGTCGAACAGCGGCAAGCCCTGGCCCGGATCGAAGATGAACGGCACGCCTGCGGCGGCCAGCTGCTCGGAGTGTTGAACCATGCCGTCATAGCCGTCCGGCGCAACGATGCCGAGCGTCAGGCCCTTCACCTCGTCGGCGCGGTTCTGATGCGACTGCATCATCGCGCCCGGATGAAACGCGGTGATCTGGTTGTTCTCGAGGTCGGTCGTGATCATCGCCTGCGCCGAGTAGGTGTCGGGCACGACGAGCACGTTTTCCGTCGACAGGCCGAGCTCTGCGAGCCGGTCCAGATAGAGCTGCGCGTCGACGGCGCCGATCGCGCCCATGATGCGCGCGTCGCCGCCGAGCAGATTCAGCGCGTACGCAATGTTGCCCGCGCAGCCGCCGAACTCGCGACGCATGGTCGGCACGAGAAAGCTTACATTCAGGATGTGGACCTGCTCCGGCAGGATGTGCTCCCGAAAGCGGCCTTCGAAGGTCATGATGTTGTCGTACGCGAGCGAGCCGCAGATGAGCGTAGCCAAGGCGAGCGTTCCTGTATGAAAACGGTGGGATGGGAAGACAGACGCGCCGCGCCGACGGCGCCGCGCGAGGCGCGGCGCCGTCGTTCGCGCGCGAGAGGACTTACTTCAGCGCGGCGAGCGCTGCGTCGTAATTCGGCTCGTTCTTGATCTCGCCGACCAGCTCGGCGTGCACGACCTTGTCGTTCTCGTCGAGCACGACGACCGCGCGCGCTGTCAGGCCGGTCAGCGGACCACTCGTCACGTCGACGCCGTACGCCTGCGCGAACTCGTGGCCGCGGAATGTCGACGCGGTCACCACGTTCTCGATGCCCTCGGTCGTGCAGAAGCGCGACGCCGCGAACGGCAGGTCGCCCGACACCACGATCACGGCCGTGTTGCTGAGCTTCGCGGCGGCTTCGTTGAATTTGCGCGTCGACGTCGCGCAGGTCGGCGTGTCGAGACTCGGGACGATGTTGAGCACCTTGCGCTTGCCGGCGAAGTCGGCGAGCGTCAGCGGCTTCAGGTCGCGGCCGACCAGCGAGAACGGGGCGGCCTGCTGGCCGACCGACGGGAACGTGCCGCTTACTTCGATCGGGTTGCCACCCAGCGTGACTTGACTCATGTGTTGTGCTCCGAAAAGGGCGTCAGTGACGACAATGATGCGCCCGCTCGGGAGCGGGCGCGCGAGGGTGCGTTACGGATAAAAAATCTGTACGCGAAAATTGGAGGCGATCGCGGTGCCGGTGTCGAGGTGCACGATCATCGTCTGCGTCGCGTGCGCGGGGAGGCCGGCCGCGATCACGGTGCCGGGTGGCACGTAATCCTGCGGCCATAGCACGCGCCGCACGGCGACGTTGTTCTGATCGTCGAGCAGCGTGAGTTCGATCGCGGGATAGGCGAGCGCGATGTTCAGGCGGTTGTGCAGCGGCATCTTCAGCTCGAGCTTGTGCGGGCCGTCGATCTGCCGCAGATCGGAGGGCTCGACCAGCAAGCCTTCGATGTCGTGAGGCGGCGTCAGCTGGCAGCCGAGATGCGCGCAGGCCTGCGCATACAGGATCTGCGAGCGCGGCACGTTGACCATGATGGTCTCGCGTTGCCACCACGCGAGTTGCGCGAGCAGCGCAATGACGAGCAGCGCGGCGAGCACCACGCCGGCGACGATCCAGCCGACGCGCCCGGCGTCCACCGGGCGGGTTTCGCGCATGACCGGGAACGGATCGTCGCCACCGCTGATCGGCGGATTGACCGAGAACGGCTCGCCGCTCGATGGAGTGGGCGCCGGACCTCCCGGCGGGCGCGGGCCGCCGGGCCCGCCGGCGCCGGAAGCGCCCGCGGCCGCGCCGAAACCGGCCGCACCTAAGCCGGCCGCACCTAAGCCGGCCGCACCTAAGCCGGCCGCACCGAAATGCGGTTCGTTGTCGCGCATGTCATGCAGGCCTGCTGGCTCGCGCCGTGCGGGTTCGTCGAGCGTGGACGGTTCGGGGCGTTCGACCTTGCGCCAGACGCGCGGCGCTTCGTCTTCGACTCGCGGTGGGGCAGCAGGCGCGGAGGGCGGGGCGACAGGCGGTTCATCGACCGTGTCGTCGGCGGGATAGGCGAACGGTTCGAGCGGCGCGTCGGCCAGCGTCGGCTCATCGTCCGCGGGTAGCGGCGCCGAGAAAGCGCCAGCGCGCAGTTCAGGTTCGGTGGCCTGGCGCGGCGTGCCCGACTTGACGGTTGCGTGCCCGGTGCCGCCAAGCGGCAGCGGCGCGAGCGGCACGCTGCTCGCGTGGTCGCGCAAACGGGAGTCGAGCGTGCTGCGTGAAATGCTGGTGGAGTCCTGTTCCGGAGCCGGTGCTCCCGGGGCCCATGCGTCACCACTAAAGTCCGGGCCTGGCTGCCGCACTTCCGACAGCGCTTCGATCGCCGCCGCGGCGGCAACCGGTTTGGCCGTGGAAAAATCGCCGCCTTCCGAGACGTCGAACAGACTGCTCGACGCGTCGAAGACTTCCTGACAATGCCCGCACCGCACGAGGCCGCGGCGCTGAGCAAGCTGCGCCGGTTGCAGACGGAAAACAGTTTCGCAGAAGGGGCAACGCGTCGCCAGGTGCATATCGAGCCGTTGAGCCTGAGGCCGTTAGGTTGACAATACGCCTTATTCTAATTGCTTTCGCGGCGCGTTCCGGCGAGGCACACCCAACCTTCATGTTCGCGCCACACGCTGATATCGATCCAGCGCGCGTAGACCTGCGCGACTTCGTCGGCCTGGCGCGCAAGGATGCCCGACAGCGCGATGCGACCGCCCGGCTTCACTTTCGACGACAGCATCGACGCCATCAGCTTCAGCGGATTCGACAGAATGTTCGCGACCACCACGTCGAATTCGCCGGCCGGGCAGGCATCGGGCAGGCCATAGGTGACTTCGGCGTGATTGCGCTCGCTATTGTGACGCGCCGATTCGACCGCCTGCGGATCGATGTCGATGCCGATCACCGGATCGGCGCCGCACTTCTTCGCGAGAATCGCGAGAATGCCGGAGCCGCAGCCGTAGTCGAGCACGGACTGGCCGGGCTTGATCGACTGCTCGATCCACTCCATGCACAGACGCGTGGTGGGGTGGCTGCCGGTGCCGAACGCGAGGCCCGGATCGAGTTCGAGCACGAGCGCGTCGGGGTCCGGCGCATCGTGCCACGACGGCACGACCCAGATGCGCTCGCCGATCTGGATCGGATCGAACTGCGACTGCGTGAGCCGCACCCAGTCCTGCTCCTCGACCTCGCGCACGGTATAGGCCGGCGCGGAATCGAGTCCGATTTCGTTGGCCGCGGCGGTCAGAAGCACGGCCGGATCGTGCTCCGGCGCGAGCAGCGCGATCACGCGCGAATGCTGCCACGCCGTGCGATCCGGCGTGAGACCGGGCTCGCCGAACAGCGGCTGCTCGTCGGGCGTGTCGGCGTCGGCATCTTCGACCGACACGGACAGCGCGCCCAGCTCGAGCAGCGCGTCGGACAACTCCTCCGCGTGCTCGCGCGCCAGTTCGGCGACCAGTTCCCGATAACTCATGACTTACGCTTCTTCCGCGACCTGCTGACGCGCGGCCAGCCGGTTTTCGAGGTAGTGGATGCTGGTGCCGCCTTCGACGAACTTCGCGTCGAGCATCAGCTCGCGGTGCAGCGGGATGTTGGTCTGAATGCCTTCGACCACCATTTCCGACAACGCGATGCGCATCCGGCTGATCGCCTGTTCGCGCGTGGCGCCGTAAGCGATCAGCTTGCCGATCATCGAATCATAGTTCGGCGGCACGAAATAACCATTGTAGGCGTGCGAATCGACGCGGATGCCGGGACCGCCCGGCATATGCCACGACGTCAGGCGTCCTGGCGACGGCGTGAACTTGAACGGATCTTCGGCGTTGATCCGGCATTCGATCGCATGGCCGCGGAACTGGATGTCGCGCTGACGGAACGCGAGCTTCTCGCCGGCCGCGATGCGGATCTGTTCCTGCACGATGTCGACACCCGTGATCAGTTCGGTCACCGGATGCTCGACCTGCACGCGCGTGTTCATCTCGATGAAGTAGAACTCGCCGTTTTCATACAGGAACTCGAAGGTGCCAGCGCCGAGATAACCCATCTTCTTGCACGCATCCGCGCAACGATCGCCGATGCGGTCGATCAGACGGCGCGCGATGCCCGGCGCCGGCGCTTCCTCGATCACTTTCTGGTGACGGCGTTGCATCGAGCAGTCGCGCTCGCCGAGCCACACGGCGTTCTTGAACGAGTCGGCCAGCACCTGGATTTCGATATGCCGCGGGTTCTCGAGGAATTTCTCCATGTAGACCTGCGGGTTGCCGAACGCGCGGCCGGCCTCCTCGCGGGTCATGTTGACCGCGTTGACGAGCGCCGCTTCCGTGTGGACCACGCGCATGCCGCGGCCGCCGCCGCCGCCCGCCGCCTTGATGATGACCGGGTAGCCGATCTGGCGGGCAATCTTCACGATCTCCTTCGGATCGTCCGGCAGCGCGCCTTCCGAACCCGGCACGCAAGGCACGCCGGTCTTGATCATGGTCTGCTTGGCGGTGACCTTGTCGCCCATCATGCGGATCGTTTCCGGACGCGGACCGATGAAGGTGAAGCCGGACTGCTCGACGCGCTCGGCGAAGTCGGCGTTCTCCGACAGGAAGCCGTAGCCGGGGTGGATCGCTTCGGCGTCGGTGACTTCGGCCGCGCTGATCAGCGCGGGCATGTTCAGATAGCTCAGATTCGACGGGGCCGGGCCGATGCAGACCGCCTCGTCGGCGAGCTTCACGTACTTGGCTTCCTTGTCGGCTTCCGAGTAGACGACGACCGTCTTGACGCCGAGCTCGCGGCAGGCGCGCTGGATACGAAGCGCGATCTCGCCACGATTGGCAATGAGGATTTTTTCAAACATAGCGGGTTTTCGACTCATCAATGGGCGCCGGGTCGGTCAAGACGCCGGCTGCCGCAGAGGATCGGTCGCGCGCCACGGGATGAGCGGCGCGCGGGCGGCGAATGGTGCGTGCCGCGTTAGCCGACCACGAACAGCGGTTGGCCGTACTCGACCGCCTGGCCGTTTTCGACGAGGATTTCCTTGACCACGCCCGACTTGTCCGCCTCGATCTCGTTGAGCAGCTTCATCGCTTCGATGATGCAGATGGTCTGGCCTTCCTTGACCGTGTCGCCGACTTGCACGAACGGATCGGCGCCCGGCGACGGCGCGCGGTAGAAGGTGCCGACCATCGGCGAAGTGACGACGTGACCCTGCGGCGCGGCGGCCGCCGGCGTAGCGGGAGCGTTCGCGGCGGCCGGCGCTTCGACTGCTGCCGGCGCGGCTTGCGGGAATTGCGGTGCAGCGTACGAGGCGGACGGTTGGACGTAAACCGGCGGCGCATTCTTGACGATGCGGACCTTGCCTTCGCCCTCGGTCACTTCGAGTTCGGAAATACCGGACTCCGAGACGAGGTCGATCAGAGTTTTGAGTTTACGTAGATCCATCAGGGTGCCCCTTTCAATGCGTAGTGTGCCGGCGCGTGCAAACGTGCAGTAGCCGGCTCAAATTGGACGTGTTTGGATTCAGCCGCGCGACGTGCCGGCGGCGAGCCGGTCGAGCGCGAATTCGAGCGCGTACAGATACCCCTTCCAGCCGAGGCCGCAAATTACGCCCTCTGCCTGGTCGGAGAAATACGAGTGATGCCTGAACGGTTCCCGGCGATGCACGTTCGACAGATGAATCTCGACGAACGGGATGCCAACCCCCGCTAGTGCGTCCCGAATGGCCACGCTGGTGTGCGTGTACGCGGCGGGATTGATCAGGATGAAATCGGTTTGCTCGGTGCGGGCCGCCTGAATGCGGTCGACCAGCGCGCCTTCGTGATTGCTCTGGAACGACGCAAGGTCGACGCCTGCATCGGCTGCACGGTCCGCTAGCGCCTGATCGATCTGCGGCAGGGTCACGCGACCGTAGACCTCGGGTTCCCGGGTACCGAGAAGGTTGAGGTTGGGTCCGTGCAGTACCAGCAGGCGCGTCATGGTCGCTTCTTTTTCCGTGGAATTGCGCGCACTTTAGCGCTGATTAGAGAAACTTGTCTAGTTTCGTGCGCGTACGCGGCGACGGCCGGGGCGGCCCGCCGCACAGCCGTGAGCCGAACTTCACTCAAATTCGGGGATTATCCGCCTATTTCCGCTCGTTCTGCACGCAAGCGGGTGCCAAAAGCGCAGCGTCAGAAATCGGGGAAATTTACAGCGTGTCGAGCGTCTGGCGCAGGGCCGTAGGGTCGATCTGGCCCAATTTTGTCGAGCGGATGTTGCCTTTTGCGTCGATCACGACGGTAAACGGCAAACCTCCCGCATTGTTGCCGAACGCGCGCGCGAGGTCGGCGCCACCGAAGCCGGTCACGTAGATCGGGTACGCGACCTTGACCTTCTGCAGGAAGGTTTGGATGTTCTTTTCCGAGTCGACGCCGAGACCGACGAACTGGATGCCTTTCTTCGCGTATTCGCGCTGGATCTGCGACAGCTCAGGCATTTCCTGGACGCACGGGCCACACCACGACGCCCAGAAGTTGACGACGATCGGGTGGCCCTTGAGCATGCTCAGCGACTGCGGCTTGCCGTCGACATTCGTGACCGGCGCGCTCCACAGCTGCTGGACGGGGCTCGCATGGGTGTCAGGCTGTGACCCGCCCTGCGCCGCGTACGCGACGTCGGTACCGCGATTGAGCCAGTGATTGGCCAGCACGCCGCCGCCCGCGGCGACCAGCGCGACGGCCGCGCCCGCCAGCATACGTCTTGTGTTCATCGTGCTCCGTTCTGTCTGGTCAATTGGTGAAGGACGGCACCTGGTCGCCGTCGAGCAGCGCCTGCACCGCCGGCAAATTCGCCCGCGCCGTGCGGCCGCGCGCGTCGGCGCGCACCGCGCCGCGCAGGTCGTCGGTTTCATACAGCGCGACGTGGATGCCGACCGGCTCGGCGTTGCGATGGTCTGCCGGGCGCCACAGAAAGCTCAGCGTCTCCACGTAGCCGCGTCCCGCGAAATGGCGCGTTTCCGACACGTCGTACTGGATGTTCGCGTTCAGCATGTAGATCGCGACTTCCTTCGGGTTGTCGCAAAACACCTGCAGATGGACGTCCGAATGCTCGCCGGCCGTGCCGCCGAGCACCGCGCCCGTCAGATACGGATTGAACGGCGCGAGCCGCTCCATCCATTCGACCGCGGTCACACGCAGCCGCCGCAAAAGCGCCGGCTGGCTGTCACCCTGGAACAGCGACTGATATTCGCGGATTTCTTCTTCGATCTGGTCGTTGTCCGGCAGCCATTCGCCGGCGACACGGGTCTCGCCGACGACCTGCCGGGCCGCCTTGCGCTTCGCGCTGGCGTAGTCCAGACCGTCTTCGGCAATCAGGCGCGCAGCCGCGATCGCGATTTCCTCGCGCACGCGTTGCGGATCGAAATGTGATTTGCGGACCATCCCTGCATCATACTAGATCGGGCCTGGCGACGCGGTCGGGCGGCCCGGACGGGGCGGCGCCGGGCGTGGCCCGCAGGGGCGGCGCGCGCCGTGTCGGTTACAATAGGCGTCCTTTGCAGACGGTCGTTCCGGCCGTCCTGCGGCCTCCCATCCCTCGCAAAAAACGCCCCCACGGCACGACAGGCTTATGCATATCCACATCCTCGGCATCTGCGGCACCTTCATGGGCGGACTCGCGGTGCTCGCGCGCAATGCGGGCCACACGGTGACCGGCTGCGACGCCGGCGTCTACCCGCCGATGAGCACGCAGCTCGAGGCGCAAGGCATCCGCCTGATCGAGGGTTACGACGCGGAACAGCTGAACGGCCTGAACGCTGATCTATTCGTGATCGGCAACGTGGTCACGCGCGGCAACCCGCTGATGGAAGCGATTCTGGACCGCGGCCTGCCGTACGTGTCTGGTCCGCAGTGGCTCGGCGAGCACGTGCTGAACGGCAAATGGGTGCTGGCCGTGGCCGGCACGCACGGCAAGACCACCACGAGCTCGATGCTGACCTGGCTGCTCGAAGACGCGGGCCTGAATCCGGGCTTTCTGATCGGCGGTGTGCCGCTGAATTTCGGCGTGTCGGCGCGGCTCACCGATTCGAGCTTCTTCGTGATCGAAGCCGACGAATACGACACCGCATTCTTCGATAAACGTTCGAAGTTCGTCCATTACCGCCCGAAAACGGCGGTGCTGAACAATCTCGAATTCGATCACGCCGACATCTTCCCCGATCTCGCCGCGATCGAAACGCAGTTCCATCATCTGATCCGCACGGTACCGCGCCTCGGCCGGGTCGTCACGAACGGCCGCGAGGACGCGCTCGAGCGCGTGCTGACGCGCGGCTGCTGGAGCGAGGTCGAGCGCTTTGGCGTACAGGGTGGCTGGGAGATCCAGCCGGCGGAGCAGGGCGTGCCCGTTGACGAACGCTTTGCCGTCTATCACAACGGCGAGCGCGTCGGCGTGGTCGACTGGCAGGTGCAGGGCGAACATAACCGCATGAACGCGCTCGCCGCGATTGCCGCCGCCCGCCACGTCGGCGTGCCGCCCGCGCAGGCCGCGAAATCGCTGTCGAGCTTCCGCAACGTCAAGCGCCGCATGGAAGTGCGGGGCAGCGTCGACGGCGTGACCGTATACGACGACTTCGCGCATCACCCCACCGCGATCGAGACGACGGTGGCCGGGCTGCGTGCGCGCGTCGGTCGCGACAACACGCGAATTCTCGCGGTGCTCGAACCGCGCTCGAACACGATGAAGCTCGGCGTGATGAAAGCGCAACTGCCGGCAAGCCTCGCCGACGCCGACCTCGTGTTCGGCTACGGTGCGCCGAGCGGGCGCGACGCGCTCGGCTGGAACCTCGGCGAAGCGCTCGCGCCGCTCGACGGCAAGGCCCAGGCGTTCGACAACCTCGACGCGCTCGTGAAAGCGGTGGTCCACGCGGCGCGCCCCGGCGATCAGATTCTGGTGATGAGCAATGGCGGCTTCGGCGGCGTGCATCAGAAGCTGCTCGACGGTCTTTCGACGCGAGGCGCGTCGTGATTCTCTATCTGCACGGTTTCCGTTCGTCGCCGAATTCGTTCAAGGCGCGTCTGCTCGCGGCGCGTCTCGCCGAACTGGACCGCGCCGA
Organism: Paraburkholderia sp. BR13439; assembly: GCF_040948805.1. Classification (NCBI taxonomy): domain Bacteria; kingdom Pseudomonadati; phylum Pseudomonadota; class Betaproteobacteria; order Burkholderiales; family Burkholderiaceae; genus Paraburkholderia; species Paraburkholderia sp. BR13439. The sequence goes on along the minus strand of NZ_JBFPKN010000017.1, from coordinate 119,260 downwards.
CGAGTGGTGCTGCCCGATGCTGCCGGTGTCGCCGTTCGAAACCGTGGTGCTCGCCGAATCGCTGGTCGCCGACGCACGCGCGAAGGGCGATGCACGGCAGGTGACCGTGATCGGCAGTTCGCTGGGCGGCTACTTCGCCACGCACCTGGCCGAGAAGCACGGCTGGCCGGCCGTGCTGCTGAACCCGGCGGTCGTGCCGCAGCGCGACCTGAGCGCGTATCTCGGCGAGCAGCCGCTGTGGCATGGCGGCGGCAGCATCGTCGTCGAGCCGCATCATCTGGATGAATTGCGCGCGCTCGGCGTCGCGTCGATCACGCGGCCCGAACGCTATTATTTGATGGCAGCCACCGGCGACGAAGTGCTCGACTACCGCGAAATGCTCGCGCACTATCCGGGCGCGCGCACCACGCTGATCGAGGGCAGTGACCATGCGATCAGCGAGTTCGCGCAGTACCTCGACGACGTGCTGGCCTTCTGCGACGGCGAAGACGTCGAGCCGCCGGCGCCGCGCGCGGCGGCCTGACGGCGTGCCAGGGCGGTGGCACCGATCCCTGCAAGGACATCAGCCGGAAAGACACACCGACCGCCACCGCTGGTCGCAAGATTCAACCCGCTGGCACGCGCAGTGCGCGCCGCGGATTCACTATCACGAACAGGTTGCCGTGCCGCGCATGCAGTAATCGATCGCCACCGGGCGTCGGGCGCGCCGGCAGATGCAAGTCAGAACGAGAGTATTGAGTGAACGTTTTCTTCGAGGAATCGGGCAGTTTCAAGGCCGGCAGCGTGCTGTCGCGTCAGGGTGACGCGTTTCAGGTCGAGTTGCCGGGCGGGCGGCGCGCGAAGGTGCGCGCGAAGGATGTGCTGATCGAGTTCGAGAAACCCACTGCGGCCGAACTGATGCAGCAGGCCGACACGTTGGCGCAGGAGATCGATCTGGACTTCCTGTGGGAATGCGCGCCGGACGATGAATTCCCGTTCGCGACGCTGGGCGCCGAGTACTTCGGCGCGAGCTTCGGCGCGGTCGAGCGCGCGGCGCTGGTGCTGCGCATGCACGGCTCGCCGGTGTACTTCCGGCGCAAGGGCCGCGGCATGTACCAGCGCGCGCCGCAAGAGCAGCTGAAGATGGCGCTCGCGGGTCTCGAGCGCAAGCGCCAGCAGGCGCTCGTGCAGGCGCAGTACGAAGAAGAGCTGAAGGCAGGCCGTCTACCGGAAGCGTTCGCGGGCGGCAAGGGCCTCGCGCTCCTGACGAAGCCCGACAAGAACACGATCGAGTACAAAGCGCTCGAAAACGCCGCGGCCGCGCGCGGCATCTCGCAGGCGCGGCTGATGCTCGAATGCGGCGCGATCGCGTCGCCGCGCGCGCTGCACGAAGCGAAATTCCTGTCCGAGTACTTCCCGCATGGCACCGGCTTCCCGTCCGTTGCGGCCGCGAACGTGCCCGACGATCTGCCGCAGGCCGACGTCGAAGCGTTCTCGATCGACGACATCACCACGACGGAAATCGACGACGCATTCTCGGTCGAACATCTGGCCGACGGCCGGGTGCGGATCGGCGTGCACATCGCCGCGCCGGCGCTCGGCATCCAGCGCGGCGACGACGTCGATGCGATCGCGCGTGCGCGTTTGTCGACGGTCTACATGCCCGGCGACAAGATCACGATGCTGCCCGACAGCGTCGTCGACACCTTCACGCTCGGCGAGGGCGACTATCGGCCAGCGCTATCGCTGTACGTGATCGTCAATCGCGAGACGCAGGAGATCGTCGCGAGCGAAACGCGCGCCGAGCGCGTGTTCGTCAAGAGCAACCTGCGCCACAACACGCTCGACGAAGTCGTCACCGAGGAGGCGCTCGCCGAGGGCACCGGCGAGTATCCGCACAAGGACGATATCGCCGTGCTGTGGCCGTTCGCGCAGGCGCTGTTCGAAAAGCGCCAGACCGCGCGCGCCGGCTACGGCCTGCGTCGCGAAGTGCAGCGCAATACCGATTTCAATTTCTACGTCGACGGCGAGCACATCACGATCACGCCGCGCCGGCGCGGCTCGCCGCTCGACACGATCGTCGCCGAGCTGGCGATTCTCGCGAACTCGTCGTGGGGCGCGTTCCTGCACGATCACGGCGTGCCGGGCATCTATCGCACGCAGCGCGCGTTCGGCGCGCCAAGCGGCCCGAAGCGCACGCGCATGCAGACCAACGCGGCGCCGCATGAAGGGCTCGGCGTCTCGCAATACGCGTGGAGCACGTCGCCGCTGCGCCGCTACGTCGACCTCGTGAACCAGTGGCAGCTGATCGCGTGCGTGCAGCATGGCGTGACTGCCAAGCTCGCCGCGCCGTTCAAGCCGAAGGACGCCGATCTGTTCGCGGTCGTGCAGGGCTTCGACGACACCTACACCGCATATGCCGACTACCAGCGCCGCATGGAGTACTTCTGGTGTCTGCGCTGGCTCACGCAGGAAAACCGCAAGCAGGTAGTCGCATCGGTTGTGAAGGGCGATCTCGTGCGTCTCGAGGAGATTCCGCTGCTGCTGCACGTGCCGGGTCTCGGCGTGCATGCGCGCGGCACGCGTTTGCAGCTGGAAGTGATGTCGATCGACGAACTGACGATCGAAGCGTCTGTGCGTCTGTTGCACGTGCTCGATGCGCCGACCGTGACGAGCGGCGCCGAAGCCGAAGAAGGCGAGGACGAGGGCGACGAAGAGTTGCTCGACGCAGCGGACGACAGCGCCGAAAGCGAAGCGGAGGCGCAAGCGGAAGCCGACGGCGGTAATCCGAACGACAACCCCGGCGCCGACGAATCCGCGGCAAGCGGCAACGGCAACGGCAGCGGCAACGACGCATCGAACACCGCCGACAACGACCAACACATCACGGAGCCGGGACGATGAACGGCAACCCAGCGCGCGATCGCTACGCGGTCATCGGCAACCCGGTCGGGCATAGCAAGTCGCCGTTCATCCACGGCCGCTTCGCCGCGCAAACCGGCGAGCCGATCGAGTACAGTCATCTGCTCGCGCCGGTCGACGCGTTCGTGCCGCACGTGCGCGCGTTCATCGAAGCGGGCGGGCGCGGCCTGAACGTGACGGTGCCGTTCAAGCTCGACGCGCATGTGTTCGCGAACACGCTGTCGCCGCGCGCGGCGGCGGCCGGCGCGGTGAACACGCTGAGGGTCGACGCCGACGGCATCTACGGCGACAACACGGACGGCTTCGGCCTCGTGCGCGACATCGAGGTGAATCTCGGGGTGTCGCTGAAAGGGGCGCGCATCCTGCTGCTCGGCGCGGGCGGGGCCGCGCGCGGTGTCGTGCTGCCGATGCTCGACCGCGCGCCGCATACGCTGACGATCGTCAACCGCACGGCGCAGAAGGCCGAGGCGCTGGTCGATCAGTTCGCGCAGGCAGCCGGCGACGCGCGCTGCCGGCTGAGCGGCGGCAGCGCCCGCGCGATCGAAGCGGGCCAGTACGACGTGATCGTCAACGCGACCGCGGGCAGCCTCGATGCCTCGCTGCCCGAGTGCGACGACCGCGCGTTCGGCAACGGCACGCTCGCTTACGACATGATGTACAGCGCGCATCCAACTGTCTTCATGCAGCACGCGGCGAAGCTAGGCGCGCGCGGCGCCGACGGTCTCGGCATGCTGGTCGAGCAGGCGGCCGAATCGTTCTATGTGTGGCGCGGTGTGCGCCCCGATGGCGCGCCGGTGCTCGCCGAATTGCGGGCGCTGCTGACGGCGCCGTCGCGCGCATAACGTCAGCGCGCGGACAGCACGCACCATGACAGCGACGCGGCGCGCCAGCGGTTCGCGCGGCCAGGCCGGCCCGCTGCGCTGGCTCGCCTGGCTGATCGCGGTCGTGGCCATCGCCTGGCTCGCGACGCAGGCGTACTACTTCGCGCAGATCGCGATCTGGAACGTCGTCAATCCGCGCTCGACCGCGTTCATGCGCTCGGACGCGTGGCGTCTGTCGCAGGACCGGCCGGATCTGTCGGTGCAGCGCACGTGGGTGCCGTACGAGCAGATTTCCCGCAACCTGAAGCGCGCGATCATCGCGTCCGAGGACGCGAACTTCGTCAACAACAAGGGCTACGAAACCGACGCGATGTTGCAGGCATGGGAGCGCAACAAGGCGCAAGCCCGGATCGTGCGCGGCGGCTCGACGATCTCGCAGCAGCTCGCGCGCAATCTGTTCCTGTCGCGCGAGAAGAGCTATATCCGCAAGGGCCAGGAGCTGATCATCACGTGGATGCTCGAAACGCTGATGGACAAGCAGCGCATCTTCGAGATCTATCTGAACTCGGTCGAATGGGGCAACGGCGTGTACGGCGCCGAGGCGGCCGCGCAGTACTACTTCAAGACCTCGGCGAGCAAACTCACGGCCGCGCAGTCCGCGCGGCTCGCGGTGATGCTGCCGCGCCCCAGATATTTCGATGAACACAGGAATTCGGCGTATCTCGCACAACGCGCGCGAGTCATCGCGCGGCGAATGGGCGCGGCCGAATTGCCGGATTGAAAAGCGCTGTCGATCTCCCTGGTTTTCGGTTCCGAAGCCCGCCTCGCGCGGGTTTTTTTGTGTCTTTTCGCCGGGGCATGGCGTCCCGCTAAACAGTTGATCGCCCACTAAAATCTCATTATCTGGGCTCAACATTCACATATTGGTGATTCTCAAAAGTCGCCCTACAATCCAAGCCAACATGCATCGCAAGTAGGCGCTCCAGCGCGCCGAAACAGCGAACCGCGACAGAAAAACCGGAGACGAGGCCAACATGTCTGGCAGCCAACCACAGCAGCCGCGCGAGCGCGGCGCCGCACGCATTCCCGCCCTGTGCTCCGGCCCCGCGCGCTAAGCGCAGAAACCATCGGAAAGCGAATCGCCATGAACAAAGCGATGCCTACTCACGGCGCTAGCCCGGCCGAGGCGGCGCCGGGGTCGAACGGCGGGCCGGACAGTGCCGCGAATCCCGCGCCGCGCGAGGCTTCAGCCGTCACCGCCAATGTCGCCGCCAGTGCGTCCGCTACCGCGAGGGCGTCGCGCCCGGTGCAGCGCGCGGCAACCGTCGACGGACTCGGGCTGCCCGTCACGCTGCTGGAAATCACGCCGCAGCAGGCCGGCACACAGACACTGTTGCGCGGCCTCGCGATTCTCGAGGCGGCGGCGGCCGGCGTGCGCGATCTGCGCAGCTTCGGCGCCGCGCTCGGCACCACCCGCAGCACCACGCATCGACTCGTCAGCAGCCTCGTGCAGGCGCGCTATCTGCGTCAGGTGCAGGGCGGCTATCTGCTCGGGCCGAAGCTGATCGAGCTCGGCACGATCGCGCTCGAACAGATGCCGCTGACGGCCGTCGCGCGTCCGCATCTGCAGTCGCTGGCCGAGCACACGCTCGACACGATCCACCTCGGCGTGCGCGATGGCGACGACGTGCTGTACATCGACAAGATCCCTGGCACGCGCGGCCTCGAAATGCGCTCGCGCGTCGGCCATCGGATGCCGCTCGCGTCGACCGGCATCGGCAAGGCGATGATGCTCGACCTCGCGCCGGACGCATGGCAGTCGCTGTTCGACGCGTCGCGCCGCGCGCTCGCGGGGGTCAGCTTCAAGCCCGACAACCGCCCCGACGCGGCGACCTTCCTGCAGCGCATGACGAACTACGCGGCCGGCGGCTACACGTTCGATCTCGAAGAGAACGAAGCGTCGATCCGTTGCGTCGCGGCGCCGGTGCGCGATGCGTCGGGCGCGATCGTCGCGGCGTTGTCGGTGGCGAGCACGATTCCGTATATGCCGCTCGAACGGATGGACGAACTGATTCCGGTCGTGCAGCGCGAGGCGCGCGCGATTTCGGAAGAACTTGGTTGGCGCGCACCGCAACCGGCCACGCGCAGGATCAAGCGATGAAACAAGCGGGCACCGCCACGCTGGCGAACCACCAGGCGCCCGCCGCGCCCACCTCGGGCGTGGAGCCGGACGCGACCGATGGCACAGATACCGCCGCCGTCGATTTCACGCATGCCGAGCTGATCGCGCTCGACTGGGGCACGACGTCGCTGCGCGCCTATCTGTTCGACGCGCACGGTCGCGTGCTGGCGACGCGCGCATCGACGGCCGGCATCATGAATCTGCCGCGCAGCGCGGCCGAGAGCGGCTTCGACGCGGCGTTCGACGACGCCTGCGGCGCGTGGCTCGAGCACGCGCGCGGCGTGCCGGTGATCGCAGCGGGGATGGTGGGCAGCGCGCAAGGCTGGCTCGAAGCGCCGTATGTCGAGACGCCCGCCAACGCCGATGCGCTCGTGGCCGGCATCGTCCGCGTGCCGACCGCGCGCGGCGCGACGCTGCACATCGTGCCGGGCGTGCTGCAACGCGGCGAGTTGCCGAACGTGATGCGCGGTGAGGAGACGCAGATTTTCGGCGCGCTCAGCGCGGACGCGAACGGCGTGCAAGACGCGAGCGCCGTCGACAGCAATGCCCGTTCACTGATCGGCCTGCCCGGCACGCACGCGAAATGGGCGGTCGTGCAGGCGGAGCGCATCGAGCGTTTTCATACTTTCATGACCGGCGAGGTATTCGCCGCGCTGCGCGAGCACACCATTCTCGGCCGCACGATGGTCACGCCCGATCGGCCGGATACCGAAGCATTTTTGCGCGGCGTGAACATCGCGCGCGAGAAAGGTCAGGCGGGCGTGCTCGCGACCGTGTTCAGCACGCGCACGCTCGGCTTGACCGGCGCGCTGTCGAGCGAGGCACAGCCCGACTATCTGTCGGGCCTGCTGATCGGACACGAACTCGCCGGCCTCGAAGCGGTACTCGCGCAGCAAGGCAGCTCGCTCGCGCAGCAGAGTCTGCGGCTGATCGGCAACGACGCGCTGTGCGAGCGCTACCGCCTCGCGCTCGCGCAATTCGGCTGTCTGCGCGCGGAGCCGGTCAGGCACGCGACCGAACGCGGCCTGTGGCGCGTTGCCGTGGCAGCGGGGCTCGTGCAGCCGTCCGCGCAGGCGGCGCGCGCGGGCTGACCGGCGGCAGAGCCCTTTACGACGCTCACGAAACAAGGAACCGACATGCAACCACATATCAATCTGCCCGGACCGTACATGCCGCACGCGGGTCTGATCGCCGCGTTCGAAGTCTGTCCGCTGATCGCGATCATGCGCGGCGTCACGCCCGCCGACGCGGCCGATCACGGTCAAGCGCTGTACGAAGCGGGTTTCCGCATCGTCGAAGTACCGCTCAATTCGCCGCAGCCTTTCGACAGCATCTCCGCGATCCGCAAGGTGCTGCCGGCCGACGCGATCGTCGGCGCGGGCACCGTGCTGCATCCGCTCTACGTCGACGAAGTGAAGTCGGCGGGCGGCGAGCTCGTCGTGATGCCGCACAGCGACCCGGAAGTCGTGATCGCCGCGAAGGCGCGCGGCCTTGCCTGCGCGCCCGGCGTCGCGACGCCGACCGAAGCGTTCATCGCGCTGAAGAACGGCGCCGACGTGCTGAAGATGTTCCCCGCCGAGCAGCTCGGCTGCCAGGTCGTCAAGGCGTGGCGCGCGGTGATCGCCGCGCAGGTGCCGCTCGTGCCGGTCGGCGGCATCACGCCGGACAACATGGGCCCGTTCCTGAGCGCCGGCGCCAACGGTTTCGGCCTCGGCTCGGCGCTGTACAAGCCGGGCCAGAGCGCGGCGGTGACCGCGTCGCATGCGAAGGCGTTCATCAACGGTCTGCGGATCGCCCGCGCAGGAGCGAAGAAATGAACCGGCTCGCCGGCAAAGCCGCTCTCGTGACCGGTGCCGGGCGCGGCATCGGCGCGGCGATCGCGCTCGCGTTCGCGCGCGAGGGCGCGGCGGTCGTGCTGGCGGAACTCGATCTCGACACGGCGCAGCGCACGGCCGGGCGGATCGAGGCGGAACTCGGCGCCGGCGCGCGCGCACTCGCGGTGCAGACCGACGTGACCCAACCCGCGTCGCTTCGGCATGCGGTGAGCGTTGGCGAGCGCGCGTTCGGTGCGCTCGACATCCTCGTCAACAACGCGGGCATCAACGTGTTTTGCGATCCGCTGACGATGACCGACGCCGACTGGCGGCGCTGCTTCGCGGTCGATCTCGACGGCGTGTGGAATGGCTGTCGCGCGGTGCTGCCGGGGATGGTCGAGCGCGGCGCGGGCAGCATCGTGAACATCGCGTCGACCCACGCGTTCAAGATCATTCCGGGCTGCTTTCCGTACCCGGTCGCGAAGCATGGCGTGATCGGCCTCACGCGCGCGCTCGGCATCGAGTACGCGCCGTGCAACGTGCGCGTGAACGCGATCGCGCCGGGCTACATCGAGACGCAGCTGACGCACGACTGGTGGAACGAGCAGCCCGATCCGGCCGCCGCGCAGCAGGCGACGCTCGATCTGCAACCGATGAAGCGCATCGGCCGACCGGAGGAGGTGGCGATGACCGCGGTGTTCCTCGCGTCGGACGAGGCGCCGTTCATCAACGCGAGCTGCATCACCGTCGATGGTGGCCGCTCGGCGCTGTATCACGACTGAATTCGCATCGCGAAGAGACGCACAGAACACCGGACGACGCGCTGGCCGCGTGTGTCAGGACCGGTATAAGAAGACGCGGCCGATTACCTTCTCGTTATCAATTAGTCAGGAGACACGCATCATGAAACGTAGAATTTTCCTCACGCTGGCAGCGGCGGCGACGGGTGTGCTCTTCAATGCGCCGGTCGCACAGGCAGCCGATACGGTCAAGATCGGCTTCGTCGTGAAGCAGCCGGAAGAGCCGTGGTTCCAGGACGAATGGAAGTTCGCCGAGATCGCCGCCAAGGACAAGGGCTTCACGCTCGTGAAAATCGGCGCGCCGTCGGGCGAGAAGGTGATGAGCGCAATCGATAACCTCGCCGCGCAGAAGGCGCAGGGCTTCGTGATCTGCACGCCCGACGTCAAGCTCGGGCCAGGTATCGTCGCGAAGGCGAAGGCCGACGGCCTGAAGATGATGACGGTCGACGACCGCCTCGTCGACGGCGCGGGCAAGCCGATCGAAGCGGTGCCGCATATGGGCATCTCGGCGTATAACATCGGCAAGCAGGTCGGCGACGGCATCGCGGCTGAAATCAAGAAGCGCGGCTGGGACATGAAGGACGTCGGCGCGATCGACGTGACCTATGAGCAGCTGCCGACCGCGCATGACCGCACCACCGGCGCGACCGACGCCCTCGTCGCCGCGGGCTTCCCGAAAGCGAACGTGATCACCGCGCCGCAAGCGAAGACCGACACCGAAAACGCTTTCAACGCCGCCAACATCGCGCTGACGAAGAACCCGCAGTTCAAGCACTGGGTCGCTTACGCGCTGAACGACGAAGGCGTGCTCGGCGCGGTGCGCGCGGCGGAAGGCCGTGGCTTCAAGGCCGACAACATGATCGGTATCGGCATCGGCGGCTCGGACTCCGCGCTGAACGAGTTCAAGAAGCCGCAGCCGACGGGCTTCTTCGGCACCGTGATCATCAGCCCGAAGCGCCACGGCGAGGAAACCTCGGAACTGATGTACTCGTGGATCACCCAGGGCAAGGAGCCGCCGCTGCTGACGCTGACGACCGGCATGCTGGCGACGCGCGACAACGTCGGCGAAGTGCGCGAGAAGATGGGCCTCGCGTCGAAGTAATCGCGGGTCTTGCGGTGACATGAAGTACACCGCCGGCGCGCCGCTCTCTCTGCCTGTTGCGGAGGGCGGCGCGCGTACGGTCTACATGAGGGATGAGGAGGCGAAGTGTCAGCGACGCTACGTTTTGACAATATCGGCAAGGTTTTTCCAGGCGTGCGTGCGCTCGACGGTGTGTCCTTCGACGTCAACGTCGGCCAGGTGCACGGCCTGATGGGCGAAAACGGCGCGGGAAAATCGACGCTGCTGAAAATTCTCGGCGGCGAGTATCAGCCCGATTCGGGCCGCATGATGATCGACGGCAACGAGGTGCGCTTTCCGAGCGCGGCCGCGTCGATCGGTGCCGGCATCGCGGTGATTCACCAGGAACTGCAGTACGTGCCCGACCTCACGGTCGCGGAGAACCTGCTGCTCGGCCAACTGCCCAATTCTCTCGGCTGGGTCAACAAGCGCGAGGCGAAGCGCTTCGTGCGCGAGCGGCTCGAGGCGATGGGCGTCGCGCTCGATCCGAACGCGAAACTGCGCAAGCTGTCGATCGCGCAGCGGCAGATGGTCGAAATCTGCAAGGCGCTGATGCGCAACGCGCGTGTGATCGCGCTCGACGAGCCGACCAGCTCGCTGTCGCATCGCGAGACCGAGGTGCTGTTCAAGCTGGTGCGCGATCTGCGTGCCGACAATCGCGCGATGATCTACATCTCGCATCGGATGGACGAGATCTACGAGCTGTGCGACGCGTGCACGATCTTCCGCGACGGCCGCAAGGTCGCGTCGCATCCGACGCTCGAAGGCGTGTCGCGCGACACGATCGTCAGCGAGATGGTCGGGCGCGAAATTTCGGACATCTATAGCTATGCGGCGCGGCCGCTCGGCGAAGTGCGCTTCGCGGCGAAGGCGATCGAAGGCCATCCGCTCGCGCAGCCGGCGAGCTTCGAGGTGCGGCGCGGCGAGATCGTCGGCTTCTTCGGTCTGGTCGGCGCGGGCCGCAGCGAGCTGATGCATCTGGTGTATGGCGCCGAGCATCGCAAGGGCGGCGAGCTCGTGCTCGACGGCAAGCCGATCAAGGTGCGCAGCGCGGGCGAGGCGATCAAACACGGCATCGTGCTGTGCCCCGAGGATCGCAAGGAAGAGGGCATCGTCGCGATGGCGAGCGTCGCGGAGAACATCAACATCAGCTGCCGCCGTCACTATCTGCGTGCGGGCGTGTTTCTCGATCGCAAAAAAGAGGCGCAGACGGCGGACCGTTTCATCAAGCTGCTGAAGATCAAGACGCCGCATCGCCGGCAGAAGATCCGCTTCCTGTCGGGCGGTAATCAGCAGAAGGCGATTCTGTCGCGCTGGCTCGCCGAGCCTGATCTGAAAGTCGTGATTCTCGACGAACCGACGCGCGGCATCGACGTCGGCGCGAAGCACGAGATCTATAACGTGATCTATCAGCTCGCCGAGCGCGGCTGCGCGATCGTGATGATTTCGTCGGAATTGCCGGAAGTGCTCGGCGTATCCGACCGGATCGTCGTGATGCGCCAGGGCCGCATTTCCGGCGAACTCGCGCGCAAGGACGCGACCGAGCAGTCGGTGCTGAGCCTCGCATTGCCGCAGAGCTCGACCGCGCTACCTGGTGAGTCGAACACGAACGCGAACGCAGCCAACCAGAGCGGCTCGCGCGCGGCCTGAACCTTATCCGGACGAGAGTCCGCAACCCGTGGGGACGGGGAGGAGTATTGAACATGCAAGCCAGAGAAAATCTCGCGCAGCAGGCCGCCAAGAGCGCGGCCGACGCGCTGATTCCGCAGCCTACCGACAAGGCCAAGTGGTGGCAGCAGATCACCGAGTACAGCCTGATCGTGATCTTCATCGTGATGTTCGTCACGATGTCGCTGACCGTCGATCATTTCTTCTCGATCGAGAACATGCTCGGCCTCGCGCTGTCGATCTCGCAGATCGGCATGGTCGCGTGCACGATGATGTTCTGTCTCGCGTCGCGCGACTTCGACCTGTCGGTCGGCTCGACCGTCGCGTTCGCCGGCGTGCTGTGCGCGATGGTGCTCAACGCGACCGACAGCACGGTCATCGCGATCATCGCGGCGGTCGCGGCGGGCGCGGTGATCGGCTTCGTCAACGGCGCGGTGATCGCTTATCTGCGCATCAATGCGCTGATCACGACGCTCGCGACGATGGAAATCGTCCGCGGCCTCGGTTTCATCGTGTCGCATGGTCAGGCGGTCGGCGTATCGTCGGATACTTTCATCGCGCTCGGCGGCCTGACGTTCTTCGGCGTGTCGCTGCCGATCTGGGTCACCCTGATCTGCTTCATCGTGTTCGGCGTGATGCTGAACCAGACCGTGTACGGCCGCAATACGCTCGCAATCGGCGGTAATCCGGAAGCGTCGCGCCTCGCCGGTATCAATGTGGAGCGCACTCGCGTCTACATCTTCCTGATCCAGGGCGCCGTCACCGCGCTCGCCGGCGTGATTCTCGCGTCGCGTATCACGTCGGGTCAGCCGAACGCCGCCGAAGGCTTCGAGCTGAACGTGATCTCCGCGTGCGTGCTCGGCGGCGTGTCGCTGCTGGGCGGCCGCGCGACGATCTCGGGCGTCGTGATCGGCGTGCTGATCATGGGCACGGTCGAGAACGTGATGAACCTCTTGAACATCGACGCGTTCTACCAGTACCTGGTGCGCGGCGCGATCCTGCTCGCGGCCGTGTTGCTCGACCAGTTGAAGAACCGCGGCTCGCGCGACTGAGCCGCTTTCACCTCATCCCAAGCTCATTAAGGAATCGAACGATGTCGTCTCCGGCCAATGCAAACGCCAGCCTCTCTGACACCGCGTACGCGCGCTATCCGAGCCTCGTCGACCGTACGGTGCTGATCACGGGCGGCGCGACCGGCATCGGCGCATCGTTCGTCGAGCACTTCGCGGCGCAGGGCGCGCGCGTCGCGTTCTTCGATATCGACGCGAGCGCCGGCGAAGCCCTCGCCGACCAGCTCGGCGATTCGAAGCACAAGCCGCTCTTTCTCCCGTGCGATCTGACCGATGTCGACGCGCTGCAAAAAGCGATCGCCGACGTGAAGGCGGCGCTGGGTCCGATCCAGGTGCTGATCAACAATGCGGCGAACGACAAGCGCCATCAGATCGCCGACGTGACGCGCGAGTCGTTCGACGCCGGCATCGCCGTGAACATCCGCCACCAGTTCTTCGCGGCGCAGGCCGTGATGGAAGACATGAAGGCCGCGCGTAGCGGCTCGATCATCAATCTCGGCTCGATCAGCTGGATGCTGAAGAACGGCGGCTATCCGGTGTACGTGATGTCGAAGTCGGCGGTGCAGGGGCTCACGCGCGGGCTCGCGCGCGACCTCGGCCACTTCAATATCCGCGTCAACACGCTCGTGCCGGGCTGGGTGATGACCGAGAAGCAGCTGCGCCTGTGGCTCGACGACAACGGCCGCCGGCAGATCAAGGAAGGCCAGTGCATCGACGCCGAGCTGATGCCGGCCGACCTCGCGCGCATGGCGCTATTCCTCGCCGCCGACGACAGCCGCATGATCACCGCGCAGGACATCGTCGTCGACGGGGGCTGGGCGTGAGCCGCAGCCCGCGCGTGCAACGGGCCACGCTGCTGCTCGACGCGCAGTGCGAACTCGGCGAAGGCGCGACCTGGTGCGCCCGCAGTGGCCGTTTCTACTGGACCGACATCGAAGGCGCGCGGCTGTGGCGCTACGATCCGGCCGACGGCCGCAGCGATTCGTTCGACATGCCCGAGCGGCTCGCCACCTTCGCGCTGTGCGAAAACCCGCGCTACGTGCTGCTCGGGCTCGCTTCGCATCTGGCGTTTTTCGATCTGCAGACCGGCACTACGCAGCCGATCGTCGAAGTCGAACCCGGCATGAACACGCGCGTGAACGATGGCCGCTGCGATCGGCAAGGGCGCTTCGTGTTCGGCACGAAGGACGAAAGCGGGCAACGGCAGACGGTCGCCGGCTTCTATCGGTTGAATCACGATCTATCGCTCGAACGCTTACCGTTGCCAGCGCCGGCAATTTCGAACAGCATCGCATTCAGTCCCGACGGCGCGACGATGTACTACTGCGATTCGCCGACGCGTGAAATCCGCGCGTGCGACTATCGCGCCGATGGCAGCATCGCGAACGATCGCCTGTTCACGCGTCTAACCGATGCGAACGGCATCCCCGACGGCTCGACCGTCGACAGCGACGGCGGCCTGTGGAACGCGCAGTGGGGCGGCGCGCGCGTGGTGCGCTACGGTCCCGACGGTGTGGAAACCGAGCGCATCGACGTGCCGACCACGCAGCCGAGTTGCGTCGCGATCGGCGGTGCCGCGCTCGGCGAGGCCCCGGGCAGCGCCCGGGGCGAGACGGCGCTCGACACGCTGTACATCACGAGCGCCTACGCCGAACTCGATGCAACGGCGCGCGCGGCCGATACGCTCGCGGGCGACCTGTTCGTCGCGACGCTTTCACGGCGAGGTGTTGCGGAACCGCTGTTCCAGGGCGCGCCTATCTAGCGCAGAATGACGCAGCCCCGGCCGCGCGCCGGGGCCGCGATCCTGAAGGTGAAGCACAAGTCGATGTGGCAGTTTCGGTCCGCGAGCGATACGCCCGCGACCGGCCGGCAACGAATCGGCAGCATGCAGTTCGGACTCGAGGCGAATTGGTCATAAAAAATCGCCCGCAACTCCCGTCAACCCTGACGGCAACGTCCCCACGCCTCTCGATGGAGCCAGATATGACTGTTGCGAATCTCGTTTCAGCCTCATCCCCAACCTCTCAAACGCGACGCTCGCGACTTGCCGCGGCGGCCAATCCCGTGCTGGCGGGCCCGAGCACGTCGGCGGTGGCGCTCGGCGAAGGCAGTGCCGGCGATGTCGCGTGCATTACGCTCGCCAACTCGCAATTGCGTCTCGATGTCGCACCGACGCTCGGCGGCGGCGTGACCCGCTTTGACTGGCGCGACGACGGCGCACTGACGCCGATCTTCCGGCGCTGCAGTCAAGTCGGCGTCGATACGGAACCGAACCAGCTTGCCTGCTATCCGCTGTTGCCGTACTCGAACCGCATCGGCGGCGGTCATTTCAGCGTGGGCGGGCGGCGCGTCGAGGTGCCGCGCAACCGCGCCGAGGAACCCCTGCCGATTCACGGCGACGGCTGGCTCGCGCAATGGCAGGTGCTCGACGCGGGCCGCGAGCACGTGCGCCTCGCGCTCGACCGCAGCGAAGGCAAGCCGTACGCGTTCCGCGCGACGCAAACCTACACGCTCGACGGCCCGACGCTCGTCATCGCGCTCGAAATCGAAAACGCCGGCCGTGAGACGCTGCCGTTCGGGCTCGGCGTGCATCCATTCTTTGTGCGCGACGCGGACACCGAGCTGTCGGCGGCGGCTGGCGGCCTGTGGCTGTCGGGGGACGACTGGCTGCCGGTGCGCCACGTGCCGGCGCCGCCCGCGTGGCAGTTCGGCGTCGCGTATCCGCTGCCGGAGACGATCGTCAATCACGCGTTCACCGGCTGGAGCGGCCAGGCGGCGGTGGTGTGGCCGAAGCGCCGGCTGTCGCTGAACATCGCCGCCGATACCGACTACTACGTGCTGTACACGCCGCCCGGCGAAGACTTCTTCTGCTTCGAGCCGGTCGATCATCCGATCAATGCGATGAACCTGGCCGGCGGCGCGAGCGAAAACGGCATGACGCTGCTCAAGCGCGGCGAGCGGCTGACGCGCACTTTCCGCTTCACCGTCGAGCGGACTGGGCTGCGCTCGATGCCGGGCGGGCGTGGCGCGCGGCGCAGGCAGTAGTTGTCGGCGTAGCCGCCGGGCCGCCGGCAGGGCGGCTGGCGCTGCTACCGCCAATGAGGTGCGGGCCGCGCGCTGACCGCCATCGACGGATGGCGATCGTGGGACGGGTAAAATACGCGCCTCCCCCGAATACAGGCTCGCCGCGAGACTCACCATGTCCAACTTCATCCAGACACTCAACGACGCCTGGCAGCGCACGAACTCGCTGCTGTGCGTTGGGCTCGATCCCGAGCCCAGCAAATTTCCGGGCGCGCTCGCGGGCCGCGCCGATGCGATCTTCGAGTTCTGCCGCACGATCGTCGATGCAACCGCGCCGTACGCGTCGTCGTTCAAGCCGCAGATCGCCTACTTCGCCGCGCATCGCGCGGAAGACCAGCTCGAGCGGCTGATCGCCCACATTCATGCGAACCATCCGGGCCTGCCGGTGATTCTCGACGCCAAGCGCGGCGATATTGGCAGCACCGCCGAGCAGTACGCGCGCGAGGCGTTCGAGCGCTACCAGGCGGACGCGGTGACGGTCAATCCGTACATGGGTTTCGATTCGATCGAACCGTATCTCGAGCACGCGGGCAAGGGCGTGATCGTGTTGTGCCGCACGTCGAACGCGGGCGGCTCGGACTTGCAGTTTCTCGAGACGGGCGGCCGGCCGCTGTACCAGGTCGTCGCTCAACTGGCCGCGCAGAAGTGGAATGCGAGCGGCCAGCTGGGGCTCGTGGTCGGCGCGACGTTTCCGAAGGAAATCGAAGTGGTGCGCGGGATCGTCGGCGACATGCCGCTGTTGATTCCGGGCATCGGCGCGCAAGGCGGCGACGTGCAGGCCACCGTGAGCGCCGGACGCACCGCGAACGGCACCGGCATGCTGATCAACTCTTCGCGCGCGATCATCTACGCGGGCAAGGGCGACGACTTCGCGCAAGCGGCCGCGCAGGCCGCGAAGGACACCCGCGACCGGATCAACGCGTTTCGTTGATTCGGCGGGCGGTCCCGCGCCGGGCCGTGCGGCGCGTCAGCGCGCCGGTCCGAGCCGCTCGATCAACTCCGCATGGCGCGGATGCCGCGCCTTCAGCGCATCGACCTCCGCGAGTTCGAACTCGCTGAATTCGAAACCCGGCGCGACCGTGCAGCCGACCAGCGCGAACGACGCCGGATCGGCGCACTCAGCCGCGAACCACATGCCGGCCGGCACGACGGCCTGATACACCGTGTCGGGATGCGTGAGCGGATTGCCGAGCCGGTGCGTGACGAGTGCACCGCCGGCATCGCTTTCATCGAGCACGTGAACCAGCAGCGGCTCGCCGGCGTAGAAATGCCAGACCTCGTCGGATCGGATCCGATGCCACGCCGAATGCGCGCGATCGCACAGCATGTAATAGATCGCGGTCGACGCCGCACGGGTGTTCTCAGTCTCGCTCGCTTCGCCGGCGCGCAGCACGCGCGCGGCCGAGCGATAAGTCTCCGCGAAAAAGCCGCCTTCAGGATGTGGCTTCAGGTCGAAGCGACGGATCAGGTCATCAGCGATCGCGCGCGAATCCGGCATTGTCCGCCTCTCCAGTAATAGTCAGGCGCCGCTCAATGCTCGCGTTCGTCGAGTAGCGCCAGCAGACCGCGCAGCGCGTGCGCTGCCGCCTGCACGCGGATCTGCTCGCGATCGCCCTTGAAAATCTTCGTTTCCACCGACGTATGCAGCCGGTTGGTCCAGCCGAACGACACCATGCCGACCGGCTTGGTTTCGGTGCCGCCACCGGGCCCCGCGACGCCGGTTATCGACAGCGACACTTGCGCGCGGCTGTTGCGCAGCGCGCCTTCGGCCATCGCTCGCGCGACCGGTTCGCTGACCGCGCCGTGCTTTTCGATCAGGTCGGGCGGCACGCCGATCATTTCACTCTTCGCCTGGTTCGAATACGTGACGAAGCCGCGTTCGAACCAGCCACTGCTGCCGGAGATGTCGGTGATCGCGGTCGCGACCATGCCGCCCGTGCAGGACTCGGCGGTCACGAGCATCAGGCGCTCGTCGCGCAGACGGTTGCTCACGCGGATCGCAAGCTGGTGAACGACGGAATCGGTAGGCATGGCGTCAGTCAATCCGGAAAACGAAGCCGGCCGTGAGGCGCGGCGAACGGCAGGGGCCGGGTGGCGACCAAAAGAGTCGAACGGTGCTCAGATCGCGGTCGGGCAGCGCTCAAACCGACATCCGCCACAGCGCAATCACGAGCAACGTGAAGAACGCGGCGATCAGGTCATCGAACATGATGCCAAAGCCGCCTTTCAGCCGGCGGTCGAAGTAGCCGATCGGCGGCGGCTTCACCATGTCGAAGAAGCGGAAGATCACGAACGCCCACATCTGAGCGGCGAGCGTGGCGGGCGTGACCATCAGCAGCACGAGCCAGAACGCGACGATTTCGTCCCACACGACCGCCGACGGATCCTCGACGCCAAGCCGCTTCGCCGTAAAGCCGCACAGCGCGATGCCGGCGAGAAAGCCGACGCCGATCAGCACGCCCCATTCGATAACGGTCAGATAGCGGCTCAGTGCCGCGAAGGACGCCCAACCGAACAGCGTGCCGATCGTGCCCGGCGCGATGGGCGACAGCCCGCTGCCGAAGCCGAGCGACAGGATGTGGACTGGGTGCGACAGCATGAAGCGCGCGGTCGCGCGGCGTGGCTGAGCGGGCTTCGGCGCGCGCGGTCCTGGTACTTGCGGCGGCTCGCTGCCGAGGAGGTCGTCGGCGGGGCCGAGCGGGGGGTCATTCTGCATGAAAGTGATCGAAACCTTGCAAGGTCAGAGTGAGCGGCGCGCCGGTGGCGTTGCGCCACGCGATGGCCGGGCGGTCGGTGGCCGCCTCCAGTGCGCTTATTGTACCGATGCGAGTGACCGGCACAGCGGCCTTGTGCGCGGCGGCCTCGACCGCGGCGCGCGCGGCGCCGGGCGCGGTGAAGCACAGCTCGTAATCGTCGCCGCCGGCGAGCGTGCAGCGCTGCTGGACCTCGGGCGGCAGGCGGCGCAGCGCGGCCGAGCGCGGCACCGCGTCGACGTCGACGCTCGCACTTACCGACGAGCGCTCGAGGATATGCAGCAGATCGCCGGCGAGTCCGTCCGACAGGTCTAGCGCCGCGTGTGCGACGCCGCGCAGCGCGAGGCCGAGCGCGATGCGCGGCTCGGGGCGTTCGAGTGCCTGGCGGAACGCCGCGGCGTCGTTCCGATCGGCGGCCCATTCGCCGCGCTGCACGCCGAGGCCGGCGCGCGCGTCGCCGAGCGTGCCGGAAATCCAGATGTCGTCGCCGGGTTGCGCGGCATCGCGGCGCAATGCCGTTTGCGGCGGCACGCTGCCGAACACCGTGATGCACAGATTGAGCGGTCCGCCCGTCGTATCGCCGCCGATCAGCTCGCAACCGTAGCGCTCGGCCAGCGCGAACAGGCCTTCGCTGAACCCCGATAGCCAGGCTTCGTCGGCTTGCGGCAGCGAGAAGGCGAGCGTGAACGCCTGCGGCTGCGCGCCCATCGCGGCGAGGTCCGACAGGTTGACCGCGAGCGCCTTGTGACCGAGCGCTTCGGGATCGATATCTGCGAAGAAGTGACGGCCTTCGACCAGCATGTCCGTCGATATCGCGAGCATTTCGCCCGCAGGCGGTGCCAGCAACGCGCAGTCGTCGCCGATGCCGAGTGTGCCGCCTTCGGTAGTAGAGGGCCGCGCGTGGGCGGCGCGGCGGGCGAAGAAGCGGTCGATCAGCGAAAACTCGGAAAGCATGATGGCGTACGATGAGCGGAGAAGGATCGTAGAAATAGCGTAGGTGACCAGGTTTGAGCGTAATGCCCCTTCGCAAGCACCGGACCACCCATGCGACGGGCAACGCGCTTTCACGCTGTTTCAGTCGCGGCAGTTGTACCCGTATTGAAGGAATTGCGTAGGCAATTGGGGCTACAATGCCGTCGAACGTCTATTCTAATCTGCCCTCCGAAGCCCGCCTTATGTCGAATCCCGTCAATACCAAACTCCGCGAAGCAGCCCTCGATTACCACGAGTTTCCGACTCCCGGCAAAATCGCGATCGCCCCGACCAAGCAGATGATCAACCAGCGCGACCTCGCGCTGGCGTATTCGCCTGGCGTCGCATTTGCGTGCGAGGAAATCGTCGAGAGCCCGCTGAACGCCGCGCGCTTCACCGCGCGCAGCAACCTCGTCGGCGTCGTCACGAACGGTACGGCGGTACTGGGTCTGGGCAACATCGGCCCGCTCGCGTCCAAGCCGGTCATGGAAGGCAAGGCCGTCCTGTTCAAGAAGTTCGCCGGCATCGACGTGTTCGATATCGAGATCAACGAGACCGATCCGCACAAGCTGGTCGACGTGATCGCCGCGCTCGAACCGACCTTCGGCGGCATCAACCTCGAAGACATCAAGGCGCCGGACTGCTTCATCGTCGAACGCGAATGCCGCAAGCGCATGAAGATTCCGGTCTTCCATGACGACCAGCACGGCACCGCGATCGTCGTCGCGGCGGCAGTCACCAACGGTCTGAAGGTCGTTGGCAAGGACATCAAGGAAGTCAAGCTGGTTTCCTCGGGCGCGGGCGCGGCGGCGCTCGCCTGTCTGGACCTGCTGGTCGACCTCGGCCTGCCGCTCGAAAACATCACCGTGACCGACCTCGCGGGCGTCGTCTACAAGGGCCGTACCGAACTGATGGACCCGGACAAGGAGCGTTTCGCGCGTGAAACCAGCGCGCGCTCGCTCGCCGAGGTGATCGACGGCGCGGACGTGTTTCTCGGCCTGTCGGCTGGCGGCGTGCTCAAGCAGGACATGGTCAAGAAGATGGCCGCCAAGCCGCTGATCCTCGCGCTCGCGAACCCGACGCCGGAAATCCTGCCGGAACTCGCGCTCGAAGTGCGTCCGGACGCGGTGCTGTGCACGGGCCGCACCGACTACCCGAACCAGGTCAACAACGTGCTGGTGTTCCCGTTCCTGTTCCGCGGCGCGCTGGACGCCGGCGCGACGACGGTCACGCGCGAAATGGAAATCGCCGCCGTCAACGCGATCGCCGAACTGGCGCGCCAGGAGCAGAGCGACATCGTCGCGACCGCGTACGGCATCCAGGATCTGTCGTTCGGACCGGAGTATCTGATTCCGAAGCCGTTCGATCCGCGTCTGATCGTGAAGGTCGCGCCCGCGGTGGCGAAGGCCGCGATGGATTGCGGCGTCGCCGAGCGTCCGATCGAGGATATGGACGCGTACGCGCAGCATCTGCAGCAATTCGTCTACCACAGCGGCACGACCATGAAGCCGATCTTCCAGCTCGCCCGCAGCGTCGAGCCGGAGAAGAAGCGCATCGTGTTCGCGGAAGGCGAAGAGGAACGTGTACTTCGCGCGATCCAGATCGTCGTCGACGAAAAGCTCGCCAAGCCGATCCTGATCGGCCGGCCGGCCGTGATCGAACAGCGGATCGCGCGGTATGGCCTGCGGCTCGTCGCGGGGCAGGATTACACGGTCGTCAACACCGATCACGACGAACGTTACCGTGAGTTCTGGCAGGAATACGCGAAGATGATGTCGCGCAAGGGCATCACCACGCAGATGGCCAAGCTCGAGATGCGCCGCCGCACCACGCTGATCGGCTCGATGATGGTCAGGAAGGGCGAGGCGGACGGCATGATCTGCGGCACGGTCAGCACGACGCACCGCCATATCCATTTCATCGACCAGGTGATTGGCAAGAAGCCGGGCGCGAAGGTGTATGCGGCGATGAATGGGCTGGTGTTGCCGAATCGGCAGATTTTCCTCGTCGATACGCACGTGAATGTCGATCCGACGCCGGAGGAGCTGGCCGAGATCACGATCATGGCGGCCGAGGAAGTGCGTCGTTTCGGTATCGAGCCGAAAGTCGCGCTGGTGTCGCATTCGAACTTCGGTTCGAGCAACGCGCCGAGCGCACAGAAGATGCGCGATACGCTCGAGATCCTGCGTGAACGCGCGCCGGAGCTGCAAATTGACGGCGAAATGCACGGCGATGTCGCGCTCGACTCCAACCTGCGCCGCGAAGTGCTGCCCGATTCGACGCTCGAAGGCGACGCGAACCTGCTGGTGTTGCCGAACATCGATGCGGCCAATATCGCGTACAACCTGCTGAAGACGGCGGCCGGCAACAACATCGCGATTGGCCCGATTCTGCTCGGCGCGGCCAAGCCGGTGCACGTGCTGACGCCGTCGGCGACCGTACGCCGGATCGTCAACATGGCGGCGCTGCTGGTTGCGGACGTCAGCGCAACCCGCTAAGCAAGCATCGTGACCGGGCCGCGACAGGCCCGGCGCCGGTTCTCCAACCGGCGCGCCCTGAAAAAAAAAGGCGTGCCCGCAATGGGCACGCCCTCGGGGCAAGCTGGGGATCGCCACCCCGAAAAATGGCAATGACACAGCCTTTCGGCTGAGTGGTTCCAGGCTTTGACAACCGCGAGCGAGTGCCTCGGCCACCGCTCGCTTGCATCGCTTGCGCTGCGCTCGATCACGGTTGAGCTCAGTTTAGCCTGATCGAGCTAAACATTCTGTCAAAAGTCGTCAAAGCCCCGATTGGCCGGCTTTCCGCGCCGTGAGGCGGGGTGTCGTCCGGCCGTCGAACGTTGATTCCAAAGGCTATTAGCGATACCCTTACGACTTTCATGGTCGTCAAACTCGTGGTCTGACAGCGGGGAAACCTGATACATGGCACGCAACTGGTTGCGCATGAAACGCGTGCTGATCGGTGCTGCCGCGCTCTGCGCGTTGTCAAGCTCGGCGCCCGAGGCGCTGGCGCGAGACAACTCGGCGCCAGCTGCGGCGGAAGCGCAGGTAGGCACCATCGCGCTGGCGCAATTGCCGCGCGAAGCGGTCGATACGTTGAACCTCATTGCTACCGGCGGGCCTTACCCGTATCAGAAGGATGGCATCGTATTCGGCAACTACGAACGGGTGCTGCCCGCTCATCGGCGCGGCTATTACCACGAATACACCGTCCCCACGCCTCACGCGCGTAATCGCGGGGCGCGCCGCATCGTCTGCGGAGGTCCGCTACAGCGAACCGACAATTGTTATTACTCGGACGACCATTACACCAGTTTTAACCGTATTGTTGAATGACATTGGGATGAACGGCATGAGCGACAACATCTACGCGCACGATTCCGGAGTCGCGACGGATCTTTTCGCGGCCGGCGACGGCAATTTGTTCCAACGCGTCATGAAGATGCGCGCCGACGAGCAGGGTCGCGACAACCAAAGCGAGGCTGGCACGGTGGTTTCATCGAACGAAGAGCCCATGAGCCTTTTCAGGACGGTGCGGCCGAACATCGTGCAGTCGATCCGCGCGTTCCGCGTGCAGGATCTCGCCGACGAGGCCAACCACCTTGGCCAGCACTTTCTGTATGCATACTGCGCGAACGCCGCGTCGAAGCAGGAAGTGCTCGAGACGATCGCGACGTCGTTCCTGTTTCCCAAGCATTTCGGCAAGAACTACGACGCGCTCTACGACTGCCTGACCGACCTCGTGCACAAGGCCGGCGCTCAGCCCGGCTTCGTGATCGTGCTCGAACACCTGCCGATCGCGCAGAAATTCGACAAGGAAGGGCGCGAGACGCTGCTCGACGTGTTCCGTGAAGCGGCCGAATTCTGGGCCGAGCGCAAGGTCGCGTTCCGGGTGTTTTACTCGTTCGCCTGAGGCTCGTAGGATGCTCACCTGTTCAGGCGTACTTGATTGGCTCTGACGGCGAACGTCGCGCTACAGACTATAAAGGCCCGCTAATTGGCGGGCCTTTGCTTTTTTGGCGGTGTTTGGCGCAAGCTAGCTCCCGCTTACCAACCGCCCCAGCGCGCCGCAAGCGCAGCAAGCACCGCGATCCCTGCGGTCTCGGTGCGCAGCACACGCGGTCCCAAGCCCACCGCGGCAAAGCCCTGTTCAACGGCGGCGGCCTCCTCGTCGGCGGAAAGGCCGCCTTCGGGGCCGATCAGCAGCGTCACGCCGCCAGGCGGTGGCGCGTCCGGCAGCGCCGTGAAGCCGATGCTCGCGCGTGGCGACAGCAGCAGGCGCAACTCGTCGGGTGCCGGTTCGCGCGACAGGGTATCGAGCCAGGCGCCAATCTCACACACCGGCATGACGTCCGGCAGCCGATTACGCCCGCACTGTTCGCACGACGCCCGCACCACACCTTGCCAGTGCTGCTGCCGCCGTTGCGCGCGCTCGCCGGTCAGCCGCACGACGCTGCGTGCGGTCGCGAGCGGCACGAAGCCAGAGGCGCCGAGTTCGACCGCCTTCTCGATCAGCCAGTCCATCTTGTCGCCGCCGGCGATGCCTTGGGCGAGCGTCAGCCGATACGGCGGCTCGACCTCGACCGCGCGAAATTCGCCAATTTTCACGCGAGCCGAACGGCGCTCGACCTCGACGAGTTCGGCGCCGTATTCGCCGCCCTGACCGTTGAACAGCACGAGCGAATCGCCAGGCTGCAGACGCAGCACGGCCACGTGGCGGACGACCTCGTCGGGCAATGCGATCACGTCGTCGGGGTAAAGCAGCGCGTCAACAAAAAAACGGGGCATCGACGAAAGACTCCTGGATTCAGGAAAGGTGGCGGGCGAGCGCCCAGCGATAGCCGTCGATATCTTCGACCTGCGCGAAGCGGTCGCCCCAGAACTGGTCCTGCGGCTCGCTCAGCGACTTCGCGCCAGCCGCGAGCGCGCGAGCATACACGGCATCGACGTCCTCGACATAGACATAGAACGATTGCGGCGCGATGGTGCCCGCGCTTTTCGGCGTCTTCGCGGTCGAGCCGAACGCGCCTTCGGGTGCGAACATCACGATCAACTGGCCTTGGTAAGTCATCTCGACGTGCATGACGACGCCGTCGTCCTGCACGCTGTCGCGCACGTCGAAGCCGAACGCCGCCGAAAAAAACGCCGTCGACGCGCGCGCGTCGCGCACCGTCAGATAGGGGGTCAGCCAGGGCACACCGGCGGGGCGGGGGGCGGTCATGGAGTTCTCCGGATCTCGTGGGGCAGCGTGGCGACTGTTGCGGGTTTCGCTCGGGCGCGGCATGCCGGCTTCGCTCGAACCGGTTCGCTCCAGGTACCCACGCTTCAAATGGATGGTTTCGTCGTCGGACTCAGTTTATCGCGCGCCGTTCGCGCTGCCGAGAATAGCCCCGCGTGCAGGGCCGGTTCGTCATGACGCAGCGAATCGATGCCGCGCGCGGCGAGACGTTCGGCGAGCGTGCGAATCGGGCGGGTCGTCGCGGAGCTCGATAGGCATCCGCGCATCGAGCCGATCGAGGCGTGCATGAGGAAATCCGTAGACGACGTCGGCACAAGGCTGGAACAATAGCGGGGCGTTCACGGCGGACGGGCTCGATCGGCAGCGTGGGCAAATCAGCTGCTCGAATCGTGAATGCCGCCGCCGGGCGGAGTGCGTTGAACCGCGCGGCCGGGCGGCTTTCCGGCCGGCTAGGGGTTAACCTTCTGCTAGAATGTGACGCTTTCAGCCTTGTCCGCTTGCTCTGCCCGTTTCGCGTCTCCTGGCGCCGCATCGTGCGCCGTAGCGAACTGGCCGCCGAGCTTCCGGGCCTCAAGCGCGCCCCGCTTTCTGACTCTGTCTCCGGACTCGACATGACGACCCCGTCTCCCGCACCCACTTCCCTGATGGCCAACGCGATCCGCGCGTTGTCCATGGACGCCGTTCAAAAGGCGAACTCCGGCCACCCCGGCATGCCGATGGGCATGGCCGAAATCGGCGTTGCCCTGTGGTCGCGTCATCTGCGCCATAACCCGAAGAACCCGCAATGGGCCGATCGCGACCGCTTCGTGCTGTCGAACGGTCACGGCTCGATGCTGCTGTACTCGCTGCTGCATCTGACCGGCTACGACCTGCCGATGGAAGAGCTGAAGAACTTCCGCCAGCTCCATTCGAAGACGCCGGGTCACCCGGAATACGGCATCACGCCGGGCGTCGAGACGACCACCGGTCCGCTCGGCCAGGGTCTCGCGAATGCGGTCGGCATGGCGCTCGCCGAGTCGCTGCTCGCCACCGAATTCAACAAGCCCGACGCGAAGATCGTCGACCACCACACTTACGTGTTCGTCGGCGACGGCTGCCTGATGGAAGGCATCTCGCACGAAGCGTGCTCGCTCGCAGGCGTGCTGAAGCTGAACAAGCTGATCGCGTTCTACGACGACAACGGCATCTCGATCGACGGCGAAGTGGTGCACTGGTTCCACGACGACACGCCGAAGCGCTTCGAAGCGTACGGCTGGAACGTGATCCCGAACGTGGTCGGCCATGACGTCGACGCGGTCGACGCGGCGATCAAGCAGGCGAAGCAGTCGGACAAGCCGACGCTGATCTGCTGCAAGACCGTGATCGGTGAAGGCGCGCCGACCAAGGCGGGCTCGCACGACTCGCACGGCGCGCCGCTCGGCGACAAGGAAATTGCGGCAACACGGGAAGCGATCGGCTGGAAGTGGGAGCCGTTCGTGATTCCGCAGGAAGTCTACGCGGCATGGGATGCGAAGGATGCGGGCGGGCGCCTCGAATCCGAATGGGACAAGGCGTTCGCCGCCTACGCGGCCAAGTATCCGCAGGAAGCGGCCGAGTTCAAGCGCCGCAGCGCGAAGCAGCTGCCGGCCGACTGGAAGGACAAGGCAAAGGCGATCATCGCCGGCGCGAACGAACGCGCCGAGACCGTCGCGACGCGTAAGGCGTCGCAGCAGGCCATCGAAGGCCTGTCGGCCGTGCTGCCCGAACTGCTCGGCGGTTCCGCCGACCTGACCGGCTCGAACCTGACCAACTGGAAGGCCGCGAAGCCGGTGCGCGTGAACGCCGAAGGCCGTGCCGCCGGCAACTACGTGAACTACGGCGTGCGCGAATTCGGCATGAGCGCCGCGATCAACGGCGTCGCGCTGCATGGCGGCTACAAGGCATTCGGCGGCACGTTCCTGACGTTCTCGGACTACAGCCGCAACGCGCTGCGCGTCGCCGCGCTGATGAAGTCGCAGTCGATCTTCGTGTTCACGCACGACTCGATCGGTCTCGGCGAAGACGGCCCGACCCACCAGTCGATCGAACACGTCGCGAGCCTGCGCCTGATCCCGAATCTGCAAACATGGCGTCCGGCCGATACAGTCGAAACCG
This sequence comes from Paraburkholderia sp. BR13439, assembly GCF_040948805.1. NCBI lineage: Bacteria > Pseudomonadati > Pseudomonadota > Betaproteobacteria > Burkholderiales > Burkholderiaceae > Paraburkholderia > Paraburkholderia sp. BR13439. Next base: position 92,704 of record NZ_JBFPKN010000017.1, on the reverse strand, counting down.
CGGTGGCCTGGACCCATGCGATCGAACATGAAGGTCCGTCGTGCCTGATCTTCAGCCGTCAGAACCTGCAGTTCAACGAGCGCACCGACGCGCAGATCGCCAACATCGAGAAGGGCGGCTACGTGCTGCGCGACTGGGACGAAGAGATCGTCGCGCGTAAGATCATCCTGATCGCGACGGGCTCGGAAGTCGAACTGGCGATGAACGCCGTCGAGCCGCTCGCGCGCGAAGGCATCGCCGCACGCGTCGTGTCGATTCCGTCGACGACCGTGTTCGACAAGCAGGACGCCGAGTACCGCGAACGCGTGCTGCCGCACGGCGTGCGCCGCGTCGCGATCGAAGCGGGCGTGTCGGATTTCTGGCGCAAGTACGTGGGTCTGGAAGGCGGCGTGGTCGGCATCGACACGTTCGGCGAATCGGCCCCGGCAGGTGTGCTGTTCAAGCATTTCGGTTTCACCGTCGAGCACGTGGTGGCGACGGTCAAGGCCGCTCTCGGCTGATGGTTGCGTCGCGTTGCCGTCGCGCCCCTCGTGGTTGCGCGGGGCAACGCACCGAACCGGATGTCCGACCAGGCGAATATAAACGGATTTTTTAGCCATCAGGAGATACATCATGACGATTCGCGTCGCAATCAACGGCTACGGCCGGATCGGCCGCAATACCCTGCGCGCCTTCTATGAAAACGGCAAGAAGCACGATATCGAAATCGTCGCCATCAACGATCTGGGCGATGCGAAGACCAACGCCCACCTGACGCAGTACGACACCGCGCACGGCAAGTTCCCGGGCCAGGTGTCGGTGGACGGCGACTACCTCGTCGTGAACGGCGACAAGATCCGCGTGCTGGCGAACCGCAACCCGGCCGAACTGCCGTGGGGCGAGCTGGGCGTCGACGTCGTGATGGAGTGCACGGGCTTTTTCACGACCAAGGAAAAGGCAAGCGCGCACATCAAGGGCGGCGCGAAGAAGGTCATCATCTCGGCGCCGGGCGGCAAGGATGTCGACGCGACCGTCGTCTACGGCGTGAACCACAACGTGCTGAAGGCTTCGGACACGGTCATCTCGAACGCGTCGTGCACGACCAACTGCCTTGCGCCGCTGGTCAAGCCGCTGAACGACAAGATCGGCCTCGTGAACGGCCTGATGACGACGATCCACGCGTACACGAACGACCAGGTTCTGACCGACGTGTATCACGAAGACCTGCGCCGCGCGCGTTCGGCCACGCATAGCCAGATCCCGACCAAGACCGGTGCGGCATCCGCGGTCGGCCTCGTGCTGCCGGAACTGAACGGCAAGCTGGACGGCTACGCAATCCGCGTCCCGACCATCAACGTGTCGGTCGTCGACCTGTCGTTCATCGCCGCGCGTGACACGACGGTCGAGGAAGTCAACGCGATCATGAAGGAAGCATCGGAAGGCGCATTGAAGGGCGTTCTCGGTTACAACGACGCACCGCTCGTTTCGATCGACTACAACCACAACCCGGCTTCGTCGACGTTCGACTCGACGCTGACCAAGGTGTCGGGCCGTCTCGTGAAGGTGTCGAGCTGGTACGACAACGAGTGGGGCTTCTCGAACCGCATGCTGGACACGGCTGTGGCGCTCGCGAACGCGAAGTAAGTTTCGGGTTTCACGCTGCATGAAAGCCGCTCCTCGGAGCGGCTTTTTTTCGTCTGCGGTATCGGCGCGACGGCTATGGCGTCGGGAAATAGACGCCCGCGCGCTGCGCGGCGTTCGCGATGTGCGTCTCGATCGCGTTGCCGGCCGCGAGCGAATCGCGGGCCTTCAGCGCGTCGAGAATCGCGCGATGCTCGGTGTAGGTGGACAGCACCCGCTCGCGCCGGTAGAACGGCATGCGCTGGCTTTCCTTCATGATCTCGGCGCTGCTGCGCAGGATCGACTCGATCGCGGCATTGCCCGCGATGCTGACGATGCGCATATGGAACGCGTAGTCGAGCCGCGCCGCTTCGTCGAGTTCCTCGCTGGCGAGCGCGCTTTGCATCGCGGTGACGTTTTCCTCGAGCCACGCGAGGTCGTCGTTGGTGACCGCGAGCACCGCCATGCGCGCAACGAAGCCTTCGAGCGCGTAGCGCATCTGATACGTGTCGGGCAGCGACGACTGCTCGGCGAAACGCCACGCCTGAGCGGCTTTCGCCTGCGCGCTTTCCACGTACACGCCCTTGCCCGGCCGGATTACCAGCAGGCCGAGCGCTTCAAGCGTGGAGAGTGCTTCGCGCAGTGACGCGCGGCTGATCGACAGTTCATCGGATAGCTGGCGCTGCGCCGGCAGCAGGCTGCCCACCGGATAGACGCCCGCTTCGATGCGTTCGCGGATGGTCGCGATGGCCGCGTCGGTGACGGTGTGCGGGACGCTTTTCATAAAAACTCACTTGGTGGCGTGGTCTGACCGCAATTCTAATCCTTGCGAGGAAGAAGGCGCGCTTCGGGCCGTCTGAAATCCCGAACCCGACCCGAAAACGCCGAAAAAACAACGGGTAAACACTGCTCGATCAATCCTTGACGGGACTATATCGGCTTCCTACTATTCGCCATAACAGTACTGGTCGGACCAGTCTGAACAGAAATGACCGAGACAACCATCCGCAGGAGGAAGCCGTGTTGAAATTCTTCAATTCGCTATTTGGCCGGGTCGTGATAGCGCTCGTGGTCGGCATCGTGCTCGGTGCCGTGTTTCCGCATTTTGCGCAGTCCTTGCGGCCGCTTGGCGACGGCTTTCTGAAGCTGATCAAGATGGTGATCGGACCGATCGTGTTCTGCGTGGTGGTGAGCGGTATGGCGCATGCGGGCGATCTGCGCAAGGTCGGCCGCGTCGGCTTGAAGTCGGTGATCTACTTCGAGGCGATGACGACGATCGCGCTCGTGATCGGCGCGGTGCTCGCTTACGCGACGCGTCCGGGCGCTGGCATGAACGTGAACCTGAGTTCGCTCGATGCGGCGTCGCTCACGACCTATACCGAGCACGCGAAGAGCCTGAAGGACACCGCCGGCTTCCTGCTGAAGATCATTCCCGACACGGCGATCAACGCGTTCGCGACCGGCGACATCCTGCAGATCCTCGTGTTCTCGGTGCTGTTCGGCTCGGCGCTGTCGCTGCTCGGCAAGCGCGCGCAACGCGTGAGCGGGTTGATCGATGAGCTGTCACAGGTGTTCTTCCGCTTGATGGGCTTCATCATCAAGCTCGCGCCGCTCGGCGTGCTCGGCGCGATCGCGTTTACGACCGGCACCTACGGCGTCGAGTCGCTGAAGCAACTCGGCATGCTCGTGCTGGTCTTCTACGCGAGCTGCGTGGTGTTCGTCGCGCTCGTGCTCGGCGCGGTGATGCGGCTCGCCGGCTTCAGCATCTTCAAGCTGATCCGCTATCTGCGCGAAGAACTGTCGATCGTGCTCGGCACCGCGTCGTCCGACGCCGTGCTGCCGCAGATCATGCGCAAGCTCGAGTGGATGGGCGTCCAGGATTCGACGGTCGGTCTCGTGATTCCGACCGGCTACTCGTTCAATCTCGACGGCTTCTCGATCTATCTGACGCTTGCGGTGCTGTTCATCGCGCAGGCGACCAACACCCCGCTGTCCGTCCACGACCTGATCGTCGTCGTGCTGGTGTCGCTGGTGACGTCGAAGGGCGCGCACGGCATTCCTGGCTCGGCGATCGTGATTCTCGCGGCGACGCTGTCCGCGATTCCCGCGATTCCGGTGCTCGGCCTCGTGCTGATTCTGCCGGTCGACTGGTTCGTCGGCATCGCCCGCGCGCTCACCAACCTGATCGGCAACTGCGTCGCGACGGTGGTGGTCGCCGTGTGGGAAAACGATATCGACAAGGCGCGCGCGCACCGCGTTTTAAATCGCGACGCGGCGCTGCGCTATGTGCCCGCTGTCGACGACACGCACGCCGAGCCGGGTGCGGGCGAACACGCGCCGGCAGTCTGACGGCGGCGCGTCGGCTCTGGTCTGACCGGACCAACCGACATCGTCTTTAGATAGAGTTTTTTCGCAAACCGGCGGCTGCCGTGGCGCCGCCGGCCGTTTCTGACTTCTTCGACACTGACCGACATCATGGCCAACCCGATCCTCGACCCGAACGCTCCCGCCTTCACCCGCCGCTACATGAACCTCGCCGATCCGCGCCTCGGCGCAAAGGCGCTGTTCGCGAGCGATGAATTCTTCGCGCCGAAAGAGCGCATGCTCGAGCCGCAGCCGGCGGTGTTCATCCCCGGCAAATACGACGACCACGGCAAGTGGATGGATCGCTGGGAGACGCGCCGCAAGCGTACGACCGGCCACGACCATTGCGTGATCCGTCTCGCGCGGCCGGGCGTCGTGCATGGCGTCGATCTCGATACGAGCCACTTCACCGGCAATTTCCCGCCGGCGGCGTCGATCGATGCCTGTCACAGCGCCGCTGACGTGCCGCCCGAGCACGCCGACTGGCAGCCGCTCGTGCCGGCGACGACGCTACAGGGCAACCAGCATCACTACGTTGAAGTGAAAGACGCTCGCCCGGTCACCCATCTGCGGGTGAATCTCTATCCGGACGGCGGGCTCGCCCGACTGCGCGTGTACGGCCAGCCGCAGCGGGACTGGAGCCGCGTCGAGCGCGGCACGCTGCTCGATCTCGCCGCGATCGAAAACGGCGCGTACCTCGTCGCCGCGAACAACCAGCATTTCGGGCCGGCCTCGCAGATGCTGATGCCAGGCCGCGGCGTGAACATGGGCGACGGCTGGGAAACCCGGCGGCGTCGCGAGCCGGGCAACGACTGGGCGATCGTCGCGCTCGCGCGGCCCGGCGTGATCCGCAAGATCGAAGTGGATACGGCGCACTTCAAGGGCAACTTCCCGGACCGCTGCTCGCTGCAGGCGGCATCGGTGACGGGCGGCACCGACGATTCCCTCGTCACCCAGGCGATGTTCTGGCCGGTGCTGCTCGGCGAACAGAAGCTGCAGATGGACCACGTGCACACGTTCACGGACGACCTCACCGCGCTCGGGCCGGTCACGCACGTGCGCTTCAACATCTTCCCGGACGGCGGCGTGTCGCGCCTGCGTCTGTGGGGCGAGATCGCTTAACGCACGCAACATCAGGGAGCGGCACGCATGAAGATCCTGCAGATGGAACGCCTGACGCGCGCGGCTTTCGCGCCGTTCGGCGACGTGATCGAACTCGACGGCGCGCGTCATTTTCCGATCAATGGCGGCACCACCGAGCGCTATCACGACCTCGCGCGCGTCGACGTCGCGGAGCAGGGCGGCCGGCCGCTCGTCAATCTGTTTCGCGCGCAGCCGCGCGCGCTGCCCGTCGAGATCACGATGATGGAGCGGCATCCGCTCGGCAGCCAGGCTTTCATTCCCTTACGCGCGGGCCGCTATCTGGTGGTAGTCGCGCCGGCCGGCAAGTTCGACGCCACGCGGATGCGCGCGTTCTGGACCGACGCGTGGCAGGGCGTCAATTACGCGAAAGGGGCCTGGCACCATCCGCTGCTCGCGCTGGATCAGGTCAGCGACTTCATCGTCGTCGATCGTGGCGGCGACGCGCCGAATTGCGACGAATTGCAGTTGGCCGAGCCGTGGCGGCTCGCCTTCGAGCCGGGCGTGGAACCGGTCGGATAGCCGTATTCGCCGTCCGTCGCCTGAACAAAAAAACCCGACCGATTCTCACCGGCCGGGTCCTTCTTCTGACTTGCCAGGCCGCGTATTCGCACGCGGCCAGCGATGCATCAGTGCTTACGATGCGGGCAATTTTCCTTCGTGCACGCCCCATACAGTGCCAGCGCATGCTCCTGCAGCTTGAAGCCGCGTGCCTTGGCGATGGACTGCTGACGACTTTCGATTTCGGGGTCGAAAAACTCTTCCACGAGCCCGCAATCGAGGCACACGAGGTGATCGTGGTGCGTCCCCTCGTTCAGCTCGAACACCGCCTTGCCCGACTCGAAATTGCTGCGCGAGAGCAGGCCGGCCTGCTCGAATTGCGTCAGCACGCGATACACGGTGGCGAGACCGATATCGAGTTCCTCGTGCAGGAGGTTGCGGTACACGTCTTCGGCGGTTAGATGACGTACCGGGCTGTGTTGGAAAATCTCAAGGATTTTGAGGCGCGGAAGGGTCGCCTTGAGCCCGATATTCTTGAGATCGGTTGGATTGGTCATGACAAGGGATCCCTAGAGTACAATGCTGGGCTCTCATAGTAATGTGTTTTGCCGTTCTGGTCATTTTCGATGGAATGAGCGCGGCCCGCAAGCGGGCCCGCACGGTGAGTGAAATGATTTCTAAATCTCAATTGATCTACCGGGGGAGCCGCATGCGGGGTACCTTGATCGCGGTTGCGACTGTCGCGGTTCTTGCCGGATGTTCCACGTACGACAGCCTGACCCAGCGCGTTGCCCAAAGCATTACGCCGTATCGGATTACGGTCGTGCAAGGTAACTTCGTGTCGCAGGAAATGGCCGGCCAGATGAAGGTCGGCATGACGCGCGCACAGGTGCGTCAGGTGCTCGGCACGCCGCTGTTGACCGACATGTTCCACGCGGATCGCTGGGACTACACGTTCTATTTCAAGCGTGGCAACACCTCGATCGTTCAGCAACGCGACTTCGTCGTGTTCTTCTCGGGCGACACCGTCACCCACTGGACGGGTGGCGAGGATCTGCCGACCAATCTCGAATTGCTGGCCGAAATCGACGGCGACCGCAGTGGCCGTCGCTCGAACGCTGCGCCGCCGAACGCGGCGAGCGCGGCCGAGGCCGCCAGCGCCGCAGCCGCCGCAAGCGGGGCTGCCGCCGCGGCGCCGGTCACGGTGGACACGACGCGCTCGCCGTCGGTCGAAGGCGCCCAGCAAGCCGCCACGCCGTCCATGGACGCCAACGCGGAAGCTGCCCAGGCGGCCAATCGCGCGACCAGCGCGGTGTCTACGCCGAGCGGCGCGCCGTCCGTGCGTTCGGCCGTGCCGAGAGCAGGCGCTGGCGGCATCCCGACGCAAGGCCCGACGGCCGGTGGTCAGCCGCAGTTCCAGTTCAAACGCCCGCCGCCGCCGGCGCCCGAAAACGAGAGCAACCCGGTCGGCCCGACGGGCTCGCAAGGCGGCGACAGTTCGACGCCGAACGCTTCGCCGTCAACGTCCGGAACGAGCAACTGATCCGCTGGTCGGTGTTGTGAGGCGGGCTGCGCGCAGCATGTGCGGCGCCCGCCAGATGTGTGTTCGTCCGGTGTCAGGCGAGGCCGGAAATGCGCCGCTTGGGCCGCATGAACCTGTTGCCGCAGTGCGCCGCGGCAGTGGCTCGCCGCAGCGGGCGGTATCAGTCAGTCACCTGAGCGAGCCGTCCCGGTTGGCACCGGGCGTTGGCTTCAGCAGCGAGCCGCCCGGCCTTGTCGCAAGATCGTGCCGCCTGTCGCCGCTTGTCCCTATATCGACCGGGCGCATTCCCCGGCACACTGGTCGGTGCATTCGCCGGGCCGCGTTTGCCGGGCTCCATCCCGGTTGACTCTTTTCGAATCCTCATCGTCATGAAAATTGCCATTGCAGGCGCATCGGGCCGTATGGGCCGCATGCTGATCGAAACCGTCCTCAACGACGCCGACACGACGCTGTCCGGCGCGCTCTGCCGCACGGGCGCGGCGCAGCTTGGCCAGGACGCCGGCGCGTTCCTCGGCAAAGAGACGGGCGTGCTGCTGTCCGACGATATCGAGCGCGTGTTTGCCGAATCCGACTACCTGATCGACTTCACACGCCCGGACGCGACGCTCGCGCATCTCGAAGCCGCGCAGCGCCATGGCGTGAAAATGGTGATCGGCACGACCGGCTTCGACAACGCGCAAAAAGCGCAGTTGCGCGCGGCGGCGCAGAAGATCGGCGTGGTGTTCGCGTCGAACATGAGCGTCGGCGTGAACGTTACGCTGAAACTGCTCGAATACGCGGCGCGGCACTTCTCGACCGGCTACGACATCGAGATCATCGAGGCGCATCATCGCCACAAGGTCGATGCGCCGTCCGGCACCGCGCTGACGATGGGCGAAGTGATCGCAGGCGCGCTCGGCCGCAACCTCGACGACTGCGCGGTCTACGGCCGCGAAGGCGTGACCGGCGAGCGCGATCCGTCGACGATCGGCTTCTCGGCGATTCGCGGCGGCGATATCGTCGGCGATCATACGGTGCTGTTCGCGGGCATCGGCGAGCGCATCGAGATCACGCACAAATCGGCGAGCCGCCTGTCATATGCACAAGGCGCGCTTCGTGCTGTACGCTTCCTCGAAGGCCACGACAACGGCTTCTTCGACATGCAGGACGTGCTCGGCCTGCGTTGAGCGAAGTTCGTTGCGCATAGGCGGGGCAGCGCATCCCGAGCGCGCCCTCCCGAAGTCACTTTCCTAAGGCGAGGTCAGATGGCAGGCAGCAGCGGCATCATCCATTACCTGCAAACGAGCGACGCAATCACGCATGCCGTCGCCTACGTGCTGTTGGCCATGTCGATTGCGAGCTGGTGTTTTCTGATCGTCAAGAGCTGGATTCTGGCGCGCGCGAAACGCCAGTCCTCGCGGGCGATCGCGCGCTTCTGGCAAGCGCCGACGCTCGCCGAGGGCGTCGCCATCCTGCGTCGCGCCGACCGCGAGCGCGTGTTCGCGCCACTCGCCGAAGCGGCGCTCCATGCGGCCGAGGTCGACATTCCGGGCGCGCTGCTCGCGCGCGTCGAGCGCAGCGAACGGGTGCTGCGCGCGCTGCGCCAGGCGCTCGCCGCGTCGCAGCGGCGGCTCGAGTTCGGTCAGGTGCTGCTGGCGTCGGTGGGCAGCACCGCGCCGTTCGTCGGTCTGCTCGGCACCGTATGGGGCATCTATCACGCGCTCGGCAGCATCGCGGCGAGCGGGCAGGCGCAGATCGAGAACGTCGCGGGACCGGTCGGCGAGGCGCTGATCATGACCGCGTTCGGTCTGGTGGTCGCGATTCCGGCGGTGCTCGGCTACAACGTGCTGGGCCGCCTCGTGCGGCAATTGACCGAGGAGCTGGACGGTTTCGCGCACGATTTGCACGCGTACGTGTGCTCCCCCGAGCATGCGCCGACGCCGCCCCGCGCGCAGCAGGCGGCGCACGAGGCGCACCGCTGACGCTTGGCGTGCGGCGGGCAGGGCCAAGCTCAGACGCAAGGAGGCGACATGGCATTCGGCGGACTCGAGAAGAAGCAGACGGCCGCGCCGATGGCCGAGATCAACATGACGCCGCTGATCGACGTGATGCTGGTGCTGCTGGTGATTTTCATCATTACCGCGCCGCTGTTCTCGCACGCGATCCGGCTCGATCTGCCGAAGGTCGCGGCGGCGCCCGCGCGCCAGACCCCGCAGACCATCTCCCTGTCGATCGACGGCGCCGGCATGCTCTACTGGAACGGCAAGCCGATCACGCTCGCGCAGATGCGCGTGCAGTTCGCCGAGGCCGGCAAGCAGGCGGACCAGCCGGACATCCAACTGCGCGCGGAGCGTTCGACGCGCTACGAAGTAATTGCGCAGGTGATGGGCGCCGCGCAGCAGGCGGGGCTCGAGCGGATCGGCTTCGTGACGGACCCGCCGCCGCCCGCCGCGCAGCACTGAGCATCACCGGGCGCTGGCGGGTGCGCACCGCGTCGGCGAATCCGGCACACCCCGCCCGCACCATGCCGCGCGTAGCGGCGCACCCGTCCGCGAACGGTATAATCAGCCCTTTCCCCGCCGAAGGGGAAACGACGCAACGACATTCTGCAGAGCACCGGGCCGGTGCGAAAGCACCGAACCTAGCGATCCCATCACACCATGCACGAAAAATACGTTCCCTCCGACGTCGAAGCCGCCGCGCAAGGGCAATGGCGCGCCATCGACGCCTACAAGACGACGGAAACCACCGACAAGCCCAAGTTCTACTGCGTCTCGATGCTGCCGTATCCGTCGGGCAAGCTGCACATGGGACACGTGCGCAACTACACGATCAACGACGTGATGTACCGCTATCTGCGGATGAACGGCTACAACGTGCTGATGCCGATGGGTTGGGACGCGTTCGGCATGCCGGCGGAAAACGCCGCGATGGCCAACAACGTGCCGCCCGCGCAGTGGACCTACGACAACATCGCTTACATGAAGAAGCAGATGCAGTCGATGGGTCTCGCGATCGACTGGTCGCGCGAAGTCGCGACCTGCAGCCCCGACTACTACAAGTGGAACCAGTGGCTGTTTCTGAAGATGCTCGAAAAGGGCATCGCGTACAAGAAAACCGGCACCGTGAACTGGGACCCGGTCGACCAGACCGTGCTCGCGAACGAGCAGGTGATCGACGGGCGCGGCTGGCGCTCGGGTGCGCTCGTCGAAAAGCGCGAAATCCCGATGTACTACATGCGCATCACGCAGTACGCGGATGAACTGCTGAACGATCTCGACGGCCTCGGCTGGCCCGAGCGCGTGAAGATCATGCAGCAGAACTGGATCGGCAAGAGCTTCGGCGTGAACTTCGGCTTCCCGTATGAAATCGACGGTGAGCAGAAGCTGCTACGCGTGTTCACGACGCGCGCCGACACGATCATGGGCGTCACGTTCTGCGCGATCGCCGCCGAGCATCCGCTCGCCACGCGTCTCGCGCAAGACAAGCCGGAACTGCAGGCGTTCATCGACGAATGCAAGCGCGGCGGCGTCGCCGAAGCCGACGTCGCGACGATGGAAAAGAAGGGCATGGCCACCGGCTTCTATGTCACGCATCCGCTGACTCACGAGCAGGTCGAGGTGTGGATCGGCAACTACGTGCTGATGACTTACGGCGAAGGTGCGGTGATGGGCGTGCCGGCGCACGACGAGCGCGACTTCGCGTTCGTGAAGAAGTACGGTCTGCCGGTGAAGCAGGTGGTCGCGGTCGAGGGCAAGGAGTTTTCGACTGAAGCCTGGGCGGAGTGGTACGGCGAGAAGGCCGGCACGCTGGTCAACAGCGGCAAGTACGACGGCCTCGCGTACGACGAAGCGGTGGACCGCATCGCCGCCGATCTTAAGGAACTCGGCCTCGGCGACAAGCAGATCACGTGGCGTCTGCGTGACTGGGGTGTGTCGCGCCAGCGTTACTGGGGCACGCCGATTCCGATCATCCACTGCCCGAAATGCGGCGACGTGCCGGTGCCGGAAAAAGACCTGCCGGTCGTGCTGCCGGAAGACCTCGTGCCGGACGGCACGGGCAATCCGCTCGCGAAGTCCGAAGCGTTCCTGAACTGCACGTGCCCGACCTGCGGCGGCGCGGCGAAGCGCGAAACCGACACGATGGACACTTTCGTCGATTCGTCGTGGTACTTCTATCGCTACGCGTCGCCGGATGCGAAGACGATGGTCGACGAGCGCACCGATTACTGGGCGCCGATGGATCAGTACATCGGCGGTATCGAACACGCGATCCTGCACCTGTTGTACTCGCGTTTCTGGGCGAAGGTGATGCGCGACCTCGGCCTCGTGAAGTTCGGCGAACCGGCCAAGAACCTGCTCACGCAGGGCATGGTGCTCAACGAAACCTACTACCGCGAAAACGAAGCGGGCAAGAAGACCTGGTACAACCCGGCGGACGTCACCGTCTCGTTCGACGACAAGGGCCGCCCGGTCGGCGCGGTGCTGAACGCCGACGGCGAGCCGGTCGTGCTCGGCGGCGTCGAGAAAATGTCGAAGTCGAAGAACAACGGCGTCGACCCGCAGATGCTGATCGATCAGCACGGCGCGGACACCGCGCGTCTGTTCGTGATGTTCGCGGCTCCGCCCGAGCAGCAGCTCGAGTGGTCGGGTTCGGGCGTCGAAGGCGCGAGCCGCTTTCTGCGTCGCGTGTGGAACTTCGGCTACACGAACGAAGCCGCGCTGCGCACGGGCGGCCAGTTGGACGCCGCACAATTCAACGACGCGGACAAGGCGCTGCGTCGTGAGATCTATAGCGTGCTGAAGCAGGCCGATTTCGACTATCAGCGTCTGCAGTACAACACGGTGGTATCGGCCGCGATGAAGATGCTCAACGCGCTCGATGGCGCGAAGGGCGCGCAGACGGCTGTGCTGCGTGAAACTTACGGCGTGATGCTGCGCGTACTGTATCCGGTCGTGCCGCACCTGACGTTCCAGCTGTGGCAGGAGCTCGGCTATCCCGAGGAATTCGGCCCGCTGCTCGACGCGCCGTGGCCGAAGGTCGACGAGAAGGCGCTCGAACAGGCCGAGATCGAACTCGTGCTGCAGGTGAACGGCAAGGTACGCGGCGCGATCACGGTCGCGAAGGACGCATCGCGCGACGCGATCGAGCAGCAAGCGGCCGCGCACGAAATGGTCGCGAAGTTCAGCGAAGGCAAGGCGCCGAAGAAGATCATCGTGGTGCCGGGCCGTCTCGTGAACGTGGTCGTTTGACGTTCCGAGCCCTCATCCGGCAGATGGAGCGCCGCCCGTCCGGCGGCGTTCCTCGGCATTGCGAATCCACTGCGAACCGGGAGCGAATGTGACTCGCAGATCGTTTTTGACGCTCGCTTGCAGCGTAATGATGTTGTCGGCCTGCGGCTTCCAGTTGCGCGGCCAACAGGACTACGCGTTCAAGCGCCTCTATGTGTCGGGCGGCTCGCCCGCGGCCGTCGCGCGCTTCACGCGCATCGTGCAGGGCGGCAGCGACACCGTGGTGGTCAACTCGGTCGCCAATGCCGACGCGATCCTGCAAATCACGCAGAACCGCAACCTCAGCACGCTGACGCTGAATTCGCTGGGCGTCGTCGCCGAGTATCAGCTGAATCTGCAGATGACCTACACGCTGACCGGCAAGGACGGCACCGTGCTGATTCCGGGCAGCGTGATCGCGCTGAACCGCGCGATGACCTATAGCGACCAGTTCTCGCAGGCGAAGGCCGCCGAGTCCGACATCCTGTTCGCCGACATGGAAAACGACGCTGTCGATCAGCTGATCCGCCGTCTCGGCGTGGTGCGCTCGCTGCATCCGACGCCGGCCGAGGCCGTGCCGGGCATCGTGCCGCGCGCGCCGCTGCCGCCGCCGCCGCTGTGAGCATCGCGCCGTTCGTGAGTCGTCGAATCTCATCCATCCCCTCAACCGCCAGCCATGCAACTGCGACCTGACGCGCTCGAAGCGCATCTCGCCAAAGGCCTCGCCGGACTGTACGTCGTGTACGGCGACGAGCACCTGCTCGCGCAGGAAGCGTGCGACCGCATCCGCGCGGCGGCGCGCGCGGCAGGCTTCACCGACCGCTCGGTGTTCACGGCCGAGCGCTATTTCGACTGGAGTTCGCTGCTCGGCGCGAGTCAGTCGATGTCGCTGTTCGGCGACCGTCAACTGGTCGAATTGCGCATTCCATCGGGCAAGCCGGGCAAGGAAGGCGCCGACGCGCTGAAGGCCTTGGCATCCACCGTCAACGACGACGTGCTAACGATGATCACGCTGCCGCGTCTCGATGCGGCCACGCAGAAGTCGGCATGGTTCACCGCGCTCGCCGATGCGGGCGTCGCGCTGAAGATCGATCCGGTCGAGCGCGCGCAGCTGCCGAACTGGGTCGGACAGCGGCTCGCGGCCCAGGGTCAGCGCGTTGCAGCCGGCGAGGAAGGGCGGCGCGCGCTCGCGTTCATCGCCGAGCGCGTCGAGGGCAATCTGCTCGCTGCGCATCAGGAAATCCAGAAGCTGGGGCTGCTGTATCCGAGCGGCTCGCTGAGCTTCGATCAGGTGCAGGACGCGGTGCTCAACGTCGCGCGTTACGACGTGTTCAAGCTCAATGAGGCGATGCTCGCGGGCGACGTCGGCCGTCTCGCGCGCATGCTCGACGGCCTGCGCGGGGAAGGCGAGGCTGCGGTGCTCGTGCTGTGGGCCGTTGTCGAGGAAGTGCGCACGCTGTTGCGGATCAAGCGCGGCGTCGCGGCCGGTAAGCCGCTCGCGATGCTCACCCGCGAGAACCGCGTGTGGGGTCCGCGCGAACGGCTGATCGGACCGGCGCTGTCGCGTGTCAGCGAAGCGGCGCTCGAGAAGGCGCTCGCGCTGGCGGCGCGGCTCGACCGGCAGGTCAAGGGCTTGTCGGGCGGCACACCGGGCAATCATCGCAACGATCCGCCGCCCGATCCGTGGGACGGCCTGTTCGAACTCGCAATGACGGTGGCCGCGCCAAAACCGTCGGCGGCGTCGCCAGTGCCGCCGCGACCTCGGGCGCCGACTGCGGCGCCAGCGCGGCGGCCAATCTAAACAGCCGGGCGCGGGCGAGTTCCGGCGGCGATTGCAATCGCACAGCAACCGTCGATCGCGTCACATGCAGACACACCGTGTTTCCCATGCCACGGGCTCAACACAACGCAACGGCAAACCCCGCGACAGCACAGCGCGCCCGCTGCCCACTCGCGAGCAAAGCCCCGGTACCCGACTTACAATCGTTTGATCTTTCACTAATCTTGCCCGCCCACCGTACGCCAACGTGCGGGGCATCACGAGAATGACCATGGATATCAACCAGTACATGACCGACCTCGGCCAACGCGCTCGCCAGGCTTCGCGCGCGATGGCGCGGGCGTCGACCGCCGCGAAGAATGCCGCGCTTGCAGCCGTTGCCGAGGCGATCCAACGTGATGCCGATCTGCTGAAGGCCGCCAACGCACGCGACCTCGAACGCGCCCGCGGCAAGGGCCACGACGCCGCATTCATCGACCGTCTGACGCTGTCCGACAAGGCGCTCAAGACGATGGTCGAAGGCCTGCGCCAGGTTGCGGCGCTGGCCGATCCGATCGGTGAAATCAGCAATCTGAAGTATCGACCGAGCGGCATCCAGGTCGGCCAGATGCGTGTGCCGCTCGGCGTGATCGGCATTATCTACGAATCGCGCCCGAACGTGACGATCGACGCGGCCGCGCTGTGCCTGAAGTCGGGCAACGCGACCATTCTGCGCGGCGGCTCGGAAGCGCTCGAATGCAATACCGCGCTCGCCAGGCTGATCGGCGAAGGGCTCGAAGCAGCCGGTCTGCCGCAGGACACGGTGCAGGTGGTCGCGACGCCGGACCGCGCGGCGGTCGGCAAGCTGATCACGATGACCGAATACGTCGACGTGATCGTGCCGCGCGGCGGCAAGAGTTTGATCGAGCGTCTGATGAACGAAGCGCGCGTGCCGATGATCAAGCACCTCGACGGCATCTGCCACGTCTATGTCGACGATCGCGCGGACCTGGCGAAGGCGCTCAACGTCTGCGACAACGCGAAGACGCACCGCTACGGCACCTGCAACACGATGGAAACGCTGCTGGTCGCGCGCGGCATCGCGGCCGAAGTACTGCCGCCGCTTGGGCGATTGTATCGAGGCAAGGACGTCGAGCTGCGCGTCGATGCGGCGGCGCGCGCGGTGCTGGCCGATGCGGGCGTCGGCCCGCTCGTCGACGCGACCGAGGAAGACTGGCGCACCGAATATCTGGCGCCGGTGCTCGCGATCAAGGTGGTCGACGGCATCGACGCGGCGATCGAGCACATCAACACTTATAGCTCGCAGCACACCGATGCGATCGTTACCGAAGACCACGACCGCGCGATGCGCTTCCTGCGCGAAGTCGATTCGGCGAGCGTGATGGTCAACGCGTCGACGCGTTTCGCGGACGGCTTCGAGTTCGGTCTCGGCGCCGAGATCGGCATCTCGAACGACAAGCTGCACGCGCGCGGCCCGGTCGGACTGGAAGGGCTGACTTCGCTGAAGTACATCGTGCTCGGGCACGGCGAAGGTCGTCAATAAGCGCGCAGCGAAGCACCGCCACAACGAACACAACAACAAGAACCACAAGGACCCCCGCCGATGCTTTGGGTAAAGACGTTTCACATCGTGTTGATTGCCTCCTGGTTTGCCGGCCTGTTCTATCTGCCGCGCATCTTCGTCAATCTGGCGATGGAAACGGAACCCGCGGCGACGGCGCGTCTTCTGCTGATGGCGCGCAAGCTGTTCCGCTTCATGAGCTTCATCGCGGTGCCCGCGATCGCGTGCGGCTTGTGGTTGTGGCTCGTGATCGGCATCGGCAGCGGGCAGGGCTGGATCCACGCGAAGATCGGCGTGGTCGTGCTGCTCGTCATCTATCACGCGTATTGCGGCGTGCTGCTGCGCAGGTTCGAGCGCGGCCAGAATCGCCGCTCGGACAAGTGGTATCGGATGTTCAACGAGCTGCCGGTGCTCGGTATGCTCGCGGCGGTCGCGCTGGTGGTAATCAAGCCGTTCTGAGCGGCTGACGGCGTTAAGCTGGGCGCTGGAAAAGACAAAAGGGCGGTGTGCCGGTTGAATGGCACACCGCCCTTTTTCGTTATGCCCGTCGTTCCGCTCTTATCGGAGCGGATTACCCCTGTGAGTCCACCCGCCGCCGGTGTATTACTTCCTTCGTCTGCGCGAGCTTCTCCACCAGTTCGGGCCCGCGGCTCAGCGCGACGCCGACCGCCAGAATGTCGCCGATCGCCAGATGCGACACGCGCGAGGTCATCGGTGAAAAGATGTCGGTGTCTTCGTCGACGTTCGCGAAGAGTCCCACGGTCGCGAGCCGGGCGAGCGGCGAGTTGCCGTGCGTGATCGCGATCACCTTCGCGCCCGCGTTCAGCGCGGCCCTCGCGGCATCGATGATGTCGCGCGTGCGGCCGGTGTTGGAAATCGCGACGACCACGTCCCCCGGTCCGAGCAGCGCAGCCGACATCAGAAACGTGTGTGGGTCCGAATACGCGACGCTCGGCATGCCGAGCCGGAAGAACTTGTGCTGCACGTCGAGCGCGGCGATTCCCGAGCCGCCTGCGCCATAGAACTCGATGCGCTTCGCCTGCGCGAGTATGTCGATCGCCGCCGCGACGCTATCCGACGACAGATTGTTGCGCACCTGAATCAGCGCGCCGATGGTCCGGTCGAGCACCTTCGCGGCGACGCCCGGCGTCGGCTCGTCGGGCCGCACGTCGCGATAGACGGCGGGCACTTCGCTGGCGATGCCCTGCGCAAGCCGGATCTTGAATTCGCGAAAGCCGGAAAAACCGAGCGCGTGACAGAAGCGCGCGATCGTCGGCTGACTCACGCCGGCGCGCGCGGCGACCTCGGTCATCGACAGATCGAGCACCTCGCGCGGTGCCTCGATCACATAATCGGCCAGCTTGCGCTCGGACGGGCGCAGCTGATCACGCATCTCTTCCACCTGGGACAGCATCATCGGAAAACTCGCACTATGCTGAAGAACGTGTGGACTATATCCGATTGGTCGTTGCCGCACAAAAGCTAGGTACAAAAACTACATATCGGCGCGTAAGTGTATTCCCTGGGTTTCGGCTGCAAAGCGCCGAGACGCCGCCAATTGGGCGGCTCGGCGATTCGCGCGATGCGGCACCGCAACAGCGGTCGTAATTGCGGCCATGTAGTTTTTCTACTAATATGGCGTGGTTCGATATCACAACCCCGCGATACCGCCTGGTGTCATGCGTGCGCCTGCCGCCAGCGACGAAGGAGCTCCGATGGTTTCCCCGCATTCGCAATTGTTGAAGGTCACGCAACGCGTGATCGAGCGCAGCAAGCCCACGCGTGAAGGGTATCTGGCCCGCATCCAGCATGCGCAGGGGCGCTTTCCGGCACGCGGCGCGTTGTCGTGCGCGAACCTCGCCCACGGTTTCGCCGGTCTCGAAGGCAACGACAAGCTCGTGATCAAGCAGATCCGCGAGCCGAACATCGGCATCGTGTCGTCCTACAACGAGATGCTGTCGGCGCACGCGCCGTACAAAAACTACCCGGACATCATCAAACAGGCCGCGCGCGAAAACGGCGGCGTCGCGCAATTCGCGGGCGGCGTGCCGGCGATGTGCGACGGCATCACGCAGGGCAACGCGGGCATGGAGCTGTCTCTGTTCTCGCGCGAAGTGATCGCGATGAGCACGGCCGTCGCGCTCACCCACAACATGTTCGACGCCGCGCTGTGCCTCGGCATTTGCGACAAGATCGTGCCGGGCCTGCTGATCGGCGCGCTCCAATTCGGCCATCTGCCGACCATCTTCGTGCCGGCCGGTCCGATGACGAGCGGCCTGTCCAACGACGACAAAGCCAAGACGCGCCAGCAGTTCGCGACCGGCCAGTGCGGCCGCGACGCGCTGCTCGAAGCGGAAGCGGCCGCGTATCACAGCCACGGCACCTGCACGTTCTACGGCACCGCGAACAGCAACCAGATGCTGATGGAAGTGATGGGCCTGCATCTGCCGGGCTCGGCCTTCGTGCATCCGCACACGCCGCTGCGCGACGCGCTGACCGCCCAGGCCGCGCGCCGCGTGCTCGACCTGACGGCCGAGCGCGGCCATTACATGCCGATCGGCCATGTGATCGACGAGAAGGCGATCGTCAACGGCATCGTCGCGCTGCTGGCAACCGGCGGCTCGACCAATCACACGCTGCACCTCGTCGCGATCGCGCGCGCGGCCGGGATCGTGATCGACTGGGACGACTTCGACACGCTGTCGCAGGCGGTGCCGCTGCTCGCGAAGATCTATCCGAACGGCAAGGCCGACGTGAACCACTTCCACGCGGCGGGCGGCGTCGCGTTCCTCGTGCGCAATCTGCTCGAAGGCGGTCTGCTGCATGAAGACGTCAACACCGTCGCGGGCAAGGGCCTGAAGCGCTACACCGAGGAGCCCAAGCTGCTGGACGGCAAACTGCAATGGGTCGCGGGCGTCGAGGCGAGCGCGGATACCGCGGTGCTGCGCGGCATCCAGGAGCCGTTCCAGCCGGACGGCGGCCTGCGTCTGATGCAGGGCAAGCTCGGCCGCGGCGTGATCAAGATCTCGGCGGTCGCGGCGCAGCATCGCAAGGTGAAGGCGCCGGCGATCGTGTTCGATTCGCAGGAGGCGGTGCAGGAAGCATTCGACAAGGGCGAGCTCAAGCGCGACTTCATCGCGGTGGTGCGCTTCCAGGGCGCCCGTGCAAACGGCATGCCCGAGTTGCATCGTTTGACGCCGCTGCTCGGTGTGTTGCAGGATCAGGGTTTCCATGTCGCTCTGGTGACCGACGGCCGTATGTCGGGCGCGTCGGGCAAAGTGCCGGCGGTCATTCATGTTTCGCCGGAAGCGTTGCTGCAAGGCCCGCTCGGCAAGGTCCGCACGGGCGACACGCTGGTCATCGACGCCGAAGCGGGCGTGCTCGACATCGAGATCGACGCAGCCGAATGGGCCGCGCGTCCGAACGCCGAGCCGCTGCATCAGGCGGACAACGAAGCCGGCTTCGGCCGCGAGCTGTTCGGCGTGTTCCGTGCGGCGGCGGCGCCAGCGGAGCAGGGCGCGTCGGTGTTCGGCAAGCTGATCGGCGAGGGCGGCGCGCTCGACGGCCAGCACGGCCACGGCAGCCACCACAAGCACGGCGACAAGCACGCCCATCAATCGAGCAGCCATCACACGAGCACCGCGCAAGCCGGCGCGGCGCTGCAGAAACAAGGAGTCTGACTATGACGTCGAAAACAGTAAGCGATATCGTGCGCCTCGGCCCGGTGATTCCGGTGCTCGCGTTCGACACGGTCGAACAGGGCGAACACGTGTCGCGCGCGTTGCATGCGGGCGGAGTGAAGGTGCTCGAAATCACGCTGCGCACGCCGGCGGGCCTCGGCGCGATCGAGCGTGCGTGCGAGCTCGCCGACGACATCGTGGTCGGTGTCGGCACGATCACGAAGCCCGAACATTGCGCGCAAGCGAAGAAGGCGGGCGCACAGTTCGGCGTGTCGCCGGGTTTGACCAAGGACATGCACCAGGCCGCGCAGGATGTGGGTCTGCCGCTGCTGCCCGGCGTGATGACGCCGTCGGACATCATCCTCGCGCTCGAGCTTGGCTACGAGATCGTCAAGTTCTTCCCCGCGCAGCAGGCCGGCGGCGTGCCGATGCTGCAGGCATTCCACGGTCCGTTCCCGGCGCTGAAGTTCTGCCCGACCGGCGGCATCACGCCAGAAAGCGCACCGCACTTCCTGTCGCTGCCGAACGTGGTCTGCGTCGGCGGCTCGTGGCTCACGCCGAAGGCCGCGCTCGCCGCGCAGAACTGGGATGAGGTGACGCGCCTCGCGCGCGCCGCGAGCCAGCTGGCGGCGCCCGCGCACTAAGCCCCACGACACAACAGCGCATCGGTTTACTGAACCGGGCCCAGGAGTCTCGTCGATGCAGCCACACCAGGCTGTCGCGCCGAGACTCTTTTTTTGCTTGATATGCGTGCTGGATTGGCGCGCGCTTTCTGCAAACAAACAGTAAAATTCAGCGTCCGCGCGGCTAGCCGGGTTTTCAGGCATCGCGCAGGTTGCCGTGAGACGAAGTGCCAGCCGCATCCGCACTCTGAAATCAATAAACCAAAGGAGGGGATTCATGGAATCTGCCCACGGCAGCATGCTGCTCGTCTACGCGTTGATCGCGATCGCGTTGCTGATCTTCATGATCACGCGCTTGAAGGTCTATCCGTTTCTCGTTCTGATCATCGTGTCGTTGCTGCTGGGCCTCGTGGCCGGTATGCCGATGCAGACCATCGTCAAATCGTTCGAAACGGGTAACGGCAACACGCTAGGCCACATAGCCATCGTCGTCGGTCTCGGCACGATGCTCGGCAAGATGATGGCCGAATCGGGCGGCGCCGAGCGCGTCGCGACCACGCTGATCAACTGGTTCGGTGAAAAACACATTCACTGGGCGATGATGGTCGTCGCGATCATCGTCGGTTTGCCGGTGTTCTTCGAAGTCGGTTTCGTGCTGCTGATTCCGATCGCGTTCAACGTCGCCAAGCGCACCAACAAATCGCTGCTGCTGGTCGGCCTGCCGATGGTCGCGGGTCTGTCCGTCGTGCATGGGCTGATTCCGCCGCACCCGGCCGCGCTGCTCGCCGTGCAGGCGTATCACGCGGACATCGGCAAGACGATCGCCTATGGTCTGATCGTCGGCATCCCCTGCGCGATTGTCGCCGGTCCGCTGTTCGCGCTGCTGGTGAGCCGCCATATCCAGTTGCCGAAGGAAAATCCGCTTGCCGCGCAATTTCTCAGTCACGACTCGAATAACGGCAACGGCGTGAAAACCAACGCGCCCAAGCGCGAACTGCCGGGCTTCGGCATCACGCTGGCCACGATCCTGTTGCCGGTGGTCCTGATGCTGGTCGGCAGCTGGGCCGACCTGGTATTCGAACCGAAGACGCTGCCGAACGATCTGCTGCGCTTCTTCGGCAACACCGACGTCGCGCTGCTGACGGCCGTGCTGGTCAGCTTCTGGACCTTCGGCGCGAGCCGCGGCTTTAACCGCGAGCAGATCCAGAAGTTCTGCGGCGAGTGTTTGGCGCCGATCGCGGGTATTACACTGATCGTCGGTGCGGGCGGTGGTTTTGGCCGCGTGCTGTTGGATAGCGGCATTTCGAAGGAAATCACCAACGTTGCGACCGCGGTGCATCTGTCGCCGCTGCTGTTCGGCTGGATCGTCGCGGCGATGATCCGTCTCGCGACCGGTTCGGCCACCGTTGCGATGACGACCGCCTGCGGCATCGTCGCGCCGATCGCGGCGGCGGGCGCGGTGCAAGTGAAGCCGGAACTGATGGTGCTCGCGACCGGCTCGGGCTCGCTGATCTTCTCGCACGTGAACGACGGCGGCTTCTGGCTGATCAAGGAATATTTCGGCATGACGGTGGTGCAGACCTTCAAGACCTGGTCGCTCCTCGAAACCATCATTTCGATAATGGGGCTGGCCCTGACCTTCGCACTCGCGGCGGTCCTGTAAGGAGTTTCAAATGATTCTGATCGCAATGGGCGTGTCGGGCGCGGGCAAGTCTCTGATTGGCGAAATGCTGGCGGCGCGTCTGCATTGCACGTTCACCGACGGCGACGCGTTCCATAGCGCGGCGAACAAGGAGAAGATGCACCACGGCATTCCGCTCACCGACGAAGACCGCTGGCCGTGGCTGAAGACGATCCGCGCAGCGATCGAGGAAAAGCAGAAGGCGGGCGAGACGGCGGTGTTCACGTGTTCGTCGCTGAAGCGCTCGTATCGCGACATTCTGCGTGCCGGCGACAAGGACGTGTGCTTCGTCTACCTGAAGGGTTCGCGCGAGGTGCTCTCGGAGCGTCTCGGGCATCGCACCGGGCACTTCTTCGATCCGTCGCTGCTGCAAAGCCAGCTCGATACGCTCGAAGAGCCGGGTGACGACGAAGCGATCACGGTCAGCATCGATCTGACGCCGGAGCAGATCGTCGACGAGGCGCTCAGGCAGCTCGAAGCGCGCTGAGTCTTTGATCCCCCGCGTTCCAGTTTCGAACGCGGGACGAAAAAAAAGCCGCTCCTCGGAGCGGCTTTTTCTATGAGCCGAAGCTGGACCAGCCGATCAGCCGATCCGCTTCGCCAGGTCGACGGCCTTGCCGATGTACGAGCCGGGCGTCATTTCGAGCAGACGGTCCTTCGCGTCCTGCGGAATCGCCAGGCCGCCGATGAAGCTCTGCAGCGCCTCGCGCGTGATGCCCTTGCCGCGCGTGAGTTCCTTCAGCTGCTCGTACGGATTCTCGATGCCGTAACGGCGCATCACCGTTTGCACCGGCTCGGCCAGCACTTCCCAGCAGTTGTCGAGGTCTTCGTTCAGACGCTGTGCGTTCACTTCGAGCTTGTCGAGGCCGCGGATCAGCGAGTCGTACGCGAGCAGCGAGTAGCCGAACGCGACGCCGATGTTGCGCAGCACCGTCGAGTCGGTCAGGTCGCGCTGCCAGCGCGACACCGGCAGCTTGTCGGCGAGATGGCGCAGCGTCGCGTTCGCGAGGCCGAGGTTGCCTTCGGAGTTTTCGAAGTCGATCGGGTTGACCTTGTGCGGCATCGTCGACGAGCCGATTTCGCCGGCCTTGGTGCGCTGCTTGAAGTAGCCGAGCGAGATGTAGCCCCACACGTCACGGTCGAGATCCAGCAGGATCGTGTTTGCGCGCGAGATCGCATCGAACAGCTCGGCCATGTAGTCGTGCGGCTCGATCTGGATCGTGTACGGATTGAAGGTGAGCTTCAGGCGATTCTCGACGACGTCCTTCGAGAACGCTTCCCAGTCGAACTCCGGATACGCGGACAGGTGCGCGTTGAAGTTGCCGACCGCGCCGTTCATCTTGCCGAGCAGCTCGACCTTCGCGATACGCTCGATCGCGCGTGCGAGACGCGCGGCGACGTTGGCGATTTCCTTGCCGAGCGTGGTCGGGCTGGCCGGCTGGCCGTGCGTGCGCGACAGCATCGGCTGGGCGGCTTGCGCATGCGCGAGCGCGACGAGGCGTTGATGCACCGAGCGCAGCGCCGGCAGGATCACGTGTTCGCGCGCGCCGGCGAGCATCAGGCCGTGCGACGTGTTGTTGATGTCTTCCGACGTGCACGCGAAGTGAATGAACTCGCTCGCGCGCTCCAGTTCTTCCTGACCCTTCACCGACTCCTTCAGCCAGTATTCGACGGCCTTCACGTCGTGGTTCGTCACGCGCTCGATTTCCTTGATGCGCGCGGCGTCGTGCGCGGTGAAGCGCTCGGCCAATTGCAGCAGGAATTGCTCGGATGCGTCGGAGAAGCGCGGCACTTCGGCGAAGCCGGCGCGCGACAGCGCGATCAGCCAGTGGATTTCGACTGTCACGCGATTGCGCATGAAGGCGGCTTCCGAGAGCCAGTCGCGCAGGGCTTCGGTTTTGGCGGCATAGCGGCCGTCGAGCGGGGAGAGCGCGTTCAGCGCGAACAAGGTGTCGGGGCGGGTGTCGGACATGATGAGGACCGGGTTGAGGCGCAGGTTGAGGCGCGGGTTAAGGCACTGAGCGCTCAGCGAGCGGATCGGAAACGGAGGGAACCGTGGATTTTACCACTGTGATGCGATGCGCCCGTCCGGATGCGTCGGTCACACTTCGCGCCGCTAGAATGCAGACTTCTTCCCTCTCGCCGGCAAACGCACTCGCATGGAACTGAAATGGCTCGAAGACTTCATTTCGCTCGCGGAAACACGTAGCTTCAGCCGCTCGGCCGAACTGCGCCACGTCACCCAGCCGGCTTTCTCGCGCCGCATCCAGGCGCTCGAAGCGTGGCTCGGCACGGAACTGATCGACCGTTCTGTTTATCCGACGCGGCTCACGGCGGCCGGGCAGGTGTTCAACGAGCAGGCGCTCGCGATGCTGTCGCAATTCCACGAGGCGCGCGCGCTGCTGCGCGGCCACACGGCGACGCCGCAGGCGACGATCGAATTCGCGGTCCCGCACACGCTGTCGCTGACTTACTTTCCGCGCTGGCTGCAGCGCATCGAGGCGCAGATGGGCCCGATCCACACGCGGCTGCGCGCGCTGAACGTGCACGATGCGGCGCTGTCGCTGGTCGAAGGCGGCTGCGATCTGATGATGGGCTACCACCATCCGAGCCACCCGGTCGCGCTCGATCCGGCGCGCTACGACATGCTGACGCTCGGCCACGAGCCGATCAGCCCCTTCTCGGTGCCGGCCCGCGCGGGCCGTCCGCGTCACACGCTGCCTGGCTCGGCCGACGCGCCCGCGCCGTATCTGTCGTACACGCCGAACGCGTACCTCGGGCGCATGACCGAGGTGATTCTCGCGAACGCGCCGGAGCGCCTGTACCTCGACCGGCTCTACGAAACCGACATGGCCGAGGGGCTGAAGGCGATGGCGCTCGCCGGCCACGGCATCGCGTTTCTGCCGCATAGCGCAGTCGAAGATGCGGTGGCCGAAGGCCGGCTGATCCGCCTCGATCGCGCGACGCGCGGCACACCCGAAGGGCAGCTGACGCTCAGCATGGAGATTCGCCTGTACCGCGACAAGCTCGCCGCGAAAAGCGACGACGCGCGCCAGATCCTCGTGCGGCAGTTGTGGGACGTGGTGTCGGAGGAACTCCGGCAAAGCGCCGCCTGAAACGCGGCATAAAACTGAAGCTCGAACCTGCGTCGCGGCGACGCGAATTTGCGGCTTTCCGAACGTTATGCAAGAAAAACATAACCGGATGAGGAAACGGCATTGGATTTCAATACGGCGTTTTTCCACAATGCCCGTACTCGATCAAACGCCGGAGCGTTCATGTCATCCCAGCAACAAGCCGCAGAATCGGCACAAGCCGCCTCAACGTTGCAGTCCGTTCCCTCCTACCTCAACAAAGAAGATCTCGGCCCCTGGGGCAACTACTTGCGCCAGGTCGACCGCGTCGCGCCCTACCTCGGCTCGCTGTCCCGCTGGCTCGAAACCCTGAAGCGCCCGAAGCGCATTCTCGTCGTCGACGTGCCCATCGAACTCGATAACGGCACGGTCGCGCACTTCGAGGGCTATCGCGTGCAGCACAACGTGTCGCGCGGTCCGGGCAAGGGCGGCGTACGTTATCACCAGGACGTTACGCTCTCCGAAGTGATGGCGCTGTCCGCGTGGATGTCGGTGAAGAACGCGGCGGTGAACGTGCCGTACGGCGGCGCGAAAGGCGGCATCCGCGTCGATCCGCGCACGCTGTCGCGCGGCGAGCTCGAGCGTGTGACGCGCCGCTACACGAGCGAGATCGGCATCATCATCGGACCGAATACCGACATCCCCGCGCCGGACGTGAACACGAACGAGCAGATCATGGCGTGGATGATGGACACGTACTCGATGAATCAGGGGCAGACGGCCACCGGCGTCGTGACCGGCAAGCCGATCACGCTCGGCGGCTCGCTCGGCCGCCGCGAGGCGACCGGCCGCGGCGTGTTCGTGGTGGGCTGCGAAGCGGCTCGCCGCATCGGTTTCGATATCGAAGGCGCGCGTATTGCGGTGCAGGGCTTCGGCAACGTCGGCGGCATCGCCGCGCGTCTGTTCCAGGAAGCGGGCGCGAAGGTCGTCGCGGTGCAGGACCACACCGGCTCGGTGTACAAGTCCACCGGCATCGACGCGGTCGCGCTGCTCGACTACGTCGCGAAGAAGGGCGGCGTCGGCGGTTTCCCTGAAGCCGACGCGATCACCGGTGATGAGTTCTGGACCGTCGAGTCGGACATCCTGATTCCGGCGGCGCTGGAAAACCAGATCACCGAAAAGAACGCAGGCAAGATCAAGACCAGGATCATCGTCGAGGGCGCGAACGGCCCGACCACCACGGCGGCCGACGACATCCTGCACGATCGCGGCATCCTCGTGATTCCGGACGTGGTCGCGAATGCGGGCGGTGTGACAGTGTCATATTTCGAATGGGTACAGGACTTTTCGAGCTTCTTCTGGACCGAGGACGAAATCAACGAGCGCCTCGAGCGCGTGATGCGCGAAGCGTTCGCGGCGGTGTGGCAGGTGTCGAGCGAGCAGAACGTGTCGGTGCGCACGGCGGCGTTCATCGTCGCGTGTAAGCGGATTTTGCAAGCGCGCGAGATGCGCGGCTTGTATCCCTGATGGACCCTGTCCTATCTTGTTGGAAGCGGCGGTGACGCGGCCCGTATCCGGGCCGGGAGGCGAAACCGTCGAAATTTTGTGCATCAGCGCGGTCCACAAGACGGCGTGTTTGACCGGCGGGCGGCATCCTATCGATGCCGCCCGCCTTCTCGTATCTGCGAAACGGCGGTGCGACCGTGCCGCGGGCCCATCGCGGCGTGCGCGCAACAGCATGGTTAATAGGAATACTTTCAGAAAAATTACTTTGTTACACTGGCGCCGGTTCTTGCCAAGGAGATCAAGATGAAGGTTAAAAAAGCTGCACTGTTGCTCGCCACTCTCGGATTGTTTACGGTTGGCGCGCATGCGCAAGACTCGGGGACGCTGAAAAAGATCAAGGATACCGGCGTCATTTCGCTGGGCCATCGGGAGTCGTCGATCCCGTTCTCGTATTACGACGACAAGCAGAACGTGATCGGCTACTCGCAGGATTACGCGATGAAGATCGTCGAGGCCGTCAAGCAGAAGCTGAACATGCCGAACCTGAAGGTGAAGCTCGTGCCGGTCACGTCGCAGAACCGTATTCCGCTCGTGCAGAACGGCACGGTCGACATCGAGTGCGGCTCCACCACGAACAACCTCGAGCGCCAGCAACAGGCTGCCTTCACGAACACGATCTTCGTGATCGGCACGCGGTTGATGACCAAGAAAGATTCCGGTATCAAGGACTTCCCTGACCTGAAGGGCAAGACGGTCGTGACGACCGCCGGCACCACGTCCGAGCGCCTGCTTCGCAAGATGAACCAGGACAAGAGCATGGGCATGAACATCATCAGCGCAAAGGATCACGGCGAGTCGTTCCTGACGCTGTCGACGGGCCGCGCCGCGGCGTTCATGATGGACGACGCGCTGCTCGCCGGCGAGCGCGCCAAGTCGAGCAACCCGAACGATTTCGTGATCGTCGGCACGCCGCAATCGCGTGAGGCTTATGGCTGCATGCTGCGCAAGAACGACGCCGACTTCAAGAAGGTCGCCGACGACGCGATCGCGAAGGTTCAATTGTCGAGCGAAGGCGAAACGATCTACAAGCGCTGGTTCGAATCGCCGATCCCGCCGAAGGGCCTGAACCTGAACTTCCCGATGAGCGACGACATGCGTGCGCTGTTCAAGAATCCGAACGACAAGGCAATCGACTAAACCCTAGCTGCTTTTTCGACACTTTCGAAACGCTGAACGGAACGGAAGGGGCCACGCGCTTCTTCCGTTTCTTTTTGCCGGAGTCTTGGTCATGTCATATCACTGGAACTGGGGCATTCTGCTGAGTCCCGTCTCCACGGGCGAGCCGACCACCTACCTGGGCTGGCTGCTCTCGGGGCTGTGGGTGACGGTCACCGTGTCGCTGTCGGCATGGGTGATCGCGCTGATCGTCGGCTCGCTGTTCGGTGTGCTGCGCACGGTGCCGAACAAATGGGCGTCGGGCGTCGGCACCGTCTACGTCGCGATTTTCCGTAACATTCCGCTGATCGTGCAGTTCTTCATCTGGTATCTGGTGATACCGGAGCTGCTGCCCGTGTCGATCGGCACCTGGTTCAAGCAATTGCCGCCGAGCGCGCAGTTCTTCTCGGCGTCGATCGTGTGTCTGGGCCTCTTCACCGCCGCGCGGGTGTGCGAGCAGGTGCGCTCGGGCATCAACGCGTTGCCGCGCGGCCAGCGCGCGGCCGGTCTCGCGGTGGGCTTCACGCAATGGCAGACGTATCGCTACGTGCTGCTGCCGGTCGCGTACCGGATCATCGTGCCGCCGCTCACATCCGAGTTTCTGAACATCTTCAAGAACTCAGCGGTTGCCTCGACGATCGGTCTGCTCGATCTGTCCGCGCAGGCGCGTCAGCTGGTCGACTACACGTCGCAAACTTATGAGTCGTTCATCGCGGTCACGGTCGCATACATGCTGATCAACGTGATCGTGATGCTACTGATGCGCTGGTTCGAAGCGAAGTCCCGGCTGCCCGGCTATATCGGAGGCAAGTGATGCATCATTTCGACTGGAGCGGTATTCCGGGTGCACTGCCTACGCTGTGGACCGGCGCGATCATCACGTTCAAGATCACGCTCGTCGCGATCGTGTTCGGCATCATCTGGGGCACCATTCTCGCGATGTTTCGACTTTCGTCGGTCAAACCGCTCGCATGGTTCGCGCAGGGCTACGTGACGCTGTTCCGTTCGATCCCGCTCGTGATGGTGCTCCTGTGGTTCTTCCTGATCGTGCCGCAGGTGCTGCAAAGCGTGCTCGGTCTGTCGGCCGACATCGACATCCGGCTCGCCTCGGCGATGGTCGCGTTCTCGCTGTTCGAGGCTGCGTACTATTCGGAAATCATCCGCGCCGGCATTCAGGCGGTGCCGCGCGGCCAGGTCAACGCGGCGTTCGCGCTCGGCATGACCTATGGGCAGGCAATGCGTCTGATCGTGCTGCCGCAGGCGTTTCGCGCGATGGTGCCGCTGCTGCTCACGCAAGGGATCGTGCTGTTTCAGGATACATCGCTCGTGTACGTGATCAGCCTCGCCGACTTCTTCCGCACGGCCACGAATATTGGCGATCGTGACGGCACGAATGTCGAGATGGTACTGTTCGCGGGTGCGGTTTATTTCGTGATCTGCGTTATCGCGTCGAGCCTCGTCAAAAGTCTTCAGAAAAAGGTCGCAAGATGATCTCTATCAAGAATGTTTCGAAGTGGTACGGCCATTTCCAGGTGCTGACCGACTGCACGACGGAAGTCAAAAAGGGCGAAGTGGTCGTGGTGTGCGGGCCGTCCGGCTCGGGCAAGTCCACGCTGATCAAGACCGTCAACGGCCTCGAGCCGTTCCAGAAGGGCGAGATCGTCATCAACGGTCAGTCGCTGACCGACAAGAAAACCAATCTGTCGAAGCTGCGCTCGAAGGTCGGCATGGTGTTCCAGCACTTCGAACTGTTCCCGCATCTGTCTATCGTGCAGAACCTGACGCTCGCGCAGGTCAAGGTGCTCGGCCGCTCGAACGACGAGGCGACCGCGAAGGGCCTCAAGCTGCTCGATCGCGTCGGTCTGCGCGCGCATGCGGACAAGTATCCGGGGCAGCTGTCCGGTGGTCAGCAGCAGCGCGTGGCGATTGCGCGAGCGCTGTCCATGGACCCGATCGCGATGCTGTTTGACGAGCCGACTTCGGCGCTCGACCCGGAGATGATCAACGAAGTGCTCGACGTGATGGTCGAACTCGCGCAGGAAGGCATGACGATGATGTGCGTGACGCACGAAATGGGCTTTGCGAAGAAGGTCGCGCATCGCGTGATTTTCATGGACAAGGGCTTGATCGTCGAAGACGACCGCAAGGAAGACTTTTTCGCGAATCCGAAGTCGGATCGCGCGAAGGACTTTCTCGCGAAGATCCTGCACTGAGCTTCGCTGCGCGGGCCTCGTTGCCGAGGCTTGCATGGGGATGAGAAAAAGCCGCTCCATGGAGCGGCTTTTTGTTGCCTGGCTGAGGGCGACGTCAGCGGTTCATGACTCGAACGCCGCCGCATCATCCGCGGCTTCGAGATCGGTTTCGCTGTCGGGCGAAAGCGTGGTTCCGCGCGTGCTCACCGGCTGCGCGCCGTTCGACGCCGCGATCGTCGTCGCCGATGCAGATGCATCGAGGGCCGGATTGCGCAGCTTTTCGAGCACCGAGTCCGGCACCGGGATATTGACCTGGCCGATCACTTCGCCATGCCGGAACATCAGCAGATCGCCAGGCTTGAACGCGGTCCACACTTCGTTGTCGGTCAGCGGCTTGGTCGCGATGACTGCGACGCGGTCTTCGGGCGTCGTGTATTTGGCGAAGTCGATCGATACGTCTGCGTCGACCAGATGCGCGGTCGAAAACGGCCAGTGACGCACGAGGTAATGCAGATGCGTCGAGCAATGCGCAAACAGCGCCTGGCCGTTCGACATCAGGAAATTGAACACGCCGTATTGCGTGATTTCACGCGTGAGCGCCTCGAGCGCGCCGAACAGCTCGTCAAGCGGCGGCTGCTGCGTGCCCGGAAAAGCCTTGCGCAAACCTTGCAGCAACGCGCAGAACGAGAGTTCGCTGTCGGTCGTGCCGACCGGTTGATACACGCCGTTCAACTCCGGCGCGTACCCCTGCAGATCGCCGTTATGCGCGAAGATCCAGTGACGTCCCCACAGTTCGCGCATGAACGGGTGGCAGTTTTCGAGCAGGATGTGCCCTTGCGTCGCCTTGCGGATGTGCGCGATCGTGTTTTTCGATTTGATCGGGTAGCGCTTGACCATCTCGGCGATCGGCGAGGTGGCCGACGATTGATGATCGATGAACAGGCGGCAGGCCTTGTCTTCAAAGAAGGCGATGCCCCAGCCGTCGGCGTGGTGATCGGTGACGCCGCCGCGCGCCGCAAAGCCGGTAAAGGAAAACGTGACGTCCGTCGGCGCGGCGCAGTTCATTCCGAGAAGTTGGCACATGTTGCGGGTGAGCCTGTGAACGGAGCGAGCCGTTACAATGATGATTTTCCAAGCATATCACCGAGCCGAAGACGCCAAATAGCAAAATTGACGTGTGTTTGGGCCGCTACAACGCGGTTTGACCGGTCGATCAGCGGGGCGCGCGAAGTCTCGTATTCCTGCCATGACTGCTTCCAACGTTTCCCCCGATTCCGTCACGCTGGTCCGCCCGGACGACTGGCACCTGCACGTGCGCGACGGCGCGATGCTCGCGGCCGTGCTGCCTGACACCGCGCGCCAGTTCGGCCGCGCGATCATCATGCCGAACCTGAAGCCGCCGGTCACGACGACCGGGATGGCGAAGGCGTATCGCGAGCGCATCATCGCCGCGATTCCCGAGGGCGCGAAATTTGAGCCGCTGATGACGCTGTACCTGACCGACAATACGCCGCCCGACGAAATCCGCCGCGCGCGCGAGAGCGGCTTCGTGCACGGCGTGAAGCTCTATCCGGCGGGCGCGACGACGAACTCCGACGCGGGCGTCACCGATCTGATGAAGTGCGCGAATACGCTGGAAGTGATGCAGGAAGTCGGCATGCCGCTGCTCGTGCACGGCGAGGTGACGGATTCGGACATCGATCTGTTCGACCGCGAGAAGGTCTTCATCGACCGCGTGATGATGCCGCTGCGCCGCGCCTTTCCGGCGCTGAAGGTCGTGTTCGAGCACATCACGACGAAGGACGCGGCCGACTACGTCCGCGAAGCGGGCGTCGCGCCGGAACTGCTAGGAGCTACGATTACCGCGCACCATCTGCTATACAACCGCAATGCGATTTTCCAGGGCGGCATCCGTCCGCATTACTACTGCCTGCCGGTGCTCAAGCGCGAGACGCATCGCGTCGCGCTGGTCGAGGCCGCGACCTCGGGCGATCCGCGTTTCTTCCTCGGCACCGACAGCGCGCCGCATCCGAAGGGACTGAAGGAGCACGCGTGCGGCTGCGCGGGTTGCTACACCGCGCTGCACGCGCTCGAGCTCTACACCGAGGCATTCGACAAGGCCGGCGCGCTCGACAAGCTCGAAGGCTTCGCGAGCTTTCACGGGCCGGACTTCTATCGTCTGCCGCGCAATGCGGAGAAGATCACGCTGCGTCGTGAGGAATGGACGCTACCGGCGGAGCTGCCGGCTGGTGATACGCCGGTCGTGCCGCTGCGCGGCGGCGAATCGATTGGCTGGCGTCTCGTTTGAGGCTACGGCAGATGCCCGAGCGTGAGGCGGGGCAGCGCACTGCCAATATTGATGTGGCGGCGAACGCGGGCTTCGCGCTAGCGCTTGAAGCCGCGGCCAAAGCTGCGCGAGGCATTTCACCCGAGCCTGTGCCAGCAGGCTTCGCCGCAATCGACTGGTCGGCGCCGTGGTTCGCGCAATTCGCCGCACGCGGTCAGCGTTGGCAGCAAGCCGCGCTGACCGGCTACGCTGACCTGCTCGCCGCGATGAATGCCGACGCGGCCCAGATGCAACAGAGCACCGGCCGCGGCCAGCGTCTCACGTTTATCGCGCAGGACGATCTGCCACCGGGCGCCGCGTACGAGGGGCATATCGCGTCGACCGGTTGCGTGCCGACGCGCCACAATCTGCACGACTTCTTCAACGGTTCGATGTGGTTCGCCTTTCCGCGCATCAAGGCGGCGTTGAACGCGCGCCAGTCGGCGGAACTCGACGTGCGCGGCGTCGGCCCGACGCGTGGCGGCGTGCGCGACATGCTGACTCTGTTCGACGAAAATGCGCTGCTGTTCGCTTGCGCCGATCCTGCGCTGAGCGCCGCGCTACGTGGTTTCGACTGGCAAACGCTGTTCGTCGCACGGCGCGATGCATGGGGGCGCGCCTGCGAAGTACGTTGCTTCGGTCATGCGCTGCTGGAAAAGCTGATCGCGCCATTCAAGGGCTGCACCGGCCATGCGTGGATCGTCGACGTTCCGGCCGAATATTTCGATTGGGACACCCCGGCGCGCGACGCTTGGCTCGATGAAGTGGTCAGCACGGCGGTGCTCGGCACCGACGCTTTGACGAGCCGCCTGTTCGCACCGCTGCCGGTGCTCGGCATTCCGGGCTGGTGGCCCGAGAACGAATCACCCGCGTTCTACGACGACACGACCGTGTTCCGAGCGGGGCGGCGCAAGCGCTAGGCGCTTTTGCGTTCGGTGTTAAAATCCGCGCCAGCAAAGCAGGCCAGGCAGTCGCGGCCTCGACGGCTTCGGCCAACGAGGGCGAGGAAAGTCCGGACTCCACAGGGCAGGGTGATGGCTAACGGCCATCCGTGGCGACACGCGGAACAGGGCAACAGAAAGCAAACCGCCGATGGCCCGGCGCAAGCCGGGATCAGGTAAGGGTGAAACGGTGCGGTAAGAGCGCACCGCGGCTGTCGCAAGGCAGACCGGCACGGTAACCTCCACCCGGAGCAATTCCAAGTAGGCAGGCGCGCATCTTCGCGATGCAGGACGGGGCCCCCGTCTCGTCTGCGGGTAGGAAGCTTGAGCGCGTCAGTAATGGCGCGCCTAGAGGAATGGCTGCCACGCGCGTCGCGTCTCCGGACGCGGCGTGTGCACAGAATCCGGCTTATCGGCCTGCTTTGCCGCTGAATAAGAAAAGCCGGCGTCCGTTGGGACGCCGGCTCTTTCATTTTGGGGCGCGGATGGCGGCCGTGGCCGCTATCGCTATCTTGCTCAGAGCGCGACGATGTCGAACGAATGCGTGAGCTCGGCGGTCTTCGCGATCATGATCGACGCCGAACAGTATTTGTCATGCGACAGATTGATTGCGCGCTCGACAGTCGCCGGATTCAGATTCTTGCCCGTCACCGTGAAGTGGAAGTGGATCTTCGTGAACACTTTCGGATCTTCGCTTGCGCGCTCGGCCTTCAGCGTCACCGAGCAGCCGGCAATCTCCTGGCGGCTCTTCTTCAGGATCATCACGACGTCGTAGGCGGTGCAGCCGCCGGTGCCAAGCAGCACCATTTCCATCGGACGCGGCGCGAGGTTGCGTCCGCCACCCTCGGGTGCGCCGTCCATCGCGACCAGATGACCGCTGCCCGTCTCGGCCGCGAACGCCATCCCGTCTTGTCCCATCCAGCTTACTTTGCATTCCATGCTGTCACTCCCACCGCGCATCGCTTTGTCGAGACGGCATTGTAGCCCGGTGTCTGACAATTAGCTCAGGCCGACCGCAGTCGGTGTCCATGCACACTGCTTGCTTTCTTGCTGCGGTGCGAAATGGGCCGGCGATTTCCTAGTCCCCCACCCGGTCTAGGGGTTTTAGTCCAGAGGAGATCTGATGCTGTCGGAATTATTTCACCCTTAGTGCTTGATCCAAAAGGAGTTTTGCCAAACCGTAGTGGCACACCGAATCTGCCACATTATGAAAACGCATTTCGCAATGCAAATATTCTTGCGTTGCACAAGGGCGACTCTTATAATCCACCCATCGTTGCAGCAGTTCTGCAACCTCCGCTGTCTCCTCCACCTCCTCCTTTGGTGGATTAAACCCGGACCACTTGTTCGGGTTTTTTTTCGCCTGGCTTCGTCCGCCGTTTTGCCCCGATTTCGGACCGCTTATGGAGAGCGCATCGCACGTTTTGACTTGCGAGTACAAATTCCTTTATAATTCAGGGCTTTTCCGCATCCGCGCCCGCGGAAGAAGAACCAGGGAGAGCCTGCACGCGCCTCGATGCGCAAACTACAAGCAGGAAAGAACACATTGGGCGCAGCAATTTTTTTGGATCGATCATGAAGACGTTTTCCGCAAAAGCCCATGAGGTGACGCGCGAATGGTACGTGATTGACGCGACGGATAAGGTTCTCGGGCGTGTCGCCAGCGAAGTGGCACACCGTCTTCGCGGCAAGCACAAGCCTGAATTCACTCCCCACGTCGACACCGGTGATTTCATCATCGTTATCAACGCTGGCAAGCTGAAGGTCACGGGCAACAAGGTTACCGACAAGAAGTACTACCGTCACTCGGGCTACCCGGGCGGTATCTATGAAACGACGTTCGGCAAGATGCAGGAACGCTTCCCGGGCCGCGCGCTCGAGAAGGCGGTCAAGGGCATGCTGCCGAAGGGCCCGCTCGGCTACGCGATGATCAAGAAGCTGAAGGTCTACGCTGACGCAACGCATCCGCATTCGGCACAACAGCCGAAGGCGCTCGAGATCTAAGGGGAGCCCACATGATCGGTAACTGGAATTACGGCACGGGCCGCCGCAAGAGCGCCGTCGCTCGCGTGTTCATCAAGGCAGGCAAGGGCGACATCGTTGTGAACGGCAAGCCCATCGCCGACTACTTCTCGCGCGAAACGTCGCTGATGATCGTGCGTCAGCCGCTGGAACTCACGAACCACGGCACCACGTTCGACATCAAGGTCAACGTGACCGGTGGCGGTGAAACGGGTCAAGCCGGTGCGGTTCGCCACGGCATCACCCGCGCTCTGATGGACTACGACGCAACGCTGAAGCCGCAACTGTCGAACGCTGGCTTCGTTACGCGTGACGCTCGTGAAGTCGAACGTAAGAAGGTCGGCTTCCACAAGGCACGTCGCCGCAAGCAGTTCTCGAAGCGTTAATCGTTTCGGGCGCAATCCGGGGCTTCACGCCGGTTTGCAGCAAAAGCCGCCAACGCCACGAGCGAAGGCGGCTTTTTTTATGCTTCGCTGGCGTTCGCGGCCTGGTCTCGTTCGCTCAGCGGCAACGGCTCGCCTTGCATCGACCTTGCAACAAGAACCCATTGATTTTGTGGGCATCAGCACGATATCCGGAACAGCCCTACAATATCGGCTAAAGCTTTTTGGAGAGTTCGAATGAACGCAGTCACCGACACCCCCGTGACCGAGATGCCGGCCCCCTTCGTCTTCACCGACGCAGCGGCGGACAAGGTCAAGCAACTGATCGATGAGGAAGGCAACCCGGAGCTCAAACTGCGCGTGTTCGTGCAGGGCGGCGGCTGCTCGGGTTTCCAGTACGGCTTCACGTTTGACGAAGCGATCAACGAAGACGACACCGTGATGAACAAGAGCGGCGTGCAACTTCTGATCGACTCGATGAGCTACCAGTACCTGGTCGGCGCAGAGATCGACTACAAGGATGACATCAACGGCGCGCAGTTCGTCATCAAGAACCCGAACGCAACCACGACCTGCGGTTGCGGTTCGTCGTTTTCGGTCTGAGCGGTAAGGCTCATTAAACCACAGCGAAAACGGGGCCTCGGCCCCGTTTTTTTATTGCTTCCGCGCCACGGAAGCAGCGCGCGACGGCGAAAGGCGTCGGTTTCTTCGCCTTGACCTCTCATCAGCGCGGATAAATCGCCCCCAGAACCCGCTCCGCGGACGCCCCCGTCACGCTTGGCAGACTGCCCGGCAGACGCGCGATGCAGCGCATCGCGAGCCATGCGAACGCGAGCGGTTCAACCTGGCTCGGCGGCACGCCCAGCGCGTCGGTCGTCAACACGGGCACGCCGCTTACGCCGCTGTCTTCGAGCGCCTGCTGCAACGCCTTCATGATCTCCGGATTGCGCGCGCCGCCGCCACACACGTACACGGCCCGCGCGTCGGATGCATGCCGCCCGATCTCGCGCGCAACCGTCACCGCGGTCAGCGCGACGAGCGTCGCCTGTACGTCGGCCGGTGCGAGCGCGGCGAACGGCTCGAGTTTCGCATCGAGCCATGCGGTGTTGAACAGATCGCGGCCGGTGCTCTTGGGCGGCTGTTCGGCGAAGAACGGCTCGTCGAGCAGCGCGTTCAGCAGCTTGCGATCGATCTGGCCGCTCGCCGCGAAATGACCGTTTTCGTCGAATGGCTTGCCAAGATGGCGCTCGGCCCAAGCGTCGAGCAGCGCGTTCGCCGGGCCGCAGTCGAAGCCGCGCACCCCGCCGGTCGCGTTCAGGATCGTGATGTTGCTGATGCCGCCAAGATTGCAGACGACACGCGTTTCGTTCTTCGCCCCGAAGATCGTCGCGTGAAACGCGGGCACGAGCGGCGCGCCCTGGCCGCCCGCCGCGACGTCGCGGCTGCGGAAATCGGCGACCACGTCGATATGCAACATCTCCGCGAGCAGCGCCGGGTTGTTGATCTGCCGCGTATAGCCCTTTTCCGGCCGATGCCGCACGGTCTGCCCGTGCACGCCAATGGCACGGACCTCGTCGGCCGATACGCGGCTATCGCGCAGCAGATCGTGGCAGCACACCGTGTAGCGCGTCGCTAGCGCGTTGGCGGCGAGCGCTTCGCGCTCGATCTCGTTGTCCCCCGGCTGTTGCAGCGCGAACAGCGCCTCGCGGATGCCGGCCGAAAAGCCGACGAACGCCTCGGCCAGCACTTCGGGCGGTTTCCCCGTGGCAAACCGGACGGCGACGCCGTCCACACCGTCCATGCTGGTTCCCGACATCAGTCCGAAATAGATGCCGTCTGCGGGATCTTGCGCCACGTCGCTGCTCCTGTCGATGTTCATTGCGATTCGTTGTAGCAGATTATCGGCGCAAACGCCGTAGGTGACGCGAGCGGCAACGAAATCGCCCGTCGCGCAGCCGCACAGGGCGTGTCAGTGGGCGCGGCGGCGCGCATCTATGGGACAATCCTGTTTTTTCGCGACTTCACGTTTCCAGCATGAGCACCGAGTCCACCCAGCCCAATCCCGCTTCCGCCTTCCCGATCACCGACGAAGTCCGTCACGCGCTCGCCGTGACCAAGCGCGGCGTCGACGAACTGCTGATCGAAGACGAATTCGCGCAAAAGCTCGCGCGCAGCGCGGCGACGGCCACGCCGCTGCGCATCAAGCTCGGGCTCGATCCAACTGCACCCGACATCCACATCGGCCACACGGTCGTGCTGAACAAGATGCGCCAGCTGCAGGACCTCGGCCACACGGTGATTTTCCTGATCGGCGATTTCACGTCGCTGATCGGCGACCCGTCCGGGCGCAACGCGACCCGCCCGCCGCTCACGCGCGAGCAGATCGAATCGAACGCGAAAACCTACTTCGAGCAGGCCGCCCTCGTGCTCGATCGCGGCAAGACCGAGATCCGCTACAACAGCGAATGGTCGATGCCGCTCGGCGCCGACGGCATGATCAAGCTCGCGTCGCGCTACACGGTCGCGCGCATTCTCGAGCGCGAGGACTTCACGAAGCGCTTCCAGGGCGGCGTGCCGATCTCGATCCACGAATTCCTGTACCCGCTGATGCAGGGCTACGACTCGGTCGCGCTGAACGCGGACCTCGAACTCGGCGGCACGGACCAGAAGTTCAACCTGCTGGTCGGTCGCGAGCTGCAGAAGCAGTACGGCCAGGAGCAGCAGTGCATCCTGACGATGCCGCTGCTCGAAGGGCTCGACGGCGTCGAGAAGATGTCGAAGTCGAAGAACAACTACATCGGCATCAGCGAAAAGCCGACCGACATGTTCGGCAAGCTGATGAGCATTTCCGACACGCTGATGTGGCGTTACTTCGAGTTGCTGTCGTTCCGTCCGATGGACGAAATCGCCGGCTTCAAGCGCGAGGCCGAGGCGGGCCGTAACCCGCGCGACTTCAAGGTGATGCTCGGCCAGGAAATCGTTGCGCGTTTCCACTCGCAGGCGGATGCCGAGCGCGCGCTCGAGGACTTCAATCATCGCGCGAAGGGCGGCGTACCCGACGATATTCCGGCCGTGACGCTCGCGGGCGCACCGCTTGCGATCGGCCAGCTGCTGAAGCAGGCGAACCTCGTGCCGTCGACGAGCGAGGCACTGCGCAACATCGAGCAGGGCGGCGTGAAGATCGATGGCACCGCGGTGTCCGACAAAGGCCTGAAGGTCGAAGCGGGCGAGTACGTCGTGCAGGTCGGCAAGCGCCGCTTCGCACGCGTGACGCTGACGGCGTGATCGCGCTGATCCAACGTGTGCGGCGCGCCGAAGTGCGCGTCGCCGATCGGGTAACCGGCGCGATCGACGCCGGCCTGCTCGCGCTCGTCTGCGCGGAGCGCGGCGACACCGAGGCCGTGGCCGACAAGCTGCTCGCCAAGGTGCTCGGCTACCGCGTGTTCAGCGACGCGGCCGGCAAGATGAACCTCTCGGTGCAAAATCTCGACGGCGCAGGGCGCGCGGGCGGCCTGCTGCTGGTGTCCCAGTTCACGCTCGCGGCAGATACCAACAGCGGCCTGCGCCCGAGCTTCACGCCGGCCGCGCCACCCGACGAGGGCAAGCGCCTGTTCGACTACTTCGTCACGGCGGCGCGCGCGAAGCATCCGATCGTCGAGACCGGTGAGTTCGGCGCGGAGATGCAGGTGTCGCTCGTCAACGACGGGCCGGTCACGTTCTGGTTGCAGACCAACGCGTAGAAGAGCGCAAACGGTGCGAGTGCGCAGTCGCGGCATGCGAGCCGCGCCGCCGCTTTTTGCGACAATAGCCGTGGACACAACCGCGAACGGCACCTCTCTCTCATGACGACGCAGATCCTGTTTATCCGGCACGGCGAGACCGACTGGAACCGCATCAAGCGCATTCAAGGCCACATCGACATTCCGCTCGCGACGACCGGCATCGCGCAGGCGCAACGTCTCGCGCAGCGCCTCGCCGCCGAGGCGAAGCAGGGCGCGCGGCTCGACGCGATCTATTCGAGCGACCTGCAGCGCGCGCAGCAGACCGCGCAGCCGATCGGCGAGGCGCTCGACCTGCCGCTGCAATCGCGCGAGAACTTGCGCGAGCGCTCGTACGGCGCGTTCCAGGGCCATGACAGCGACGAGATCGCGCTACGTTTCCCCGACGAATACGCGCAGTGGCAAACCCGTGATCCCGGCTTCGCGCCGCCCGGGGGCGAGTCGCACCGCGTGTTCTACCACCGCATCATGCACGCGATCGAGCCGCTCGTCGCCGCGCATCCGGGTGGGCGCATCGTGTGTGTCACGCATGGCGGCGTGCTCGACTGCGTGCACCGCTTTGCAACCAGTTTGCCGCTCGACGCACCGCGCAATTACCCGTTGCTGAACACCAGCCTGAACGTCGTGGATTACGGGAACGATCGCGCGACGATCGTGACGTGGGCGGACGTATCGCATCTCGAAGCCGGCAGCGCCGACGATGACGGTTTCAGGAAGGGACCGGAGTCGAAGCGGTAAGCCGAAGCCGACAATGGCCCGGCTCGCGCGGCGCGATCAATCCTGCCGCCGCACCGCCGCCGCGCGCCGCCGGGCCCGCTTCGATACGCCATTGATCAACGCCCAGCGGATTACCGGCGCGACGACCCGCACGCCAGGCCGTGCGAGAGTTCGACGCAGCACCGCGTAGCGCTTCAAATCGAGCATCGACTGCGCCCAGTCGGGCAACAAATCGACGCCCGCGTTGAGCATCAGCGTGCCGGCGGGCCGCATCGCGAAGCTCGGTGCCGGCGCGTTCATCAGAATCCTGACGACTTCGCGCGTGCGCTCGCTGGCGACGAGGGCGGGCCGCATCGCCAGCAGGTACGCTTCGATCTCGGCGCGAGAGCGCGGAATGTCGATGGCGCCGAGCATTTCCGCGATGCGCGCAGTTTCCGCGAAGTATTGATCCTGCGCGGTGACGGACAGCACCGGATTCACATAGCGCAGATGAGCGGTCATGAAGCTCGACACCTCCGCGACGTGCACCCACGTCAGCAGCGCGGGCTCACTTGCGCGATACGACTGGCCGTCCGGTGCGACGCCGGTCACGTCGAGATGAATGCCCTTCACACGCTCGATCAACGCGAGCGCATCGCTCTTGCTGCCATACGTCGTGCCGGCGATGAACGTCGCCGTGCGGCGCAGCCGGCCCAGAATGTCGGTACGAAAGCTCGAGTGGTCCCAGACGCCCGCGAGCGCGAGCGGATGCAGCGCCTGCAGCAGCAGCGCGCTGATGCCGCCTGCCATCATCGACGTGAAGTCGGCGTGGACTTTCCAGCAGACGGAGTTCGGCCCGAACAGGCCGGGGTCGCCCGGCGGCGATGAGTAGTCGAGCATCGGTCCGCTACCGGTCGTCAGATGGGTGACGCCCGCGGCGAGTTTCGAGCGCAGGCGGTGGGTGAGGCGCGCCGCGAAATTGCCGGACGGGTCGCCGGCGGGATTGACGGGTAAACGGTTGGAAGGGCCGGGTTGCTGGGTCTGATCGGACATCCTGGTCGGCCTCGTCGTCTGACTCAGTTCGTTGAATTCCACAGACCCGGCAGCGCGCTCGACGAATCCGGCGCGGCCAGCCCGAAGTGCCTATACGTGAGCAGCGTGGCGACGCGGCCGCGCGGCGTGCGCTGCAGGAAGCCCTGCTGGATCAGATACGGCTCGAGCACGTCTTCGATCGTGTCGCGCTCCTCGCCGATCGCCGCCGCGAGATTGTCGACACCGACCGGGCCGCCGTCGAACTTGTACAGGATCGCTTCGAGCAGCTTGCGGTCCATCAGGTCGAAGCCGACCGCGTCGACGTCGAGCATGCTGAGCGCGGCGTCGGCCACCTGCGCGGTGATGTTGCCGTCGGCCTTCACTTCGGCGAAGTCGCGCACGCGCCGCAGCAGGCGGTTCGCGATACGCGGCGTGCCGCGCGCGCGACGGGCGATTTCGAAGGCACCGTCCGGATGGATCTGCGCGCCGAGCAGCGCGGCCGAACGCGTGACGATGCGCGCGAGCTCCTCGGCGTTGTAGAACTCGAGTCGCGCGACGATGCCGAAGCGGTCGCGCAGCGGATTGGTCAGCATGCCCGCGCGCGTGGTCGCGCCGACCAGCGTGAACGGCTGCAGATCGAGCTTCACGCTGCGCGCGGCCGGCCCTTCGCCGATCATGATGTCGATCTGATAATCCTCGAGCGCCGGATAGAGGATTTCCTCGACGACCGGCGAGAGCCGGTGGATTTCGTCGATGAACAGCACGTCGTTGGCTTCGAGATTGGTGAGCAGCGCGGCGAGGTCGCCGGCGCGTTCGAGCACGGGCCCCGACGTTTGCCGCAGATTGACGCCCATCTCGCGCGCGATGATGTGTGCGAGCGTGGTCTTGCCGAGGCCAGGCGGGCCGAACAGCAGCACGTGGTCGAGCGATTCGGAACGGCGCTTCGCGGCCTCGATGAAGATTTCGAGCTGACCGCGCACTTTCTCCTGCCCGACATATTCGTCGAGCTGACGCGGGCGCAGCGCGCGCTCGAACGCTTCTTCGTTCGGCGACACGGGCGTGGCCGCGATGATGCGCTCGGCGGCGAGTTTGTCGGTTTCGATCATGCGGTCATTGTACCGCGCGCGGATCGCGCATCAGCCCTTCGAGAGCGCCTTCAGCGCGAGCTTGATGCCCTCGGACACGCCCGTGCCGGCCGGCACGTTCTTGATCGCCGCGAGCGCTTCTTTTTCCGAGTAGCCGAGCGCGAGCAGCGCATTGAGGATGTCCGAAGCATGGTCGGATGGCGACGCGGCGCCCGCCATCGCACCGAGGTCGGCGCCGAGCTTGCCCTTCAGTTCGAGCAGCAGCCGCTCGGCGGTCTTCTTGCCGATGCCCGGCACGCGCGTGAGGCGCGCGGCGTCCTGCATCGTGACGGTCTGCGCGAGCTCCGCGACGCTCATGCCTGACAGCACCGCGAGTGCCATGCGCGCGCCGATGCCGGAAATCTTCAGCAGCTCGCGGAAGGTCGCGCGTTCCTGCGCGGTGCCGAAGCCGTACAGCAGATGCGCGTCTTCGCGCACGATCATCTGGGTGAGCAGCACGATGCGCTCGCCGGTCGACGGCAGGTTGTAGAACGTGCTCATCGGCACGTCCACTTCATAGCCGACGCCGTTGCAGTCGACGAGCAGATGCGGCGGGTTTTTTTCCAGCAGAACGCCGGCGATGCGACCGATCATGGCGGATTAATTTTCAGAGTCGGATGGGAATGCGCGAGTGTAGCGCAGCGGATCGGCGGCGCGAACGGCATCGCGTGTCTACGTTGCGCTAGCCGACCAGACGCCCGCGCCGCACCCGCAGACCCTTCTTCGCGAGCGCCGGTGCGATGCCGCCTAGCGTGCTTAGCGTCGAGCCGCCGTGCGCATGGCAGATGGCCATGCCGAGCGCGTCGGCGGCGTCGGTGCCCGGCACGCCCGACAGGCTCAAGAGCCGCACGACCATCTGCTGCATCTGCTCCTTGGTCGCGCGGCCATAGCCGACCACTGACTGCTTCAGCTGCAGCGCGGTGTATTCGGCGACCGGTACGCCGCCCGCGACGAGCCCGCAGATCGCGGCGCCGCGCGCCTGGCCGAGCAGCAGCGTCGACTGCGGATTGACGTTGACGAAGACTTTTTCGATCGCCGCCTGATCCGGCGCGTGCTCGCGGATCAGCGTCGAGATGCCTGCGAAGATGGTGCCGAGCCGCGACGGCAGATCGGCGTCGGCGGTGCGGATCACGCCGCTCGCGACGTAGCGCAGTGTGTGGCCGTGTTGTTCGATCACGCCGAAGCCGGTCACGCGCAGGCCGGGGTCGATGCCGAGAATTCTCATGAAGTGCCGCACAAGCGATAAAAACCAGGTGCCTGCGATACTACAACGAACGCGGCGTGCGGCGGACCGCTGGCAGCATGCCTGGCGGAATAAAAGCTGCTAAAGGCTTTGCACGAGGAGGGCGATCGGGAATGGAGCGCTACCGCAATCTCAGCCGCGACTCGGGCGTCGACGCCTATGAAATCGGCGACGATTTCATCAAAGTGCGCTTTCGGCCGGGTGTCGTGTATTGGTACACAGAGGCAAGTGTCGGCGCCGAGCATCTCGCGGTGCTGAAGCGTCTCGCGCGGCGCGGCCAGGGTTTGGGCACGTACATCAGCCAGCATCCGCAAGTGCGGGACGGTTACGCGCGCAAAGATCCGGACGATTGAACGCGTCGCCGCAAAACGAAAGGCCCGGCGGGACAACCCGCCGGGCCTTTTTTCAGCTATCGAACTTCAGCCGATCAATGACGGAAGTGACGCACGCCCGTCAGCACCATCGCGATGTTGTGCTCGTCGGCGGCCATGACCACTTCGTCGTCGCGCACCGAGCCACCCGGCTGGATCACGCAGGTCGCGCCTGCAGCGACCACGACGTCGAGACCGTCGCGGAACGGGAAGAACGCGTCCGATGCGACCGCCGAACCGGCCAGCGTCAGACCGGCGTTCTGCGCCTTGATGCTCGCGATACGCGCCGAGTCCACGCGGCTCATCTGACCCGCGCCGACGCCGAGCGTCATGCCGTTCGCGCAGAACACGATCGCGTTCGACTTCACGTACTTCGCGACACGCCATGCGAACAGCAGGTCGTCCATTTCCTTCGGCGTCGGATGACGCTTCGTGACGACGCGCAACTCGCGCGGCTGCACGTTCTTCGAGTCGAGCGACTGCACCAGCAGGCCGCCACCGACGCGCTTCAGATCGAAAGTGTTGTGGCCTTCGCCCAGCGCGATTTCGAGCAGACGCACGTTCTGCTTCGCCGCGAATACCTGACGCGCTTCGGCGCTGAACGACGGCGCGATCAGCACTTCGACGAACTGCTTCGCAACGGCTTGCGCGGCCGCTTCGTCGACTTCACGGTTGAACGCGATGATGCCGCCGAACGCCGAGGTCGGGTCGGTCTGGAACGCCTTCGAGTACGCTTCGTGCGCGTTCGCGCCCACCGCGACGCCGCACGGATTCGCGTGCTTGACGATCACGCAGGCCGGCACGTCGAAGGTCTTCACGCATTCCCACGCCGCGTCGGAGTCGGCGATGTTGTTGTACGACAGTTCCTTGCCCTGCAACTGGTTGTAGTTCGCGAGCGCGCCGTCCGGCACGGTCAGGTCGCGGTAGAACGCCGCGTTCTGGTGCGGGTTTTCGCCGTAGCGCAGGTCCTGCACCTTGTTGAACGCCATGTTTAAGGTGGCCGGGTACTCGTTGCGCGACGAGTGCTGCAACTCGTC
The DNA here is from genome assembly GCF_040948805.1 of Paraburkholderia sp. BR13439. Classification (NCBI taxonomy): domain Bacteria; kingdom Pseudomonadati; phylum Pseudomonadota; class Betaproteobacteria; order Burkholderiales; family Burkholderiaceae; genus Paraburkholderia; species Paraburkholderia sp. BR13439. The sequence goes on along the minus strand of NZ_JBFPKN010000017.1, from coordinate 48,042 downwards.
GGTCAGGCTCGTCAGGTAGTTCGTGATCGCGCCGTCGTACTGCGCGGTGTGTGCGTACACCTTGGTCGCGAGACGGAAGTTCGTCTTGTACGACACCGTGTTGCCGTTCGCGCGCATTTCGTCGAGCACGACCGCGTAGTCGGCCGGATCGACCACCACCGTCACGTCACGATGATTCTTCGCGGCCGAGCGCAGCATCGTCGGGCCGCCGATGTCGATGTTCTCGATCGCGTCTTCGAGCGAGCACTCTTCCTTCGACACGGTCTGCACGAACGGGTACAGGTTCACGACCAGCAGGTCGATGGTCGGAATGTCGTGCTTCTCGAGCGCGGCCATATGCTCGGGCAGATCGCGGCGCGCGAGGATGCCGCCGTGCACCTTCGGATGCAGCGTTTTCACGCGCCCGTCGAGCATTTCCGGGAAGCCCGTGTAGTCGGCGACTTCGGTGACGGACAGGCCCGCGTCCGCGAGCAGTTTCGCGGTGCCGCCGGTCGACAGGATCTTGATGCCGAGGTCCGACAGCGATTTGGCGAAGTCGACGATGCCGGACTTGTCGGAAACGGAGATGAGCGCTTGCTTGATCATGATGAAGACGAAAAGCCGAAGGGGAAACGTGGCAGGGCGCGAGAAACTACAACGCGCTACAGCAAACCGTGTTGTTGCAGCTTCTTGCGCAGCGTATTGCGGTTGATGCCGAGATACTCGGCGGCCAGCGACTGGTTACCGTTGGCCTGCTCGAGCACCACTTCGAGCAAGGGTTTTTCCACGCATGAAATGACCATGTCGTAGACGTCGTGCGGATTGGAGCCGTCGAGATCCTGGAAATACACATCCAGGCTGTCGCGGACGGATTGTTCGATGTTGTTCTTGCTCATGCTGCTAGTCGGTCGGTGTTGTCCTCGCCCTGGCTGTCGAGCCCGGGGTTGCCGGGCGCTTCGTCGACGTAGACGAGGCGGTCTGAGATCGCCTTTTGCGCGTCAAAGAACTCGTTGACGGCGAGGAGTTGTTCGCGCGTGGTGTCCAGCGTATTCATGCGATGCCGGAACAGGTTGGCGCCGGAAAGGCCGCGAGTGTACCAGCCGATGTGCTTGCGCGCAGTGCGGACACCGGTAAATTCCCCGTAAAAAGCGTAGTGATCTTCGAGATGTTCGTTCATCACCTGCTGGATTTCGTCGATGCGCGGCGGCGGCAGCAACTCGCCCGTTTGCAGGAAATGTTCGATCTCGCGGAACAGCCACGGACGACCCTGCGCGGCCCGCCCGATCATGATCGCGTCCGCGCCGGTCGCGGCCAACACCTCGCGCGCCTTTTGCGGCGACGTGATGTCGCCGTTCGCGACGACCGGAATGTTGACCGCCGCTTTCACGGCGGCGATGGTTTCGTACTCGGCGTCGCCGTGGTACAGGTCGGCGCGCGTGCGGCCGTGCACGGTCAGCATCGAAATGCCCGCGGCTTGTGCGAGACGCGCGACGTTCAGCGCATTCTTGTTCTCGCGATTCCAGCCGGTGCGGATTTTCAGCGTGACGGGTACCGCGTCGGGCCCGACGCCAACCGCGCTTACGACGGCCTCGACAATGCGCTGCACGAGCGGTTCGTTCTGCAGCAGCGCCGAGCCGGCTGCCACGTTGCAAACCTTCTTGGCCGGGCAGCCCATGTTGATGTCGATGATCTGCGCACCGTTCGCGACGTTGTAGCGGGCGGCCTCGGCCATCATGTCCGGGTCGGCGCCAGCGATCTGCACCGCGATCGGCTCGACCTCGCCTTCGTGATTCGCGCGGCGCATGGTCTTTTCGCTTTTCCACAACTGAGCATTCGACGCGACCATTTCCGAGACCGCGTAGCCCGCGCCGAGCCGTTTGCACAACTGGCGGAACGGCCGGTCGGTCACGCCGGCCATCGGGGCGACGAACAGGTTATTGCGCAGAATGTGGGGGCCGAGAGTGGGCATGACGTGAGCGTGCGCCGACGTCGGGTCAGATTTGACAATCGTGACGGCCGGCGCAGCGCGAAATGCGAGGGAAAACCATCATTTTAGCGTTAACGGGTTGCCGGGACTCGCGAACCGGGTCTCGTAACCTGTTAAATCTTCTATGAAAGTCGCGCGGCTCATAGAGCCGCGCGGCGTTTTGCGTCCCTAGCGGCGCTGGCCGAACATCATCTGGCGGGCGAGCGCGGTTTTCACCGGCGGGACGAATTCGAGTGCGGTCAGCGCGAGGCCGCGCAGTACCGCGAGCGGCGCGAAGTCGATGGTAAACAGGCGCGCGAGCGTGTCGGTCGAACCGATCGTCAGGCGCCGGTCGAGCGCGCGGCGCTGCGCGAAAGTGGCGAGCGCGAGCGGTGTCGGGCCCTCGGCCGACAGCGCATCGGCGAGAGCGTGCGCGTCTCGCAGGCCCAGGTTGAGGCCTTGGCCCGCCACCGGATGCAAGGTCTGCGCCGCATTGCCGATCGCGACGATGTGGCCGTTCACGAGCGTTTCGACCGTGTTGAGACCGAGCGGAAACGACGCACGGCCCTTGATGCGCGTAAAGCGGCCCATGCGATCGCCGAACGCCGCATCGAGCTCGCGCAGGAACGCTTCGTCGGAGAGCTGAGCGCGGCGCGCGGCTTCGTCGGGCGCACAGCACCAGACGAGCGCGTAGTCGGCGCCGCGCACGCCGCCCATCGGCAACAGCGCGATCGGGCCTTGCGACGTGAAGCGCTCCCATGCGACGTGCGGCTGCGGTGCCGACACGGTGACCGTGCCGACCAACGCGGTCTGGCCGTAGTCGCGCGAGCCGGCGTGATTTCTACCGATGCTGCGTGCGCCGGCGTCTTCGTCCGTGGCGCGGCTCGGGTTTTTCGCGTGCTTCTGGTCGCCGAACAGGCCGCCCTCGGCGTTCACCAGAATCCGCGTGCGCAACTGGCGCGCGACGCCCGCGGTTTCGATCGGCAGCGTGACGCCGTCGAGCTCCTGAACCGGCGCACCGGCTGAGGTCGAGCGGAACCAATGGACCGGCGTCGCGTGCACGGCGTCGGCGAGGCCATGCACGATCGAGCCGTAACGCAGCACGTAGCCGAGCGCGGGCAGGCCGTGCTCGCGATGATCGATCAGCGTGCGGCCGAAATGACCGCGCTGCGACACGTGGATGCGCTCGATCGCGGTGGCGTCGGCCGGCCAGCGCAGCGGCTCGAGGATCATCCGGCTGCCGTGCGAGACCGCGATCGCGCGCGGATCGGCGATCGAGTCTTCCGGCTCGCGCGCGTCGACGAGCGCGATCTTCAGCTCGCGCGTCACGCTGCGGCGCGCGAGCCAGCCGGCGAGCGCGAGGCCGACCGGACCGGCGCCGACGATCGTCACATCGAAATCGAACCCTTGCTGGTGGGAGGCGGGCCTCAAGATCACCACCGATGGAGACGCTTCATTCATCGCCGATCAGGTCCTCTGTTGATGAGCCGCTCGTGCTTCCTGCATCAGCGCCTCGATCTCGTCGGCGGCGACCGGCACGTCGCGCGTGATCAGCTCGCAGCCGGTCGGCGTGACGATCGCGTCGTCCTCGATGCGGATGCCGATGTTCCAGTAGCGCTCGGGCACACCTTCGGCCGGGCGCACGTACAGGCCCGGCTCGACCGTCAGCGTCATCGACGCGCGCAGCGTGCGCCACGGCAGCGCGCCCGCTTCGTCGCGCGGCGCGCCGCGCTCGCGGTAGTCGCCGCAGTCGTGCACGTCCATGCCGAGCCAGTGGCCGGTGCGATGCATGTAGAACGGCGCGTAGGCGCGCTCGGCGATCACGTCGTCGACCGATGTGAACTTCGCGCGCGGCACGATGCCGGTGTCGAGCAGCCCCTGCGACAGCACGCGCAGCGCTGCCTGATGCGGATCGTCGAAGCTCGCGCCGGCGCGCGTCGCATCGACGGCGGCCTGCTGCGCGGCCAGCACGATGTCGTACAGCTCGCGCTGCGCCGGCGTGAACCGGCCGCTCGCCGGGAACGTGCGCGTGATGTCGGACGCATAGCCGTCGAGTTCGCAGGCCGCGTCGATCAGGATCAGGTCGCCGTCGCGCGCGATCGCGTTGCCGGCGGGGTAGTGGAGCACGCACGCGTTCGCGCCGGCCGCGACGATCGACGTATAGGCCGGCGCCTGCGCGCCGAACTTGCGAAACGTATAGAGCAGTTCGGCCTCGAGCTCGTACTCGCGGATACCGGGCCGGCACGCGGCCATCGCGCGACGGTGCGCGGCCGCCGAAATCTGGCCGGCGCGGCGCATGATCGCGAGCTCGTGGTCGTCCTTGACGAGCCGCATCTCGTCGAGCAATGTCAGCAGGTCGCGCGCGGCCGTGGGCGCGACGGTGCCGCTGCGGCTTTGCGCGCGCACCGCGTCGAGCCAGCCGCGCACCTGCTCGTCCAGATGCGCCGAGGTGCCGAACGCGTAGTGCAGCGCCGGCTTGTCGGCGATGATGCGCGGCAACTGCGTGCCGAGTTCACCGATCGGGAACGCGGCGTCGAGCCCGAATGCTTCGCGCGCGCCGTCGGGGCCGAAGCGGAAGCCTTCCCACGTTTCGCCCTCGAGGCTCTTCTCGCGGCAGAACAGCACCGACGCGGGCGCGCCGGGCGCAGCGCTGGCATCGAGCACCAGCAGCGCTTCGGGCTCGGTGAAGCCGGTCAGATAATAGAAGTAGCTGTCGTGGCGGTACGGATAGTCAGTATCGCGGTTGCGCAGCGCTTCCGGCGCGGTCGGGACGATGGCGACGCCGCCGCCCGCGGCGCGCAGCGCGGCGAGAACGCGCTCGCGGCGCGTGCGGTAGACGTCGATGGCGATGGTGGGTTCGGTCGGCTGGTTCATCGTGCGATTGTAGCGCCGCGTGTCTCCTGGCCCCATTCTCCGCGCACGACATCGACTCCCTTTGTGCGGATTCCGACGGCGCGGCGGCCGCCGTCATGTTGCAATCCGTCCACAGCGGCTCGGCGGGCAGTTCGCGAAGATGCCGCCAGCACGTTCGCGGAAGCCTTAGACCACTTATACTTTCGCCGGATTCAGAAAAAGGCAGAAGGTCATGATGAAACTCATCGGTTCGTTCGGCAGCCCGTATGTGCGTAAAGCGCGCATCGTGCTCGCCGACAAGAAGATCGACTACGAACTGGTGCCCGAGAACGTCTGGGCGCCGGATACCCGGATTCACACCTTCAACCCCCTCGGCAAGGTGCCGTGCCTCGTGATGGAAGACGGCGAAGCCGTGTTCGATTCACGCGTGATCTGCGAATACGTCGATACGCTGTCGCCGGTGGGCAAGCTGATTCCGCCGTCCGGGCGCGAGCGCATCGAAGTGCGCTGCTGGGAGGCGCTCGCCGACGGCGTGCTCGACGCGGCCGTGCTGATCCGGCTCGAAAGCACGCAGCGCGCGCCCGAGCAGCGCGTGGACGCATGGGTCGCGCGGCAGCAGCGCAAGATCGACGAAGCGCTGATCGCGATGTCGCGGGGGCTTGGCAGCAAGCCGTGGTGCGCGAGCAATCACTACACGCTGGCCGACATCGCGATGGGCTGTGCGCTCGGCTATCTGGACTTCCGTATGCCGGAACTGAACTGGCGCGAAGCGCATCCGAACCTCGACAAGCACTTCCAGAAGCTGTCGCAGCGGCAGTCGTTCATCGATACGGCGCCGAAGGATTGATGAAGCTCGAATGAGCATAAAAAAATGCGCCTGCATGTCAGGCGCATTTTTTTTGCGGGCGGTGTTCGTTTGACGTGGGCGCCGGCGTTACCGCTTGCCGTTGCGCCGCCGCGCGATCCCCGGTCCGAACGCGAAACCGATCGCGAGCAGCAGCACCGACACCGCGAGCACCGTGTTGTTGCCGCTCGTCACGTAAGGTGTGTTGCCGGCGGTGCCTTGCACGTTGACGTCGAGTGAGCCGACCGTGTATGGCGTCAGGCGCCCGATCACGCGGCCGCTCGCGTCGATTGCGGCGGTCATGCCGGTGTTGGTTGCGCGCAGCATCGGCCTGCCGGTTTCGAGCGAGCGCATGCGCGCGATCTGCAGATGCTGGTCGAGCGCGATCGTGTCGCCGAACCACGCGAGATTGGTCGAGTTGATCAGCACGCCGGCGGGCGTGGCGTTCTCGCGCAGCGTGCGCGCGATTTCCTCGCCGAAGATGTCCTCGTAGCAGATGTTCACCGCGACCGGCTGGTTATGCACCATGAACGGCTTTTGCACAGGCGGGCCACGGAAGAAGTCGCCGAGCGGTATGTTCATCAGGTTCACGAACCAGCGGAAGCCCCACGGCACGAATTCGCCGAACGGCACCAGATGGTGCTTGTCGTAGCGATAGATTTCGTGCGAGCCGGGCGTCACGCCGAACAGGCTGTTGGTGTAGTCGACCACCCGGCCGTCCGGCGTGATCGTGCCGCCGATCGCGCCGAACAGCAGCGAGCTGCCGGTCGAATCGGTGAATTGGCGGATCGCAGCCGCGAAGTTCGGCGGCAGCTGCTGCGCGAGCACGGGGATCGCGGTTTCCGGCGTGACGATCAGATCGGCCGGCTTCGACGTGATCATTTTCTGATACTCGTCGACCGCCGCGCGCAAGCCGGCTTCCTCGAATTTCATCTCCTGCTTCACGTTGCCTTGCAGCAGGCGCACCGTCAGCGGCGCATTGGCGGGTGTCGTCCACTGCACGAGCGGCAGCAGCAGGCCGATCACGAGCAGCGCGAGCGCGACGCAGGCTGGCACGGCGATGGCGGCAACGCGCGTGCCGCGGCCGCGCGCGGCGCGGTTGTCGACGTCACCAGCGGCGCTGGCGTTCGGCTCGCGCGATTCATTGGCATGCCCGGGGCGCCACGACGGCAGCAGCGCCAGCAATGCCTGCACGATCAACGCGGCCGTCAGCGCGACCATCCAGCCGACGCCATATACGCCGACCACGGGCGCAAACCCCGCCAACGGGCCGTCGACTTGCGCGTAACCGGTGGCGAGCCACGGAAAGCCGGTGAACACCGTGCCGCGCAGCCATTCGCCGATCGCCCACGCGCTGGCAAAAGCCAGCGCGCCGTGCCAGGTCGGCGAGAATGGCGCGCGGTCGTCGGCCGCGCCGTTGCGCGCATGGCCCGCGCAGGACGACCATATCGCCGCGGCGAGCGCCGGATAGAGGGCGAGATACAGCGAGAACAGCACGAGCGCCATGCCGGCGAGTGGCGCCGGCATGCCGCCGTAGTAGTGCATGCTCACATACAGCCACCAGACCCCGCTCACGAAGTTGCCGAAGCCGAACGCGCCGCCCGTCAGCGCGGCGCTTTTCCAGCCGGTGCTGCGCGTGAGCCACCCGAAGAAGAACACGAAGATCGCGAGTTGCAGCCAGCCGCCATGCGGCGTCGGCGCGAACGACAGCGTATTGGCCGCGCCCGCGGCCAGTGCGACGAGGTAGTGCCAGCGCGGCAGCGCGCGGCTGCGCGTGACGTCGTCGGTGGCAGCGGGGGCGGGAGCGCTCACGCCGCGGTGCGAACGGGAAGTGATCGGGTCGGCCATTATTGCGCGGTCGGCGTCGGAAGTTGAAAGGGTAAATCAGCAGGCAAACGAGTAGGCCACATGCGCCCGCAATAACAACGCGCGGGCGCTCGGGCCGTGCATCGGCCCGAGCCGCCGGCTCAGGTCTGCACGTGCTGCGACTCGCGTTCGCGCTGGCCCGCGAGCGGGTCGCGGCGCACCAGCAGCATGTGGATCTGGCGGGCGTCGCCGCGCAGGATCTCGAAGATCAGATCGTCGAGGCGCACTTTCTCGCCCCGATGCGGCACCCGGCCGAAGTGATGCGTGACCAGCCCGCCGATCGTGTCGACTTCTTCGTCTGAATAATGCGTGCCGAAGGTGTCGTTGAACTGCTCGATCTCGGTCAGCGCGCGCACCCGGAAGCGTCCGTCCGGCGACGCGATGATGTTGCCGCTTTCCTCGTCGAAATCGTATTCGTCCTCGATGTCGCCGACGATCTGCTCCAGCACGTCTTCGATCGTGATCAGGCCCGCGACGCCGCCGTATTCGTCGACGACCACCGCGAGGTGGTTACGGTTCACGCGAAAGTCGTGCAGCAGCACGTTCAGCCGCTTCGACTCGGGGATGAACACGGCCGGGCGCAGCATGCCGCGCACGTCGAATTCTTCTTCGGCGTAGTAGCGCAGCAGATCTTTCGCGAGCAGCACGCCGATGATGTTGTCGCGATTGCCCTCGTAGACCGGATAGCGCGAATGCGCTTTCTCGAGCACGTAGGGGATGAATTCGGCGGGATTGTCGGCGATGTTGATCGCGTCCATTTGCGCGCGCGGCACCATGATGTCGCGCGCGCTCAGTTCCGAGACCTGGAACACGCCTTCGATCATCGACAGCGAGTCGGCGTCGATCAGGTTGCGCTCGTGCGCGTCCTGCAGAATTTCCAGAAGTTCGGCCCGCGAGTCGGGTTCGGGCGAGATGAAGTCGGTCAGGCGTTCGAGCAGCGAGCGCTTTTCCTGCGGTTTGTCGAGATGGCGTCCGGTATGGCGTCGACTGGGATACGTGTCGTTCATGGTAGTGCGCCCGGCGAGACTGGGCGCGCTGTTACAGAGCGTTAAGGATACACCAGGCAAATGGCGGAACCGTGTCCGGCCGGGCCTGGCGATGAGTGAAGCCAAGGTGAAACGGCCGCGCCACGAAGGCGGAGCGTGGAATCATCCTAACCGATTACGCGGTCAAAAGCGCTCGCCGGCAAAAAAGTCGCGGGTGGGGTTTTCGCCGAGATGACGAAATTACACGACCGGCTTGCAGCGCGCGAGCAGCGCTTCGAGCGCGCGGTCCGGCATCCCGCTTTCGCGCAGCGCATGCACGGTGCGGCTTACGTAATCGAAAGTCGTGCCGTAGCGGCCGCTCGCGCAGCCCAGCACGGTCTGAATGATGTCGTCGCGCAGCTTGCCGGTGTAGCTCGGCACGTCGCGGCGCATCACGAAGGCGAGCGCGTCGACGCGCCGGCCGTCCGCGAGTACGCACGGCAGCCACGCGGGACGGTACGAGCCCATCGGCATTTCGCGGCGCCACAGTGCTTCGAGATGCGGCATCGAGCCATCGGCCGCGAGCCGGAACGCCATGCCGGTGCACGAGCCGCCGCGATCGAGCGCGAGCACGAGGCCGGGCTGCTCGGGCGTGCCGCGATTCACACGCGACCATAGATAGAGGCCGCGGTGATAGCCGTGCACCTTCGAGCGCATCGCTTCGACGGTGGGCAGTCCCGGGTTCCAGATCAGCGAGCCATAGCCGAACAGCCACAGATCGCTCTGGCGGTCCCAGCCGCGCAACGTGCATTCAAGCGACGCGCGCAGTTCGTCGTCAGTCAGAAGCCGCGAGTCGCCGAGCACCGGCGGGTAGTCCGGGCAGGGCACAGGAATCTCGGTTTCGGGGGACGGAGTGCTCACTGTGGGTTCGGAGGGGCCGGGACGTCTATTGATAAGGGTCCGGAAAGCCGAGCCTGGCGAGGATTTCGGTTTCGATCGCCTCCATTTCCTCGGCTTCTTCTTCAACCTCGTGGTCGTAGCCTTGTGCATGCAGCGTGCCGTGCACGAGCAGGTGCGCGTAATGCGCGGCAAGCGGTTTGCCCTGCTCGGCGGCTTCCTTCTCGATCACCGGGCAGCACAGAATCAGATCGCCCGTCACCGGGTCGTCTTCCGATTCGGCATAGGCGAAGGTCAGCACGTTGGTCGCGTAATCCTTGCCGCGATAGGTGCGGTTCAGCGTGCGGCCTTCTTCGGCGTCGACGAAGCGAACCGTCAATTCGCCGTCTGCGAACAGCGCCGCCTTGATCCAGCCGGCCACCGTCGCGCGCGGCAGTAGCGCCTTGTGTTCCGGCCAGGCTTTGGCAGCGGGAAATTGCAGGCTCAGCGTTAGTTTTGGGGTGCGGCTCATGCGGTTTCTGTGCGTGGCGTTCGTGGCTCAGTCGTTTTTTGCGGCATGGTGGCGAGGCCACGCGGACCTCGCGCTGCGAAGCGCATCGCTTTAGCGCGAATCGGCCGCGGCGGTCGACTTCTGCGCATGCGCATCGTACGCCTCCACAATTCGCGCGACCAGCGGATGGCGCACCACGTCCGCGCTCGTGAAGCGCGTGAGCGCGATGCCGCGCACGTTCGCGAGCACTTGCTGCGCTTCGATCAGCCCGCTCTTCTGGCCGCGCGGCAGGTCGACCTGGGTCGTGTCGCCGGTGACGACCGCCTTCGAGCCGAAGCCGATCCGCGTGAGGAACATCTTCATCTGCTCGGGCGTGGTGTTCTGCGCCTCGTCGAGGATGATGAACGCGTGATTCAGCGTGCGGCCGCGCATGTACGCGAGCGGCGCGATTTCGATCATCTGCCGCTCGAACATCTTCGCGGTTTTGTCAAAGCCGAGCAGGTCGTACAGCGCGTCGTACAGCGGACGCAGATACGGATCGACCTTTTGCGCCAGATCGCCCGGCAAAAAGCCGAGCCGCTCGCCTGCTTCGACGGCCGGGCGCGTCAGCACGATGCGTTTGACCTGGTCGCGCTCGAGCGCGTCGACCGCGCAGGCCACCGCGAGGTAGGTCTTGCCGGTGCCGGCCGGGCCAACGCCGAAGGTGACGTCGTGCGACACGATCTGCTTCAGGTACTCGCGCTGCGCCGGCGTGCGGCCGCGCAAATCCGCGCGCCGCGTGTACAGTTTCGGGCCGTATTCCTCGAAGTCGTCTTCGCTCGCATTGGCATCGGCGGGCTGGTCGAACGGATGATCGGGATTGCCGGTGAAGCGCGGGTCGACGGCGTCGCCGCCATTGCCATTGCCGTTGCCGTTCGAACGATGGCGCGCCGGATGGCGCACTTCGACGAGCGCGAGCTGGATGTCGTCGACCGACAAGGGCTCGCGTGCGCTGTTGTAGAAGTTTTCGAGCGCGGTGAGCGCGAGTTTCGCGCCGCGCCCGCGGATCGTGATGCGGTGGCCACGGCGCTGCAGGGTCACGTCGAGCGCCTGCTCGATCTGCCGCAGATTTTCGTCGAGCGGTCCGCAGAGGTTGGCAAGCCGCGCGTTGTCTTCGCGCGGTGCGGTGAATTCCAGATGCTGCTGAGTGGTCTTCAAGGCGGTGAGTCGATCCTGTCGGTTGCGATACTCAGAATGTCGGTCAGTGCGCTTAGCGTGCTCAGTGCGTCACGGCGGCGCTGTCGTCGCGAACCATCACCAGTTCGCCCCGCAGCGAGTGCGGGTACGCGTGCACGATCTTCACGTCGACCATCTGACCGATCAGCCGTGCATGCGACGCCACCGGCGCCGGGAAATTGACGACGCGGTTGTTCTCGGTGCGGCCCGCGAGCTCGTTCGGATCCTTGCGCGCCGGGCGCTCGACCAGAATGCGCTCGACCTTGCCGACCATCGCGTCGCTGATGCGCTGGACGTTCTCTTCGATCGTGGCCTGCAGATGCTGCAGACGTTTCAGCTTCACCTCGCGCGGCGTGTCGTCGTGCAGGTTCGCGGCCGGCGTGCCGGGGCGCGGGCTGTAGATGAACGAGAAGCTCGTGTCGTACTTCATCTCTTCGACGAGCGCCATCATCTTCGCGAAGTCTTCCTCGGTCTCGCCGGGGAAGCCGACGATCATGTCCGTCGACAGCGACAGATCCGGGCGGATCGCGCGCAGCTTGCGGATTACGGACTTGTACTCGAGCACGGTGTAGCCGCGCTTCATTGCCATCAGGATGCGGTCGGAGCCGTGCTGCACGGGCAGATGCAGGTGGCTGACGAGCTTCGGCACCTTCGCATAAGTGTCGATCAGGCGCTGCGTGAATTCCTTCGGATGCGACGTCGTGTAGCGAATCCGTTCGATGCCGGGGATGTCCGCGACGTATTCGATCAGCGTCGCGAAGTCGGCGATCTCGGTCGAGCCCAAGGTCGGTGCGCCGCCGAATTTTCCACGATAGGCGTTCACGTTCTGGCCAAGCAGCGTGACTTCGCGCACGCCCTGGTCGGCGAGGCCGGCGATTTCGGTCAGCACGTCGTCGAGCGGACGCGACACCTCCTCGCCGCGCGTGTACGGCACGACGCAGTAGCTGCAGTACTTGCTGCAGCCTTCCATGATCGACACGAACGCGCTCGGACCTTCGACGCGCGCCGGCGGCAGGTGATCGAACTTCTCGATTTCGGGAAACGAAATATCGACCTGCGCGCGGCCGCTCGCGCGACGCTCGTCGATCATCTGCGGCAGGCGGTGCAGCGTTTGCGGACCGAACACGATATCGACGTACGGCGCGCGCGCGACGATCGATGCGCCTTCCTGGCTAGCGACGCAGCCACCCACGCCAATGATCAGATTCGGATTCGCGTCCTTCAGCTCGCGCACGCGGCCGAGGTCGGAGAAGACTTTTTCCTGCGCTTTTTCGCGCACCGAGCAGGTATTGAACAGGATCACGTCGGCGTCTTCCGGCGTGTCGGTCTTGACGAGTCCTTCAGCGGCACCGAGCACGTCGACCATCTTGTCGGAGTCGTACTCGTTCATCTGGCAGCCAAAGGTTTTTACATAAACTTTCTTGGTCATCGAATTTCGCCGGTCGCAGTGGTTAACCTGGGGGCGTCGTAAAAAGGTGAAGGAGGCCGCGGCGCGGGGCAGCGCGGCTCTTGATGGCCGGCTTGCGCGTGTCTTTGCAGCGTAACTGCATATTATAGCCCTTCATGCTGCGGGGGTTTTAGCGCTCATTAGGCGCTCATTGGCTGCTCCAGCGGCAGTCCCAGCGGGCTTCCCGGTTGATCCGACACCTGCGCGAAGCGCTCGGCGAGGATATCGAGCAGCGCGCGCACGCTCGCCCAAGGCGCGTGAGTCGTCAGTTGCTTGCCTCCGCCATGCTGATAACAGTGTGAAGATAACTTCGTTGGGCGCGGCGAGAGCCGATGCTATCTTGCCTCCACTTACTGCTCTTGCGCCGTTGGGCGGCGCTCTGGAGGCCAATATGCATTCCCCGCTCGCGCTGGTCCGCGATCCTTCGGCCGATGGCGATACCAACGCCGCGCCGCGCTCTGCCGAACCCTTCGATGCGCTCGAACAGCTGGTCGGCGTGAATCTGGCGCGGCTGCGCGCCGAACGCCAGCTTTCGCTCGATGCGCTGGCGCGCGCGTCCGGCGTGTCGCGCGCGATGCTCGCGCAAATCGAGTCGGCGCGCAGCGTGCCGTCGATCAAAGTGCTGTGCAAGGTGGCGGCGGCGCTGAAGGTGTCGGTGGCGGCGTTCCTGCGGCGTCACGCGACCAACGGCTTCGAGCATCTGCCGGCCGAGCGTTCGGCCCGCGTGGTCAGCGCGAACGGGCGCTACTCGGTGCGCCCGCTGTATCCAGACGACGAGTCGATCGCCGCCGAGTTTCACGAGCTGCGGATCGCGCCGCTGCATACGGAGGCGGGCATTCGCCGCGCGCCGGGCACGACGGTGAATCTGGTGGTCAGCGACGGCACGCTCGAAGTCAGCGTGCACGACCAGCGCCAGCTGCTCGCGACCGGCGACGCGATCGTGTTCGACGCCGACCAGCCGCACAGCCTGCGCAATCCCGGCGACACCGAGGCGCGCGCGTTTCGCGTGACGCTGCGAGCTGAGACGCCGCCGCGCTGGGAAGTGCGGGCCGCGAGCGCCGCACGCGATGAAGCTGCGCGCGAAGGCGTACCGGGTTGAGAATCGACGGCATTCGAGGTTCTGGCGCAGCTCGGGGCGTCGATGCAGGGCCAACGCCGCCAGTAGGGTCTTTGTTCGTCGTGCTGCAGCGCTTGCGCGACTGTTGTATGCTTCGCCGGCCGGTCAAACCGGCAATCAGTGCGTCTTCAGGGCGGGGTGCAATTCCCCACCGGCGGTAGGCCGACAGCGCGACAGCGTGAGCCGGCAAGCCCGCGAGCGCCCGCATCGAGTGGTCTTCGCAGTAGCGGAGATTGCGGCGGGGTCAGCAGATCTGGTCAGAAGCCAGAGCCGACGGTGATAGTCCGGATGGAAGAAGATGTGCAGATAGTCATGTGCGTTCCGCGATGCCGCCCGTAGCTTGGGCGGCTGATGATCGTCCGCTTTCGTGCGGCGTGCCAGGCGGCGGCGCGTCAGTCTGTTTGCAATGCCCTGAAACGTTTCTCGCCCAACTTTTGCGATGAGCGTTTCAACATGTCCTTTGCTACTTTTCCCGCTCCGTCGACGATTGCAGACGATGCCTTCGCCGATCTCCCTCTGCTTGCCACCGAAGCCGTTCCGCCGCGTATCGCCGCCGCCTTGCAGGCACTGCGCGAGGGTCGCGCCGTGGTGCTGCAGGACGACCACGACCGCGAGAACGAAGCCGACCTGATCGTCGCGGCCGAGCGCCTGTCGGTCGAAACGATGGCGCTCCTGATCCGCGAATGCAGCGGCATCGTGTGTCTATGCCTGCCCGACGACAAGATCCGCGCGCTCGAACTGCCGCCGATGGCCGTCAACAACGAAAGCCGTCACGGCACCGCGTTCACTGTGTCGATCGAAGCGCGCGAAGGCGTCAGCACCGGCGTGTCCGCGCAGGATCGCGTGACTACGATCCGCGCTGCGATCACCGATACGGCCACGCCCGCCGACATCGTGCGCCCTGGCCACGTGTTCCCGCTGCGCGCGATGCCCGGCGGCGTGCTGGCACGGCGCGGCCACACCGAAGGCACCGTCGATCTGGCGATCCTCGCGGGCCTGAAGCCGGCCGGCGTGCTATGCGAACTGATGAACGCTGATGGCACGATGACGCGCGGTGCGGACGTCGAACGCTTTGCCGCGCAACACGATCTGCCGATGCTGACGATCGCCGAGCTGGTCGAGTTTCGCGAGACGCTCGCGCGGGTGCGCGAGGGCGCGATGGCCGAGGCTTGACGGGCCATCATGCTTCGAGCGGCACGCAGTGCCATGACGCAAAAAGCCGGTTCTTCGCAAGAAGAACCGGCTTTTTTTATCGGCGTTGCGCGAAACCGCTACGACTGCACGTCGCCGAACTCGCCGCGCACGCCCGCGTCGATCAGCGCCGGCAGTTCATCCATATGCTTGATGATTCGCGTGATGCCCATCGCGCGCAGCGCATCCGCATAGCCGTCCGGAATATGGCTCGCGCCGACGAAGGCGATCGTCTTCATGCCGGCCGCGCGCGCCGCGTTCAGGCCCGAGACGCTGTCTTCGACGACGAGGCAGCGCGCGGGCTCGACGCCGAGCGACGTGGCCGCGAACAGATAGACATCGGGATAGGGCTTTGGCCGCGCGACCTGCTCGGCGCTGAATACCCGCTCGCCGAAAATCTGCTGCAGACCGGCCCGCCGCACCGATGCGCTCACACGTGTCATGCGGCTGTTCGACACGACCGCGGCCGGCAGCGTCACGCGCTGCAGCGCGTCGCGCACACCGTGGATCGGACCGAGCGACGCGGCGAGCGCGAGCTCGACGTTGTGCTCGATCGCATCGAGGAAGTTCGCGGGCAGTGTGATGTCGAACTGCTTTTCGAGGCCGGCGAGAAAGCGCGAGGTTTGCTGGCCGAACGCGGTTTTGATGACGGGGGCGAAATCGATGCCGGGGAAGGTGGCCGTCAGCGTGTCGAACATCACGCGATCGGCGATGACTTCACTGTCGACGAGCACGCCGTCGCAGTCACAGATGAGGTGGTCGATCATGCCTGAAAAAACGATAAGCGCAACGCGCGCGGGCGGCGGGTTGCGGGGCCCGCTCGCCGGGGTGAAAAGCGACATCATACGTGCTTTCGGACCACGTCCTTTCGACGTTCTGCGTGCCCGCGGCCTGACGACGTTACGGTGTATCGGCCCAGGCCTTCGCCGCGCGGATCGCGCGCTGCCAGCCATCGAGGCAGGTCCTGACCTCCGCATGCGGTCGCGCCGGTGTGAAGCGATGTTCGAGCTTCCACTGGCTCTTCAACTCGTCGATATCCTTCCAGTAGCCGACCGCGAGACCGGCCAGATAGGCGGCGCCGAGCGCGGTCGTCTCCGACACCTGGGGGCGCACCGTGTCGACGCCGAGGATGTCGGCCTGGAACTGCATCAGCAGATTGTTCGCGCAGGCGCCGCCATCCACGCGCAACTCGCCGATGCGAATGCCCGAGTCGGCTTCCATCGCCTTCAGCACATCGAGCGATTGATACGCGATCGAATCGAGCGCCGCACGCGCGATATGCGCGGAGGTCGTGCCGCGCGTGAGCCCGAACAGCGTGCCGCGCGCATGCGCGTTCCAGTGCGGAGCGCCGAGGCCGGCGAACGCAGGCACGAGATACACGCCGTCGCAATGCGGCACGCTGCGCGCGAGCGTTTCGATTTCGGCCGCGCTCCTGATGATGCCGAGGCCGTCGCGCAGCCACTGCACCACCGCGCCGGCGATGAAGATGCTGCCTTCGAGCGCGTAGTCGATACGCTCGCCGATCTGCCAGGCGATCGTCGTGACCAGATTGTTCTTCGATTCGATCGGTTTGGCGCCCGTGTTCATCACGAGGAAGCAGCCGGTTCCGTAGGTGTTCTTGACCATGCCGGACTCGGTGCACATCTGGCCGAACAATGCGGCGTGCTGATCGCCGGCGATGCCCGCGAGCGGAATCTTCGATGCGAACACGGTGGTCACCGTCGGTCCGTACACCTCCGACGACGGCCGCACTTCCGGCAGCATGTTGCGCGGAATGTCGAGTGCGGAGAGCAGTTCGTCGTCCCACTTCAGCGTATGGATGTTGAACAGCATCGTGCGCGACGCGTTGGTTACGTCGGTGATGTGCAGTGCGCCCTTCGTGAAATTCCACATGAGCCAGCTGTCGACGGTGCCGAACGCGAGCCGGCCCTGACGCGCCTTTTCGCGCGCACCTTCGACGTTGTCGAGAATCCAGCGGATCTTGGTCGCCGAGAAGTACGAGTCGATCGGCAGACCGGTCTTCGCGCGCACGCTCGCTTCGAGCCCTTGCGCTTTCAGTTCGTCGCAGAAGTCGGCGGTGCGGCGGTCCTGCCAGACGATCGCGTTGTAGATCGGCTGGCCGGTTTCGCGATCCCACACGATCGTGGTTTCGCGCTGGTTCGTGATGCCGATCGCCGCGATCGACGTGCCGTTCATGCCGGCTCGCGTGACCGCCTCGGCGGCGACGCCGGCCTGGGTCGACCAGATTTCCTGCGGATCGTGCTCGACCCAGCCAGGCTGCGGGTAGATCTGCTGGAATTCCTTTTGCGCGCTCGACACGACGTTGCCGCGCCGGTCGAACAGCATCGCGCGTGAGCTGGTGGTGCCTTGGTCAAGCGCAAGGACGTACTGATCCTGCATTGTCTCTTCTCCATGCATGTTATGGATCGCCGGATCGTTTGGCCGGCGATGCGAGGGCGTGTTGTTGTGAGCGAGCCGCCATAGTTTGAGGGTGCGTGCCGGCGTCGTCCAGCCGCAGCTGCGGTGGGTGGCCGGCTCCGCTCGCCGGGTGTCGTCTGCCGCGTCGCCTAAGCGCTCTGCCGGACCGGTTCGCGCGCGAACCACGCGTCGATGTCGCGCGTGACATGCTCGAGCGTGTCCGGCTCGACATGCAGGCCGAGCTTCGAGCGGCGCCACAGCACGTCCTGCGCGGTGCGCGCCCATTCGGTATCGCGCAGATAAATCAGCTCGGCTTCGTGCAGACCCGGCGCGAACTCGCGACCGAGCTCGGCGCGCGAGTGCGCCGAGCCGATCACGCGATTCGCGCGCGTGCCATACGCGCGCACGAGCCGATGCGCGAGCGATGCCGGCAGCCACGCATGTTCGCGCGAGAACTCGCCGAGGAAGCGATTGAAGTTCGCCTGCGCGATGTCGCCGCCCGGCAGCGGCGCGTCGGCGGTCCACGCGGGCGCGCCGTGGTGCAGCGCGTCGGTGAGCGTATCGACGGCCTGCTCGGCGAGCTTGCGAAACGTCGTGATCTTGCCGCCAAACACCGACAGCAGCGGCGCCTCGTTCGAGGGCGCATCGAGTTCGAGCGAGTAGTCGCGCGTGACCGCCGACGGATTGTCCGCGTTCTCGTCCTCCAGCAGCGGGCGTACGCCCGAATAGCTCCAGCGCACGTCGGCGGGCGAGATCTTCTGCCTGAAGTAGCGGTTGATCGAATCGCACAGGTACTGCGTTTCGTTGGCGTCGATCGCGACTTGCGACGGGTCGCCGCGATATTCGAGGTCGGTCGTGCCGATCAGCGTGTAGTCGTGCTCATAGGGAATCGCGAAGATGATCCGCTTGTCCGGGTTCTGGAAGATGTACGCGTGGTCGTGCTCGAACAGGCGCCGCGTGACGATGTGGCTGCCCTTGACGAGCCGCACGCTATGCGACGACGGCCGGCCAAGCGCGCCTTGCAGCAGCTCGCCGACCCACGGGCCCGCCGCGTTCGCGATCGCGGCGGCGCGCGCGTCGAGAGTCGTGCCGTCCGCGCGTTGCAGTTGCGCGCGCCATTCGCCGCCGGCGCGCACGGCGTTGAGCAGCTTCGTGCGCGTGAGGATCGTCGCGCCGCGCTCGTGCGCGTCGAGCGCGTTCAGCACGACGAGGCGCGCGTCGTTGACCCAGCCGTCCGAATAAACGAAGCCGCGCTTGATCGTTTCGACGAGCGGCGCGCCGGCCGGATGCCGGCTCATCACGATGCCGCGCGAGCCCGGCAGCAGCTCGCGCCTGGCCAGATGGTCGTACAGGAAAAGACCCGCACGGATCAGCCAGGCGGGGCGCAGCTCGGGCATGTGCGGCATCACGAAGCGCAGCGGCCAGATGATGTGCGGCGCCGCGCGCAGCAGCGTTTCGCGCTCCTGCAGCGCTTTGCGCACGAGCCCGAACTCGCGGTACTCGAGGTAGCGCAGCCCGCCGTGGATCAGCTTGGTGCTCGCCGACGACGTGTGCGCGGCCAGATCGTCCTGCTCGCACAGCAGCACCGACAGGCCGCGGCCGGCCGCGTCGCGGGCGATGCCGGCGCCGTTGATCCCGCCACCGACGACGAGCAAATCGTATTTCGTGCCTTGCGTCACCTGTTGAGCCCTCTGGATCGAATCTGGAAGTGAGTTGGAAAGCTAATTGAACGAATAATGTTCGTTTTCGAACTTTAATGAGCATATTCGAAAAAGTAAAGTTCGCCTGATTTGAACGATCATGGACCGAATGGCGACGCAGTGGCGTAACGCGCGAGCGCGGACGATACTCTTGGCAGCAGCCATTTCGAGGTGATGAATGCGAGGAGTTTCGATGATCGGCGCTGCCGCGCTTCTGGCAGGATGCGTGAGTACGCCGAGTCTGGAAGGGACGAGGGGCGCGACGTCGTTCGAGGCGTTGCAGAAGATGTGCTCGCCGCAGACCGTCGACTACGGCCACGACGCGCAGATCGTCTACGAGACGTTCTTCGATGCCTATGTGGCGAACCGGCGCGGCCGTCTGTCGAATGACGACTTCTGCGCGTTCCAGGCGTCGATCGCGCAGCGCCACGCGAGCGAGGGGACGAGCAGCGATCCGAAGGTGCGCAACCAGTGGGTCGAGTTCTTCAACGAGCAGCGCGCAAGGGCGCTCAGCTGGCGGGCGACTGTCGACCCGACCTTGCGTAGCGGCTAAGTGGAAGTGGGTTGACTGGTGGGCCCGACTCTCGCGCCGCCTGCCAGGCGCACCGGTTTACTTTTGCGGCGCCAACGCTCCGCGCCACAGCATGCGCAGGATCTGCGCGAACACCGCTTCGCGTGACGGCTCATGTGCGCCGTCGTCGGCGGAATCGGCCTGTCGGACCGCCGGCGGCGGCAACTGGTTCGCGAGCGCGAGCATCGTGAAGCCGTGCAGGCTCGTCCAGTACGCGTAGCCGATCAGACGCGGATCGCCTTCGAGAACACCCGCCTCGACGAGCCGCTCGAAGTGCGCTTCCAGCAGGCGCCACGCGCGTTGCGACGCCGCGGCCAGCTCGGGGTAAGCGCCTTGCTGTTGCGGCGTCTGATCGAACATCAAACGATAGGCGTGCGGCTCATCGAGCGCGAAGTCGACATAGGCCCGGCTGACGGCGCTGTGATCGATGGCGGGGGCGCTCGCGGGGATCGCTTTCGCGGCCGCTTCGAGGCGCGCGGCGAAGCGGTTGAACGCGGCGGCGCGGACCATCGCAAGAATTTCTTCCTTGTCGCGGAAATAGCGATACGGTGTCATCGCGCTGCAGCCGAGCTCCTTCGCCAGCTCGCGCATCGTCACGCCTTGTGCGCCGCGGGTCGCAAACGCGTTTTCCGCGACGCGTCGCATCGCTTCGCGAAACTGCTGGATGTCGTCGGCGGAGAGCGTCTTGGGCATGCGCGAGGTCGGGAAGAAGTCCGTCGCGCGAATTTACTGTGTAAATGAGATGCGCACAACAAAGGGCCGCGAAGGCGGCCCGCTGTCAACTGCAGGGAAAACTCACGAATAACGTTTGATGGCCCGCAATGCGGTGTCGCCGGTTTCCGTCACGCGCCATTCTTCGTTGCCCGATGCGAGGCGTTCGAGTTGCACCAGTTGGCGTTCGAGCAACGCGTCGAGTTCTTCTCGGTCCATTTCGACCTGGTTGGGGGCGTCCTTGACGAGCAACAACGTGGCGAATTCATGCGGACTCAGCATCGTTCTCTCCATGTCAGCAAATTGCGGACAGCCTTGCAGTCGACCAGTAGGCCGGGGCGGGGGTCCGCTAAAGATCGGGGCGGGAGGTACGGCTTACACGACAGATTCACACAACCGACGCCGTGCGAAACTCGCAACGTACGCTGGGGAACTGGAGTGTAGGCGAGCACCGAAGAAACGCCAACCTGGTCCCCGTAAATTTTCCATTTGACAATTGGCCGAGCGATAGGCGGTCCGGCCCTGCAGCCAAATTCTTGATTTCACGCGAGGTTTTGCGTGCACTGCAGCATGGCGGAGAACGCCTGGAATTATCCGGCGATGTAGATTTGACAATTCGCGGCGTTCAGAGCCTCGGCCATGTCGGCGGGTGGGGCGGCGTCGGTGAACAGCGCGTCGATCTGCTCGAGATGTCCCTGGCGAACTAGCGCGGGACGGCCAAACTTGGAGTGATCGGCGGCGAGGAAAACGGTGCGCGCGTGCTCGATGATCGCCTCGGCGACACGCACTTCGCGCGTATCGAAATCGCGCAGCGTACCGTCCGTTTCGATGCTCGACGTGCCGATGATCGCGAAATCGACCTTGAACTGGCGGATGAAGTCGATCGCCAGTTCGCCGACGATGCCCTTGTCCCACGGTCGCACGATGCCGCCCGTCACCAGCACTTCGCAGTCCGGGTAGCCGCTCATCATGCTCGCGACGTTCAGATTGTTCGTGATCACCCGCAAGCCGCGGTGGCGGTTCAGCGCGCGTGCCACTTCCTCGGTGGTCGTGCCGAGGTTGATGAACAGCGATGCCTGGTCCGGAATGTGAGTGGCCACCAGCGCCGCGATGCGTCGCTTCTCTTCATGGAACATGCGCTGGCGCGCGGTGTAGGAGACGTTCTCCGAACTGGTCGGCAGACTGGCGCCGCCGTGATAGCGGCGCAGCAGGTTCATATCGGCGAGCCAGTTGACGTCGCGGCGGATCGTCTGCGGGGTGACGTCGAAGTGGCTCGCGAGGTCGTCCACGGTCACGAAGCCGTCGCGTTGCACCCACTCCAGCAATTCCTGTTGCCGGGCGTTGAGAGTCAGGCGGGGGTCTCGTGTCATGTGTGGTGTGTCGTGGCTGTTGTGTCGGCGCGGTCCGTCGTCGTCATCAAGCGGGTGGCCGAAAGCCGGCCGTCGACGAACGCGGTTGCGGCTATTGTAAGACCATCGTGCCCCCCGTCCGCCAACCGGCGCGATCCGCTGGAATTGCCGCGAGCACTCCGAATCTGCTCGAACCCCGATTCAGGCGCATCACGCATTTATTCATTTAATAAATGAATTTGTTTTTTGGCGCGCTTCGCGATGCAATCCTGGGTTTCGCGATTTACCTGCTTTACAACCCTTCCCCTGATGTCCGGCGACTTTTTCGTGCCGGCCGCGCTTTCGAGAGTGTTCGACATGACTGGCTTCAGCAACTGGCAAAACCCTTATCCGACGCAACGTCTGCCCGTATTCGCACGCAATATCGTTTCGACCTCGCACCCGCTCGCCGCGCAGGCCGGGCTGCGCATGCTGTGGAAGGGCGGCAATGCCGTCGACGCGGCCATCGCGGCCGCCGCCGCGATCACGGTGGTCGAGCCGGTGTCGTGCGGCCTGGGCGGCGACGCGTTCGCGCTCGTGTGGGACGGCAAGAAGCTGCATGGTCTGAACGCGTCGGGCGTGGCGCCGGCCGCGTGGAACGTCGATTACTTCAAGCGCAAATACGGCGAGGAAAACGGCCTCGCGCAGCAGCCGAAGCGCGGCTGGGATGCGGTCACCGTGCCGGGTGTGATCGCCGGCTGGGAAGCGCTGCACCAGAAGTTCGGCAAGCTGCCGTTCGCCGACCTGATGGAGCCGGCCATCGAAATCGCCGAGCGCGGTCACGCGGTGGCGAGCATCGTCGCTTACAAGTGGGCAGCCGCGGTGCCGGAGCTGAAGGACCAGCCGGGCTTCGCGCAAACCTTCATGCCGCGCGGCCGTGCGCCTAAGGTCAGCGAGCTGGTGCGCTTCCCCGGTCACGCGAAGACGCTGCGCCTCATCGCCGAGCAAGGCCCGCGCGCGTTCTACGAAGGCGAGATCGCCGAGCGGATCGCCGCGTTCGCGCGCGCAGGCGGCGGCGCGCTGAGCGCCGACGATCTGCGCAACTACCGCGCTGACTGGGTCGAGCCGATCGGCAAGGACTATCGCGGCTACACCGTGCACGAGATTCCGCCGAACGGCCAGGGCATCGCGGCGCTGGTTGCGCTCGGCATCCTGGAAAAGTTCGACGTGAAGTCGCTGAAGGTCGACAGCGTCGAGTCGCAGCATCTGCAGATCGAAGCGATGAAGCTCGCGTTTGCCGACCTGTATCGCTATGTCGCCGATCCGCGTTCGATGGAAGTCACGCCCGAGCAGATGCTCGACGACGCGTATCTGAGCTCACGCGCGAAGCTGATCGATCCGAAGCGCGCGACGCACTTCGACTTCGGCATGCCGAAGGCGGGCGGCACGATCTACATGTCGGCCGCGGACGAGAGCGGCATGATGGTCAGCTTCATCCAGTCGAACTACATGGGCTTCGGCTCGGGTGTCGTGGTGCCTGAGAGCGGCATCGCGCTGCAGAACCGCGGCTGCGGCTTCTCGATGGACCCGAAGTCGCCGAACGTCGTCGAGGGCGGCAAGCGGCCGTTCCATACGATCATTCCGGCATTCCTCACGCAGCAGGTGAACGGCCAGCAGGAAGCGGTGATGAGCTTCGGCGTGATGGGCGGCGACATGCAGCCGCAAGGCCATCTGCAGACCGTGGTGCGCATGCTCGACTACGGACAGCAGCCGCAGGCCGCGTGCGATGCGCCGCGCTGGAAGGTCAACCGCGACTTCACGGTCGATATCGAGTCGACGCTCGATCCGAAGACCACGGAGGGCCTGCAGAAGCTCGGCCACACGATCAAGTCGGTCGACGATCCGTACATGGACTTCGGCTCCGGCCAGTTCATCTGGAAGCTCGATCGCAACGAGCCGGAGCGCGGCTACGTGGCGGCCAGCGACAGCCGCCGCGATGGTCTGGCGGCCGGCTTCTAGGCCACGACGAGGCAACGCGCGGAGCCGAGGTCCACACCGGAGCTCAGCTCAGGCACCCGGGCAACAGGCGACGAACGCGCGGCATTCCGTATGCCGCGCCAATGCGCGCCCCCAGCCGCCTCGCCGATGCAGGCGAAGCCGCGCCCGACACAGCTATCACGCAGCAGACACGCAGGAGACCATCATGAACACCCCCGCGTCGCATTCGACAAGCGCTTCGCCTCACGCCGCGCCGCTTTCGAAAGCGATGGTGCGGCGGATCGTTTTCTCGTCGTCGATTGGCAACGCGCTCGAGTGGTTCGACTTCCTGGTTTATGGCTACTTTGCGACGATCATCGCGAAACAGTTCTTCCCGATGCAGGACGAGTGGCTGTCGACGCTGCTCGCGATCGCCACCTTCGGCATCTCGTTCCTGATGCGCCCGCTCGGCGCGATCGTGCTCGGCGTGTACGGCGACCGCAAGGGCCGCAAAGCGGCGCTCACGCTCGCGATCGCGCTGATGATGGTCGGTACTTTCACGATGGCCGTGATGCCACCGTTTTCGACGATCGGTCTCGCGGCGCCGCTGCTGGTGCTGTTCGCGCGGCTCGTGCAGGGCTTCGCGGTCGGCGGCGAGTTCGGCAGCGCGACCGCGTTCATGGTCGAACACAGCGCGACGCGGCGCGGCTACTACGCGAGCTGGCAGTTCGCGAGCCAGGGTCTCGCGGCGATCACCGCGGCGGCCTTCGGTTCGCTCCTGACCGCGTGGCTGCCAGCCGAGCATCTGAACAGCTGGGGCTGGCGTGTACCGTTCGTGTTCGGTCTGCTGGTCGGGCCGGTCGGCTACTACATCCGCTCGCATCTCGACGAGACACCCGAATTCCTCGCATTGCGTGAAGAACGGGCGGCTAGCGAAGCGGCCGGCGAACACAAGGCCGTGAACGGATCGAAGGGCGCGTCGTTCTCGAATCAGTGGGTCAACCTGCTGCTTGCGATCGGCATCGTTGCGCAGTCGACGGTCGGGGTGTACGTGCTGCAGCTCTATATGCCGCTCTACGCGGTCAAGCAGCTGCATATGGCGGCGGCCGCCTCGTTCGGCGTGGTCGTGCTGAACGGCGGCATGCAGTTCATCTTCTCACCGATCATGGGCGCGCTGTCCGATCGCATCGGCCGAATTCGTATCATGCTGAGCACGTCGATCCTGATGGGCCTGCTGATCTATCCGATGTTCGCATGGTTGCAGACACATCCGACGATTGGCTGGCTGCTCGTGCTGCAAGGCGTCGCCGGTATTTTCAAGGCCTCGTACTCGGGGCCGATGCCCGCGCTGATGTCGGAGATCTTCCCGACCCAGGTACGCTCGACTGGCCTTTCAATCGGTTACAGCATCGGCGTGACGATCTTCGGCGGCTTCGCGCCGACCATCGTCGAAACCTTCATTCATCTGACCGGCGACAAACTCGCGCCGAGTTATTACGTGCTGCTTGCGGCGGTGCTTTCGGGTGCATCGCTGATCATCGTTGCGCGGCGCATGCGTCGTGTGCGTCCCGTCTCGGGCGAGGTACAAGCTGCCTGAGGAAGAGGGGGCCGCCTGGGGGCGCCCGTGTCCCCAACCCGGCCGGACCTCGTTTGTGTCCGAAAAGCCAGCCTTTTGGGCTGGTTTTTTTTTGCCTTGCGGACATCGTTTTTAATCCGCTGCAAGATTTCGACTATCTTGGAATCGGAACTGCGTCGTTGCGGCATGGTCTGTGCTGTGTGAACTGCATGGTCGGATATCTCCGGCTAACATGCAGAGTACACGGGCCCAACTCTAATTCACGGCGTTGTATCCGGCACGGAGAACATCACGGCGCGCGCGGGGGCGGTTGCGAAGAACTCCACGGGTCGGTACAGCATGGGAGCAAGACACAATGCACACGGAGCTGAACCATGTCATGCCCTGGCGGATCGAGGACATCGATCTGACGCGCATCGACCGGCAGAAGGCCGCTGCCAACGAAGACCTGCTGCTGTTGCTGTGCGCGGCTTCGTTCATCGAAAGCGGCACTGATCTCTACACCAGCAATCTGAGTACATTTTTCAACGACGACCCGGAGGTCTCGGCCTGGCTCAACCACGAGTGGGAGCCCGAGGAAATGCAGCACGGCCGGGCGCTGCAGACCTATATCGCGTATGTATGGCCCGAGTTCGACTGGCATACCGCGTTCCGCAATTTCATGGGCGAGTATTCGCTGACTTGCTCGGTCGAGGATTTCGAAAAGACCCGGGCGCTCGAGATGGTCGCGCGTTGCGTAGTCGAAACGGGTACCGCGACGCTGTATCGAGCGATCAACGAATGCTCGGATGAGGCGGTGCTCAAGCAGATCACCGACAACATCCGCACCGACGAAGTCCGTCATTACAAGCACTTTTTCAAGTACTTCAAGAAGTACAACCGGATCGAGGGCAACGGCCGGCTCGCGGTGCTCGGCGCGTTGATGCGTCGCGTGATGGAAATCAAGAACGAAGATTCGGAGATCGCATTGCGCCACGTGTTCGCGATTCGCTATCCGGAGCGCGTGCACGACTCCGCATATAACCGCGAGCGCGCGGCGCGCATCAATAAGCTGGTGCGGCGCAATCTGTCCGCCGACATGTGCGTGAAGATGCTGCTCAAGCCGCTCGATCTGCCGGCGCGCATTCAGCCGGGTGTGCATTATCCGCTCGCGAAGATCACGCAGCATGTGTTCTTTCGCTGAGCCTTGAAAGCGAATCAAAGAGCAAAGCCCGCATCAGCCCGCATCAGCGGGCTTTGCTTTTTTCGAGGCATGATTGAGCTTGACCCACAACTTCGACTGGATCGATGGCATGAGCGATTCCTCCTCCGCATCACCGTCCGCGCGTCCGCTCGAACAGAATGTGTTCGACGAATGGCCGGCCAACGTGCGCGCGTTGTTCGACGGTTCGTCGCTTGCGGACAAGGTGGGCTTCACCGCGTCGCTGTTGAGCGTCGATGCGAACGGGCACGTGCGCACATCGCTGCTGAGCGTCGGCGAACTCTATGCACCCGACTCGCGCACGCTGTGCATTGCGCTATGGCCGCAGGCGCGCGCGACGGGCGCGATTGCGCAAAGCGGGCGCGCGGCGCTGAGCTTTGTATGCGATGCGGCGTTCTATCAGGTGCAATTGCGTATCGCGCCGCTGCCCGGTGTTGCGGGCGATGACAGCGGCCTCGTCTATCTGCTCGGCTCGATCGACACAGCGGAAGCGCAAAGCGTCCGTTATGCGCGCCTGACGGGCGGCATCACGTTCGAATTGCAAGGAGAGGGGAGTGCGGTGCTCGAGCGATGGGAACAGCAGGTCGAGCATTTGAAGCGGGCTGCCGCCGCGAGCAGCCGTTAGTCTTCGAGCAGGGAAGCGCTAACGGCTGGTACGCACGCTGGCAGCCCTTAGGCCGAGCGACGCTTAACGGCCGCGGTCGCCGTTGCGCGACGGTTGCGCGCCACGCGGCGCATCGTTGCGCTTCACGCCGCCGCCGAGCAACGCGCCCGGATTGCCGTTGGGCGAACGATTGCCTTGAGGCTTGCGCGGCGCGTGGTGCGCGGGAGCGCCATCATGCGCGGCGGCACGCGGCCGATCGTCGTGCCGCTGAGTATCGCGACACGGCTGACCGCCATTGCCGGCCGGCTTCGAACCTTGCGGCCGCGGCGCGGGTTGAGCGTTCGACGCACGCTGTCCCGAACGCTGACCGGAGCCTTGAGCTGGCTTGGCCGATGCGCCACCACCAGCAGCGCCGTCACGACGCCCCGCGCCTTGTCCCTGGCGCTGCGAACGCCCGCCGCCACCCTGGCCGCGTCGCTGGATCGGCTCCGGCTTCGCGGTCGGGTCCGGCTCGAAACCGGCGATCACTTCCTGCGGGACTGGACGCTTGATCAGCTTCTCGATGTCCTTCAGCAACTGCAGTTCATCGACGCACACGAGCGACACCGCCTCGCCCGTCGCGCCCGCGCGACCCGTGCGGCCGATGCGGTGCACGTAGTCTTCCGGCACGTTCGGCAGATCGAAGTTGACCACGTGCGGCAGCTGATCGATATCGATGCCGCGTGCCGCGATGTCGGTTGCCACCAGCACCTGCAGCGTGCCGTCCTTGAACTCGGCAAGCGCGCGAGTGCGGGCCGATTGGCTCTTGTTGCCGTGGATCGCGAGCGCGCTGATGCCGTCCTTCGTCAGCTGCTCGGCGAGGCGGTTCGCGCCGTGCTTGGTGCGCGTGAACACGAGCACCTGGAACCAGTTGTGCTGCCGGATCAGATGAGTGAGCAGCTCGCGCTTGCGGTCGCGATCGACCGGGTGAATCTTTTGCGCGACCGTTTCGGCCGTCGTGTTGCGGCGCGCAACTTCGATCAGCGCCGGTGAATCGAGCAGGCCGTCGGCGAGCGCCTTGATCTCGTCGGAGAAGGTCGCCGAGAACAGCAGGTTCTGGCGCTTCGGCGGCAGCTTCGCGAGCACGCGCTTGATGTCGTGGATGAAACCCATGTCGAGCATGCGGTCCGCTTCGTCGAGTACGAGAATCTCGAGATGCGACAGGTCGATGGTCTTCTGCTGCATGTGATCGAGCAGACGGCCCGGCGTCGCGACGACGATGTCAACGCCGCGCTTGAGCGCATCGATCTGCGGATTGATGCCGACACCGCCGAACATCACGGTCGACTTCAGCTTCAGATACTTGCCGTACGCACGCACGCTTTCTTCGACCTGCGCGGCGAGTTCGCGCGTCGGCGTGAGGATCAGCGCGCGCACCACGCGCTTGCCGCCGGCGGCCGGCGACATCGAATTCAGGCGCTGCAGGATCGGCAGCGTGAAGCCGGCGGTCTTGCCGGTGCCGGTTTGCGCGCCGGCGAGCAGATCGCCGCCGTTGAGCACGGCCGGGATCGCCTGAGTCTGGATCGGAGTCGGGCTGGTATAGCCGAGTTCATTGACAGCGCGGACCAGCGGTTCGGACAAGCCGAGGGAATCAAAAGACATAAAAGCTCTTTGCAATGCAGTTTCGCGAACGGCCCCGCTGAGCCCATAGGACCCCAACGGGGAAAAACCAGCGCGGCATCGACACGCCCGCATGGCGTGTGCGAGGCCGCAGCCCGGTTCCGTTCACGGAGAAATCGGCGGCACGCTCACAGATGTGCCGAATGTTTCAACGCGCTATGCAGACACGTCGACTGGCCTTAAGTTGCAATTCGTCGCCGTGGAACGTCACGCGACATAGCGCGCGACACTGACGAATTGACACAGACTGCCCGCCAATACGAACAGGTGCCAGATACCATGTCCGTGGCGGATGCGCTCGTCGTTGATGAAGAAATAGATGCCGGCGCTGTAGATGACGCCGCCGGCCACGAGCCACGCGGTACCCGCGGCCGGCAATGCCTGCACCAGCGGGCGGACAGCTACGAGCGCGAGCCATCCCATCAACACATACAGCACCATCGACACGCTGCGGGTGCGTCGCCCGAGCGTGAGTTCCTGCACGATGCCGAGGGCAGCGAGCCCCCAGCTCACGCCGAATAGCGACCAGCCCCACGGTCCACGCAACGTGACGAGCGTGAACGGCGTGTAACTGCCGGCGATCAGCAGGTAGATCGCCGAATGATCGCATTTCTGCAGAATCGCCTTCAGTCGCGCATGGCTGACGCTGTGATACAGCGTCGAGATCGCATACAGCACGAACAGCATCGCACCATACACGCTGAAGCTGACGACCTTGTACGCGTCGCCGGCGAGCGCGCCCATCGTGACGAGCGCCGCCAGCCCCACCACCGACAGCACGGCGCCGACGAGATGGGTAATGCTGTTCAAACGCTCACCAAAGGGCACGACTCTTTCCTCCCGCACGGTCCCACGAAGGCGACCACCAACACAAACAGGCCCACATGATACCGGTACTGAAAAAACGAAGGGCGCGGCCGCGAAACTCGCAGGCCGCGCCCAGGGTACGTCGAACCCTGCTTAGTCGAGCGGCGCCGAACGCAACTCGGCCACTTGCTGTGGCGACACGGCCGTACCGTGGTTGCCCCAGGACATACGGATGTACGTCACGACCGCTGCGACTTCCTGATTCGACAGAGACTGTGCGAACGGCGGCATGCCGTACGGATGCGGGTTCGCGTCCGTGCTCGGCGGATAACCGCCGTTCAGCACCATGCGGATCGGGTTGACCGCCGAGGGCATCTGGATCGACTGGTTGTTCGCGAGCGGCGGGAATGCCGGCGGGCGGCCGAGACCATTGTCTTCGTGGCACTTCGCGCAGTTGTCAGCGTAGATCTTCTGACCTTGCTTCAGCAGTTCGCCGCCGAACTTTTCCGAGGTTTCGAGCTGCAGCGGTTCCGGTGCTTCGCTCTTCTGCGGAATCGTCTTCAGGTACGTCGCCATCGCGTTGATGTCTTCGGTCGACAGATACTGCAGGCTGTTGTGAACCACTTCGGCCATCGGACCGAACACCGCGCCGCGGCTCGACGCGCCGGTCTTCAGCAGATCGGCGATGTCCTTCAGGTCCCAGTCGCCGAGGCCGGCTTCCTTGTTCGACGTCAGCGACGGCGCATACCAGTTCTGCAGCGGAATCAGACCGCCCGCGAACGCCGCCGAGCTGACCGGGCCGCCCATCGCGTTGATCGACGTATGGCACATGCCGCAGTGGCCGAGGCCTTCGACCAGATACGCACCGCGGTTCCATTCGACCGACTTGGTCGGGTCCGGCTTGAACTCGCCTTCACGGAAGAACAGCGTGCGCCAGCCGATCAGCATGTTGCGCTGGTTGAACGGGAATTTCAGTTCGTGCGGACGGCTCGGTACGTTGACCGGCGTGACCGAGCGCAGGTACGCGTAGATCGCGTCGGAGTCGGCGCGCGTGACCTTCGTGTAGCTCGTGAACGGGAAGCCCGGATAGAGCAGGCTGCCATCTTTCGAGCGGCCGGTGTGCATCGCGCGATAGAAGTCGTCCTGGGTCCACTTGCCGATGCCGTACTGGTCGTCAGGCGTGATGTTCGGCGTGAACATCGTGCCGAATGGCGTGGCCATCGGCAGGCCGCCGGCGAACGGCTGGCCGCCGCGCACGGTGTGGCAGGCGATACAGTCGCCCGCGCGGGCGAGGTACTCGCCCTTCTTGATCAGGTCGGCCTGGTCCGCGGGCGTTGCCGCGACGGCCGCGCCGCTGCTATGAAGATGGTCGCCGCCCGACCACAGGACGGGAACGAGTGCGGCGGCCGCGACCACGACGACTGCAGAGAGGGCGAACAAAGACTTGCGTTTCATTTGAATGTCTCTCCCGGCGCCTTATTGCGGTTCGCTGCCGCAGGCAAGCGGAGTCTTCAAGGAGCGGGCCGGAGCCGGCACGGGGTTTTGCGGAGCCTGCTGCGTGGCAAGCCAGGCCGCGACGGCGTTCACGTCTTCGTCGCTAAGGCGCGTGGCGATGGTGTGCATGCAGTCCGGTGCGATCGCACGACGCGTGCCCGAACGCCATGAGCCAAGCTGCGCGCTGATGTAGTCGGCGTGCAGGCCGACGAGACCCGGGATCGCCGGTTCCATACCGGTCAGCGCCTTGCCGTGGCAGGCCGCGCAAGCGGGCACCTGCTTGTTCGCATCACCATGCAGCACGATCTGCTCACCGCGCGCGAGCGTGGTGGCGGAGGCCGTCGGCTTGGCCGGCGTCGGATACGGTGGGCGCTGCTGCGAGAAGAAGGTGGCGATCTGATGCAGGTAGTCGTCGGAGAGATACGTGACGAGGTAGTTCATCGGCGGGTACTTGCGGCGCCCTTCACGGAAGTTCTGCAACTGATTGAACAGATATCCCGCCGGCTTGCCCGCGAGACGCGGGAAGTAGTCATTGTCGGTGCCTTGCCCATGCGAGCCGTGACAGGCCGTGCAGCCTTGCACGCGCGCTTCCATCGTGTCGGGGGCCTTCGGTTGAGTCTGCGCTTTCGCAGCGCTATAGACACCCGCGGAGCCGATCAGCAGAAGGGCAAGCAACGGGCGGAAGAGGCGTCTTGAAGACACGCGTAACTCCATCAGAATCGGGGACCTGACCGAACTTCGGGCGGCTCGGTGTGAAGGACAGCCGTCGCTGCGGCGACGCAGCATTCTATCATCGAAGGGTGATGGTGCCTATTTGCCGCATTAGATGCGGTTCCAGGTGTGACCACCATGCGACAGTGTGTCGCGTTTGCCAGTTTCGGACTTCAGTTGCGTCGTGCGTCGTGATCAATATCGTTGTCTCATCAAGCAAGGTTGAACCGATCCCCGTGCGCGCCATCGAAGCGTACACTTCCGGGCTCGCCGGCCGTCGTGCAGACGATGCGCGTCGTCGGCCCGGCTCTGTTTCGTTCGTTCTCATCCGCTATCGGCCCCACATGAAGCTATTCGATTTCTCCTCATCGACGCTGCGAGCGTTGATGTCCGGCGCGGTGGCGCTGGCCATGTCATCCACCGCGTTCGCGCATGCGCACCTGATCTCGAGCGTGCCGGCCGCGAACGCCGAGGCCGTCGCGCCCGCCGACGTGACCATCCATTTCACCGAGCCGCTCGAGCCCGCGTTCAGCAAGATCACACTCGCCGATACAAGCGGCAAGCCTGCGACTTCGACCGCGTCGACGGTCGATAGCGCGGACGCCCGCGAGATGCACCTCGCGCTGCCTCAGCTGACGAGCGGCCGCTATTCGGTGCACTGGGTCGCGGTGGCCACCGATGGCCATCGTACGCAAGGCGACTTCGCGTTCAACGTCAAATGAACTTCGACGGACTGTGGATCGGGCAGGTCGCAATGGCCGCGCTCATGAACGTCGCGTTCGGCTTCGCCGTTGGCTCGGCGCTACTCGGCGCATGGCTCGCGAAGGACGGGCAGCAAGGCACTTCACCGGCGCGGCCCGGCTGGATGCGCGCACATCGCTCGATGCTCGCGGCCACCATCGTGCTGGTGCTCGCGGATCTCGGCTGGCTGCTGTATCAGGCGGCGTCGATGAGCGGCGTCGCGTTGCCCGCGGCGTTCGGCGTGGTGCCGACGGTGCTGACGCAAACGCATGTCGGCTATGGCTGGAGCGTCGCGTTCGGCGGCGCACTGGTGCTGCTCGGCACCGCGTTGAGCCATGGCACGGGCATGCTGCGTAACACGCTGCTGTGGCTCGCTGTGCTCGCGATCTCCGCGGGCAAGGCGTCGCTCGGTCATGCGGCCGATGCCGGCGTCGTATCGGCCGCGATCGGCATGCAGACGCTGCACGTGCTCGCGACGAGCGTATGGGGCGGTGTCGCGATGGCCGCGGGCTTCGCGGTGCTGCCGGCGCTCGGCGCATCGACCGCGCGCGGCATGCTGATTCGCACGGCGACCCAGGTGTCGAACGTGTCGCTCGTCGCGGTCGCGTTGGTGTTGCTGTCGGGCGTCTTCAATGCGGTGCGCGGCTCGGGCGGGTCGTTCGAAGCGATTCAGGGGAGCACGTGGGGCCATGTACTGACATTGAAGTTCGTACTGGTCGCGCTCGCGCTGGTGCTCGGCGCGCTGAACCGCACGTCGGCGCTGCCGCGCCTGCGTCGCACCGCGTCGACGATGGATGCGCATACCTTCGTCAACGTGATGTATCTGGAAGCGCTCGTGATGATCGGCGTGTTCGTCGTCGCGGCCGCGTTGTCGCACACCGTGCCGGCGTTCGCTGCGCTCGGCTGAACGCGCGGCGCGGCGCATAAAAAAGCGCCGCACTGCGAAGCACGTGCGGCGCAATACACACGGTCGCCTGGCTGTGGCCAGCGCACCCGCTACTACTCTTCAGGCAAGCAGCGCGTCATCGCGCGCGCGTTCCAGCAATGCAGGCGTCAGTCGCATCACGCGGTCCGGCTCGAAGCTCGCTTACTCGAGACCGAGGCGATGACCGAGAATCGGCGCGCAGAACAACGCGATCGCGCAGCCCGCGGCCTTGCCTTCGAGTTCGGCGCCGGCCGCGTGCATGCCGACCATCTGCGTGAGCAGATCGAAGACCTGCGGCAGGCAGTACAGCATTGCCGCGGCGATAAAGCATTTCCCGACCACCGCGATACTCCATCCGCGCTCGTAGGCGACCATCGCGCCGATGAGGCGCAGCACGCCGAAGACGACCAGCGCGCCGACCGCCGCCTGTTCGCGGATCAGATAGTCAGGAAGGAATTCGCCCATGGTGTTCCCCGCGGCATGCGTTGTCGGCATGCATTTCAGCAAGGAACAGTCCATGCGTCTGTCCGATACCGAACAAACGTCGCGAGAGCTGGGCGGGAGAAGGCTGTGCGGGAATCGAGGCAGGGAGGGGCCCGCGCGTCACGTGGCCGGAACGCGCGGGGCGCAATGGCCCACGAGTCACCATTCGGCGACGCTGCCGTCCGTGTGACGCCACACCGGATTGCGCCAGCGATGACCAACCTTCGCCATCTCGCGCACCTTCTCTTCGTTGACCTCGATGCCGAGGCCCGGGCCTTGCGGGATCGACACGAAGCCGTCTTCATACTTGAAGACTTCCGGGTTCCTGATGTAATCGAGCAGGTCGTTGCCCTGGTTGTAATGGATGCCGAGGCTCTGTTCCTGGATGAACGCGTTGTAGCTGACCGCGTCGATCTGCAGGCAGGTTGCGAGCGCGATCGGGCCGAGCGGACAATGCAGCGCGAGCGCGACATCGTAGGCTTCGGCCATCGCGGCGATCTTGCGGCACTCGGTGATGCCGCCCGCGTGCGACGCGTCCGGCTGGATGATGTCGACGTAGCCGCCCGACAGGATGTGCTTGAAGTCCCAGCGCGAATACAGACGCTCGCCGAGCGCGATCGGTGTGTTGGTCTGATTGACGATGTCGCGCAACGCCTCGGCGTTCTCCGACAGCACCGGCTCCTCGATGAACAGCAGCTTGTACGGATCGAGTTCCTTGGCGAGCACCTTCGCCATCGGCTTGTGCACGCGGCCGTGGAAGTCCACGCCGATGCCGATGTTCGGCCCGACCGCCTCGCGCACCGCCGCGACGTTGTTGATCACGCCTTGCACCTTGTCGAAGGTGTCGATGATCTGCAGTTCTTCGGAGCCGTTCATCTTGACGGCCTTGAAGCCGCGCTCGACCACCGCGCACGCGTTGTTCGCGACATCGCTGGGGCGGTCGCCGCCGATCCACGAGTACACCTTGATCCTGTCGCGCACCTGGCCGCCGAGCAGCGCATGCACCGGCACGCCATGATGCTTGCCCTTGATGTCCCACAGCGCCTGATCGACGCCGGCGATCGCGCTCATCGTGATCGGGCCGCCGCGATAGAAGCCCGCGCGGTACATCACCTGCCAGTGATCCTCGATCAGCAGCGGGTCCTTGCCGATCAGATAATCGGAGAGTTCCTCGACGGCCGCGGCGACCGTGTGCGCGCGGCCTTCCACCACCGGTTCGCCCCAACCGACGATGCCCTCATCGGTCTCGATCTTGAGGAAGCACCAGCGCGGCGGGACGATGAAGGTTTCGAGCTTGGTGATTTTCATGGTGTGTGTCTCCTGACGATCTGCCGGCACGCAAAGAATTTTGGGAATTCCATGCTACAACAAAAGTGCATTTAAATACTATTAATAGTACTATTTGCCACATAGTGGTGAGATTTGGAATACTTGTTGCCGCGTTGCGCGACGAGACCACCACCCGCGAGGAGAAAACCATTCCGCACGATCTGCATGGACGAGTCACCCAACTGCTCGCGACCGCGATTCTGCGCGGCGACTATGCGCCGGAGTCGATCCTGCCTCGCGAAGCCGAGTTAATGGAGACGTTCGGCGTGAGCCGCACGGTGTTGCGCGAGGCGCTGCGCACGCTGACGTCGAAAGGGCTGATCGAATCGCGGCCGCGCGTGGGTACGCGGGTGCGGGTCAAGTCCGCGTGGAATCTGCTCGATGCCGATCTGCTCGACTGGTATTCGCGCGTCGCCGAGCCGATGGCGTTTGCGCTCAAACTGCAGGAAATGCGCGAGATGATCGAGCCTTACGCGGCCGGCCTTGCGGCCACCGCGTGCAACGATGACACGTTGGGCGCGCTTGCGGCCGCCCATGCCGGGATGGTGGCGGCGCGTAACGTCGATGAGTGGGTGCGTGCGGATCTGCAGTTCCATCTGTGCGTGCTGACCGCGTGCAGCAACGAATTGCTGATTCCGCTTGGCGCGCTGATCGAGCGCACGCTCGAGGCACAGTTGCGGCTCAATGCGAAACGCGCCGATGTGTTCAACGCGTCGCTCGCCGAGCACACGGCGGTGTACGACGCCATCCGCGCGCGCGATGCCGCCGCGGCGTACGCGGCGATGTCGTCATTGCTTGGCGTGACGCGCGGGCGAATCGAAGGCTGAGACGGACTGCGCCGCGCTCGATCTCAATCCATCGCCGCATGCGCGGCCGACGCATCCAGCGCTTTATGCGACGGCCGGATCAGCAGCAATAGCGGGATGACCAGCAGCGTTGCCACGAACATCAGCTTGAAGTCGTTCAGATACGCGACCATCGCCGCCTGCTGCGTGATCGACGCGTTCAGTGCCGCGATGTCATAGCGCGAGCCGCCGTCGAGCATCGACTGCAGCGCCGGATTGAACGCGGTCACGTTCGCGGCGAGGTCCGCGTGCGAGATTTGCGTGTTGCGCGTCATCAGCGTCTGCACGATCGAAATGCCGATACTGCTGCCGATATTGCGCATCAAGCTATAAGTCGCGGTGCCGTCCGCGCGCAGCTCCGGCGACAGCGTCGAGAACGTCAGTGCAGACAGCGGCACGAACACGAGACCGAGCCCGAAGCCTTGGATTACGCCTGGCCACACGATGTTCGACTCCGACAGCACGATCGTGTAATGCATCATCTGCCACAGCGCGAACGCCGAGATCAGGAAGCCGCACAGCAATAGCAGCCGCGCATCGACGCGCTTGAGCAGCCGGCCGGCGATCAGCATCGCGACCATCGTGCCGGCGCCGCTCGGCGCGGTGACGAGGCCGGTGGTCGCGACCGGATAACCCATCAGGTTTTGCAGCATCGGCGGCAGCAGCGCGCGGGTCGCGTACATCACCGCGCCGATCACGAAGATGAAGAACGTGCCCGTCGCAAAGTTCGGGTCCTTCAGCAACTTGTACTTGAAAAACGAGCGCTCGCCGACGGTCGCCGTGTGGACGAGGAAAAACGCGAAGCTGATCGCCGCGACCAGCGCCTCGATCACGATCTCGGTCGATGAAAACCAGTCGAGCTGCTCGCCGCGATCGAGCATCGCCT
The DNA here is from genome assembly GCF_040948805.1 of Paraburkholderia sp. BR13439. Lineage (NCBI taxonomy): Bacteria > Pseudomonadati > Pseudomonadota > Betaproteobacteria > Burkholderiales > Burkholderiaceae > Paraburkholderia > Paraburkholderia sp. BR13439. Next base: position 11,246 of record NZ_JBFPKN010000017.1, on the reverse strand, counting down.
GCAATGCGCCGATCGCGAGGCCGAGCGTGATGAAGCCGAACGCGTCGAACTTCACGTCGTGCTTGGGCTCGCGCTTCGGCAGGAAGGTCGCGACGCCGAACAGCGCGAACGCGCCGATCGGCACGTTGATGAAGAACACCCAGCGCCAGTTGTAGCTATCGGTGAGCCAGCCGCCGAGCGTCGGCCCCAGAATCGGTCCAACCATCACGCCCATGCCCCACACGGCCATCGCCTGGCCCTGCTTTTCACGCGGGTTGATGTCGAGCAGGATCGATTGCGACAGCGGCACCAGCGACGCGCCGAAGATCCCTTGCAGCAAACGCGACACGACGATCTGCGGCAGCGTCTCGGAGAGTCCACACAACGCGGACGCCACCGTGAAGCCGCCAATCGCGATCAGCAGCAGCCGCCTGACGCTGAGGCGGTCCGCCAGCCAGCCGGTGAGCGGCGTGGCGATCGCGGCGGCGACGATATAGGAAGTCAGCACCCATGTGATCTCGTCCTGCGACGCGGACAGCGTGCCTTGCATATGCGGCAGCGCCACGTTGGCGATCGTGCTGTCGAGCGTCTGGATCAGCGTCGCGAGCATGATCGAGATCGTGATCATCGGCCGGTTGAGCAGCTCAGTGGCGCTCGCCGGCGTGGAGGCGGAAGACATGAAGTGTGGGGAGGGTCGATATCGTAAGCATGCTTAGTATATCGTCAATGTGTGTTTGCGCGATCGGGAGTTGTGCTGAAGCTGGAACGCATGCGCAGGCGCAGGCGCGCTGTAAGCCGAAGTGCTTCCGTATAATCCGCGCATGAAAACCCAATTCGAAGAGCGCTTCGGCTTTCTGATCTACGACGTCGGCCGGCTGGCGGGCAAGCGTTTTGACGATCATGCGAAGTCGTCGGTCGACCTGACTCGCGCGCAATGTCGCGTGCTCGCCTATCTCGGCCATTACGGCGAGATCAATCAGGCGCGGCTCGCGGATCTGCTGGAGGTCGCGCCGATCTCGGCGGGCCGGCTGCTCGACCGGATGGAGGAGGGCGGCTGGATCGAGCGGACCGCGAATCCGCAGGATCGCCGCGAGCGCCAGGTGCGCATGACGCCGAAGGCCGAGCGCACGCTCGGCAAGGCGCGCAAAGTCGGCGACGAGGTCGCGCTCGAAGCGCTCAATGGTTTCAGCGATGAAGAAGCGGCGCAGTTGATCGCGCTGCTCCAGCGGGTGCGCGGCAACCTGAGCCGGCTGGTGGATCGCTGAAGCGTCGCGGTGTTGGCGAGACGCTGAAGTCTTTCGCGCGAGCCCGAGCGACGCTGGGCTCGCGCTTCAAATCACGTTATTTGGATTCCGACGCAGGCGCGCCACCGCTCGGCGGTACCAGTTCGTAACAGCCCGCCGCCGCCGTTTTCGCTTTTGCTTCCGGTTGCTGCGCATCGATGCATTTGAACGCGCTCTGATCGCGCTGCACGAAGATCGTGTCGGCCGGCCCGTTGTTGACCACGGCGACGATCTTGTAGCCGTCCTGCAGCAGCGTCGCGAGCATGGTCGAGCTGGCGCGCCATTGACTGTCGGACGTGCTCGGCGTTTGGGCCTGTGCGGTGAGGGCGGCGGTCGTGCCGGCGAGCGTGAGCGCAGCGGTGGTTGCGGCAAGCGCGACGGTGCGGAACGTCATTAAGGAACCTCCTCGAAGTTGCGACGGAATTGCGGAAGGAAGCCTGCCAGGTTCTGCATTGTGGACGCGCGTTGAACCTCCGGAGAGAACTTGCGAGACTTTCTCGGGGCGCTATTCTCTCAAGAGACGGAGCTGCCAACGAAACCCGCGGCGCTTCACTGCCCATACTCTGCGACGCTGCTGCTCGTCGTTCGTTCCATCGATCGCGATGAACGAGCCGAACCCAGCGCTGGGCATTTCCCACACTTCGTCAGCAATTCTTGCGCCGCCATCGATCACGCGCCACAGGGGTATCCGGCTCAGCCATGCCATAAGATGTAGCGGTCGTAGCGAACTGCGCTAGCGCTCGCATGCGTCCGTGCCGTTTCGACCTGTTATTTGATGCCATCTATCGAATGCGAAACGAACCGCAAGTCAATGCCGTCCGGCAGATTCCACGCAGCGTGTGGGTTCTAGGATGTGTGAGTCTTTTCATGGACATCTCATCCGAAATCATCCACAGCCTGCTGCCGATGTTTCTGTTGGCGAGCCTTGGCGCCGGGGCCGGCGCGATTGGGCTCATCGAAGGCGTCGCGGAGGCCACGGCCCAAATCGTCAAGGTGTTTTCGGGAACGCTAAGCGACTACCTCGGCAACCGAAAGTGGCTCGCCGTAGCCGGGTATGCGCTCGGCGCGATGAGCAAGCCGCTTTTTGCCATTGCGTCGTCGGTGGGAGTCGTGGTGACGGCGCGCGTCATCGATCGTGTCGGTAAGGGCATTCGTGGTGCGCCTCGCGATGCGCTCATTGCAGATGTCACGCCGCAGCACGTGCGTGGCGCGGCCTTCGGCCTGCGCCAATCGCTCGATACGGTCGGTGCGTTTCTCGGACCGCTGCTGACGGTTCTCATCATGCTGATCTGGGCAGACAATTTTCGGCTTGCGTTCTGGCTTGCCGTCATTCCCGGGGTGCTCGCGGTCGCGCTGTTGACGTTCGGTATCACCGAGCCTGAGCACGAGCCTCGTGCCAAAAGAAGCAACCCTGTGCGGTGGCACAGTCTCAGGGACCTTGGTTTGGACTACTGGTGGGTCGTAGGGATAGGGGCTGTGTTCGCGTTGGCGCGATTCAGCGAGGCTTTTCTGGTTCTTCGTGCGATGGGCAGCGGCGTACCGATTGCGCTCGTTCCGCTGGTCATGGTGGCAATGAATGTGGTCTACGCGCTCTCCGCTTATCCGTTCGGGAAGCTCGCGGACACGATGCGTCATACGCGGCTGCTGATCGGTGGTCTGGTCGTGTTGATCGGCGCCGACCTCGTGCTGGCACACGGCAGCCACTGGAGCATGGTCGTCGTCGGGGTAGCGCTTTGGGGGCTGCACATGGGGATGACGCAAGGCCTGCTCGCCACGATGGTCGCGCACACCGCGCCAGCGCATTTGCGTGGGACTGCGTTTGGTTTCTTCAATCTGCTGAGCGGCATCGTGACGCTGGTTTCGAGCGTGATCGCAGGTCAGTTGTGGGAACGTGGGGGTGCAGCCATGACGTTTTATGCGGGTGCAGCCTTCGGGCTGATGACCGTCGTGGCGCTTCTCTTTCACCCGACACCGGCCGGATCGGGTAACGACCTGACTTGACGTGGCAGCGGTGAAAAACAAAAAAGCCGCTGTCCTTGTGGGGCAGCGGCTTTTTCTTGATGCTGGTGGCGAATCAGGGACTCGAACCCCGGACCTGCGGATTATGATTCCGTCGCTCTAACCGACTGAGCTAATTCGCCGAAAGAAGCGAGATTATGCTGGGGCAACCGGAGGCTGTCAACCCCCGGCGCGCATCTTTTTCAGATAGCCCAGACTGGCGGTCCGCTCAATCTTTTGCGTAGATATCCGAGTCCTTGGTTTCGCGCACGAACAGCATGCCGATCACGAAGGTGATCACCGCGATGATGATCGGATACCAGAGCCCCGAGTAGATGTTGCCCCGCGCCGCGACGATCGCGAACGCGGTCGCCGGCAGGAAGCCGCCGAACCAGCCATTGCCGATGTGATACGGCAGCGACATCGACGTATAACGGATGCGCGTCGGGAACATCTCGACCAGCATCGCCGCGATCGGACCGTAGACCATCGTTACGTAGATCACGAGGATCGTCAGGACCACGATGCTCATCGGCCAGTTGATCTGAGCCGGATCGGCCTTCGGCGGGTAGCCGGCGGCCTTCAGCGTCGCGGCGAGCGTCTTCTCGAAGGCCTTGGCTTGCTCCTTCGCATCCGGGGCGCGGCCGTCGAACGTGTTGACGACCGTATCACCCACGCGGATCTGCGCGATCGTGCCGGCCGGCGCCGCGACGTTGTCGTAGTTCAGGCCGGCTCGCGACAGCGCGCCCTTCGCGATATCGCAGGAGGTCACGAACTTAGCCGTGCCCACCGGGTTGAACTGGAACGAGCACTCGCCCGGATCGGCGATCACGACGATCGGCGACTTCGCGGTCGCGGCTTCGAGCGCCGGGTTCGTGTAGTGCGTGAGCGCCTTGAACAGCGGGAAGTACGTCAGCGCGGCGATCAGCAGCCCGGCCATGATGATCGGCTTGCGGCCGATGCGATCCGACAGCGAGCCGAAGAATAGGAAGAACGGCGTGCCGATCAGCAGCGCGAGCGCGATCATGATGTTGGCACTCGTGCCGTCGACCTTCAGCGTCTGCGTGAGGAAGAACAGCGTGTAGAACTGGCCCGTGTACCACACGACAGCCTGGCCGGCCGTCAGGCCGAGCAGCGCGAGAATCACGACCTTCAGGTTCTTCCACTGGCCGAACGCTTCGGAGAGCGGGGCCTTCGAGGTCTTGCCCTCGGCCTTGATGCGCTCGAACACCGGCGACTCGTGCAGTTGCAGACGAATCCACACCGACACCGCGAGCAGCAGGATCGACACGACGAACGGAATGCGCCAGCCCCAGGCGCCGAACGAGTCTTCGCCCATGAAAGTGCGCACGCCGAGGATCACGAGCAGCGACAGGAACAGGCCGAGCGTCGCGGTGGTCTGGATCCAGGCGGTGTAGAAGCCGCGGCGGTTCGCCGGCGCGTGTTCGGCCACGTAGGTCGCGGCGCCGCCGTACTCGCCGCCGAGCGCGAGACCCTGCAGCAGACGCATCGCGATGAAGATCACCGGCGAAGCAATGCCGATCGCGGCATAGCCCGGCAGGAAGCCGACGAGGAACGTCGACAGGCCCATGATGATGATCGTGATCAGGAACGTGTACTTGCGCCCGACCATGTCGCCGAGCCGCCCGAATACGATCGCGCCGAACGGCCGCACCGCGAAGCCCGCGGCGAAGCTGAGCAGCGTGAAAATGAACGCCGCGGTCGGATTGACGCCGGAAAAGAAGCTCTTGCTGATGAAGGCCGCAAGCGAGCCGGCCAGATAAAAGTCGTACCACTCGAAAACCGTACCCAGCGACGATGCGAAGATCACCCGCTTCTCATCGCGCGTCATCGGCGCGTGCGAGAGTTGCCCGCCAACGGTAGCCATATGTCGTCTCCAATATTGATATACACACGGATCGCCAGCGCAGGCGTCCCCGTGCAACCGATTATTGGAGTGGAAACTTACGGCGTTCTGACTCGACGCCAAAACCTGGGGTAGTCCGGTAAGCCGGCGAACAGGCGATCAATTTCGGTCAATCTGCGGCGATATTTGCGCAATCCGCGCTGAAATATCTCAAAAACACGCTGACGATCAAGCTGACAATGCGGCCGTGTTAGGGTAAGTCCCGCCCCCGTTCGAGCACCTGCAAGCTGACACGCACCAGGGTGCCGGCGAGTCGCGGCGACTCCTGGTAGACGTTGTCGTCGATGGCGAGCTCGCCGCCGTGCATCGCCGCGATCTCGCGCACGATCGCGAGACCGAGGCCGCTGCCGTCGCCCTCGCGGCCCAGAATCCGGTAGAAGCGCTCGACCACGCGCGAGCGCTCGCTGGCCGGAATGCCGAGCCCGGTGTCCTCGACTTCCAGATGCACGAGCCGCGCCGGGGCGTCGTGGCGCACGCGCACGGTGATGCGGCCGCCCGCCGGCGTATACCGGATCGCGTTGTCGATCAGATTCGACAGCATTTCACGCAGCATCACCGGATTGCCAGCGACTTCGACCGGCTCGTCGGGTGCTTCGTAGCCGAGGTCCATCTGCTTTGCGAGCGCGGCCTGCACCCATTCGCGCACCGCGCTGCGGGCGAGTTCGCCGAGTTCGACCGGCGTGAAGATCTGCCCCGACCGACGGTTCTCCGCGCGCGCGAGCGCGAGCAGCTGGGTGACGAGCCGCGCGGCGTGCTCGGAACTGGTCGCGATCTGTTCGAGCGAGCGATGCACCTCGGCCGACGCGTTCTGGCGCAGCGCAAGCTCGGCCTGCGTGCGCAGGCCGGCGAGCGGCGTTTTCATCTGATGCGCGGCGTCGGCTATGAAGCGCTTTTGCAGCTCCATGTTCTGTTCGAGGCGCGTGAGCAGATCGTTGAACGACGTGACGAGCGGCTCGATTTCAGGCGGCGCGCGGCGCGCTTCGAGCGGTGACAGATCGTCCGGCCGGCGCGCGCGGATATGCGCCTGCAGCGCATGCAGCGGTTCCAGCCCGCGCGACAGCCCGAACCACACGAGCAGGATCGCGAGCGGCAGGATCACGAACTGCGGCAGGATCACGCCCTTGATGATGTCGTTGGCGAGCTGGCTGCGCTTGTCTAGCGTTTCGGCGACCTGCACCAGCACGGGCTGCGCGCCCGGCGTCTGCGGAAACTCGACGGTCGTATACGCGACGCGGATGTCATTGCCGCGCAGCACGTCGTCGCGGAATTCGACGAGGCCCGGTGGCGGGCGGTCCTCCTCGTGCGGCAGCGGCATGTCGCGCTCGCCGGCCACCAGCTCGCCGCGCGTGCCGAGCACCTGAAAGAACACGCTGTCGACGTTGTCGGCGCGCAGGAAATCGCGCGTCGACTCGGGCAGCGACAGCTCCGCGACGCCGTTGACCGGATGGATCTGGCGCGCGAGCACATAGGCGTCGGTTTCGAGCGCGCGGTCGAATGGGCCGTTCGCGATCGACTTCGCGACCAGATAGGTGACCGCGAGGCTCATCGGCCACAGCAGCAGCAGCGGCGCGAGCATCCAGTCGAGAATCTCGCCGAACAGGGAGCGCGGACGCGCTTCGGCGGCGGCTTCGGTTTCGTCGGGCGGGGCGAACGGGTTGGCGTAGCGCGCGTCGCGCGCCTCGTCGAGGTCCGCCGCGTGCGCCGTGGCGCGATCAGCGCGTGCGGACATCGCTGGCCTCTCTATTTGTAGTGATGGCTCGCCGGCATCGCGGCGGACGACGGCGCGGTGGATGGTGGTGCTGCTTGTGCCGCTTGTGCTGTTTGCGGCTCGGAGCCGGCAGCGGCGGCGGGCGCGCTCGCATTCGCTGGCGGCGCCGCTTTTTCGAGGCAGTAGCCGAGCCCGCGCACGGTGATGATGCGCACGCCGCTCGGCTCGATCTTCTTGCGCAGCCGGTGCACGTAGACTTCGATCGCGTTGTTGCTGACTTCCTCGCCCCATTCGCACAGATGGTCGACCAGTTGCTCTTTCGAGACCAGCCGGCCGATCCGTTGCAGCAGCACTTCGAGCAGACCGAGCTCGCGCGCGGACAGATCGATCACCTGGTCGTTGACATAGGCGATGCGGCCCACCTGATCGAACGACAGTGAGCCATGCCGCACGACGGTCGGGCCGCCGCCGGCGCCGCGCCGCGTCAGCGCGCGCACGCGGGCTTCGAGTTCGTTCAGCGCGAAGGGCTTGGCCATGTAATCGTCGGCGCCGAGGTCGAGGCCTTTGACGCGTTCGTCCACACTGTCTGCGGCGGTCAGGATCAGCACAGGCAGGTTCGAATTGCGCGCGCGCAGGCGGCGCAGCACCTCGAGCCCGGACATGCGCGGCAGGCCCAGATCGAGGATCAATAGGTCGAACGTCTGCATTGACAACGCGGTATCGGCTTCTACGCCGCTTTTGACGTGATCGACCGCATAGGCCGATTGGCGGAGTGATCGAACCAGACCGTCCGCGAGTATGCTGTCGTCTTCGGCAATCAGAATTCGCATGGTGCGCCAGCCTGGCTTTGCCGGCACCGTGGGGCTTGCCCCGGCGCGCAGCGGTCTCCGAACATTATTGTGGGTAGTGGGGGGTGACGCGACAGTAAAAATGCGCGTTCGCATCATAATCGCGCTTGCCAAAACCACTGTTTTTTTATACAGTGTCTGCGTTTCGTGTGATGTCCTGCAGGCTCCGCTCAATTCGAGTGAAACCACGGGTGCACACCTGCCTCAGACGCCGTTCATCATAGCAAAGGACGATTCATGGAAGAAAGCAAGAAAGGCTCGGCTGGACTGACTGCTGAAAAGAGCAAGGCTCTCGCCGCCGCGCTCGCGCAGATCGAAAAGCAGTTCGGCAAAGGGTCGGTCATGCGGCTCGGCGCAGGTGAGGCAGTCGAAGACATCCAGGTGGTCTCCACCGGATCGCTCGGCCTCGACATCGCACTGGGCGTCGGCGGTTTGCCGCGCGGCCGCGTGGTTGAAATCTACGGTCCGGAATCGTCCGGTAAAACCACGCTGACGCTGCAGGTCATCGCCGAAATGCAGAAGCTCGGCGGCACCGCGGCGTTCATCGACGCGGAACACGCGCTGGACATTCAATATGCGGGCAAGCTTGGCGTGAACGTCGCCGACCTGCTGGTCTCGCAGCCGGACACCGGCGAGCAGGCGCTCGAAATCGCCGACGCGCTGGTGCGCTCGGGCTCGATCGACATGATCGTGATCGACTCGGTGGCGGCGCTGGTGCCGAAGGCGGAAATCGAAGGCGAAATGGGCGACTCGCTGCCGGGTCTGCAGGCGCGTCTGATGTCGCAGGCACTGCGCAAGCTGACCGGCACGATCAAGCGCACGAACTGCCTCGTGATCTTCATCAACCAGATCCGCATGAAGATCGGCGTGATGTTCGGCAACCCGGAAACCACCACGGGCGGTAACGCGCTGAAGTTCTACGCGTCGGTGCGTCTGGACATTCGCCGCATCGGTTCGATCAAGAAGAACGACGAAGTGATCGGCAACGAAACGCGCGTGAAGGTCGTCAAGAACAAGGTGTCGCCGCCGTTCCGCGAAGCGATCTTCGACATCCTGTACGGCGAGGGCATCTCGCGTCAGGGCGAAATCATCGACCTCGGCGTGCAGGCGAAGATCGTCGACAAGGCTGGCGCATGGTACAGCTACAACGGCGAGCGGATCGGTCAGGGCAAGGACAACGCGCGTGAATTCCTGCGCGAAAATCCGGACATCGCTCGCGAAATCGAAAACCGTATCCGCGAATCGCTGGGCGTCACCGCGATGGCGGACGGCGTGACTGGCGCGGACGCTGAAGTCGCGGACGAAGAAGAGTAAGCATCACGTGATACGCAAAGGCCGGCCGCTGTCCGGTTCCGACTCTGGACGCTATCCGGACGGCCCGCGCGACACGGCGGATGGATCGCCAGATTCCGGCGATCCATTCGATCCGTTCGAATCGTTCGACGCACACGACCGCGCCGCAGGCCGCGGGCCGCAGCGTACACGGTCTGCATCCCCTGCAGCATCGTCCAGCCCGGATTTCTCCGGGCGCGATTCCCGCCCCCCCTCCGAAGTCACCTACAGCCGTTCGCGTCGCCAGGCCGACGAAGTGAAGCCGGGGCAGGCCGACCAAGACGACAGCAGAAAATCCCAACGCCCAGCCCGTTCGCTGAAAGCACGGGCGCTCGGCTATCTGTCGCGCCGCGAATATAGCCGCGCCGAACTCGCGCGCAAGCTGAAGCCCTACGTCGAGGAAACCGATTCGCTCGACACGGTGCTTGACTCGCTGGAAGCCGAAAACTGGCTATCGGACTCGCGCTTCGCGGAAAGTCTGGTTCACCGGCGCGCATCGCGGCTTGGCACGAGCCGCATTCTCGGTGAACTGAAGCAGCACGCGCTGAACCCGGCGGTCGTCGAAGAGGCGAGTGCGCAATTGCGTGAAACCGAACTCGCGCGCGCCCAGGCGGTCTGGCTCAAGAAGTTCGGCCAGCTGCCACAAACGCCGGCGGAGCGCGCGAAGCAGGCGCGCTTCCTGGCGTCGCGCGGCTTCTCCGGTGCGACGATCGGCAAGATCCTGAAGGGTATCGACGACATCTGGGACGGCGACTAGCACGTCAGCCCTGACGGCTGTCGATTACCGCGCCGTAACCCGGCGCGAGGCCGTGCGCAATCGGGGCTGTCCCAAATACCCGTTATGCTAAAATCCAGAGGTTTTCCAATCCGGCCTTTCCTTCCCGCATGTCGCTCTCCCCGCCAGTGTCCCGTCAGTTGCGCCATCGTCGCGCAATCAGAGCGGAAGCTTACGAGCGAGCCGATGGCCTGTGGGATGTGGAAGCGTGCCTGACCGACGAAAAGCCTCGCGATGTGGCGCTTCCGTCGGGAATCCGGCCCAATGGTCAGCCGATCCATGAACTCTGGCTTCGCATCACCATCGATCGCAAGCTCAACGTCGTCGACGCCGAGGCGTCGTCCGACTGGGTGCCCTATCCAGGGTTATGCCAGGCCAGCAATCCCGCCTACCGTGCCCTCATCGGGCTCAATCTGTTCCACAACTTCCGTCGCGATGCTGCCCGTTTGCTGGCCGGCACGGCCGGTTGCACGCATCTCACCGAGCTGTGCGCGATGCTGCCGACCGCCGCGATCCAGGCGTTCGCCGGCGAAGTGTGGAACACCGATGAAGGCACGCCGGGCGCGAACGCGGGTTCGGGAGACGAATCGTCTAACGGCACAGGCGAGCATTCCAACGACAAGCCGCCATTCCAGCTGGGACGCTGCCATGCGCTGCGTTTCGACGGCGAGGCGGTGAAACAGTTTTATCCGCGCTGGTATGGCCACGCACCGCGTCCGGCGGAACGCGCGGCCTCGTCGGACGACGCGGCGGCCCGCGCACGAAGCGGCGACGCATCGGCCTGAACGGCGGCAAAACGGAATCGAAGTTCTATCCAACTCTCAGACTGAAGGGAATCACGCATGAAGATTCACGAGTACCAGGGTAAGGAAATCCTGCGGAAATTCGGCGTCGCGGTACCGCGCGGCAAGCCGGTCTTCTCGGTGGACGATGCGGTCAAGGCCGCTGAAGAGCTCGGCGGCCCGGTGTGGGTCGTCAAGGCTCAGATCCACGCAGGTGGCCGTGGCAAGGGCGGCGGCGTCAAGGTCGCCAAGTCGCTGGAACAGGTTCGCGAGTACTCGAACCAGATCCTCGGCATGCAGCTCGTCACGCACCAGACCGGTCCGGAAGGCCAGAAGGTGAACCGTCTGCTGATCGAAGAAGGCGCTGACATCAAGAAGGAACTGTATGTCGGTCTCGTGATCGATCGCGTTTCGCAGAAGATCGTCGTGATGGCGTCGAGCGAAGGCGGCATGGACGTCGAAGAAGTCGCGGAAAAGACGCCTGAGCTGATCCACAAGGTTGCAGTCGATCCGTCGACCGGCCTGAAGGACTCGGAAGCCGACGACCTCGCGAAGAAGATCGGCGTGCCAGACGCTTCGATCCCCCAAGCCCGCGCAATCCTGCAAGGCCTGTA
>NZ_JBFPKN010000179.1:0-314 GCF_040948805.1 Paraburkholderia sp. BR13439 | reverse complement strand
CCGGCCTCACAGTGCTTTAAAAAGGTTGATGCGCGTTGAAATTGCACAATGCGAAAGATTTAGCGACGGTGGGCGCTCAAATCGTGGAAGGCCGATTCCGGGCGGGGGTATTTCCGCATCCTGTTAAGCGCGTCGGCCTTTGTGCGTCAGGAATACGATGGAGCAAAGAAAACCGGGCATCATCTTACTAAGGAACGCGCTCGAAATAACTTCCCGCTATGCGCCGTTCCTTGAGCGAATGCTGTAGTTCCACGAAGGCAGGGTTGAGTCGTACGCGATGTTGAGCGAAGCGCGGACGTGGCGGGTGACCGTCC
>NZ_JBFPKN010000178.1:0-319 GCF_040948805.1 Paraburkholderia sp. BR13439 | reverse complement strand
TTCATCAGGGTCAGGTACGGAGCGGCGAAGTACCACTCTTCATCCGATACATCCGTTGGGTAAGGCCTGCGATTTTTCATTCCGCCAGGATACCAGGTCCGACATAAAGTGCCTAACACCCTCTAACCGCATACTCGTACGCGAAATCTATGCCAACAAGCCAACGCCAATAGCAAGTGGAACCTCGAAAGCCCTTAACAGGTTGCTGAAGTACCGCTGAAACACGTCATCGCGCAGAGTTCGTGAAGCGTTGATAGATGAACCACCACTTGCCCACTGGAGATCATGGGCGGCGCCGACACGTTCACCGAGAGTTTGT
>NZ_JBFPKN010000177.1:0-323 GCF_040948805.1 Paraburkholderia sp. BR13439 | reverse complement strand
CTGCGTGCGCTCGCCACGCAACTGATTGCGCGCGTCGAAGACCGGGACAGGGAGATCGAGGAGAAGACCCGGGAGGTCGGTGAGAAGGAGCGGGAGCTGCGCTACCGGCAGACCCGCATCGACCAGTTGACTCACGAGATCTCGATTCTCAGACGCCATCAGTTCGGCAGGCGCAGCGAGCAGCTCAGCAGCGATCAGATGAATCTGCTGGATGAGGCGATTGACGCGGATCTCGCCGCCATTGAAGTTGAACTCGAGCAACTTCAGCCACAAGCCACAGCCGAGCCGCTACCCCAGCAACCGAAGCGTGCAGCGCTGCCGGC
>NZ_JBFPKN010000176.1:0-323 GCF_040948805.1 Paraburkholderia sp. BR13439 | reverse complement strand
CCCGTGCCATGGACGCGACTATGCATTTTTGACGCAAACCGGTTTGCCGAAGGCGTTCCACCGGTTCAGCAGGTTGGCGATGATTACGCCTTCGCCTTCCTGCGACGCAAGCTCCTGCGTCAGCAGGCGCTCGCCGATGCAGCGCTTGATACGCGAGATCTGTGCCTCGACCAGCGAGCGCACACCGTAGCCGTATTTCTTGTGAAATGCATAGATGCCTTTGTCCTCGATGTATCTGACGATCTGGTCATGCCGGCGGGTTCGCTCCTCGCCGTGTCCGACAGTGTGAGCTGGCGGTGGGATGACGGGCGTCACGCCCGCGC
>NZ_JBFPKN010000175.1:0-324 GCF_040948805.1 Paraburkholderia sp. BR13439 | reverse complement strand
GCCGGTAGAAGGTAAAGATCAGCTCGATGTACGCCGTGGCGTAGGTCGGCTCACGCCCCGACACGCCCGGCGTACGGATCTTTGCGTTGATAAGCTGCGCCTTCAGATCGCCGCCCGGCACATACAGTGCTGTATCATGCCGCACTTTCTCAGGCTCTGGTTATACGCCCGCGCGTTCGTCACCCGGTACCCCGGCTTCTTGCGCTTGCGCGGTTCACCCGTCTTTAGTCTGGCTTTATATGGCATTATTCAATGCTGGCTTCATGATGTTGCGCTTTTACACAACCCGCAGCATCTTTGCAATACCCCCATCCGGACAAAGCC
>NZ_JBFPKN010000174.1:0-329 GCF_040948805.1 Paraburkholderia sp. BR13439 | reverse complement strand
CTGCCGGATCAGGCCGAAGCTGGAGAGAAAAGCCTGCGTGCGCTTCGGGTCACGAAATCCGCGCATGCGCCGCTCACGTTCACGCGTAGGCTGATGACTGTTCTCTGCCCGGTTGTTCACCCGGGCCACAGCCTTGACGAAGACGTGTTTGATGTTTTCCAGTTCGGGGATGTCGGCCTTGGCTGCCGGGTAGCTGCGAAGCTGATCGGTGACAATCCTTCGTGGCGCGTCGGCACAGGCGGCCAGCACGCGGTTGAAGAAGCGCTTTGCTGCGGCCTTATCGCGATGTTTCTGCAGCAGGATGTCGAGTTCGGCGCCGTGCTGGTCGA
>NZ_JBFPKN010000173.1:0-329 GCF_040948805.1 Paraburkholderia sp. BR13439 | reverse complement strand
GACGTCTCGCGATTGCACTATGGCGGTACTTAAAGGACGGCGTAGTTCCCGAAGGAGCATGATTGAAGCACCGTAGATCAGTAGCGCGAACGATAAATCTGTAACGCGGGAGCAAGCGAATACAGTCTGAAGTGAACATGCCCGTAAAAGTGTCGGGTTGCTCCACGCAACCGACTCGTTAGATGGGGCATGTTCCCGATGCTGAATACGGCGTAACGCGCATGCAGGATGAGGCTGGTATCAAGCCAGCGGATAGAAGGTGGTGAGACGTCAAGTCTCACGAGCGCAAGAACCGGCTTCAGACCATCGCGGCTGACTGGCAATACAAA
>NZ_JBFPKN010000172.1:0-329 GCF_040948805.1 Paraburkholderia sp. BR13439 | reverse complement strand
TGCCAATCCCATCGTGAACCAGCACCTTCAGGCGGTTGGCTCGCCGGTTGGCAAACAGGTAAGCATGGTGCGGATGCGCAGCGCCGAACACGGTGATCACCCGACCCAGTGCCGTATCGAAGCCGGCCCGCATATCCAGCGGGTCAACTGCCAGCCACACCTGATCGATGCGGATCATGCAAGCCACTCGCGCAGCCAGGCGGCGCACTGCGCTGCCTCTGAGGTTGGCCAGCTAACCGTTATCGATTGGTCCGCGCGACGCACCTCGACGCGAATCTCAGATGTCCGCGTGCTTCGCGTCTCAAGAGCGAGCGGTACAAATTCCGGTG
>NZ_JBFPKN010000171.1:0-329 GCF_040948805.1 Paraburkholderia sp. BR13439 | reverse complement strand
GGCGCATGGGTCGGTACGTGCGGCGTGCAGCTACAACCGCTGGTCGACGCGCTGCATCAGGAAATCCTGCAGCAGGGTGTGCTGCATGCGGATGAGACGCCGGTACAGATGCTCAGTCCCGGCAAAGGCAAGACTCACCGCGCGTATCTGTGGGCGTATACGCCCACACACTACAGTGAGTTACGCGCCGTGGTCTACGACTTCGCCGACAGCCGTGCAGGCGAGCATGCCCGCGCGTTCCTCGCTGGCTGGCAGGGCAAACTGGTATGCGACGACTACAGTGGTTACAAGGCTGGATTCCAGCAGGGCATCACTGAAATTGGATGTGC
>NZ_JBFPKN010000170.1:0-335 GCF_040948805.1 Paraburkholderia sp. BR13439 | reverse complement strand
CACAGGTTGCCCAGAGCAAATAGTGTCGTGATCTGGGCGGTGTTCTTCATCAACCCCCGGTACCGGGTCTTCGTATAGCCAAACTGCTGTTTGAGGACGCGGAACGGATGTTCAACCTTGGCGCGGACGCCGGCCTTCAGGCGTTCAATCTGATCGAATATCGCGTCCAGCCGATCGGTTAGGTCCAGTTGTCTGCGCCTGCCTGGTAGCATCGCGACATGCCAGCGAACCGCGCTTACCTGGCAGCGCTTTTCGATACCCTGATATCCGGCGTCAGCGGACACATCCATTTCCTGGCCGTGCAACAGCGCTTCGGCCGCATTGATGTCATGAAC